>JBBQJI010000006.1:0-196104 GCA_038325765.1 Nannocystales bacterium
CGTCACCGCTGGATCTCGATTTTCCTCCTACTGGGTCGCCGCCGCTTCGGCGACAGGGCAACAGCTCTGGAGCGATGTTCAGATCTTCGACGACGACTACGATCTCTGGGCCAGCGGCTTCCGCGGCTTGTCGACGGGTGACGCGGTCCTGTTGACCGATGGGATCGACGGTGGCACCACCTTCCGAATCTACGACATGCTGGGTCAGCCCCTGAACACGGAGGAATTCGTGGCGTTGCTCGGGTACTCTCAACTCTGCGTCGGCTCGGCGGGCTTTTACCTCGTGAACCGAGAAGACAATCTCCTGGCCGGATTCGACAACGACGGTCAGCCTACGATCGACATCGTGGGACCCAGCCTCGCCGCGGGGGAGAACGGCTATTCGATGGAGTGTGCCGCGCGAGACGACGGGTCACCCATCCTCGCGCGGGGGTTCGACCTCGATGCTGGAGGGGAGTTCGTGCGGGTCACTGGCTTCGACCAGGACGAGGAGGCCTGGTCGGTCGACCTTCCGCCCCCGGATGGTGCGGAGAGCTACAGGTCAGACGTGTTCGTGCATGTCGACGAGGCGCGCCATCGTGTGCTGGTCTTCATGGGTGGACGATTCGACAGCGTTGCCCACCTCCGGTTTGTGTCGGTCACCGCGCTCGCGATCTGACCATCTGCCCGAGAGCATGCAACAGACGGCGCTCTTGGGCCGGCCGACGCACCACTCGAGCTGGCGTCGACAAGGTACCGGCCGGTCTGGCGCATGTGGATCGTCCTCGCCGGCCGCGGCGCCGCCGTAGGCACCGGCAGCGGCGATGCCCTCCGCTACCGCATCGTCGAGACCAGCACTCACCCAGCTCCGTGGACCGTCACCGATCACCTGCTCGAGGTCCCGTAAACCCTTCCCACCCCACCGCGGATGCCCTACCGTCGTCCCATGCGACGGATGACGCTGACCTGCACCCTCCTCCTCCTCGCCTGCGGCTCGGACGACGCCGGAACCCTCGGCGCCAGCGGAAGCGAGACCGACAGCACCTCGGCCACCGACCCCACCTCGGGCCCCGGCACCGCGACGATGGGCGTGACCACGCCCACGTCGACGTCCCCGGACACGACCACGACCACGACCACCGATCCCGACAGCTCGGGCCCGTCATCGGCAGACGAGTCATCGACCACGGACACCAACTCAGGCCCGCCGACGCTCCACGTCATCCACGCCGCATCCGACGTCGGCACGATCGATCTCTACTTCGCCGGCGACGCCAACCCGATCGCACCCACGCTCGGCTACGGCGCCTCTGCGGACGTCGGCGAACTACCGCCGGGCGACTACGTGCTCGAGGCGCGGCTGGGCGGCGCGCCGTCGGCCGATCCTCCGCTGTCGTCGACGTCTCTCACGCTCGGCGACCACACCCAAGCGGTGGCGGTGGCAGCCGGCACACTCGATGACGACCCGGCGGTCGCGTTCCGGATCGTGGCGCTCACCGAGGCGTTCGCGACCCCGGCGGCGGGAACCGCCCGGGTACGCCTGGTCCACGCCGGCACGGACGCGGGGGACCTCGCGATCGACGTCGACGCCGACGGTGATCCCGAGATCGCGGCGCTCCAGCGCTTCGCCGCCAGCGCTCCCGACGGCATAGCGGTGCCCGCGGGCGTGGCTTTCACGCTGGTGGTGCACGAAGGCGAGCAGACACTCTCGCAGTTCACCCTGCCCGCGCTCACAGACGGCGCGACCGCGATCGTCACGGCCACCGGTCGCATCAGTTCGCTGCCGCGCCAGCCCGACGGCTTCGCGCTCCTCTCCGTGACGGGTGGCGACGAGGCCGTGCGGACCGCCCAGGATCCGCGGATCCACCTGCTCCACGCCCACCCCGAGCGAGGCACCATCACCGCCTGCGTCGGCGATCGCAAGCTCGCCGGCGGCCTGACGTGGCTCGACACCACCGAGGCGATCGCAGCGTTCCAGCTCGAGCCCGGCAACCACCCGCTGACGCTCCGCGAGGACGCGGTCGACTGCAGCGGCGCGATCGTCCAAGGCCCCGAGCAGACCGGCGTGCTCGTCGCCGGCGAGCAGTACCTCGCCGCGTTCGGCACCTCGACGCCGGACGACTCGCAGCTGGTGTTCGCGCCCGAGGCGTTCAGCCTCGACGCGGCGCCGCAGGCCGCCGTCCGCTTCGTGAACGCCTCGAACCGCGCGACCGCGGGCCTGGGCACCATCGATGGGGCGTTCCTGATCGAGGACCTCCTGTTCCCGATCACCCCCACCGGCGGCGTGACCGACGAAGTGGTGATCGATTCGGGATCCCAGGTCCTCTCGGTGTCCTCCGCCGCGGGCGAGGGCTCGCCGTCCGTCGGCCTCGAGCAGTTCGACCTCCCGACAGGCGCGCGCATGTGGTTCGTGCTCACCGGCGATGGCACCCTCATCGACGGCGTCCCCGACAACCTGCACGCGCGCATCGTCGACACCAGCGAACACCCGGCGCCGTGGATCGTGACGACCCAAGTGCTGACGGCCCCGTGACGTCACCGTCGCGCTCGACACCGCGCGGACGACGACCGGGATCGCGGCCGCGTGCTCGCGCTGTGCCCCGTCGCACGCACACATACCGAGCTCCGCCGCGCGCCGTCGTTTGCATCATCCCAGTGAAACCGTCCCCCTTGGGCCGGTGTACCTGCCTCGGGTACGCTGAGCACTCCGCCCGCGACTCCACCCAGGAACCTTCCCATGAACGCTCGCAGTGTCCGTCTCGCCGTCTCCCTCGCCGCCGTCTTCTTTGCCGGCATCGCCGTCTCCACCGCCAGCGCCGACGGCCCCAAGCCCTGTGCGCGCACACCCGAGACCGCCCAGGTCAAGGAGGCCTGTGCCAAGGGCGGCCAAGATGCGGCGAAGAAGATGATGAAGGCCATGGTCGACAAGGCCAAGGCGGCGGGCAACGAGATCAAGTGCAACGCCTGCCACGAGAACCTGAAGACCTACGAGCTCACGAAGAACGGCATGGCCGACTTCAAGAAGATGATCTGATCACCGCGGCCGCGGCTCGCCAGCGAGCGCGGCCGTCGTCGCCTCGAGCATCGCCGCGTCGGTCGGGGCGGCCGCCACCGCGTCGACCCGCACGCCGAGCTCGCGGATCGCTGCGGCCGTGACCTCGCCCAGCGCGATCACCTTCGCCGCCGCGAGCCTGGCGCGCGCAACGTCCTCGCCCCACGCCTCGCCGAGCGTCTCCAGCAGGTGACGCGCCGCCTTGCCGCTGGCGAGGCACACCGCATCGAAGCCCTCGCCCTCGGGCGCCGGACGCAGACCGTCGAGAACCGGCGCCGGCACCTGCGGCCGCACCGTGCGATGGCTGGCGGCGACCACATAGCGGCCGCCGCCCTCGTCGATCGCATGCGCGAGCACGTCGCGTCCAGCATCGGCGCGGACGTGCAACCACCCGCGATCGAGCCAGTCGCGCTCGCGCAGCGCATCCACCAGGCCCTCGGAGCTCGCGCGCACCGGCACGAGATCGGCGACGAGGCCGAGCTTGCGCAGCGCCTCCGCGGTGCCCGATCCGACCGCGGCGACCTGGCGTCCCGCGAGCACGCGCACGTCCGTGCCCAACCGCAGCATCGCCGCGCCCAGGGCCTGGGCCGCCGCCGGGCTCGACACGATCACGCCATCGAACGCCGCGATGCCGCCGACCTGGCGATCGAACAATGCCGGATCGGCGGGCGGCTCGATCGCCAGACACGGCACCACCACCGCGTCCGCCCCCGCTTGCGTGAGTGACCACGTCGCCGTGATCGCGGCGGCGCCGGCGCGCGTGATCACCACGCGGCGGCCGAACAGCGGCCGCGACTCGAACCACGCCAGCTGCGCGCGCAGGCCCACGACCTCGCCGACGACGAGCACCGCCGGCGCCCGGATCCCCGCGCGCGCGATGGCGTCGGCGATCGTGCCGAGCGTCGCCACCACCGTGCGTTGGATGCCGCGCGTGCCCCAGCGGATCGCGGCGGTCGGCGTGTCGGCCGAGCGCCCCGCCGCCACCAGTCGCTCGGCGTTCTCACGGGCGTTGCGCACCCCCATGAGCAGCACGAGCGTGCCGGCCGAGCGCGCCAGATGCTCCCACTGCACCGTGAGCCCCGATTTGTCGTAGGCCTCCCAGCCCGACACGAACGTGACTGCAGGCGTGTGATCGCGATGGGTGACCGAGATGCCGGCATACTGCGGCGCAGCGATCGTCGCGCTCACCCCCGGCACGAACTCGAACGGGATGCCGGCCGCAGCGAGCACCGCCGCCTCTTCGGCGCCGCGGCCGAACATGCACGGATCGCCACCTTTGAGGCGGACCACCCGCAACCCTGCCTGGGCGCGCGCGAGCATCAGCGCGTTGGTGGCGGCCTGCTCGAGCTCGACGCGGCCGCTGGGCCCCGTGGCCCGCTGATGGATCTCGCAGTCCGGCGGGCAGTGCAGCAGCAGCGCCGGGTTCACCAGATAGTCCGCGATGACGCACTGCGCCGAGGACAACCGGTCGCGACCGGCCAAGGTGAGCAGCCCGGGGTCCCACGGTCCGGCACCGACCAGCGACACGAAGCCCGACATGGCCGGCAGGCTAGTCGAAATCTTGCCCCGGGCCCACCGAGACCGCGGACAGCGCCCCGGACCATCCACTACCCTGCGGCCCGTCATGTCCGTCAGGCCTTCCGTGCTCGTCGTCGGCGCCGGTCATGCCGGACTCGAGGCCGCCCTTGCCGCGGCGCGCGTGGGCGCGGACGTCCGCGTCATCACCGGCTCGACCGCGACCATCGGCCAGACGCCGTGCAACCCCAGCATCGGCGGCGTGGCCAAGGGCCACCTCGTCAAAGAGATCGAGGCGGCCGGCGGATTCATGGGCCGCGCCGCCGATGCGTGCGGCATCCATGCCCGCATCCTGAACCGCAGCAAGGGCCCGGCGGTCCGCGCGACACGGGTCCAGGTCGACAAGGCGCGCTACGGCGGATACGCCACCGCCGCGCTGCTCGGCGCCGCCGGCATCGAGGTCACCCGCGGTCTCGTCACCGCGCTGTGGATCGAAGGCGGACGGACCGTCGGCGTCGTGCTCGACGACGGGGCCTGCATCGCCGCCGCCGCCGTCGTCGTCACCACCGGCACGTTCCTCGGCGGTGTGCTCCACACCGGCGAGCGCGCGACGCCCGGTGGTCGCGTCGGCGAGGCGCCCGCGCTCGGGCTCTCGCAGCACCTCGCCGCCCTCGGCTTCGCGCTGCGGCGGCTCAAGACCGGCACGCCGCCCAGGCTCGATGGCCGCACGATCGCGTACGCAGGCCTCGAGCCCCAGCCCAGCGAGGATCCGCCGCCGCGGTTCTGCTGGGCCGACGATCCGTCGCCGCCGCCGGTGCTGCCGCAACTCGAGTGCCACCTGACGTGGACCACGCCCGCGACCCACGACTGCATCCGCGACAACCTCGGGCGCTCGCCGATGTTCAGCGGGCGCATCACCGGCACCGGTCCCCGCTACTGCCCGTCGATCGAGGACAAGATCGTGCGCTTCGCCGATCGCACGCGCCACCAGGTGTTCCTCGAGCCCGAGGGCACAGACACCGACGTCGTCTATCCCAACGGCATCTCCACGAGCCTACCCGGCGACGTGCAGCGGGCGATGATCGCGACGATCCCCGGGCTCGAGCACGCGGTGATCCTGCGCGAGGGGTACGCCGTCGAGTACGACGCCATCGATGCGCGCATGCTCGACCATCGGCTCGCGAGCCGCGATCTGCCCGGCCTGTTCTTCGCTGGCCAGGTCAACGGCACGTCGGGGTACGAAGAAGCCGGCGCCCAAGGGCTCGTCGCCGGCGCCAACGCGGCGCTGCAGGTGCTGGGCCGCGGGCCGCTGCTCGTCGGCCGTGATCAAGGCTACATCGGCGTGCTCGTCGATGATCTGGTCACGCAGGGATCGGACGAGCCGTACCGCATGTTCACCTCGCGCGCCGAGTACCGCATCGTGCTGCGCGAAGACAACGCCGATGTCCGCCTCGCCGCGCTGGCCCACGGCGCCGGGCTCATCGACGCCGCGCGCCGCGATCGGGCGCTGCTCCGCGACGCGGCCGCGCAGGCGATCGCCGGCGGATCGCCGCTGCCCGCCGGCATCGCGGTGACACCGGCCTTGCAGGCGCGGGCCGAGGCGATCCTCCTATATGCGGGCTACGAGCAGCGCATGCGCGTCGAGGTCGCGCGGCTCCATGGTGAGCACGCGGATCTGCCGCTGCCCGCGGATCTCGACTACCGCAGCATCGGCGGGCTCTCGCACGAATGCGCGGCGCGGCTCGCCGCGGTGCGACCGGCGAGCACCGGCCAAGCGGCGCGCATCCCCGGCCTCACGCCCGCGGCGCTCGCGTGCCTGTGGGCGACCGCGCGGCTGCGAATGCGCGCCGTCGCTCCGGCCTAGGCCGACCGCCGGGGCCGGCCGCCGAGGCCGACCTCCGCATCACTCGGCGCGGTCGCGGAGCAACGACGCCAGCGCGGCGACGTCCGCGAGATCGGGATCGATCCAGCGCAGCGCCAGCCCATGACGGCGCACGCCGGGGTTGGGCTCCTCGAGGCGCACGACCTCGGCATGCAGCACCAGCGGGTTGCGCATGCCGCCGCGGGGGACCTCGACGCGCACGGTCTCGCCGACGTCGAGTCGCACGTGGCCGTGCAGCAGCGCACCGCCGAGGCTGAGGTCGAGCGTGCGGCCCGACAGCAGCAGCCGCTGGTTGTGGAACACGCGGGCATGGAACGACACGGGGCTCCGAGGGTGGCCGCGGCGATCGTCCTCGGGCTGGGTCTCCTGCATCCGGGCACAGCCGTAGCACGACCCCCCACCACGCGACCAGCCCCACCTCGCCGCGCGGCTGGGTGCGCACAGGATGCGGTCGACGACTCGACGAGGATTCACCGGCCGCGCCAAGTGTCATCACGGCCACACCTGATCCCATGCATGCATGCCGTGGTCGTTCACCGCGCCCGCTGCCCGGGGGCGGTGGTTGACCGCGGGCGCCGGTGTGGGCCATACCTCCGCGGCCTTGAGGGTGCATTTCATCGGGATCGCCGGCACGGGCATGGGCGCCCTCGCCCGACTGCTGAAGGAGGCCGGGCACGAGGTGCGCGGGTCCGACACCGCCGTGTATCCGCCGATGTCCGAGCAGCTCGCCCGCGCCGAGATCCCGGTGGTGCTCGGCTTCGATCCCGCGAACCTCGCGTGGTCGCCCGAGGCCGTCGTCGTCGGCAACGTGTGCAGCAAGGATCACCCCGAGGTGGTCGAGGCCACCCGCTTGGGCCTGCCGCTCGAGAGCTTCCCGAGCATGCTGGCGAAGCTGCTGCTGCCCGGCCGCGACAGCCTGGTCGTCAGCGGCACCCACGGCAAGACCACCACCACCAGCCTCACGGCCTGGCTGCTCGAGTGCGGCGGCGTCGAGCCCTCGTTCCTCATCGGCGGCGTGCCGCTGAATTTCGGCATCGGCGCCAAGCTGGGCGCGGGCAGGGCGATCATCCTCGAGGGCGACGAGTACGACACCGCCTTCTTCGACAAGGGCAGCAAGTTCCTCCACTACCGGCCAAAGCGCGCCATCTTGACGTCGGTCGAGTTCGACCACGCCGACATCTTCGACGACCTCGAGCACGTGCGCCGGGCGTTCCGGGCGTTCGTCGCCACGATCCCCGGGGACGGCGAGCTCATCGTCAACGCCGAGGACTCCGAGGCGCTCGGCGTCGCCGCCACCGCCAGTTGCCGCGTCACCACCTACCGCGTGATGCCCGAGCACGCCCGCGAGCCCCAGGGCGCCGATCTGTGCGCGGTGCAGCTGCCGCGCGCGGTGGGGCGCCGCGCGAGCTTCATGCTCTTCGACCGCGGCGTCAGCCTCGGTGATTTCTCGACGCAGCTCGTCGGGCGCTACAACCTCGGCAACGTGCTCGCCGCGATCGCCATGGCGCGGTCCGAGGGCGTCGATGTCGAGGTCATCCGCCGCGCGACTCGCAGCTTCCGCGGCGTCAAGCGCCGGCAGGAGCTCGTAGGCACCGCGCAGGGCGTCCGCGTGCTCTCGGACTTCGCCCACCACCCCACGGCGGTGCAGCTCACCGTCACGGCGATCCGCAAGGAATTCCCCGAGAACGCGCTGCACGTGTGCTTCGAGCCGCGCAGCGCGACGTCGCGGCGCCGCGCCTTCGGCGAGGCCTTCGCCGCCGGCTTCGACGCGGCGACCTCCGTCTACGTGGGCCCGCTGTTCAAGCCCGAGAAGATCCCCGAGTCCGATCGCCTCGACACGGCCGAGCTCGCCCGCGGCATCGTGGCCCGCGGCGTGAAGGCGCGCGCCTTCGAAGACATCGACAGCCTCGCGAAGGCCGTCCTCGACGCCGCCGTCCCGGGCGACACGGTGCTGATGCTCACGTCCGGTGCCTTCGGCGGCCTCAGCGACAAGCTGCTGTTCGGGTTCGGCGACCCGGTGACGTTCAGCGCGCCGGAGGACCAGCCGGCGATCGACGCGCTGCTCTCGCGCTATGGTCTGCCCGGGATCGTCCCGGCCAACGAGGTCGAGACGATGGTCATGCGGGCGCCCGGCGGCGTCGTCGGCTGCGTGAGTCTCCAGGTCGCCGGCGATCACGGCTTCTTGTTCGGGCTCGCCGTACACCCGGATCGCCGCGGGACCGGCCTGGGGTGGGTCCTGGGCGACGGCGTGCTGCGCCGCGCGGTGGGCCTGGGCCTCCAGCGGATCTATCTGCTCACGAACACCGCGTCTGACTTCTTCGGCGCCAAGCTCGGCTTCTCGCCCATCGATCTGGCCACGGTCGCGCCGGTGCTGCGCACCTCGCAGAATTTCACCGCCGCCGCCGCGCAACAGGGCGCCGTGTGCATGGAACTCGCGCTGCGCGGCTCCTGAATCGATGCCGACACGCGCCGTTCGAGCCGGCGCCACAGCCGTGGCCCTCGGCGGCGGGCGATCGGGACCGCGCGTTCCGCCCCTGTAGCGCCCCTCCGCGCCGATGCGGAGCCGTGGCGTGTCTCCGGGCGATCAGCCCTGTGGCCCCATTGACGAAAATGCGGCGCCATCCTAGCTTCCGGGCGCGAAAAGCCGTGCCTGGCCAAGAACTTTCCCCTCAGATCGAGGCGCGGATCCAGCAGCTGTGGTCGCGCTTTCCCGAAGGCCGTGCGGCCCAGGCCCTGTGCCTGCCCGTGCTCTACCTCGCGCAGGAGCAATTCGGCTACGTCGATGCTGAAGTCGTCGACCTCGTCGCCGGTCGGCTCGGCCTCACCGCCGCTCACGTCACCGGCGTCGCCACCTTCTACTTCATGATCAACAAGGTCCGCCCGGGCCGCTACCACCTGCAGATCTGCACCAACATCGGCTGCCAGCTCGTCGGCGCCTACGAGGTGTTCGAGCGCTGCAAGCAGCGCCTGGGCGTGCAGAACAAGGGGACCTCGGCGGACGGCAACGTCACGCTGACGGAGGTCGAGTGCCTCGCCGCCTGCGGCTTCGGGCCCGTCGCCCAGATCGCCGAGCGCGAGAAGCCGGAGATCCCCCTGTATTTCGAGAACCTCGACGCCACGCGGATCGACGCGATCCTCGACGCCCTCGCCGAGGGCCGCGTCCCCACCGAGCTGGGGAACTGAAGGGCAGCGCGCAATGGGTTTGTTCGACGTCAAGATCATCAGCGAGCACTTCGGGGTGCACGATGCCCGAACGCTCGACTATTTCGAGCGCAAGGGCGGCTACCGCAGCGCCCGCAAGGCCTGCCAGATGGCGCCCGAGGCCATCGCGGCCGAGGTCACCGCCAGCAACCTCCGCGGCCGCGGCGGCGCCGGCTTCCCCACGGCGCTGAAGTGGAGCTTCGTCCCCAAAGACGCCCAGACCGTCTACCTCGTCGTCAACGCCGACGAGAGCGAGCCCGGCACCTTCAAGGATCGCAACATCCTCTACTGGAACCCGCACATGCTCATCGAGGGGATGATCATCGCTGCGGTCGCGCTCGAGGTGCGGAGCGCCTTCATCTACATCCGCGGCGAGATGGCGCGCGAGAACAAGGTGCTGCAGGCGGCCATCGACGAGGCCTACGCCAAGGGCTACCTCGGCGAGCGCATGTTCGGCTCGGGGGTGTCGCTCGACATCACCGTGTACAGGGGTCTGGGCGCGTACATCTGCGGCGAGGAGACGGCGCTTTTGTCGAGCCTCGAGGGCGGGCGCGGCTGGCCGCGGCTCAAGCCGCCGTTCCCGGCGGTGAAGGGGCTGTGGGGCCAGCCCACCATCGTCAACAACGTCGAGACCATCGCCAACCTGCCGTGGATCGTCGAGCACGGCGGCAAGGCCTTCGCCGACCTCGGCACCGGTCGCTCCGGCGGCCTGCGGCTGGTGTCGGTGTGTGGTCACGTCAACAAGCCCGGCGTGTACGAGCTGCCGCTCACCGTCACCGGCCGCCAGCTCATCGACGAGGTGTGCGGCGGCATCAAGGGCGGTCGCAAGGTGAAGGGTGTGATCCCCGGTGGAGTGTCGATGCCGGTGCTCACCCCCGACGAGCTCGACGTCCCTTTCGAGTTCGACGCGCTGCAAAAAGACGAGCGCATCCGCGAGGTCGAGGTCCGCCCCGGGCAGAAGTTCGATCTGGGCGGCAACCGGACCCTGCGCACCATGGCGGGCTCTGGCGGCGTCGTCGTGATGGACGAGACCACCGACATGACCCAGGCCGCCTGGCGGATCGTCCACTTCTTCGCCGAGGAGAGCTGTGGGCAGTGCACGCCGTGCCGCGAGGGCACCGGCTGGCTCGCCCAGGTCGCGCATCGCATCGCCTTCGATCACGGCCGCACAGGCGATGTCGATCTGCTGGCGTCGATCGCCGACGGCATCGCGGGCAACACCATCTGCGCCCTCGGCGACGCCGCGGCGTGGCCGACCCTGGCGTTTTTGACCAAGTACCGCGACGAATTCGAGGCCAAGGTGCGCCACGCACATCGGCCCAAGGGGGCCGCGTGACCGGGCAACACGTGGTGTTCTACGCGTTCGCGGCGCTGGCCGTGTTCGGCGCGCTGGCCACGGTGACGCGGCGCAACCCGGTGGTCGCTGCGGTGTGGCTGGTCGCGACCTTCGTCGCCGTCGCCGCCTGCTACATCCTGCTGTCCGCGACCTTCCTCGCGGCCATCCAGGTGCTCGTCTACGGCGGCGCCATGATGGTGCTGTTCGTCTTCGTCATCATGGTCCTCGACGTCGACGAGCGCGGCCGCGTCGAGCACCGCCGGCCCAGCCGTATCGCCCGGATCGGGTACTACGGCTCGCTCGTCGCCTCGGGCGGCTTCTTGGTGTGGGTGCTGCTGGGCACGCTGGCGCGCCAGTACCTCAAGCCGGGTGCCGACCTCGGTGGCCGCCCCGACTTCGGCTCCGCCGAGGACGTCGGTCAACTGCTGTTCACCAAGTATCTGTTCGCGTTCGAGGCGGTCTCGTTGCTGCTGCTCGCGGCGGTCATCGGCACCGTCGTCGTGGCCCGCAGCCATCGCGAGCGGGTGAAAGAGGCCGTGCGCAGCGGTATGGCCCCGGAGGCGCGGGTCGCTGCCGGTCTGGGCGAGCACGAAGGCGAAGCCGGGGCGATCGCTCCGGGCGGCCCCACGCCGATCACCGACTTCGGCGCGCCCTCGGCCACCGGCCACGACGGGGGAAACTGACCATGCTTCCCATCACGCACTTCTTGTACCTCGCGTTCGCGCTCTTCATCATCGGCTCGGCCGGTGTGCTGCTGCGTCGCAACGTGCTCATCGTCCTGATGAGCGTCGAGCTGATGCTCAACGCCGGCAACATCGTGCTGGTCGCGTTCGCGCGGATGTGGGGCAACACCGACGGTCAGGTCCTGGCGATGTTCACCATCGCGGTGGCGGCGGCCGAGGCCGCGGTCGGGCTCGCGATCGTCGTCAGCCTCTTCCGCTCGCGAACCGGCACCGACATCGACGACCTCTCGCTGCTCCGCGACTAGCCCCCTCGCGCCTGCCATGAACGAAGCCAATCTCACCCTCGGTTGGATCCCGCTGTTCCCACTTCTGGGTGCCGTGTTCAACCTCGTGTTCGGGCGCTGGATCATGCGCTCCTTCGGCGACCGCATCGGTCGCGAGGTCATCCACCTCGTGGCGATCGGCGCCGTCGCCTTCTCGTGCTTCTACACCTTCTCGATCGTGTTCGAGGCACTCGTCGGTGGCGGCTACGACCGCGTCGTGCACCGCATCTACCCGTGGATCGTTTCGGGTGAGCTCGTGGTCGGCTTCGATCTGATGATCGATCACCTGTCCGCGGTGATGTGCATGGTGGTGACCGGCGTCGGTCTGCTCATCCACATCTTCAGCGTGGGCTACATGGCCAAGGACCCGTCGTACTGGCGGTACTTCGCCTACCTCAACCTGTTCATGGCCGCGATGCTCGTCTTGGTGATGGGCAAGTCGCTCGTGATGACCTTCGTCGGCTGGGAGGGCGTGGGTCTGTGCTCGTACCTGCTCATCGGCTACTACTACGACGAGACGGAGAAGGCCTCGGCCGGGCGCAAGGCCTTCATCGTCAACCGCATCGGTGACTTCGGCGTGGTCTTGGCGATGCTGCTCATCTACTCGGTGACGCACAGCCTCGACTACGACGTGATCCTCGACGCGTGCACCGCGGGCGCCAACTCGCCGCTGGTCACCCAGAGCATCTTCGGCGTCACCGTCGCCACCGCCGCGACGATGCTGCTGTTCCTGGGCTGCACCGGCAAGAGCGCCCAGCTGCCGCTGTACACCTGGCTGCCCGACGCCATGGCCGGCCCGACCCCGGTCTCGGCACTGATCCACGCGGCGACGATGGTCACCGCCGGCGTCTACCTGATCGTCCGGCTCAACCCGATGTTCGCGCTGGCGCCCGACACGATGGCGACCGTCGCCATCGTCGGTGCGGTGACCGCCCTGTTCGCGGCGACCATCGGCCTCACTCAGACCGACATCAAGAAGGTGCTCGCGTACTCCACCGTCTCCCAGCTCGGCTTCATGTTCATCGCCGCGGGCATGGGCGCGTGGGTCGCCGCGGTGTTCCACCTGGTCACCCACGCGTTCTTCAAGGCGTGTCTGTTCCTCGGCTCGGGCGCGGTCATCGACGCCTGCCACCACAACCAAGACATCCGCACCATGGGCGGGCTGCGGCGCAAGATGCCGTGGACGGCGGGTACGTTCCTCATCTCGTGCCTGGCGATCGCCGGCATCCCGATCTTCGCCGGCTTCTTCTCCAAGGACGAGATCCTGCTGCACGCGTACACCAACGCGTCGGCGTGGTCGCCGGGCATCAATTACGTGGTCTACAGCCTCGGCATCGTCGCCGCGTTCTGCACCGCGTTCTACATGTTCCGCCTGTACTACCTCACCTTCGAGGGCGAGTTCCGCGGCGATCACCACACCTGGGAGCACCACGTCCACGAGCAGTGGATCATGTCCTTCCCGCTCGTCGTGCTGGCGGTCCTCGCGACGTTCGGCGGCTTCCTCGGCATTCCCCACGTGCTGCCGGGCCACCTGCCGCACGTGCTCGGCGAGTGGCTGGCGCCCATCACCGCCCTGTCGGCGTCGTTCGGCGGCGAGTACTACGTCGGCGTCCGCGAGGGCTTCGCCGACGAGCATGGCCACGTCATCGCCAGCGTCGAGCTCGGGCTCATGGGCCTGTCGGTCGGCATCGCGGTCGTCGGCATCCTGTTCGCGCGCAAGCTCTACCTGCGCGGGCCGTCGGCGCAGGCCAAGGGCTGGGCCGACCGTTTCGGGCCGCTGTACCGGGCCAGCCTGGCCAAGTACGAGGTCGACGAGATCTACGACGCCGGAGTGGTTCGCCCGCTGCGTGTGCTCGGTGGCCTCTCGTATCAGTTCGGCGATCAGATGCTGGTCGATGGCCTCGGCGTCGGCGGCGTCTCGGCCGCCGTCGGTGCGCTCGGGGACCGGGCGCGGCTGTGGCACAACGGCAACGTGCGCCGCTACCTCGCGGTGCTGATGCTCGGCGTGGGGCTGGTGTTGGCGTCGGTCTACGCCAACCCGACCGTCTCGCAGCTCGGCGCCTCACCGGTGCACCCGGTGGATCTCGGCGGCCTGCGCCCCACGCTCGGCGCCCAGCCGCTGCGCATCGAGGGCCCGACGCTCTTCACCGACGGGCCGTGGTTCTCGTTCCAGGTCGGGCCCGCGGCCGCGCGCCGCCCTGCGCCCGCGGACGATGGACCCGCCGCGGAGCCACCGTCGCCCACGCCCCGGCAGCCCATTCAGGCGCCCGACGCGGGCACCCGGCGCCCGCCGACTGACGCGGGCACCCGGCGCCCGCCGGCGCCGACAGGCGGCAAGGGCACGCCGCGTCCCGCCGGAGGTGCCCAGTGAACGCGCTTCTCACCCTGCTCATCGTGTTGCCGATCCTCGGCGCCGTCGTGGTCGCGACGCTGCCGCAGGCCGAGTCGCGCCTCGCCCAGGGCGTCGGCCTCGCCTTCGCCACCGTGGAGCTGCTGCTCTCCATCCCGCTCGGCACCGGCTTCGAGGTCGGCAAGGCGGGGATGCAGTTCGAGACCAATGTCCCGTGGATCGAGTCCTTCGGCGTCCACTACCACGTGGGCATCGACGGCTTCAGCCTGTGGATCGTCCTGCTGACGACGCTGCTCACCCCGCTGTGCATCTGGGGCGCGTGGCGCAGCATCGAGAAGCGCGGCGGTGAGTTCGTCGCCGCGATGCTGGTGCTCGAGGCGGGGATGATCGGCACCCTGTGCGCCCTCGACCTGGTGCTGTTCTTCACGTTCTGGGAGCTGATGCTGGTGCCGATGGCGCTCATCATCGGCATCTGGGGCAGCGAGCAGCGAGTCGCCGCGGCGATCAAGTTCTTCCTCTACACGATGGTCGGCTCGGCGCTGATGCTCGCCGCGATCATCTTTCTCGCCGTCGAGCACCACACCGCCAGCCGTGGGGTGTGGAGCTTCGATATGGCCGACCTCTCCCAGGTCGTGCTCACGCCCGAGGCCCAGTTCTGGTGCTTCTGGGCCTTCGTCGCGAGCTTCGCCATCAAGGTGCCGCTGTTCCCGGTCCACACCTGGTTGCCCGACGCCCACACCCAGGCGCCGACGCCGGGCTCGGTGATCCTCGCCGGCGTGATGCTCAAGCTCGGCACCTACGGCCTCATCCGCTTCGCGTTCCCGCTGTTCCCGCTCGCCGCGGGCGAGGGCGCGCAGCTGCTGGCGATCCTCGCGGTCATCGGCATCGTCTACGGCGCCCTGGTGGCGTGGGTGCAGAGCGACGCCAAGCGGCTCGTCGCGTACTCGTCGGTCAGCCACATGGGCTTCATCGTGCTCGGCATCACCAGCTGGAGCACCCAGGGGCTCACCGGCGCCACGTTCCAGAGCCTCGGCCACGGCCTCACCACCGGCGCCTTGTTCATGGCGATCGGCGTGCTCTACGAGCGGCGCCACACCCGGCTCATCTCCGAGTTCGGCGGCGTCGCCAAGGTCATGCCGCTGTTCGCGGCGATGTTCCTCATCGCGCTGCTCGGGTCGGCGGGTGTGCCGGGTCTGGTCGGCTTCGTGGGCGAGTTCCTGATCCTGGTCGGCGCGTTCACGCACGGTGGCACCACGCTGTTCGCGGTGCCGGTGTTGGTCACGGTCGCTGCGACCGGCGTCATCCTGGGCGCGGTCTACCTGCTGCACCTGTACCAGAAGCTGATGTTCGGCCCGCTGTCGAACCCCAAGAACGCGGGGCTCGAGGATCTGAACCTCCGCGAGTTCCTGGTGTTCGTGCCGTTCGTGGTCCTCATCATCGGCATGGGTCTGTACCCACAGCCGTTCACCGCGCGCATCGACCCCACCGCCCAGGCGGCGGTCGCCGCGTTCAACCTCAAGCGCTGCGCGTCGATCGCGAACGCGAACGGGGAGGGCCCGGTGCTCATGGCCACGGTGATCGACGGCTGCAGCGATCCACTGGGTCGCGTGACCGACGTCTACGGGGACGAGCGCCCCGCCAGCGCCGCGAAGGCGGCGGCGGATCGGCGCGAGGCCGCCAGGCAGCCTACGCCAGTGCCGCCACCTTCCCCTGCGCCCGCCGCCGCCGCCAAGGCCGACGCCAAGGCCGACGCCAAGGCCGGCCGTCCGGACCCGAAGGCTGCCCGCCGCGAGGGCAAGGCCGCCGGAACCGAGGGCAGGGCGGAGGGCCGGATCGAAGCGAAGCCGCGGCAGGTCCGTCCGGTGGTCGATCGCGACGCGAAGTCCGACGCGAAGGCCGACGCGAAGGCCGACGCGAAAGCCGACGCGAAAGCCGACGCGAAGACCCCGGCGAACGCGAAGGCCCCGGCCGCCGGCGCCAAGCCGGGAGGCACCCCGTGATGACACCCGAAGCTGCGTCCACCGCCGTATCCCTGCCCAGCGCCGGCGCCACGGCGCTGGCCGACCTCTCACACCTCGGACCCATGGTGGTCATCGCGGTCTGGTCGCTGCTCTTGCTGCTCTCCGATGCCTTCGCGGGCCCGGGCTTCCGCGGCTTCCAACGCCGCCTCGCGCTGGTCGGCGTGGCGATCGCCTTTGCCCTCGCGGTGATGCAGTTCGGCACCCTCGAGTACGACGCCGGCGTGTCGGTGTTCTCCGGCTTCCTGTCCGTCGATCACTTCGCGCTCCTGCTCGATCTCGGCGTCATCGTCGTCTGCGCCGGCGTCATCGCCTTCGCCGGTGACTACGCCCGCTCGCACCGCTTCGAATACGGCGAGCAGGAATCGCTCGTGCTCATCGCCGGCTTCGGCATGATGATCCTGAACCACGCGACCGACCTCGTCGCCGTGTTCCTCGGCATCGAGACCATGAGCATCGCGATCTACGTGCTCGTCGGTGCGCGGTGGAACTCGCGCGCGTCGGCCGAGGCGGCGCTCAAGTACTTCATCATGGGCGCGTTCTCCTCGGGGATCCTGCTCATGGGCATCGCCTTGCTGTACGGGGCGACCGGCACCACCAACCTCGACAAGCTGGCCACCGCCGTCTCCCAAGTGTTCACGCAGTGGGGGGCGGCGCAGCCCTACGTCGAGCTGGTCTTGCAGTCCGACGCGGCGCGCCTCGCCGGCGACCCCGTGCCGCCGATCGACGCGGTCAGGGCCGCGGTCGACAAGTCGGTCGTCGGCATGGCACCGGCGGCGCTGTTCGTGCCCGGCATGCTGCTGCTGCTCGCGGCCCTGCTGTTCAAGGTCAGCGCCGTGCCGTTCCACATGTGGACGCCCGACGCCTACGAAGGCGCGCCGACACCGACCACCGCGTTCATGGCGGCGGGCGTGAAGATCGGCGGGTTCGCGGCGCTGCTCAAGGTGTTCGTCGGCTCGATGGCGACCCAGCGCCTTGCGACCGCGCCCTACGGCTGGACGTCGATCGTGGCCGTCATCGCGCTGCTCACGATGACGGTCGGCAATTTTGCCGCGGTCCGTCAGAGCAACGTGAAGCGCTTGCTCGCGTACAGCTCGATCGCGCATGTCGGCTACATCTTGGTCGGCGTCGTCGCGGCGGCGAATTTCTACGGCCACGCCTTCGCCATCGGCACGATGCGACCCGCCGACCAGATCGAGTGGTCGCGGCTCACCGGCGACTTCTCGGTCGCGGCGGTGATCTTCTACATCCTCACCTACGCCGTCGCGACCCTCGGCGCCTTCGCCTGCGTGAGTTGGTACGGCGCCAACAAGGTCGAGGGCAACACGGCCCACGAGTGGTCGGGGCTGGCGCAGCGGCACCCGGCGATGGCGCTGGGCCTCACGATCTGTCTGCTCTCGCTGATGGGCATGCCGCCCACCGTCGGGTTCTTCGGCAAGGTCGGTCTGTTCCGCGCTGCGCTCGAGAACGACAACATCATGATGCGGGTGTTGGTCGTGGCCGCCCTGCTCAACTCGGTCGTCGGCGCCTACTACTACCTGCGGCTCATCGTCAGCATGTACTTCCGGCCGCCGGCGAAGACCGAAGCGCCGACGCTGCCCGGACGCGGCGCGCGGGTGGTCGTGGGTGCCTGCGCCTCCGCGGCGTTGTTGCTGGGCGTGTTCGCCGACCCCGCCTTCCGTCGGGCCGAGCTCGCGGCCGCCGGATTTCCGTACGCGGCCGGATCGACGCAGCGTGCCGGTTGGGTCGACAAGCTGCGCACGCGCTGGGAGGATCGCGCGCTCGCGGCCGAGGATGCTGCGGACGAGGCCAAGTCCGACGCGAAGGCCGAAGCCAAGTCCGACGCGAAGGCCGAAGCCAAGGCGGACGCGAAGGCCGAATCCAAGACGGACGCGGAGGCCGAAGCCAAGACGGACGCGGAGGCCGAAGCCAAGGCGGACGCGAAGGCCGACTGACCGGTGCGGGTCGACGGGAGGGGCCGATGCGGCCGTCAATCCGCGGGCTTCGGCGACTCGGCGCTGAGCAGGCGCGCGAGCTCGGCGGCGCCACCTTGCAAGGTCGTGCGCTGCAGGTAGAGCTCGAGGCCGTGCTGGCCCCCGAGCTCGGCGCCATCACCGGCGCGGCCCGGGCCGCCGTGGTTGGCGACCGGGAACACGCAGCCCGGCGCGAGCGATGCCGCCGCGATCTTCTCGCAGGCGAGCACCAGGCGGCCCAGGTGCGGCGCGAGGGCCACGGTCGCCCGCGCGGTGAACTCGCGGTCGTCGCTGTACAGGGTGCCCACGAGCGAGCCCTCGCCCGCCGCGACGATCTGCGCTGCGGTCTGCACGCCGCCGTCGTAGGGGAGCAGCGTCGCCACCGGCCCGAAGACCTCGTGGTGGTGGAACGGCGCTGCGGGATCGAGGGCGTCTTCGGCGGTAGCCTCGAGCAGGATCGGCTCGAGGAAGTAGCCGACACCGTCGGCGACGCCGGCGAAGTTGCGGCGCTCGGGGTCGCCGAGGACGCGCGAGGTCCGGGCGCCCAAGGTGGCGACGCCGGCCCGCGCGTCACGCTGCTGGGCCGCGCTCGACAGCGGCCCCATGCGGTTGCTGTCGTCGGCCGGATCGCCCGTGCGCGCGGCCGTGGCTGCGAGCCTGCCGACGACGGCGTCGCGGAGCTCGCCGAGCAGCGCGGTGGGCACCAGGATGCGGCGGGTCGCCGTGCACTTCTGGCCGGCCTTCTGCGTGAGCTCGATGGCGCAGTCGCGGACGATCAGATCGAACAGCTCGGTGCCGCTGCGCACGTCGGGGCCGATGACCGCGGCGTTGAGGCTGTCGGCCTCGATGTTCACCCGGGCGTTGGTGCCCAGGACGCGGGCGTGGCCGCGGATCCGGGCGCCGGTGTCGGCCGATCCGGTGAAGGCGACGACGTCCTGGGGCCCGACGTGATCGAGCAGGTCGCCGGCCGGGCCGAGCAGCAGCTGGAACGCGCCCTCGGGCAGCACGCCGGGCGCGAGCACGAGCTCGGCGATACGCGCGGCGAGCATGGCGGTCGACGTCGCCGGCTTGGACACCACGGGCACGCCCGCGGCGAAGGCGACCGCGAACTTGCCGAGCATGCCCCACGCCGGAAAGTTGAACGCGTTGATGTGGATCGCGGCACCTTGGCGCGGAGTGAGCACGTGCTGCGCGCGCAGCTTGCTGCCCTTGTGCAGTGGGGCTGCCTCGCCGTCGACCAGGTGGCCGCCGTGCAGGCCGGCGGCGATCGACGCATAGCCAGCGACCACGCCGATCGCCCCGTCGATGTCGAACTTCGCATCGCCACGGGTGTTGCCGCCGTTGGCGACCGCGATCGCGATCAGCTCCTCGCGGGCACCGTGCAGCAGCGTGGCCAAGGCGCCCAAGCGCTCGCCCCGCTCGCGCCACGAAAGCGCCCGCAGGTTGGCCCCGCCGGTACGCCGGGCCCACTGCAGGGCCTCGCCCAGCCCACCCGCCGCGGCGACCTCGGCGAGCGGCGCCTCGGTCGCGGGGTTGACGAGCACAGCCGCCTGGCCCTGCCCGGGTTGCCAGGTACCACCGAGATAGCTCGAGAGTCGATGCATCGCGGGCGGGACGCTAGCAGCCCGTGGTGTCGTCGGGCAACGCCGGAAGAAGGCGCGGATCCGCCTGTCCGAAAGGCGGTGCGCGTCACCGCGAGCGCGGCCCACCCGCGGGTGCGGGTGCGGGTGCGGGCCTCGGCAGGAAAGGGTTGCGCAGCGGGCGATCGGCCGCGGCGCATGCGGGTCTCGGTCGCTCGAGCCCACGCGGTCGCTGCACCGGCACGCCGTGGAGCTCGGGGACGCAGCGCCACACGCTCCCGCCGACGAAGGGGTCGCGGAGATCGGCGGCGCGGGTGCTCTGCAAAGCGGGCGCAGGACGCTCGAATGGATCGATGAGGTCGGGCGAGACCGCCTTGACCGGGCTGGTCTCGACCGCGCCGGTGCGTCCGGCGTGGAACTCGAACGGGTCACGCAGCGCGAGTCGGGTCGGTGTCGGCGCGTGAGCGTCGGTGTCGCCGTCGGTGTGGGTGTCGGCAGCGGGCGGTGGTGGAACCGCAGTGGGCGGCGCGGCAGTGGGCGGCGCGGCAGTGGGCGGCGCGGCGTCCTGCGCCGACGCGAGTCGGAGGACGAGCAGGCACGCTGCGCACGGAAGCCCCACGGCACGCAGCGTACCACGCGGCAGCGCCCGAATCGGGCCCGGTCCGAAGGCTCACACGGGCGTGAGCGCCCGCGGATCCGTCAGGCGCCCCGTGACGGCAGAGGCCGCGGCGACCGCCGGTGACACCAGATACACGGGGCCAGGCGCGCCCATGCGCCGGTCGAAGTTGCGATTGGTGGTGCTCGCGGTGGTCTCACCGGCGTTGGGAATCCCCGGCCCGTTGCCGATGCACGAGCCACAGCCCGGGGGCGTGACCACGGCACCGAGCGCGACGAATCGATCGAGGATGCCCTCGGCCTTCGCCGCCGCGTAGACCTCGGCGGACGACGGCGTGACCGTGACGCGGACGCCGGCCTTCACCTTGCGCCCGCGCAGCACCGCGTCGGCCGCCCGCAGATCCGAGAGCGAACCGCCGGTGCAGCTCGCGATCACGATGTTGTGGATCGCGATCTCGCTGACGCGATCGAGCGCCCGCCGGTTGCGCGAGTCGCCGGGCGTCGCGACCGTCAACGGCACGTCGTCGAGGTCGACGCGGATCGTGCGGACGTACGCGGCGTCCGGGTCGGGCTCGACGAAGCGCGACTCCAGGTCGACGCCGGGGTGCTGCGTCGCGAGGAACTCGCGGAGCGACCGGCACGGTTCGACGATGCCGGTCATCAGTCCACCTTCGACCGTCATGTTGGTGAGCACCGAGAGCTCGTCGACGTTCCACTGATCGAGCCCCGGCCCGCCGAGCTGGATCACGCAGGTGTCGGTCGGCGACTCGCGCCACTGCTCCTCGCGGAAGTAGGGGTCGCCGATGAGGTGCAAGATGAGGTCTTTGGGCGAGAGCAGGCCGCGGGCGTCGCCCTCGACCCAGACGCGCACGGTCTTGGGCACGGTGACCGGGATCATGCCGGTCCGCAGGGCGAAGGCCATCGCGGTCGAGCCCACGCCGAACGCGAACGCGTTGAGCACACCGGCCGTGGGGGTGTGTGAGTCGGTGAGCACGATGATGTCACCGGGCAGCGCGTACTCCTCGACGACGATGCGGTGGCACACGCCGGCCTGATGGAGGCGCCCGGGGCCGTGCAGGCGGATGCCGTTGCTCTCGCACGCCGCGACCATCTCGTCGCGGAGCTTCCGCGCCGGCTTCAGGCGGGCGAGCTTGACGGTGTCGGGCACCGTCGGTTCGTCGATCAGCACGAAGTGATCCTCGAAGGCGGCGACCTGCTCGGGCCGCGTCACCGGTGCGCCGGGCCACTGCGCGGAGTACAGCGCCATCACCATGCCGCCGGTGTATTCGTGCACGCCGCGGAACCCCGCCTCGCACAGCACCTGCTGGCCGGGCGCGACCGCGGCGATGCCCAACGGCTTGCCGGCGCCGACCCACGCCCGCTGGGCAACGATTTTCTCGATGCAGGTCATCGGTCGTGGTGCGACGTCGGTCGGATAGCAGGGCTCCATCGTGCCCGCGAGCAGGGCCGAGCCGTAGGGCAGCAGACCGCCAGCTTCGGCCACCGTCCGGAAGAAGGGCGGCAGCTCGGCCGCCAGCGCCGCCAGATCGACGTCATCCCCCGCGCGCAGCCGATCGAGCACCGTGAAATCGGTGGTGAACGGCAGACCGCTGTAGACCATGTTCTCCTGGAAGATACGCTGGAAGCTCTTGGCCACCACCAGCTCGATGCCTGCGCCCGTGTGGGCGACCACCGCGACCTCGCGGCTCGAGCCGCTGCCATACGCATCACCGCCGACCACCACCTGGAATCGCCCGCCGCGGATATCGCCCTTGGTCACGACCTCCTTGAAGTTCTCGAGGAAGTACGGGCCCAGGATGTCGCCGGTGTAGCCGAGGGTGCAGGCCGCCCCGCTGATCATCGCGTCGGTGTTGACACCGAAGTGGTACGCCGCGGTCGCGTCGGGGACGAGGTCGTGGCCATCGAGCTGGGCGCGGACATCGCCTGCATCCTCCACGAGCGACAGGATTCGGCCGGAGAGCTTCATGCTCCGAGGCGTAGCAGGCTGGCCATATGTTCTCAAGACGAGCATCGTGGGCCTGCTCGCGTGGGCCCAGCGGCGGCTCGCCGAGCTGTCGGCGCGTCGCCGGGCACTGCTGTGCCCCCGCGATCGCGGATGCGCACAACGACGAAGCCCCCGCGACCTCGACGGTGGCGGGGGCCGGGGCGGGGCGGCGTTCGGCTACTGGCGGCTGCCGCCGAACAGGCGCAGCAGCGAGAGGAACAGGTTGATGAAGTTGACGTACAGCGCGAGGGCGCCGTTGATGGCGAGGTTCCCCCCGTCGCCGTGCATCATGTACATCTGCTTGAGAGCTTGGTTGTAATACGCGGTGAGGCCTGCCGAGACCAGCGCGACCGCGGCCGCGATGATGAACCCCATCATGTTGGACTGCAGGAAGAGCGCGTTGATGACCGAGCCGATCACCGCGCCGAGCAGCGCCATCACCAGGAACTGGCCCATGCCCGACAAATCCTTCTTGGTGACGAAGCCGAGCACGGCCATCACCGCGAAGATGCCGACCGTGCCACCGAGCGCGCTGGCGATGCTGCCGAAGTTGTAGACGAACGGGATCCAGCTGATCGACGCGCCCATCAGCGCGGAGAAGACCAGGAACAGGCCCCCGGCGACGCTGCGATCCATCGTGTCGATGCGCGAGGGCAGGAACCACGCCATGCCGAGCAAGCCGGCGAACAACACCCACCGCAGCGGCGTGGTGGCGATCATCAACACGGTCTCGGGCGAGAAGCTCAACCCGTAGACGACCGCCGCGGTGACGCCGAGGCCGACGGCCATCCACGCGTAGACGCCGGTCATGAACTGCTGGACGCCCGTGTGGAGCTCGCCCCGGGGCGACATTCGGCGGGCGCTCTGAGCCTCTTGGTGGTAACCCTGCATCCCGCAAGTGTTACCACGCGAACCCCTTCGATCAACCGCCTGGGGCCCCGAGGGTCGCAATCGGTCCGTGGCGGTCGGTTTGCCGGCGCGGTGGATGGTCACCGTGTTCGCCGCGGTCGCGGGGCTCGCGGCATGTCGGGGAACACCGACGGCGTTCACGTGGGGACGCACACCGGCCGCCGGGGCCACCACGACCTGCCCGGAGGGTGCGGTGGATCTCACGGGCGACCGCAGGCCGAGCACCGATCACGTGCGCTGCTCCTTTGCGGACGCGTCGTTCGGGCAGGCGACGGTGCGCGGTAAGGTCCTCGAGGATGCGGGCATCGGGCTCGGCAACGCCATCGAGGGGGCGGAGGTCGCCCTCGTGCCCATCGACGACGCGGGCAGGGCGGGGGCCGCCAGGGCGACCTCGCGGACCGACGCCCAAGGCGGGTTCACCCTGCGCGCCCGCATCGGCGAGGGGCGCTGGGCGGTGGCCGCCGGCGGCGCCCTGTCGCCGCCGTGGACGTGGACCGGCCGCGGCCCGTGGGACGCGGCCGGCATCGTCGTGCGCATGCTGCCGCCCACACCGTGAGCGGGCCGGGGCTCCGGTCACGCCCGCCCCGTCGGCCCACGCCCGCCGCGTCGGCCCGTCGGCCCCGTGGTCCGCTGCGGCCCGGCCGCACGCCGAACGGCGTTAGGAGGCACGAAACGCTGTTTCTCCACCGAAGCACCGGCTATCTTGCAGACCATGGGCCGCTCCAGCCGCCAACCGACCTGGGCACTCGTGACGCCGGTGTGCGACGACGGCGATCTGCTCGATGATCTCGCCGCCGTGATCCGCCGGCAGGAGCTGCGGCCGATGCGGTGGGTGATCGTCGACGACGGCAGCCGCGATCGCACCGCGGAGATCCTCGCCCGGCTGTCCGCCCGCGATCCGTGGATCGACGTCGTGACGCTGCCATCACGCGCGAGCACCGACGACGCGGCGACGCGCTACGCCCAGGCCGTGGTCCACGGCTTCCGGGCGCTGCTCGAGCTCGCCGAGGCCGAGCGCATCGAACTCGATTTCGTCGCCAACCTCGACGCCGACGTGCGCCCGCATCCCTCGCTCTTCGCCGAGCTAGTGCTGCGCAGCAGCCGGGATCGCGGCATCGGGATCGCGTCGTGCCGCATGGCCGCGACGGCCGACGACGGCGCGTGGCTGCCCCAGCTGCAACACCCGTGCGGCGCACCGCGCTCGGCTCTGCGGCTGTGGCGACGCGAATGCCTCGAGCAGACCGCGTTCTATCCGGCGCCGCGTTGGGCGAGCGTGACCGGACTGCGTGCCCGCAACCGCGGCTGGCGTACCGTGGTCCACACCGATCTGGTCGCGGAGCTGGTCCGCCACGACAAGGCGCGCCACGGTTGGTGGGCGGGCTTTCGTGGCATCGGCGCGGGCGCGTGGTTCGTCGGCGCCCACCCGCTGACGATCGCGATGGAGGCCGTGGTGGTGAGCGCCCACGGACGCGACCTCCGGGGGCTCGCCCTCGTCGCGGGCTACGTCGAGAGTGCGGTCCGCGGTCGCAGGCGCTCGACGGATCCCGAGCTGCTCGAGTTCTACGGATCGGATCTGCCGCGGCAGCAGTGGCTCACGGCGGTGGCGAAACTGCTGCGTCCGCTGCGTCGCGGCCGCGCCGGATTCGAGCGCGGCTGAGCCGGCGCCGCCCGCAGCCGAGCCGGCGCCGCGCGGGGCGCGTGGTACAAACGGCGACATGCCCGAGGCCGAACGTCGCCGCATCTTTCCGCGCTGGGTCGTGGTCGTGGTCGTCATCGCGCTGGTCGGGCTGGTGTTCTATGCCCTGCGGGGGGTGCTGACGCCGGTCTTCTTCGCGTTCCTCATCGCGTACATGCTCGACCCGGTCGTCGACTGGTTCGAGCGCCGAGGGATCCCCCGGGCGGCGGGCATCGTGATCCTGTTGACGGTGGTGCTCGGGGCGCTGGCCATCGCGCTCCTGTTCGCGGTGCCGGCCATCTCGCGTGACGTGACCGCCTTCGCCGCCGAGCTGCCCGGGGCGCTGCAGCGCCTGCTCGTGCGCGCGGAGCCGACGCTCACCGAGCTCGGGATCCCGGTGCCGCGCAGCGTCGACGAGGTGTTCACGCAGTTCGACGTCGATGGCGCTGCGCTCGCGGACAAAGCGGCTGGGCCCGCGGGCGTCGTGCTGGGCTGGGTGCTCGGCGGTACGATGTCGCTGCTGGGGGCGCTCGCCGGGCTCGTCATCATCCCGGTGTTCGCGTTCTATCTGCTGCACGACTTCGATCGCATGACCGCGGCGATCCACGAGCTGGTGCCGCCCAACTGGCGCCCGTTCGTGGTCGACGTCGCCAGCGAGGTCGACATGGTGCTCGGCGAGTTCGTACGCGGCCAGCTCATCGTGATGCTCCTGCTCGCGATCCTCTACGCGGTGGCCTACGCTCTCATCGGCGTTCGCCTCGCGCTCGTGATCGGCCTGGTCGCTGGCCTGCTGTCGTTCATTCCCTACGTCGGCGGCGCGGCCGCGCTGGGGATGGCGCTGCTGATGGGTCTCATCGACTGGCGCGGGCCGATGCCGCTGGTGTGGGTGACGGTGGCGTACGCGTTGATCCAGGTGCTCGAGGGCTTCGTCATCACCCCGCGCGTCGTGGGCGAGAAGGTCGGCTTGGCGCCGATCTGGGTCCTGTTCGCGTTGATGGTCGGCGCGGAGCTCTTCGGATTCCTGGGCGTGCTCCTCGCGTTGCCGGCGGCCGCCGTGATCAAGATCTTCGCGGTCCGTGGCATCGCTTGGTATCGCAAGTCGACGTTCTTCACGGACGCCGGCCCGACGACCGGACCCGTGCGCGGGCTCGCGGCGCTGCTCCGCGAAGAGGGGCTTCCCGATCGCAGCGACATCGCCTTCCGCAAGGACGCGGCCCTCGACGACGATCCCACCACCGATCCCGACGGCCCGCGCGGCTGAGGGCGCCGCGGTGCCGGCGCCGCGTGGCGCCAGGCAGAGGCCCGTGTAAGGCGCGAAACCCCGCGACGTTTGCCCCCCACGTGCAGACCGCCACCGACCTTCGAACCCCTGCCGCCGTGGGGTTTCCGGCGCGGCTCCTGTTCCGGGACGCGGGACGAACCCTCGGCATCGACGTCGACGAGATCGACTGGATCGAAGCCGCCGGAAACTACGTGCAGATCTACACCCCTCGTCGGACCCACCTGGTGAGGCACACCGTCAAAGCCATGCTCGAGAAGCTCGACCCCGGTCGCTTCGTGCGCGTGCGGCCCTCGGCGATCGTCGCGGTCGGCCGCGTCGCGGCGGTCGTCCACCGTCCCGGCGGCGAGTACGTGATCACGCTGGACGGCGGCACGCAGATCCCGACCAGCCGCGGATTCCGGGCCGAGGTCGAGCGCACCTTCGGCCCCCGCGCCGAGCGCCGCGGCTGCTAGCCGCCGGGGATCCTGCCCGATCAGCCGGCGCTCTTCGCCTTGGTCTTCGGTGTGGGCTTGCCCGTGACCTCGGTCCCGGCGGGTGCCGCAACCGCCGGCAGGTCGGCGGGGACGAACTTGGCATCGTCGATCTCCACGTTGGCGTCGAACTTGGTCAACGTGGTGACGGCGGTGAAGATCGACATGCGCATCTCGGTGCGCGCCGCGTGCTGCAGACCCGCGTAGGGCTTGTACTCGACCACCGCGATCTCGACCGGCATCGCGCCCATGGGGCTTTGCTGCTGGAACTTCTGCGAGATCAGCAGGTGGGTCGTCGCGTCGAAGGTCAGCGTGACCGCGGCGTCGTCTTGGCCGACCAGCTCGACGTCGATCACCTCCTTGCCATCGACATCGCGGCGGCCGAGCGTGGTGGCCGACGTGAAAAACTGCTTCCAGTCGCGGGCGAGCGAGATGCCGGCGGCCCAGCGGGTCTGGCTCGCTTCGCGGCCCTCGAGCGTCCGCCGGCCGTTGCGGGGGTCCTCGCTCGTCACCGTCTGCCCGTCGCACCACACCCGGGTCAGGCCGACGCCGGATATGTCGATCTCCATGAAGAACTTGCCGGTCTTCCACCACAGCCGCGTCTCGGCGAAGAGGCCCTGACTGGCGATCTCCATATGGGACTCGGTGTAGTAGCTGGTGAGGGCGTCATGCGCGGCCGCGCCGCCGGCGGCCTCGACGGCGGCGGTGAGCACCGCCTCGGCCGCGGGAAGCGGGGCTTTTGCGGGCACTGTGGCCGCAGGCGTGACCGTGACGGCGGTGGTGGTCGCGGCGGGCGGCCCGGCGCAGGCGCCTGCGAGCAGTACGGCGGGCAGCAACAGACGCCATCGTCCGCTCGACGAGATGGATCGGGTCTTGGTGCGGTTCATGGACTGTTCACGGCCTCGTGGATCCGGGGGCGGGGCGTGGGGCGTGGGGCTGCCCTCGCTCATCGAGACGCTCGAAGGCGGGGCGTTGCTGCAGTAGGACGCCGAGGTCGCCGTCGCGATCGAGCAGCAGCCGACCGACGGGCACGACCTCCGCACCGACGCGCCGGGGTTGCCCCGCAGGCAGGCGCATCGATGACGAGGGACTGCAGGGGCGAGCAGGGCATCGCAGGCGGCGGGTCCCGTCGGCGGCGGGTCTACCAGATTGCCAGCCGCCGCGCGGAGAGTTGCAGCTGACAGTTGCGCGAGACACGCAATTCGCGAGTCGTGCGTGGCTCGTACTGCTGAAAAATCGTAGTTTCACAGAATATTATTCCGCCGTAGTATCCCGCGATGGACACTCCATCCACGGCGGACCCGGTCGTGCTCGATGCGGTCGACCGCGAGGTCGTGCGGCTGTTGCAGGCCAACGGACGCATGACCAACGCCGCGCTGGCTGAGGCCGTGGGGCTCACGCCCACACCGATGCTCGCGCGGATAAAGAAGCTCGAGCAGCGCGGGGTCATCGCGAAGTACGTGGCGATCGCAGACGCCGCGAGCCTCGGGCGATCGACCATGGCGTTCGTCTCGGTGAAGCTCGCCGCCCATCACCTCGCCACCCACGAGGCGTTCCTCGCCGCGGTCGTCGACCTCGACGGGGTGCTCGAGTGTCACCACGTCGCCGGCGACGACGACTTCTTGCTCAAGGTCGTGGTGCGCGACATCCCGGAGTACGAGCGCTTCTTGCTGCACGGGCTGTCGCGCATCGCCGGCATCGACCGCGTGCGCACCACGTTCGTGCTGTCGAGCGCAAAGAACGAGACCGCGATCCCGGTCGGCTGAGAGGAAGCATGTCCGTCGTCGCGTTCGCAGTCCTGTGCACGTCGTCGCTGCTGACGATCATCGATCCGATCGCCGCCGCGCCGCTGTTCGTCGCCATCACCGCCGGCCAAGAACCCCAGGCGCGTCGGCGCACGGCGGTGCGTGCGTGCGTGGTCGCGGGGGCCCTGCTCACCGGGTTCGCGGCCGGCGGCGCGGCGCTCTTCGGGCTGTTCGGCATCACCATCGATGCCTTCCGCATCGCCGGCGGCATCCTGTTCTTCACGATGGCGATGCCGATGCTCACCGGCCATGGCGGGCCCCATCTGGCTGGCGGACTGGCTGGCGGACTGGCTGGCGGACTGGCCGGCGGACCCGAAGGCGGCGATGACCCGGCGATCGTGCCGTTGGCGATGCCGATCATCGCCGGTCCGGGGGCGATCAGCTCTGTGATGGTGCTGATGGGCCAGGCCCGGGGCGCGGCCGAGGTCGTCGCGCTCCACGTCGCGATCATCGTCAGCATCGGCCTCACCGGGTGCGCCCTGTGGCTGGCCCCGGCCCTGTTGCGGCGGCTCGGGCCGGCCGGCATCGCCCTCGTCACCCGGCTGCTCGGCCTCATCATGTGCGTCATCGGCATCCAATTCGTGATCGACGGTGCCCGTCCGATCGTGATCGACGTCATCCGAGCCGCCCGCGGCTGATTCGCGCCGCGCCTGCGGGCCCCCGCGTTACACTGGCGCGGATGTCGATCACGCTTCGGCTCCGCAACCTCGCGACCGGTGACCTCTTGCTCGGCGAGTTCGAGGACGTCGAGCAGGCCCGCGCCTGGTTGACCGAGCGACCGCACGACATGGAGGTGGTCGGAGTGGCGACCGCGATCGATGACGGGATCGCCGACGAACTTCGCAAGGCGATGCGTCCGCTCGATGCCGGCGAGCAGGCGCGGGGCCGGGCGCTCGACGAGGCGCGGCTGCAGCGGATGCGCGACGAGATCACCCGGCAGCAGCAGACCTTCGAGGCCGAGACCGCGGCTGCCCGCGCTGCGGTCGTCGACGCCGATCCCGACAGCCCGATGACCATCGCCTACGATCGCCGAGACGGGCTCGCCCACGCCGATCCGGCCGACACCCGGGAAATCCCGCAGCTCGTCCACGACGCCGTGCTCGCGTGGGTCGCCGAGCGCGACGGCTGGGTGCATCCCCGCGGCGCTCGGGTCGCGCGGGCGACCGTGACGGTGTGGCCGCGCGCGGTGCCCAGCGGCGACGAGGCCGATCGCTGCCATCCGGGCGGACAGTTCGAGGTCGAGCCCGGACTCGACTGAGAGAGCGACGGCGATTGGGAGGGGGAAGGGGGACCGAGCCGGTCCCTCAAAACGGCTGAGCCGCGGCGTCGATCAGGGGCGCCCTCGGCACCGCACGTGGGCGGCCGCGCGCGCCCGAACCCAGCCGCGGTCTGCGGGGGCCGTGGGACACGCGCCGGGGTCCGGGCCGCCATCGACCCAACCCGCTTGCGCGGCGACCGGCGTGCTCGCAACCTGGTGCAGTGGTGTCCATCGGCCTGCTCGCGCTGTGGATGTCCGTGGCGCCGCCATGGCGCCCGGCCGGACACCCACCGCACGAAGGCGACACCGCGCGTCGGCTGCGGGTCTTCTTCGATCTCGAGGCGGCGCACTGGGTCGGCGCCGTCGCGGCGTCGCCGCGCGGCACGACGCTGCGCCACGAAGCCGTCGGTGTGTTCGCGCGGCGCCGCGCGGCGGTCGGTTTCGGCCTGGGCTGGGGCCTCTCGGAGCACTGGATCATCGGGGCGCGGGGCGACGTCGCGGTCTTCCCCGACCGCAGCCCTGCCGGCGACGCGACGCTGTCGCGTGGCGGTTCGTTCTCGCCGTACGTCCAGTTCCTGTTCGCGCGTGCCCGTGGGGTTCGGCCCTACGTGATGGCGCGGGCAGGCATCGGCGCGTTCGCGAATTTTCGTCACCGCGACGGCGCGTGGGATCCGGAGGCGCGGCGTGTGGTCGTGCCATCGGTGGGGCTCGGCATCGGCACGCACGCGTTCATCACCGAGGACCTCGCGCTCGATGTCGGGCTCACGGCGGATCAGCGGTTCAATGTGCGACCGCGTCAGGGCGCAGGCGGCTTCGTGTTGTCGGACGGCAAGCTCGTCGCGGCCCTCGTCGTCGGCTTCTCGCGGTGGTTCTGAACCCACCACGGGCGCGCCGATCCCCTAGAGCCGGCCACCTCGGAGGGTGTGGGGGCTGCGGTGTGGTCGCGTCGATCACGGAGTCGGAAGCGTCGCCAACGGCGGGGTAGATCAGGGCCGTCGAGGATCCGCCGACGACCCGGCCGACGGAGGTATCAATTTGAAATCGCTAGGGTATTCCGGAGTTCACACCCGCGACACATCCACGGCCGGGACGCCGCACTGCGGCCCACAAGACTTGCCCCCGGACGGTTGCATCTCGTGTATGGTCAGCCCTGGAAGCCGTCACCGCGCGGCGAATCGTCAACCAGTCCGCTCGAAGGAGTTCCGGTTTCAATGCAGAAGTTCATCCGTTCCAGTGCCATCTTGCTCGTCTTCGGTCTCGGCGCTTGCAAGAGCGACGTGGATGATGCCGTCGCCAAGATGAAGAAGTTCGCTGACGACATGTGTGCTTGCAAGGACAAGGCGTGCGCCGAGAAGGTCACCGCCGAGATGGTCAAGTACGGCGAAGAGATGTCGAAGAAGCAAGGCGGCAAGGCCGAGCCTGCGATGTCCGAGGCGCAGACCAAGGAGCTCGCCGAGTCGTCGAAGAAGATGGGCGAGTGCATGACCAAGGCCATGGGCGCCTGAGCTTCGCTGACCGCCGATTCCCAGCGGCGAGCTTCGTACGCCCTCGAACGCACCTGCGTTCGAGGGCGTTCGCGCGTGTGGGGGTGACGGCAGCAGGCCTCCGCCCAGGTGGCGCTGTCGCTGAGTGGGGTGACGGTATGTCCGACGAATGGCGGCGCCTTCGGGCCCTTGCGGAGCAGCGAGGGCTTCTCAGCCAGTACGACGCGGCGCGCTGGGTAGCCGGCGGCGCGGAGCACGAGGTGCGACCCCGCCACGACGGGGGCAGGATCGACAAGGCCACGCACCGAAACGCGGCGGGGTTCTGGTTCGACTTCGCGGACGGCCGAGCGTACCCCGCGACGCCGCGTCAATATCTGCGACGCCTCGAACTCGCGAACGAGGTCTTCGACGATGACATCCACCTCGAGGGCGTGGAGGCTGGGCCCGGCAAGCACGACAACCGGATCTGGACCTCGCAGCCCTTCGCGAGTGGGGTGACGCCCGACGAAGCGTACCTCCTGGAGTGGCTCTGCTCCCATGGGTTCGAGCGCGTTGTGGGGGTTCGCGTGGGCGCGTACAACTCGGCGGCGTCCAGGAAAGGCCGGCTTTGGCTCTTCGATGTACGCCCGTGCAACTTCGTGATGAGCGCTGAGGAGGTTTGCTACGCGATCGACATCCTCGTGCAGCGAGCCGACGACCCCGAGTAGATGCCGGAGGCATCTGCGGATCCCGTGCGGATCCGGACCCCGCCGAGTCGTCGACGCGCGGGCGCTCGACCTGCACCGCAGCCCGCGCGCCACACTGAACTCGGGTTCGCACGCTCGCCCCCGTCGGGATTCTCCGGCGGGGGCTTTGCGCGGGGGCACCGCGTGATCGCGGAAACCGCACGGGGACCACAGACTCGGGCGATCCCTCGGAAACGCCTGTTTTGGGGTGGGCGCGGCAGGTTTCGAACCTGCGACTTCCACCGTGTGAAGGTGGCACTCTACCGCTGAGTTACGCGCCCGGACCGCGGGGTCGGAGCGGTTTTCTAGCCGCACTCGCGGCGGGTTGCAAGCGTCGTGCGCCGGGGGATCCCCTGGCGGCCTCGAGCTCGGCTGGGGACCTCGAGCTCGGCCGGGGAGCCTCGCGCTCGGCTGGGGAGCCTTGCGCTCCGCCGGGGAGCCTCGAGCTCGGCTGGGGAGCCTTGCGCTCCGCCGGGGAGCCTTGCACCCTCGCGGCCGATGCGACGACAGACCATCCAGACCCGCGAAGCGCCGGCGGCGATCGGACCCTACAGCCAGGCCGTGCTGGTCGAGGGGGGACGCACCCTCTACGTGTCCGGCCAGATCCCGCTGGATCCCGCGAGCGGCGCGATCGTGGGGACGGGCGATGTCCGGGCGCAGACCGAGCAGGTGCTCGCGAACCTCGCGGCGATCCTCGGGGCGGCCGGCATGGGCTTCGGCAACATCGTGAAGGCGGGGATCTTCCTCGCCGATCTGGCCGACTTCGGGGTCGTGAACGAGCTGTACGGGGCGCGCTTCGTCGCCGATCTACCGGCGCGCGCGACCATCCAGGTCGCAGGACTGCCGCGCGGCGTGCTCGTCGAGATCGATGCGATCGCCGTCGGCAAGTGACCCGCAGCCCGGGCAGTCGCACGACTCTGCAACCGTCGAGAGATCCGGCGGCGGTCGAAGTCGCTTGCGCCGCAGCCCCGTCGCACTAAACTCGCGCCCCACGTGGCGACGTCGTCGAGTGTGTGGCGGATCGACCGCATCGGCGTCGTGGTGTCGCTGCTGTGTGCGGTGCACTGCGCGTTGATGCCCATCGCCGTGATCGCAGTACCGGTGCTCTTGTCGGCCGCGGGGATCGAGCGTACGGCCGAGCAGGTGGTGGTGGGGATCGCGGTGTCGCTGGCGACGTGGTCGGCGTGGCAACAGGGCATGGCGGGGCGGTGGGGACTCGTCGCAGGGTTCGTCGGGGGCGCGGTGGTGCTGCTCGCCTCGCGCCTCGTCGATCACGGGCGCCCCGCGGAGTGGGTCGCCGTCGCGGGCTCGCTCGTCATCGCCTTCACCCACGCGCGGTCGCTGACCGCCGCGTCCACCTGGGGCCGCAACGCGCCGCCCGTGCCCCGTACGCACCCACCCGTGTGATCGGCTAGCCTGGGCCCACGGTGGAGCCGAGCCCCCACGTGGCGTCCGATGGCGTCCCCGCGCCGTCCGGTGACACCGCCACGCCGCGGCCACCCAGCGGTCCGCCGCGGCGCCGCGTCGCGCTGTGGATCGCGGTGGTGCTGGCGGTGATCGTGGCCGGCATCGCGGTGGCGTCGCGGCGACCCGAGGGGGGTGCCGGGCCGAGCGATCCCGTGGCGGTGGACGTCGGCGATGGCGCCCCGCTGGGGGTGAGTGGTGACGGTCCGCGGGTGCGCGGGCGCGTGCTGGTCGAGCTCCCCGCACCCGAGCCCGCGGCGGTCGTCGTCGTCGACGGGGACACCGCGCGCGCCGTCGACGGGGAGGGCGATGACTCGACGACGGGCCCCGATCCGGCGCAGACCCCAGGCATCGCCGAGGCGGCGAGCGACCCGGTGCCGCCGGCTGCGGTCGAGACCACCGCGCCGCCCGCGGGGAGTTGTCGCATCCGCGCCTGGCAAGATGGCGTCGAAGTGGCGCCGATGGTCACGTGCGACGCCGAGGGCGACTTCGAGATCGTCCTCGCGGGGGGGACCGAGGGCCGGGTCGCCTTCGACCTCGAGGTGCCCGGCCGGTTGCGGGCGGTGGTCGAATCCGAGGCGCCGCAGATCGGCACAGGCAGGCTGCCCGATGTCGCCCTCGGTGTGGGCGAGCGCGTCGCCGGTGTGATCACCGACTCGCGCGGCGTGGCGCTGGTTGGGCTCGAGATCAGCGCGCGTCCCGACCCGGATCTCGGCGAGCCGGAGCCGTGGCGCACGTCGAGCACCGCCGAGGGTCGGTTCGTGTTCGATACGCTGCCGCCGGGTCCGGCGCTGCTGCGCGTGCACGCCGAGGGCTTCGCCCCGACCGTGCTCGAGGTGATCGCGCCCGAGGACGACGTCCAGCTCGTGGTCGATCGGCTCTACACGCTGAAGGGTGAGGTGATGGGACCGCCCGAGGTCCTAGCCCGCACGCGCGCCCGCGTCGCGGGCTCCGGGGTGTGGCCCGCCCGCGACGTGAAGTTGGACGGCGGCGCCTTCGCCTTCGCGGCGATCCCCGAGGGTGTGTACGCGCTGGTCGCGGTGGCGGCGGCGCTCGAGCCCGGCCAATCCGAGTTCGCGTCGATTCCGCTCGAGGATGTGGCGCCCGATGGCCACGTCACCTTGGCGTTGGTGCCCGCCCATCGCGTGGCGGTCCGCGTCGTCGATGCTGCGGGCACGCCCGTCGCCGACGCCCGGGTGACCCTGGGCGCCGCCCACCTCGGCCTGTTGCAACATCACGGTCGCACCGATGTCGCCGGCGAGGTCGCGCTGGGCCCGGTGACCAACGGCGAGTATGTGGTGCGGGCCGACGCCGACGGATTCCTCGCCGCGCCCGGGGTCGCGGTCACCGTCGTCGACGCCGCGCCCGAGGTCGTCGAGCTACGCCTGTCGAGACCCGGGCGCATCCGCGGCGTGGTCGTCGACGAAGACGACGTGCGCGTCGCCGAGGCGTGGATCGAGGTGGTGACCGACGTGGCATTCTCGGTGGGCGAGGCCGGAGCCCGGCGCACGGTGTTCGATCGTGCCCGTCGGGCCGAGGCGGCGTTCGGATCCCTGGGCGTGACCACGGGCGCGGTGCCGGCCGTGCCCGCGATGATCCCCGTGCAGGCCGACGGCACCGTCACGAGCGATGCCGATGGGGGCTTCGAGCTCGGTGGGCTCGTCCCTGGCACGTACACGCTGCGGGCGGTCCACGGCCGCTTCGCTGCCAGCGACCCGGTCGAGATCCGCGTGCGCGCCGGCGCCGACATCGAGGGCGTGCGGCTCGTGGTGCGCAGCGGTTGGCGTCTGACGGGGCGGGTGTTGGGCGGCAACGATCGCCCCATCGCTGGCGCCTGGGTCGAGCTCGACGACGGCACCACCTACGGTACCGACGAGCGCGGTGTGTTCGATGCGGGCCTGCGGCGCGGTCGGCAGCTCGTCGTGGCCCGTGCGCCGGGCATGGTGCCCGCGCGCCGCGAGGTGGTGGTGCGCGCGGCGGTCGACATCGAGTTGCAGCTCGGCGTCGCCGAGGCCGAACTCCGCGGCCGTGTCGTCGACGACAACCTGCGGCCGCTCGGCGACGTGCAGGTCACGCTGCGTCCCGACTCGGCGCTCGTGCCCACGGAGGTGCGGTGGACCGACGCGCGCGGCGAGTTCGCCTTCGCGGCGCTGCCCGAGGCTCCGGTCGTGCTGCTGTTCGATCGCGCCGATCATGCGCCGGCGACGGTCGCTGCCCAGGCGCTGCCCCGCGGCCGCGGTCGGCCGATCGAGGTCGTGCTCGTGCGCGGCTGGACGCTCGTGGTCGACGTCCGCGACGCCGCGACCGGCGTCGCCTTGCCGTCGGCGACGGTGGAGGTCGGGGGTCACCGCGGCCTCACCGATCGCACCGGCATCGCCGAGTTCGCCACGTTGGCCGACGACGAGGTCGACGTCACGGTCCACGCCGACGGTCACGGCACGCGCTCCGTCACCGCGCGTCGCGGCGGCGGTGATCGCAGCACCGTGGTCGTCACGCTCGACGAGGGCGGGGGCGTCGAGGGGGTCGTCACCGACTGGGCCGGCGATCCCGTCGCGGGGGCCGACGTCGTGATCCGTGGTCACGCGGACGTGCTCGCCGAGCTCCGAACCGACGCCCGCGGCCGCTTCGCCGCCCGTGGACTCCCCGCGGGCGACCTCGTGATCGAGGCGTACCCGCCGGCCGATCGCGAGGACGACCTCGCGCCCGTGGCGCTGCGCAGCGACGTCCTGCGCGGTCGCACGACCCGCGGCGTCGACCTCCGCTTCGATCGTCGCTGAGAGAGCGTCAGCGATCGGGAGGGGGAAGGGGGACCGGGCCGGTCCCCCAGAAGGACTGAGTCGCTCACCGTCCGGCGCCGCCTGTCCGGCGAGCCCCGTCCGGCGCCGCCCGTCCGGCGCCGCATCTGGGGATATCGGCCGCCGGCCCTCGTTTGCGCAGATGGGGCATTGGCGGGATAACATCGGGCGTCATGTCGAGCCCACGTCCGAGCGCCACGCCATCGCCCGTCGCCGCCGTTCTCGCCGCCCTGCTCGCGGGGGCATGCGGCGCCGACAGCAAGCCCGCCGCCGCCACGCCCTCCGGCGGCACCGCGTCCCCGGGAAAGACCGGCGATGTCGCCAAGACGGCGGCCCAGCCCGGCGATGTCGCCGCGCCAGCCGGTGCCAACGTGAAGACGATCGACGGTCCTCCGCCGGGTGGCGACGACCGCTACGTGCTGCAGATCGACACGCCCGAGGCGACCGCCGGCAAGGAGGGCAGCGTCACCGTGCGCGTCGTGCCCAAGGCGCCGTGGCACATGAACCTCGACTTCCCGACCTCGCTGAAGCTCGAGGCGCCCGCGGGCGTGACGCTCGCCAAGGCCGATCTGAAGAAGGCCGATGCCACGCTCGACGAGTCGACGTGTGCCTTCGACGTCAAATTCACCGCGCCTACGGCGGGTGAGCACGCATTCTCGGGCAAGTTCAAGTTCGCGGTGTGCCAGGACGAGGCGTGCTCGCCGGTCACCGAAGAGCTCGAGTTCAAGGTGGCGGTCAAGTAACGTGGCGAACGACGAGACGGTCTCCGATTCCATCTCGCCCAAGGCGGGCACTCCCGGGCCCGAAGCGGGCACTCCCCAAGCCCGCATCCAATCACTCGCGGACGCCGTCAACGACGAGTTCCAGGCCACACGGCGGATCCTCAGCTTCGACGAGTGGTTCGATCTCCTCTGCAAGGATCCGACCGTGCACGCGCGCAGCGCAGCGCAGTTCGTGATCGATGCTTTCGACCACTTCGGTCGCCGCGACGTCCGCACGCCGCAGGGCCAGGTGTCGCGCCATCGCCTGTTCGACACCGAGTTCGACGGCTGGCACCGCCTGGTCGGGCAAGAAGAGGCGCAGAACGAGTTGTACGACGTGATCGCCGGCTTCGTGCGGCTGGGTCGCGTCAACAAGACGGTGCTGTTGCACGGGCCCAACGGCAGCGCCAAGAGCACGATGCTCGAGTCGCTGCAGCGCGCCCTCGAGGTCTACTGCCGCACCGATCGCGGGGCGATGTACCGCTTCGCGTGGGTCTTCCCCAACCGCCGCCAGCAGAGCGGTGGGATCGGCTTCGGCCAAGCCGCGGCGCTCCGCGACGCGCTCGGCGAGGAGACCTTCGCCCGGCTCGCCTCGACCGAGGTCGACGCCCGCTTGGTCGACGAGACCAAGGATCACCCGATCTATCTGATCCCGCTCGTGGCGCGGCGGCGCCTGCTCGAGGACATCTGCGCCGCGCACCCGGAGTTCGTGATCGGCGATGCGATCTTGTACGGCGAACTCTCGCATCGCAACCGCAAGATCAGCGACGCGCTGCTCACCGCGTATCAGGGCGATCTCCGCAAGGTCCTGCAGCACGTGCAGATCGAGCGCTTCTTCGTGAGCCGCCAATATCGCTCGGGACTGGTCACGGTCGAGCCCAAGCAGACCGTCGATGCCCGCAGCTACCCGGTCACCGGCGACGCCGCGTTCGGCCACCTTCCGCCCACCGTCGGCGGCCAGGCGCTGTACGCCGTGCAGGGCGACCTGGTCGACGCCAACCGCGGCGTGATGAACTTCAGCGATCTGCTCAAGCGCCCCTACGAACACTACAAATACTTGCTCACGGCGACCGAGACCGGCCGCGTGGCCCTCGATCACGTCGTGCTCGGGCTCGACATGGTGCTGTGCGGCAGCGCCAACGACCTCGATCTGCTCGAGTTCCGCGCGCTGCGATCGGGCGAGTACCAGAGCTTCCGCGCGCGGCTCGAGCAGATCCGCGTGCCGTTCTTGCTCGACTACCGTGTCGAGCGCAAGATCTACCAAGAGCAGGTCGGCGACATCCTGCGGGGCGTCCACGTCGCGCCCCACGTCACCAAGCTGCTCGCGCTGTGGGGCGTGATGACGCGGCTGCGGCGGCCGCGGACCGAAAGCTACTCGAGCAAGCTCAAGCGCGTGCTCGAGCGCCTGAGCCCGGTCGAGAAGGCCGACCTGTACGCGTACGGCCGCGTGCCGCGGGGGCTATCGTCAGAAGAGGCCCGCGAGCTGCTGGCCGCCGTTCCGGCGATGTACCTCGAGAAGTTCCCGCCGGCGGTCGTGCGCGCCGAGGGCAGCGAGCACTATCTCGGCGACTACGAGGGCAGCTTCGGCGCGAGCGTCCGCGACCTCAAGGCCGTGCTGCTCGCCGCCGCCGGCGATCCGGGCACCACCTGCGTCACGCCGCCGCGGCTGTTCAAGGAGCTGCGCGCCTTCATGGGCGACTCGAACAACCACCGGTGGACGATGCTCAACCAAGAGGGCAACGGCTTCCACCTCCTCGACGGCGACCAGAACAGCATCACGTCGGTGTGCTGGGAGCGCTGGCTCGACCTCTCCGACTTGGAAATCCGCGAGGCCCTGGGGTTGGTCGACGAGGCCCGCTACATGGAACTGTTCCGCAAGTACGTGGTACACGTCTCGCACGCGCTGAAGAAGGAGCGCCTGTTCGATCCGGTCACCGGTGAGCTCACCGACGCCGACGAGAAGTTCATGCGGCAGCTCGAGAAGACCATGGCGCCCGACGCCGGGCCCAATTTCCGCGCCGACGTGCTGTCGCGCATCGGTGCCTGGGCGCTCAGCCATCCCAACGAGGATCCCGCGTACCACGAGATCTTCCCCGACAACTTCGCGCTGCTGCGCGAGGACTACTACAAGAAGCAGAAGGACGCCGTGCGCAAGAGCGTCGTCCGCATGCTCGAGCTGCTCGCCGATCGTGGCGGGCAGGCGGTGGACGTCGAGAAGGTCAGCCTGTCGGCGGTCGAAGAACAGAACGCCCGGCACGCGATGGAGGTGCTGCTCGGCGAGCACGACAAGGGCACCCGCCGCGAGCGGCACACCCGCGAAACCCTGCGCGAGACGTTGGTGCACCTCATCAAGGCTCGTTACTGAGGGCGCATGAGTCTCTCGATCTCCCGCCGCACCGCGCGCGCGTGGGAGACGTCGTAGTCGGGGCCGTAGTCGAGGCCGTAGTCGAGGAACAGCGCGGCGAGGGGCAGGGCCTTGGCACCGCCGGTGTCGACCCGTCAGGCGCGGTTGCGGCCGCGCAGGGCGCCCTCGGGGTATGGCACCGCGCTGCTCGCCCACATCGTCGGCGATCGCGGCGCGGTGGTCGGCGTCGAGATCGATGGGGTGCTGGTGGCGATGGCGAGGCAGGCACTGGGACGGGGTGCGGGGACGGGGCGGCGCGAGCGAAGCCTCCGGGCGCGACCGCCGTCACTCGATCCCACCCCCGGACTCGCCATCTGTGGTCGACGCCGGGTTCTCGATCACCAGCGGTTGGCCAGCGGCATGCCGGGCGAGCAGCTCCGCGATGCGGTTGTGCGCAGCGCGGGCACTGCCGGCGTCGGCGCGGCGCAGGCCGTTGAACAGGATCGAGAACGCGACAGGTGGCCGGTTCGGCGCGCCAGCGTACCCGGTCAGGCAGTAGATGCCGTCGAGCGTGCCGGTCTTGGCGCGGACGTAGCCCCGCCTGTCGCTGTGCTCGAGCCGCGAGCGCGTGGTGCCATCGACGCCCATGATCGCGAGCGATGCCGCATAGTCGGCGCCCACGCGGTAGTCGTCGTGCACTGCGGCGAGCAGCGCCGTGAACTGGGCGGCCGAGATCCGATTGGTGTCGTACAGGCCCGAGCCGTTGCCCAGCAGCAGATCCTGCGCGGGCACGCCGATCTCGGCGAGGAATTCGCGGACCCTGGCGAGTGCGCTGGCAAATGTCGCCGGAGCCCCAGGCGCACCGAGCCCCTTCAGGATCTGCTCGGCCATGAAGTTGTTGGAGTGCTTGTTGACCGACCGGATCAGCACCGACAGCGGCTCGCTGTGGTGGACGCCGACCAGCGCGGCGTCGTCGGGCACGGTGCCCAGCTTGGGGCGACTGCGGCCGAGCTTGATGCCGTTTTGCTTGAGCACCCACGCCAGCACCTCACCGGCGTTGCGCGAGGGAAAGGGGATGGGGTAGCGGTAGCTCTTGCTGCCGGCGGCGACGCCGAGGTTGCCGCGCAAGGTGAGGGTGGTGTCGTGCTTGTCCTCGTCGACCTCGACGGCGGCGGTGAGACGGTCGAGGTGACCGACGGTGGTCTTGGCCTCGTTGACCAACCGGATGCCGGGTACAGGCGGCACGATGGACGCGAACGGCTCGCCGTCGGGGCGGCTGGCGGGGCGCACCCGGAGCTCGAACGTGTTGAAGTTGACCGACGCCGCGCCGCTCGGCGCCCGGTACGCCGCAAGCTCGGCCTTCTGGTCGAAGCCCGGCGGCAGTTCGTCGCGATCGAACTGCGACGCATCGACGACGATGCCGCCGGTGACGCGCGTGATGCCGCGGGCGCGGAGGTCGACGGCGAGCGCCCACAGATCCTCGGTGACCAGCGCCGGATCGCCGCCACCGCGCAAGAAGAGGTCGCCGGCGATCGTGTTGCCCTCGAGCGCGTCGAGTGCGTGGTACAGGCGGGTCGAGTACCGATGCGCGGGTCCGAGCAGGCCCAACGCGGCGGCGGTGGTGACCAGCTTGACGTTGCTGGCCGGGTTGAGGGCCGTGCTGCCGTTGCGATCATAGATCACCTTGCCGGTGGCGAGGTCGACGGCGACGACCGAGATCTGGGCGGCGGCGAGGAACGGCTCGGCGAGGGTGGCGTCGATCTGGCCCGTCAGCGTGGCCGGGAAGACCGGGGCGGCGACCACGGGCGGCGCGAGCTCTTGCGTGTCCGCGTGGGCCACCGGCTGCGACGAGCTGACCGCGAGCCCGAGCAGGACGACGGCGCAGATGCGGCGACCGAGTCGCGCCGCGGTGCGCGATGGTGAGCTGGGGTGGGTGGCTTCGACCATGGGCAGCCCGATCAAACCTACTCAAATGGTGGCGGCGCGCCAGTTCGGCGCGAATGCGAGGGTGTCGTGCGCGCCGCTGGTCCGCGGTGACGTGCGAGTGGACCGGCGCATGCCCACACCACGCAAACTTCGGCCCGCGCCCGAGATTGGGTACCATGGCGGCGGCGGGTGCATGGGCGCTCCCGCGATAGGACGAGGACGATGTCGCGCACCGATTGGAGACGGATCTCAGCCTGTGGCCTGCTCGCGTGCTCATGGGCGTGCGGCGACGGGAGGAACCCGCCGGCGCCGATCGGAGGGCTCGGCGATACCGACTCCCCGACGATGACGGCGACGGGGACCGCGACGGGGACGGCGACGGATGACAGCGCGACCGGAGCCACGATGACGGCGGGCGTGGACACCTCGGGCGGGCCGGGGCCGCTCAATTGCGGCGACGTCGTGTGCACCGGCTTCGGCCACTGCGAGATCGGGGAGGACGGCCTGCCGTACTGCGCCTGCGATCCCGGCTACGTGGTCGACGAGTCCGGCGAGGTCTGCATCGTCGACGAGAGCTGCGTCCAGCTCCGCTTCCTCGAGGATCGCTGCCGTCAGGTCGTCAACGGTGCACCGGCGGTGTCGCTGTTCTTCGCCGTGGACTTCTGCGCGGGCACGGCGGTGCTGCCGGCGAAGATCGATGAACTCGGGCTCACGTTCACGGTGCTCGAGAACGGCAACGACGTCGAGGACAACGTCGAGAGCTTCGCGACGGTGATCCCCAAGCCCGTCGAGTCGTACGTCGATCTGGTCATCGACGTGTCGGAGTCGATCACCGGCAGCCAGGATCTCGCCGCGCTGGTCGAGCAGCTGCGCGCGCTGGTGACATCGCTGGCGCCCGAGCCCGGTGCGTCCGACGTGTACGTCTCCATCCATGTGTTCGGTCGCGAGAGTGCCGAGTACGTGCCGTTCACCCGCGATCTAGGGGCGGTCGACGCGGCCCTCGCGGCCATCGTCGCCGACCCGGCGGCGGTGGTGCTCCAGGCGGGCGGCGGTGATGGCACTGATCTGTTCGACGGTCTCGAGCTCGGCATCAACCGCACCCAGCGCATCCGCGACCTCCGCGACGGCGTCACCTGGGGCGGCGTGCTCAGCACCGGCACGGTCGTCGTCGTCACCGACGGCAACGACAGCTCCGGCGGCACCCTCGACCAGGGCCTCGTCGATCGGACCACGAACAACGTGATCTCGATCGGAATCAGCGCGGACGTCGACGACCAGGTGCTGCAGGCGATCGGCCGCGACGGCTCGTTCCTGGCGCCGTCGCCCGAGGATTGGCCCGCCGCGTTCGCCGAGATCACCCGTCGCGTGCAGGAGTATCCGCAGCGCTCGTATCTGCTCGCCTACTGCTCGTCGACGACCGAGGGCAGCCCCAACGTCGAGATCTCCATCGATGGCGCGACCGAGGTCGCGAAGACGGCGGTCTGCCAATTCGACGCCGACGTGTTCGGCAGCGGCAGCGTGTTCACGTGCGACGCCTCCTACTTCGCCGGCGAGTGCGGCCCGGACACGTGCGGTGGGCTGACGGCGTGCGGTGCCTGTGACGACGACGAGTGCTGCGACGGGTTTGGCTGCCGGGCCCCCCAAATCGCGGGCGGCTCGCCCGGTCTCGAGTGCGATGGCCAGAACGACCTGTGCGCGCAGGAAGGGCTCATCTGTTACGAGAGCGGGACGTGCGGGCCCGCGACTCCGCTCGAGGCCGACTGCGGCGAGGGCTGCGAGCCCGGCGCGAGCTACTGCCGGGACGAGATGGACGAACCCGAGGTGTGCATCCCGGCGCTCGCCATGGGCCAGGCGTGCGAGACGCCCGAGCAGTGTCCTGAGCTCAACTGTCAGCGGCAGAACCCGGACAACGCGTTCCAGGTGCCCACGTGCCGGCCCGAAGCGTTGCTGCACGACCCGTGTGGCAGCGACGATGCGGTGTGCGAGGCCGGCGGCTACTGCCAGAGCACGTGTCTGCCGCGCAAGCGCAGCTTCGAGTCCTGCGGCGGCGCCAAGGAGTGCCGCACCGCGCAGTGCAACAACTACGAGGGCGCCGGCAACCTGTGCGACGGGCTAGGCGCCTGCTTCTGGTCGTGGGACGAGAAGGTCCCCGCCTGAGCGGGGCCACCCGGTCCATGCGCGGGCGATCGACACGCGGTCAGAACAGGCCGCGTGCGCCTTCGATGTCGTCGTGGATCGGCGGTTCTGCACGCGAGGGAGCGCCGTGGACCTCGGCGGTCGGCGTGCCGCCGCGGCCGGGCGGCTGCGGCTCGCACTGGCCGGTCGCGAGCAGGTGCACGGCGTGGGCGAGTGACGCCTCGCGCACGTCGCCGAGCTGGCGGGTGAGATCGTCGGTCTCGACGCAGTCGGGCGCGATGCCGTCGAAGTAGTGACCCTGGGCGTCGGCGTTGAGGAGCTGGAACGTGAGCGGCTGAGCGATCTTGTCGCAGAAGTCGAACTGGGTCGATCCGACCGGCTTGCCGCCGGTGACATCGCCCACGATGCGGACGTCGACGTGGGCGCGGACGGAGTTGATCACGAGCTCGCTGGCCGACAAGGTGCTGCCGGTGGTGATGAACACCACGCTTCGAGGATCCCGGATCGACCCGTCGCGGCGGGTCACATCGCGGCTGACGTTCTGGTCGCGCAGCCCAGGGCCGTACTCGATCGAGTAGTTCACGTCACCGTCGGCGACATCGCCGACGAGCAGGTCGGTGAGCTGCTTCGCGACCTTGACCAGGCCGCCGCCGTTGTAGCGGAGATCGACGATCACCCGGTCGACGCCGGCCTCGACGAAGCCCTCGAACACCGCGTCGAGGCGGTCGGCCGCCGGCCCGACGAAGCTGCTGAACATCAGGTAGCCGACCGGGCGACCGTCGATCTCGAAGACGTCGTGGACCGGGACGGTCTCGATCTCGAGCCAGTCCTTGGTGAGCTGGGCCTGCGTCGGCTCTGCGTCCGGTGGCCCGAACTCGACGTCGACCACGACGCCGGGCTCGTCGGCGCCATAGACGTCGCCCCAGCGCTCGTCGGTGTCGATCTGCGCGATGGTGAGGCCGCCGATCCCGCGCAGATCGTCGCCCCTCCGCATGCCGGCGGTGGCCGCGGGCGAGCCGGGCGAGACCCACGACACGGTGAGTCCGTCGTCGGACCGCCGGCGGGTGCGAAAGCCCAGCCCGATGGTCTTGCCCTCCTTGAAGAGCTTGTCGGTCTTCACTCTGTCCGCCACGCGGCTCCACCGGTCGGGGGCCACGCGCAGCGCCGCGATCGTCGCGCTGGGTGAGTCGTACTCGGACGGATCGATCTCGGGCATCTCGGGCGACCAGAGATAGGTGTCTTGCATGAGTCCGTAGACCCATGCGTTCTGGTCGGCCACCTCGCACGAGCGCGGCTCGCCGAAGTCGAAGGCGTCCTCCGTGCACGCCGCGCTCGACAGTCCGAGGGGAAGGAGCAGCACGGCGGACGCACGAAGTTGCCACATCATCGGAGCTTTGGAAGCTATCATGGATTCGTGGCGACGAAGCGTCGGTGGGATGGTCACGGCGGTGTACGGCGCGCCGTGGGCCACGGATGGTTCGGCGCCGCCCTCGCCGCTGCCGTGTACATCGCAGGGATCGTGGGGACGGTGCGGGCCGCCGCGCCGCCTGCCGATCCGGACGCTGATTCGGCCACAGACGGGGACGGTGCGCGCGGTGTCGCCGGCGAGACGGTGTGGCACCGACGTGCGTCGGCGATGTCGACCACGCTGGCGCATGGGCGGCTCGAGGTCCGCACCTTCGCGATCGGCGGCGTCCCCGTGCGCGGTGCGTTCGAGGTCGTGCGCGAAGCCGTTCGCGGCGAGCACACGCTGGCGGTTCGGCGGCCGCTGCGGCCACCCGAGCTCGCGCCCGGGGATGCGCGCATCGATGCCGGGACCGCTGCGGCCGCGGCCGTGCGGTCTGGGCCCGTGGCGCTGGGCGACGCCCCTCCCGAGACACCGCCGGTGCTCGTCTATCGCCTGATCCTGGGCACTCCGGTGCTCGCGTGGGAGATCCAGCTGCCGCTGACGATCCGCCCCGAGCCGACCCGCAAGACGGTGTGGATCTCGGCGAGCAGCGGCACCGTGCTGGACGAGCGCGAGAACGTGCTGAGCTCGCGCGCGCGGGTCTTCGCGGGGAATCCGTCGTCGACGCCCGACGCTATCGAGATCAGCCTGACCGACATCGACGCGACTGCAGCCGGTGTGCCACTCGACGGCCCGCGGGTGCGCTCGCTCAACTGCACGATGGCGGAGCCAGCCGAGCCCGAGCCGTGGCACCAAGAGGGCGATTGCTGGGCGGTCGCGCGGACGTTCTCGGACGAAGCCGGCGACTACTTCGTGCCGCTGCCCGATCCCATCGATCCCGAAAGCGGCGTCGACGGCGACGATCTCTACGCCGAGCTGTCGATGTACGTGCACGCCGAGCGCTTCATGAACGGGATGGCCGAGCGCGGGGTGACCGAGTACCGCTGTCCGACGTCGACGATGATCGCCAACGTCCGCACGATCCCGGAGCCGGGCGACGATGTCGACTACGTGCCGCTGAACAACGCCTACTACACCGACCAGTGCGACCCCGAGCGCGGCGCCACGATGCTGTTCGGCCAGGGCAGCGACGTCGACTTCGCGTTCGACGCCGACGTCATCTACCACGAGCTCGGCCACGGTCTGGTCGCCCAGCTCACCCCCGCCGGCCTCTCGGCCTCGCGTCCTCGCAGCGACGCGCTGGTCGTCGACGCCGTGGCGGTGAACGAGGCGATGGCCGACTACGTGTCGGTGATCTTCCAGGGCGACCCCGATCTCGCCGAGTACGTGGGGCGCTTCTGGACCTCGCAGAGCAGCCCGTACATCCGCACCGCGAACAACACGAAGCGTTGCCCCGACGACACCATCGGCCAGGTCCACAACGACGGTGAGCCGCTGATGGCGGCGATGTGGGCGACTCGCGTGCACGTCGGCGAGCGCCTCGACGCGATCGTGTTGCAGTCGCTCGCACGGCTCGCCGACGACACGACGCTCGAGGAGGCCGCGGCGGCGCTGCTCGAGGTCGCGGCCGAGGCCGTGGGCGCGGGCGCGATCACCGAGGCCGAGCGCGGGCTCTTCGAGCGCGAGCTCGTGGTCCGGGGCCTGACCGATTGTCCCCGCGTCATCACCGATCCCGCGGCGGTGGCCGCCGGTCGCACCATGCACCTGCGCCGGGTGACCGCCGCGGTGTCGCCGTTTTGGCCGGGGCCGATGCAGCTGCGCTACGAGGTCCCCGCCGACGGTCGCGCGCTGGTGGTCGAGTTCGACCTGCTCGCCCGCGGCAGCGACGAGGCCCCGACCGCAGCCGTGCTGGTCAAGCGCGGGGCCACGCCGATCGCGTTCACGTACGATCTCGTCGCGCGCGACACCAGCGGTGATCCGGTGGCGTCCGATGCATCGGTGCGCGAGCTGACGCTCGTGGAAGGCGACTGGGATCTCCGCGTCGACGCCGAGCGGGTCACGGACACGCTGCACCGCGCCGAGATCGGTGGGCTGCGCCCGGGCGAGATCGTGCACCTCGGCGTGGTCGCGACCAACGGGGTCGATGCAGTGGCGACCGGCGTGCGCGTCCTCGACGATCGGGACCACGGCGAGGTCGGCGGCTCGTCGGACGACGGCGGCGGGTCCAGCGGCGGCGATGCGCGCGAGGACGTCTACGGCGACGGTGCGGTGGCGAGCTGCGGTTGCACCCCGGCACAGCGGCCCGCCGGCACCCTCGGTTGGCTCGGGCTGGTCGCATTGCTGCTGCGCCGCCGGGGGATCCGGTCATGAAGCCGCTGCGGCTGCTGCACGCGTTGGTGCCCACGGCGCTCCTGGTCGGGATCGTCGCGCCGGTGTTGCCGACGGCACACTTCGGCCCGGTGCCCGGCGCAGTCGCCCGCGCGCTGCTGCTGGTGAGCATCAAGCAGAGCTGGGCGATGTACGCGCCCGACCCCCAGCGCGCCCACACGTACATGGAGCTCGAGGCGCTCTATCCCGATGGTTCCACGGCGCCGCTCGAGGAGAGCGTCGATGTCGAGCGCGGATGGGGGACGACGTGGGCGTGGCGAAAGACGCGGATGGACATCTGGCGCTTCTACGCGAACTTCCATCCGGCGCGGCGCAACGACAATCGCACGTGGTATCTGCGCCTGGTGTGCGTTCGCGAGGCCCGTCGCGGTGAGCCGCCGCGCAAGATCACGATGCACCAGGTCAAGCGCCGCTTCACGCCGCCCGCCAAGGTCGCCGCCGGTGCGCCGGGCCTCCGCGATCCGGTCCGGCAGCTGGTCACGGTGGCGTACTGCAACGCCTCGCCGGCGCGCGAGATGATCGAGGCCGATCGGCGGCTCAATCCGGAGCTCCATGACCACGGCTGAGCGGCGGGGCCGCGGCGGGCCTGGCCGCCATCTCGGTCGGATCGACCGGATCCTGGATCGGATCCTCGACCGGGTGTGGCTCGCCCCCGAGGATCCCACCGCGTTGGGTCTCGTGCGCATCGCCGTCGTCGCGGTGCTCACGGCCAGCCTGCTGACCCACGTCGGCGCCGTCTCCGAGTACTTCTCCCACGCCTCGCCACTGCAGGGCGAGTGGGCGCGCGAGGCCTTCCCCTCGCGCGTCTCGCTGTTCTTCTGGATCGAGCAGCCGTGGGCGGTGCGGGCAATCTTCGCCCTCGGGGTCGTCGCCCATCTGCTGTGGCTCGTCGGTCGTTTCACGGGCCCCGCGTCCGTCGTCGCGTGGTTGCTGTGGGTGAGCATGAGCGGCCGCAGTCCGCTGCTGTACTCGCTGCCCGATCAGCTGCAGATGGCGATGTGCACGCTGCTCATGGTCATGCCCTCGGGGCGCGGCGTGAGCCTCGATGCCCGGCGCCACGGGCCGCGGCCGGTCCCGGTGTGGTGCCGTCGGCTGTTGATGATCCAGCTGGCGGCGATGTACACGGCGACCGGCGTGCTCAAGTCGGGGGCGACGTGGCATCGCGATCACACCGCGCTCTACTACTCCCTCGTCAATCCCTACAACCGTCACTTCGACGCCGCCGAGCTCTTTGCCGGGCTGCAGTGGATGCTCGGGCCGATGACGGCGGTGGTGGTGTGGTGGGAGACGCTGTTCGCGGCGTTCGTGGCGCTGCACGCCGTGCGATCGCTGCTGGGCCGCCCCCGGTGGTTCCCGGATCTGCGGTGGCCGGTGCTCGGATTCGGCGTGCTCATGCACCTTGGGATCCAGGGGGCGTTGTACGTCGCGTGGTTCAGCCCGCTGGTGCTGTCGGTGTACTTCGCGTTTCTCACACCGGACGAGGCGCGGCGGGCCATCGCACGCACCCGCGTCATCTTCGCCCACCGCCACCGCAGACCACGGAGTGGATCATGACCGACGCGCCCTCGCCCTCGCCAGTCCTGATCCCCGACGGGCACGGCTCGATCGACGCTTGGCCCGATGACGCGGATCCGCGCTGGCGGGCGGCGGTGGCGGCGTTCGAGGCCCACCACGCCGCGGATCCGCGCCCGCTGGTCCGCGACGGCGTCACCACTACGGTGTCGCTCGACTACCACGCGCGCGTCTCGGCGTGGGTGCGCCGGCTCGACGGCGTCGCAGGGCTGCCGGCGCGCCTGGGTGCCCTCGCGCAGCACGTCCGCCGCTTCGAGCTGCCGCGCACCGATTTCCCCGCGACTCCCCAGGGATACAAGCGCTGGCGCGCGAACGCAGGCCTGCGCCAGGCCGAGCTCGCGAGGACCGAGCTCGAGCGCGCCGGATTCGACGCGGCGATCGTCACCCACACCTGCGACGTCATGTTGAAGAAGCGGCTGGCCCACGACCCGCTGGCGGCGCTGCTCGAGGACGCGGTGTGCGTGCGCTTCGTCCAGGACGAGCTCGCGAGCTTCGCGGCCGGTCGCGCGCCGGATGCGGTGCTGACGATCATCTCCAAGACCTGGGCCAAGATGTCGCCGTCCGGCCACCAGGCGGCGGTCGGATTGCTGGGCGAGCTGCCCCCGCCGCTCGTCGCCCTGGTGGCCGCCGCGACGGCCGGGTAAGCTCCGCGCCCATGTCCAAGCTGCTGGAGTACAACGCCACGCTCGTCGCGCGTGAGGATTTCGAGGCGACCCTATCGACCTTCCGGTTGCGGCTCGACTCCACCGAACGCCCAGAAGACCGGCCGTGGTTCGTGCCGGGGCAGTACGTGACGATCGGCATGAACCGCGCGGTGGTCGAGGGCGAGGCCGATCCGCGACCGCTCTCGGTGCGGCGGCCGATGTCGATCGCCTCGCCGCCCGAGGACCGCGAGACCCTCGAGTTCTACATGCGGCGCGTCGGCGAGCCCGAGTCCGATCTGCCGCTCACCCACGTGATGTGGCCGATCGCCATCGGTGATCGGATGTACTGCCGCGGCGTGCCGACCGGCCACTTCACGATCGAGCACACGGTGGGCGCGGACGACCGGCGCCTCAAGCTCTGCATCGCCGCTGGCACCGGTCTGGCGCCGTTCATCAGCATGGCGCGCTCGCGGGTGCGTCGCGAGCCCAAGGCGCGCCTCGACGACCTCGCGATCGTGCACGGGGCCAGCTACGCCACGGGCTTGGGGTATCGCGCCGAACTCGAGGAGCTCGCCCGCACCAACGGCCTGCGCTACGTGCCGGCGGTCAGCCGGCCCACCGCCGACTGGGGCGGCTGGTGGGGACGCGCCGAGTCCGTCTGCGACGAGGTGCGGCGCTCCGAGGCCGAGCAGGTGCTCGGCCTGCCGCGCGGCGGGCTGAGCCCCGAGCACGTGGCGGTGCTCATCTGCGGCCTCAACGGCACCATCGCCAACACGATCACCGGCCTGCTCGATCGGGGCTTCGTGCCCGACAACCGCAAGCTGCGGCGCGCCCTCGAGGTCGAAGACGATCGGCCGGCGACTGTGTTCTGGGAGCAGTACGACAACACGCCGGTGATCGACGTGAAGGACGCAGAGCTCGTCGCCACGCTCCGCCGCACGCTGCACACCGCCCTCGGGCGGTGAGCGCCGGCGATCACTCGGTCGCGGCTCTGGGCTCTGACGGGGCCGCGTCGCTGCCCGCCTCGGCGCCGCCAGTCTCGGCCGCGGCGGCCTCGCTCCATCCCTCGCTCCACCCCATCAGGATCGGCAGTCGGTGCACGGGCGGCGCACCGTGGGAGAGCGCGGCGTCGTGGAACGCCATCATGTCGAACTCGGTGCCGGCGTCGCGGGCCTGCAGCTCGGCCCGCTTGCGCAGCCGCTGCCACGCCTGGGCGCCGACGAAATAGGTCGACAGCTGCGTCGAGGTCACCTGCGCCCGCGTCCACTTGCCGCGCGCCTCGCCCTCTTGCTGGAACGACCGCTGGACCATCAGATCGATGGCTTCCTCTTCGGTCATCGAACCGGCGTGCACGCCCTGATCGAGGATCGCGTTGGTGACCGAGCGCAGGTAGAACTTGAGCCCGTGCAGCGCGATCGCCTTGGCGCGCAGCGACGGATCCTGGGCGACCTTCCACGCCCCCTTGCTCACGTCACGCGGACGTTTGGCAGCCGCGGGCGGGCCCTCGCCAGCGTAGCCGGCGTCGACCATCAGCTTCTCGGCGTACACGCCCCAGCCCTCGACGAACGCGCCGTTGCCGAGCACCCGGCGGATCTTCGAGGGCTCCCGCTTGGCCAGGTACAGCTGCACGAAGTGCCCGGGAATCGCCTCGTGGATCGAGAGGATCTCGAGCATGAAGTCGTTGTACTCGCGCAGGAACGACTCGCGGACCTCGGGCGGCCACGACTCCGGGACCGGCTGCACGAGATAGAAGCTCGGCAGCCCGTCGGCCAGCGTCTCGAGCGGGCCGGGTGCGGCGAGTCCGGCGATGAAGACGCCGCGCTGGTGCGGCGGGGTCCAGATGACCTGCAGGATCTCGTCGTCGTCGACGGTGAGCAGACGCTTGGCCTTCACGAACGCGTCCAAGCGCTCGAGCTTGGCCTCGATCGTGTCGCGGAGCGCGTCGGGCTCGACATGGATCGCACCGAGCTCCTGCAGCACCGCGCGGACGACCTCGGTGTCGGGATCGCCCGAGGCGCGGGCCTTGATGCGCGCGACCTTGGCGTTGCCCAGCAGCCCGCCCGCTAGATCGTAGGCCAACTCGGCCATGCGCTTGCGAACGCGGCCGTGCTCGACCACCGCGACCCGTCGCAGCTCGTCGGCGGTGATGTTGCTCTGCAAGGTGAGCGCGAGCTTGCGCTCGAAGTGCTCCGGCCCGAGCCGCCATTGGCCTGCCGCCGCCGGCAACACCTCGTCGCGCAGCATGGTCTGGAACTCGCGGACCGCCGCGGTCGCGCCCGGCGTGGCCGCCACGATGCGACCCATGATCTCGGGCGGAGCCTCGGCGAGGCTCTCGGGGATCATCTGCTCGATCAGCACGATGACGCCCTCGAGCTGGCCGATGGCGACGTTGGTGTGGGGCTCGAGCGACTCGGCCGCGACGAGGGTGGCGCGGGCCTGCGCGCACAGGGCCGGCAGCCCCTCGAGGCGGGCCGCGACATTCGCCGCGCGCACCTCGAGCGGCGCGAACGCCCGCAGCACGAGATCTTCGAGGCCGCTGCCGATCGTCGCGGCATACCACGACGGATCGCGACGCCAAGGCTGCTCGATCTCGTGGACGAACTGCTGCAGCTCGAGCTCGGCGCGCAGGACGTCGAGGTCGATGCGCTCGTCGGGACCGAGCGCACCGGCGGCGAGGCCCTGCACGGTCGCCAATCCGTCCTGGATCCGCTTGCGGTCGGCGGCGAGGGCCGCGGATGTGACCTCGGGCCACGCGTGATCGTGGCTGTGCTCACCCAGGGTCGTCGCGGTCACGGGCCGCGCCGCGAACCACGCCGCGAAGATCGCGTCGACCGACGCGGCGAACTCGACCTTCGTCACCGTCTTGGGGACAGGCGGGGTGGTCGTCGTTCCCTCGGGCTTGCAGGCGAGGGCGCCGATCGAGAGGGCGAGCGCCGAGCGCAGGGCGAGGGCGGAGATGCGGGACATTGCGGACCTCATGCGGTGGTGATCATCGATGGCGGCAGATGCCCGGTCTCGTTGAAGCTGATGAGCGCCTCGAAGCCGCTGGCATAGACCCGCAGCTCGGTGATCCCGGTGTGGGCGATGTCCATCATCGCCCACGCTTCGTACGGCAGCCGCAAGGTGCGACTGACCATGAACCGCACCAGGTTACCGTGGGTGAACAGCACCACCAGCGACGAGCGGCGCGGCGGCTTGCAGAACCGCTCGCGCACCTTCTCGATCTGCAGGTGGGCGAACTCCCGCTCCTCGGGCGGCGTGCGCTCGAGTCCCATCGGCAGCGGCCCGAAGTCGACGCGCGCCGGATCGACCACGGGCACCACCTCGTGCAGGTACTGCTTGATCTTCACGCTGCCCAGATCGAGGGCGTGGGCGGTGATCTCGGCGGTCTGGGCGGCGCGGGGCCACGGGCTGGCGTACAGGCCGTCGAAGCGGGCGCCCGACGCATTGACGATCTGCGCGAGGCGGCGACCCAGGCGCACGGCCTGGCGCCGTCCGAGGGCGGAGAGTCCCCACGTGGTGTCGCCGTTCCCGGGGGTGCGCTCGTAGTGGCCGTGGCGCAACATGATGATGCGGCGGCACGGGATGTCGTCGTCGGCCATGTCGAAGGGGGCGCGCCCGGCAAGGCGGCGGCCGCCCTGTCATAACCCGAGCCGGGGTTCAGTGGAAGCTGCGGACCGAGGTCCCGTCGGTGCGCAGCCGCAGATCGGGATCCCACAGCGTGTCGGCGACGAGGTGCACGACCCCCTCGTGGACCTGCAGCCGGCCCGAGACGCCCAAGAGCAGGGCGCTCTTTGCCAGCACCGCGTGCTCCTCGAACACCCGCTGCCACACCACCACGTTGACGAAGCCGCTCTCGTCCTCGAGTGTATAAAAGGTGACGCCGCTGGCGGTGCCGGGGCGCTGCCGGCAGATCACGAGTCCGACATAGTCGAGCTGCTTGCCGTCTTTGCCGTGCACGACCTGCTCGGCGGTGGGCAGGCCGCGCCGGCGCAGCTCGTCGCGCATGCATGACAGCGGGTGCCCGCGGGTGCTGTGCATGCTGGTGCGGTAGTCCCACAGGATCGACTCGCCGGCGGCGACCGGTGCGAACTGGGGGCGGTCGGCGTCAGCGACGGCGTCGGTGGGCAGCGGCAGCCGATCGCCGAGGGTCGCGAGCACGCCGCGCATCGCCCAGATCGCATCGCGACGATCGATGCCGAAGCCCTCGAAGCCGCCGGCCTCGGCGAGCGTGTGCAGGGCCTTGCGTGACAGGCCGGTGCGCGCCACGAAGTCGGTCAGATCGACGTACGGACCCGGGGCTTCGGCCAAGGCCGCCCGCTCGCGGGAGCCGAAGCCCTTGAGGTAGCGCATGCCCATGCGCACCGCGAAGTCGTCCCCGCGCAGCTCGAGCGTGCAATCCCATGCGCTGTGGGCCACGTCGATGGGCCGCACCTCGACGCCGTGGTGCTTGGCGTCCTCGACGATGGTCGAGGGCGCATAGAATCCCATCGGCTGGGCGTTGAGCAAGGCGGCGGTGAACGCCGGCAGATGGTGGCAGCGCAACCACGCGGTGACGTAGGCGATGAGCGCGAACGAGGCCGCGTGGCTCTCGGGGAAGCCGTACTCGCCGAAACCACGGATCTGCGAGAACACGCGCTCGGCGAAGTCTTCGGGGATGCCGTTGGCGATCATGCGACCGACCAGTCGATCGTGGTGCTGCTCGATGCGGCCCGAGCTGCGCCACGCCGCCATGTCGCGGCGCAGCTGGTCGGCCTCGCCGGGGGTGTAGTCCGCCACCAGGATCGCGAGCTTCATGACCTGCTCTTGGAAGATCGGTACGCCCAGGGTCTTGGACAGCGCCCGCTCGAGGCTGCGGTGGGGGAACACGACGGCCTCCTTGCCGGTGCGCCGGCGCAGGTAGGGGTGGACCATGTCGCCCTGGATCGGACCGGGCCGCACGATCGCGACCTCGATGACGAGATCGTAGAAGGTGCGCGGCTGCAGTCGCGGCAGCATCGACATCTGGGCGCGGCTCTCGATCTGGAACACGCCGACCGTGTCGGCCCGCGAGATCATCGCGTAGGTCGGCGCGTCCTCGGCGGGGATGGTGGCCATGTCGAGCAAGGTGCCCTCGTGCTCGCGGATGAGCGCGAAGGCCCGCCGCACCATCGACAGCGTGCCGAGCCCCAGCAGATCGACCTTGAACAGCCCGAGGTCCTCGACATCGTATTTGTCCCACTGGATGACGGTGCGATCCTCCATCGTCGCCGGCTCGATCGGCACCAGGGTGTCGACCGGCTCGTGGCCGAGCAGGAAGCCGCCGGGATGGATCGAGAGGTGACGGGGGAAGTCGGCGATCTCGTGGACCAGCCGCAGCAGGTGGGCGAAGGCGGGGACCTCGGGATCGAGGCCGACGTGGCGCATCACGCCGGGATCGAGCGCGCTGTCGTAGTGGCCGAGCAGCTTGGCGAGCCGTTCGAGCGCGGTCTGGGGGATCGCGAGGGCCTTGCCGACGTCGCGCACCGCCGAGCGGGCCCGATAGCGGATGACGTTGGCGACCATCGCCGCGTGGCGTCGGCCGTGGCGGCGGTACACCCACTGGATGACCTCTTCGCGGCGCTCGTGCTCGATGTCGAGATCGATGTCGGGGGGCTCGGCGCGCTCGCGGCTCAAGAAGCGCTCGAACAGTAGATCCATGCGCACGGGATCGATCGCGGTGATGCCCAGGCAGTAGCAGACGGCGCTGTTGGCCGCGCTGCCGCGGCCCTGGCACAGGATCTGCTCGCGTGCGCAGAACTGGACGATCTCCCACATCGTGAGAAAGTAGCCGCCGTAGTCGAGATCGCGGATGAGCGCGAGCTCGCGATCGAGCTGGGCGCGGACGTCGTCCGGGACGTGGGATCCGTAGCGCACCGCGGCGCCTTCGTAGGTCTTGGCCCGCAGCCAGTCGATCTCGGCGACGCCCTCGGGGAGCTGCTCGCCGGGGTAGCGGTAGCGCAAGGTGCCGAGATCGAAGCGGCAGTCCTGGGCGATCTCGCAGGCGCGCGCCAGCGATCGCGGATCGTCGGCGAACAGCTCGGTCATCGCGGTGACGGTGCGCAGCTCGTGCTCGGCGTTGCCGCGGATCACGGTGCCGGCCTGCGACAGCGAGGTGCCAGCGCGGATGCACGCGAGCACGTCTTGCAGCGGGCGGCGGGCGGCGGTGTGGTAGAGCACCTCGACCGTGGCGACCGTGGTCACGCCCACATGCGCGGCGGCGGTGCGCAGACGCTGCTCGAGCGGGCGCTCGGCGGCGCTGCGGTGGCGGGCGACCAGCGCGAAGGCGCGGTCACCGAAGCTCTCGTGCAACGCGGGCAACACGGTGGGTTCGGTCGCGAGCACGATCACGCCCGGGCCCAGCGCGCACAGATCGTCGATCCCCACGAGTGATTCGCCCTTGGGTCGACACGCGCGACCGAGCGAGAGCAGCCGACACAGCGCGCCGTAGCCCTCGCGATCGCGGCTGAGCACGATCACCTTGGTGGCCGCCGACGGATCGGGACCGACCGTCACCTGCGCGCCGATGACGAGCGGGATCCCGAGCTCGCGGGCCCGCACGTGCGCGCGGACGATCCCGTACACGCCGTCGCGATCGGTGAGCGCGAGCGCGGGCAGGCCGAGCTGGTGGGCGCGCTCGACGAGCTCGGCCGGATGGCTCGCGCCCTCGAGGAACGAGTAGTTGCTCTTGACCCACAGCGGCGCGTAGGCCATGCGGGGGGAGTATACTGGGTGTTTGTTCAGTATTGTGAATGCCCGCAAGGATCTCGGACTACATGCTGGAATCACACGGTTTTTAGTTAGGAGGTGGGTCGCACTCGTCCGAGCGCTCGATGGTGTCGCTGCACGGGGTCGAGGTGGGAAGGTTCTCCAGGGCCGGCGGCTCGTCGTGCTGCCATCCGTGCGCGTTGGCGCCGAGCGTGCCGCCCAGGGTGAAGTCCACATGGCCTGCATCACCCACGGCGCGCGCCCGCGGCTCGCGAGGAATCCCTGACCAGGTTGCGTCGGCCGTACGCGCGCCCTCGGACAGCCGGGTCTGTCGCATGCACCCGAGAGCAATTCGGGCGCCCGCGGCGGCTCGAACGATCCCGTCCACGAGGCGGCCTGCACCCGGTGTCGCGGCCCCGCCACAGCCCGCTCGGACACTCACGTGTGCCGGCTCACTTCTCGAGCGCGACCCACGTCCGCGAACCGGGGATACCCGCTTCGAGATGCGCAAACGCCGCGCGCGGTGAATCTGGCGTACAATGCCCTGCGGATGGAGCATCAAAGCGCTGCCTCCCGAACGGTCGCCTTCGAGGACTATTTTCTCGGAGAGGAGACGAGCGACTCGCGGCACGAGTGGCACGATGGCGTCGTCTACACCAGGTCGCGCGGGTCACCTCGTCACGGGCGACTGGTCGGCCAGGTGGGCGGCCTACCGTCTTCTTCCGTCGGTCGAGGAATACGTGCTCCTCGCGCAGCATGAGCCTCTCATCGAGGTCTTCCGTCGCCCTGCGGACGCGGACGCAGTCTGGCTCTCGGAGAGCGCAATCTCAGGAGGCGCGGTGACGATTCATGGTGCCGTCCTCACGGTCGACGCCCTGTACGGACCATGAGCGCCACGCGCGGTGCGACGCTTGCCGTCGATCTCGATGCCTACCTCATCCTCGTTCGAGTGGCCTCGCACATGAGCACCCGAGCCATTGTCGGCATCTCGATCGGCGACGGTCGATGGCGGCGTCTGGAAGCACAATGACGGCCTCACGGATCAGCTCGGTCAGGTCATCATCGACGAGATGCAAGACGGGATGGTCGAGCTTTTATCTGGAGCCGCGCGCAAGCGGGTCCGTTCTGGCAAGCGCCGAGGCCCTTTGTCGCGGGCAAGTCAGCGAGGTCGATCCCGACGTCCCACCGCCGGCGGCCGGGCTGGCTCGCTGTCTCGTCCTAGACCATGGCAGTGGGTGTATGTGACGCCCGGCTGTCCGTGACGCGGCGGCGGTGCCGGAGTTGTGCGCGGCGGCCTCCCGCCCGCGCAGCCCACCCGGCACCCGTTGCTTCCGAATCGCCGACGCCGCTCAGTCCGTGAGCGTCTTGGGCCCCTGCGGCTGCAGCTCGCGCGCCTCGCGGACGAGCACGTTCTGCTGCTTCACCAGCGCATAGCCGAGCCCGCGATAGAACGCGACTGCGCCCTCGCGGTGGGTCTGGCTGCGCACGAGCACGCGATAGCTGCCGCGGTGGGCGGCCCAGGCCTCGACGCCGCGCACGAGCACCGTGCCCACGCCGCCGCGACGGACCGCGGCGCCGACGATGAGCGCCGTGATCTCAACGCAGGCCCCGTTGGTCAGATCGAACTGCAGCGCGGCGTGCACCGCCCCGAGCACCTCGCCATCGACGTCGACCGCGAGCCGCATGACGTGATCGGAGTGGGCGAGGATCATGTCGACGCGACGTCCGAGCTCGCCCGCCTCGCAGTCGTAGCCGAGCTCGAGCAGCAGGCGCGAGAGCACCCCGACATCGGCCTTGCACGCGGGGCGTAGGACCGGTGCGGACGACACGGCCCGTAAGGCTATGCCGCGCCGCGGCCGGGGGCAACCGCGGTGCCCGTGGGCGGCGGATGTGGCTCCTGTGCTCGCGGCATCGGCCACGGACGGGATGCCGTTACACGGGGGCGTTCGCTTCGATGACCCGCGGGGGAGTCCGAAACCCTCGCGCGGGCGCTCCGCAACTCACTCGGGCAGCATGATCTCGGGAATCTCGGGCATTTCCATCGTCGGTGTCGGCACCGTCGGTGAAGTCGTGGTCGGCCCCGGCGTCGGCGCAGAACCGGGCTCGACATAGCGTGGCAGTCGACCGAGGACGCGGCCGACGAAGCGTGGGCCGCGGTTGCCCTGCACGACCTCGACGCAGGTCTCGACGGTCTGTGCGCCCATCGCCCACTTCTGCGCGGCTTGATTCTCCATCGCGTTGGGATCGGCCTCGCCGTCGTCCGACGGCGCGACCGGGGTGGCGACCGAGCCGTAGGCCTTGATGCGCGCGTCCCACATCGCGCGCTCGCGGGCGGCCCGCTCGTTCTTCAGCTCGCGCGAGGTCCCCACGAAGAACACGAAGCCGTCCTCGACCGGTGGCGTGTCGACCCACGGGCCGCAGCTCGAGGTCGTGCGTTGGTTCGGCGTCCTGGTGACCTTGAACGCGAAGTACACCGGATTGGGGAACTCGATCGCCTGCGTCCAGCTCTTGGCCCGGCTGGCCCCGCCGTCCCCGTTGACGCCGTTGGTCGGGTTGGTGCCCGAACCCGACAGCGCGACGTTGCTCGAGTCCTCGCGATACACCGTGCCGGTGCCCTGCAGGAACTCGCCGATGAAGCGATCGGTACACTGACCGGGGCTGCCCTCGCAGCACTGCTCGAACGCGGTCGGATCGACGATGTCGGCGACCATCTTGCCGGTGAGCGTGTACTCGACGCGGACCTCGCGGTTGCGACTCGCCGCGCCCTTGGCGTTGGCGACCATCGGCACGCCGATGCGGGCCGCGATCTCCGAGCTGACGCTGAAGTTCTCGATCACCTTGACGCCGCCGCCCTCGATGAAGCGGTACTTCACGTGCTGCGAGCACGTCAGCGGCATCGCGGTGCCCTCGTCGAGGTCGGCGGCGTCGCGTGGCACGAACCGGCCCAGATAGATCGACGGGTCGGTGTCGAACGTGTTGCGCAAGAACACGTTCGACATCGGCGCCGCCCCATGGCTGTCCCGGCCCATGCCGGTGGCGCACGCGGGCAGGGCCGCGGCGGCGAGCGTCGAGATCACGATTGACGGCAGCAGGCGGGCGGGGCTCGACACGGGGCCATACGATAGCGGATCGCCGCGGGTCGCGGGTGCTCCGCCTCACGTCCTGAACCCGTCCGGCCCTCAGAGCTTCACGCGCGCATTCGACTCGCCCTCCGGCGCACGCGCCTCCTCACCGGTCACGTACGCCTTGGCCGCCTCGAACGCGAACTTCAGCCCGCGCACGCCGCTGTTGTCCCACCACTGCGCCTCGCTCGGGGTCACGACGATGAGGCACAGGTCGGGATCGGTCTTGCCATCGGGGAACCACAGCTTCCACGACTCCTGCCAGAGCCGATCGATCTGCGCCTTGTCCTTGGTGATCCTGGCGCGCCCGCTGACGCTGAGGAACTTGGTCTTGCCCTGCATGATCACCGCGACCTCGGGATCGCCGGCGATCTGCGCCGCCTTGCCGCTGTCGATGCCGGCGCAGAACCACAGCTCGGCGGACTCGCCGACGTCGGCCACACTCATCGGCCGACCCTCGAGGCGCCCGCCGGTGGAGTGCGTCACGAGCATGGACTCCGTGAAGTCTTTCAACATCTCCAGCAGGTGTGTCCGCGGATCGTCGGTCATGGCCACGGTATGACCGGGCTCGCCAGCCCTGCAAGTGGGCGCTTGCGACTCGCCGAGGTCCGTCGATCATGCCGTCAAGCCCGGACCACCACCACCCGCCGCCCGGCCGGGGTCGTCGCCTCGGTGCTGCCCAGTCGCTCGGCAAGCGGGGGCGCCTTGGGTCTGCGATCGAAGACCACCAACCACCCGGTATCGAGCCCGAGCCCCGCGAGGTACCCGTCGAGCTGCTCGAGCCCTCGCGCCTGGGGATCCGCCTGCTTCGGCCGCCACACCTTGATCTCGATCGCGAGCGTCTTGCCCCCGAGGCGTAGGCAGAGATCCATGCGACCGCGACCGATCGCATACTCGCGCTCGATCGAGCCGCCGTTGACGACACGATGCAAGAACGCCATCAGCACCAGGTGTGGTGCGATCTCGTGCTACGGCGCCGCGCCCAGCAGCTTGACCAGCCACGGCTGGCCCTGCGTCAGCGCGTACACGGACTCGACCGCCCCGGGCTCGAATCGCTGTCCGGTCTCGGTGGTGTGCTGCCCGTAGAGCTCCGCAACCTCCGCCTCCGTGAAGCTGTGCAGCGTGAGCGACTCGGCCTTGATGTTGAACGGGCTCGACGTACCGAGCCTACCCTCGCTCCCTGCCGCCTGCTTGTAGTCGCGAACGTCGCGGAGGCCGATGAGAGCCAGGGAGGAAGGGAAGTGCTCGGGGCGCGTGGGATAGCCCGCGCGGATCTGGCGGAGCACGGAGAGGAGTGCGTCGTCCTGGAGTGCGTCGATCTGCTCCGCGGCCCCGGGATCGCGGGAGAACGGCGCGCCTTGTTCCATCGAGAGCAGCACCGCCGCGTAGCGGCCCTCGGTCGTGAGCTCCTGCGCCAAGGTCAGCAGCGTCGTCGTCTTGCCGACCTGTCGCGGGGCGTGCAGCACGAAGTAGAGTTCTTGGTCGACGAGCCCACGAACCCCGGGCAACCGCGCCAGCACCGGCAACGTGTAGTTGCGGGTGACGCGGTTCGGACCGCTGGTGTCGAAGAACCGGGGCACCGCAGAACCTTGCGGTGGGGATCTCCACGTCCTTGCGCCCCAGGCGCAGGACGAAAAAGAGGATGCAGTCCGAGTGACCCCGGATAGGCCGTGACGTGATCACCTCCAGGGCAATCCGCGCCATCTTGGCCCGTAGTGCCTCGAATCCCCCGTTCGTCGAGTGCGGTGCGAATGTTCGCCGGTGCGTGCTCATGGCACCCGAAACTGCGCGAAGATGGCGGCATGCGCACGCGCGGCTGGATGGGAACGGGGATGGGACTGCTGGCGTTGGGCTGCCAGAGCAGCCCCGGTGAGGACGGCACGAGCACTGCCACGGCGACGACCACGATCGGACCGGTCACGATGACGGGCACCGGATCGGCCGACGGCACCGAGACGGGCGGCCCGGTCACCGGCAGCGCCACGACGAGCGCCGACACCACCGCGGGCTCGGAGTCGGACTCCGAGATCAAGTTCGACCACGGAATGGTGGGTGACTTCAACATGGGGCGGGTCGACATGTGCCAGGTCAACGACGACGGCAACGCGGTGGGCAATTGTCGCGAGCAAGCCCCGGCCGATAGCTTCGAGCCGGTGGAGCAGTGGAGCTTCACCCCGCTCGGCGAGCCGCAGGGCTACGTGACGCCGCTGGTCGCCAACCTCACGGACGACGACGGCAACGGCGAGATCGATCTGTGCGACATCCCCGACGTGGTGCTCGTGGCCGGCGTGAGCACGGGGGCACCGGGGTCGATCGGGCACATCTACGTGCTCGATGGCGCCACCGGCAACCTGCACTTTCAGATCCCCGACGCGGTTGCCGGCAACTTCACCCCGGCGATCGGCGATATCGACGGCGATGGCATCCCCGAGATCGTCACGCTCACCCCGGGCGGTGCGTTCCAGGCGTTCGACCACGACGGCACCAAGAAGTGGGAGCTGGCCACGACGTGGGGCGCGGGCGACTTCGCCCAGGCGCTCGACTACTCGGCCGCCGCCGCGCTCGCCGACCTCGACAACGATGGCGACGTGGAGATCGTGGCGGCGAACAAGATCGTGGATCACCTGGGCGCGGGCGTGCTCACGCTGGCGCAGCTGTCGGGCAACTGGTCGGCGACGGTGCCGGCCGACCTCGACGACGACGGCGATCTCGAGGTAGTGCTCGGCAACTCGGCGTTCCACCACGACGGCACGCTCTTGTGGAGTACCGGGCTCGAGCGCGGCTACCCACAGGTCGCCGATCTCGACGAGGACGGCCGGCCCGAGGTGCTGCTCACCAACAACCAAGGGCTCTCGCTCATCGAGCACGACGGCACTGTGACGTATTCGAACCTGCGCCCCACCGGCGCCCCGGTCGGCTCCACCACGTGGCTGCGCCCCGCCACCGTGCACGACTTCGACGGCGATGGCATCGCCGAGTACGCAACGAGCTCAGCCGACCAGTACACGGTGTACGAGAGCGACGCGACGATCGTGTGGAGCGCCCCGGTGCAGGATGCTTCGGGGATCGCGGCCGGCACGGCATTCGACTTCTTGGGCGATGGTATCGCCGAGGCCATGTACACCGACGAGGTCGCGCTCTACGTGTTCGATGGCGGCGGCAACGTGCTCCTGCAGGTGCCGCGTGGCAGCGGCACGCTCAGTGAGTATCCGGTGGTGGTCGACGTGGACAACGACGGCTCTGCGGAGATCCTGTTCGTGAGCAACTCGGGGGCTGCGCCCACGCTTCAGGTGATCGCCGACGTGCAGGATCGGTGGATCCAGGCGCGCCGCATCTGGAACCAGCACGCGTACCACGTGACCAATGTGCGCGAAGACGGCACCATCCCCCAGTTCGAGCCGCCGAGCTGGGAAGCGCTCAACACGTTTCGCACCAATGCGCAGATCGAGGGCGGCGGTCTGTGCGTCCCACCGCCGCCGGGATAGCGGCACGACTGCCCAGCAGGGGCCGTTGGCCCGACGCGGGCGATCTACGCGAGCGCGCGTCCTCCCCGTCGCGCTCAGTCCACGACGCCGTGCAGGAACCAGCGTGCGCGCGGCCGATCGAAGTAGATCCACAGCAGCTCGCCGTGCTGGGTCTGCGCATAGTAGTAGTCGCGCTCGACCGTGCGCACCCACCAGCCTCCGCTGAGTCGGTACGGTCCCCACAGCCTGGTGATCGCGCCCCGTCGTCCCAGCCATGCCTCGGGCTCGTGACGCGGCCGTGGTGGTAGGGGGATCGGTCGCTCGAGGATCCGCCGCTGCAGCGGCGGCGGTGTGGTGGGAAGGGCGGCGGTCACCGCAGCGGGGAATCGCAAGGTGGCGGTCGGCGCCCAGCCGGCGCGGGCCTCGGGCAGGTGGCCAGCCCGCAGCACCGGTCGCGTCACGGCGGCGTCGCCGAACGCGGCCCGCAGCCGAGCGAGGGCCCGATTGCCCGCGTCCAGATCGCGGCGCTGCTTGCTGTGGAACAGCGCGAGCTGGGCGGCGGTCGTGCGCACGCCCTCGCACTCGAGCCTGCAGATGGCGATGGCCGCCGGCAGACGCAGCGACTCGAGGCGCAGGCGCACCAGATCGACGAGCAGCGGCCCATCGAGCGACGGCGTGGCGGGGGCGATGTGGACCTCGACACAGGCGGCGTGATCGAGCTCGAGCACCAGGCGCAGGGCGGTCAGCGCCTGTCCACGGGCGACCAGGCGGCCCAGCGCCCGGTGCAGCGCGCCGCGCAGGCCGAACAGCAGCCGGGTGTGATCGTCGTCGGGTGGATCGAGCTGGAGCTCGTCGACGACGGGATCCACCAGGGGACGGGCAGCGAGCAGGATCTGGGCGTCGCTGGCCGCGGCATGCAGCGCTGCCGCCTCTTCGCCGAAGCGCGCGCGCAGCTCGGCGGTGGGCAGGCGCAGCAGATCGCCGAGCGTGCGCACGCCGAGCACCCACAGTTCGCCCTGGAGCTTCGGCGACATCCCCAGCTGCGGCAGCGCGACGGCGTCGGCGAGCGCCCGCTCGTGGCGCGGATCGGCGAGCACGTGGACGCCCGTGCGCGTGCGTGCCAGCGACAGCGTGCGAAAGCGATGGAAGCCGACGACGCACGTCGCGACCAGATCGCGGCCGCGCAGCGCCTCGACGACGGCGCCGCCCCACGCACCCAGATCACCGAACAGCGAGGTGAGGCCGCTGGGATCGAGCCAGAATCCGCCGGGATCCCCCACGACGGGCTCGACCCGCGGCGAGTATCCGCACAGCGCCACGAACAGGCGGCCGGTCGCGTCCTCGATCACGTCGCGACCGACCGTGCCTGCGCGCAGATCGGGGGCGAGGTTGCGCGCCGCCGCGTAGCTCATGCCCGGCAGGATGCGCGCACGTCGGGCGAGCACGTTGGCCCAGAGGATCACCCCCTGCGGCCTGTCGTCCTGCACCACGACCGTCGGTGCACAGCGCCACTGCGGCTGCTCGCGCAACAACAACTGCAGCGGCAACGCCGGCACGACCACGCTCGCGATGCGCTCCACGGGAGCCGTGATCGATGACTGAGCGTATGTTCAGTGTCAACCGAACAGGCGCGATGGAGCGCTGGGGCCCGCCGGGGGGCCCTGCGTCGGGATCGGCGGAGTGCCGGGCGGTGCGCGCCGCAACGATCGCGACGTGGCGCGCGGCACTGCGCCACCATCGCGCGGTGCTACGCTCGGCGATGGTGTCGTTCGACGCGCGGCTCGCGGCATGGGTGGAGGCCGGTCTCATCACCGCCGAGCAAGCCGGGCGCATCGAGGCCTTCGAGCACCGCGCCCGCGACGCGACGCCCCGGATCCCCGCCTCACAATCGCGGCCGACGTTTCTCTACGCGATAGGGGGGCTCGGCGGCTTGGCGATCGCGGTCGGTCTGGTGTCGATCGTCGCCGCCAACTGGGACGCGATCACACCGGCCACCAAGATCGGTTTGGACCTCGGGCTGGTCGCGGCGCTCGGCCTCGCGGTGTGGCACTGGGACCGCCGCGGGCACGAGCTCGCCCGCGAGATCGGCATCGTGGTGCTCTACGGCCTGGTGCTGGCCTCGATCGCGCTCATCGGCCAGGTCTACCAGCTCGGCGGCGAGGCCCACGAAGCGCTGCTGACGTGGTCGGTGCTCACCGCGGTGATCATGACGCGCTCGCGTTCGGGGTTCGCCGCGAGCATCTGGCTGTTCGGTCTGCAGGCGACGTGGCTGGCGTGGGCGGTGTGGCTCGCCGACACCCACCACGCCGAGATGCTGGCCCTGGGCACGATCTACTGGGCGCCGCTGCTGTGCGTCGGCGTGGGCCGGCTCCCCGCGGTCCGCCGCGCGCGGCCGGGACTCGCCGCCGCGCTGGCGTCGATCGGGTGGTTCGAGCTGCTGCTGTGCGCGACGCTGGGCACCTTCGCGTTCTACGCCGATACCGCGCGGGAGCCCTGGCTCGACGCATGGCCTGCAGTCGCGATCTCGGTGGTGCTGACCGTCGCTGTCGCAACGGGTCTGCTCGAGTCGCTGCCGCAGCGCGTGCTGCTCGTGAGCTGCGGTGTGCTCGCCCACGTGCCGCTGTTCATCTCGCCCGGTGATCTCGAGCTCGTGGCCGCGGGGAGCTTCATCGGGCTGTGGCTGCTGGTGGCGTGGACCGCCCACGTCGCCCGCGACCACGGCCAGCTCAGCCTGGCGACCGCGATGATCGGCCTGCGTATCATCGCGATCTACTTCGAGGTCTTCGGATCGTTGCTCGACACGGGGCTCGGCCTCGTCGTCGGCGGGTTGCTGACCTTGGGCATCGTGTGGGTGTGGGCGCGCAAGCGCAGGCAGTTCGAGCAGGAATTCGCTGGCACCGGCGTCGGTGTTCCCGGGCCGCGAGGTGTCGCATGACGGCGCGGTGGACGTTGATCGGGGTGTTGGTGCCGGTGCTCGGGCTCGCGGCCCTCGTCGGTCGGGCCGAATACGCCACCCGCCACGCGGCGAAATTCACCATCCCGATCCAGGGCTTCGATCCCCGCGATCTGCTGCACGGGCAGTACCTGAACTACCAGTATCGTCTGCGCTGGGTCGGGCCCCACACCTGCGGCGATCCGGATCATCCCGATCCAGTCCCCCATCCGACCCGTGGGTGCTGCGTGTGCCTCACCCGCAGTGGGGCGGACGGCTTCGATCCGTTCGCGCGACAGATGACGTGTGACTCCCCCGGTGCCGGCTGCGAGGCGATCGTGCGCGCCGACACCATGGTCCCGCCGCTGCGCTACTTCGTGCCCGAGGACAGCGCCGCAGGGCTCGAGGCCGCGCTGCGCAATCATGACGCCGCGGTCGAGGTCAACGAGGCCCCCGGGCAGGGCCTCGCCGTCGGCGCGCTGCTGCTCGATCGTCGGCCTTGGCGCGACGTCGTGCCCTGAGCACGCGCGCTGGCCATGCGCATCGTCGTCGCGCATCGTCGTCGCGCATCGTCGTCGCGCGCATGGTCGCCCGTGCCCCGTGCGGGGGGCGGCGGGCCGGGCTAGCACGACGCGGGCTCACGGTGCCGAACCCACCGCGCCAGTCTGCCGACGCGTCCGGAGGGGTTTTGCGCGCACGCCGGCCGAGATCGTGACCGCGGGCCCTTGGCGCCGCGATCGCCAACCGGTAGAACCCTGACCGCCGTGCCGACCGAGACCCCTGTGCGTACACCGCGGCGGCGCCAGGCGCTGTCGCAGACCACGGGCGAGATCACATCGCGCGGCGACGCCGAGGTGGGTGGCGAGCTCGCGGCGGTGATGGCCGAGGGCGAGCGCGAGCCCCCCGACAGGTGGACCCACGGGTTCCACGTGTACCCGGCGCGGATGCACCCGTCGATCGCCCGGGCTGCGTGCGCGCGCTGGGTGCAGCCCGGCATGAAGGTGCTCGATCCGTTCTGCGGCAGCGGCACGGTGGTGCTCGAGGCGATGGCCCGCGGCGCCAAGACCACCGGCGCCGATCTCAACCCGCTCGCGATCCGCCTGGCGAAGCTCAAGTGCATGCGGATCGATGCGCCGCATCGCGCCGTGCTCGGCGATCTGGTCGATGATCTCACCGAGGTCGTGTTGACGGCGGTGCGTGAGCGCGTCGAAGTGCTCGCGCCGCTGACCCGGCCCGAGCGGGTGTTCTACGAGCCCCACGTGCTGCGCGAGCTCGCCGTGCTGCACCGCGAGGTGACGTCGATCCACAACCGCCTCGCCCGCGAGGTGCTCATGATGGTGTTCTCGGCGATCGTCGGCAAATTCTCGCGGCAGCGCGCCGACACCCGCGAAGAGGCCGTCGACAAGCGCATCGGCAAGGGCGTGCCCACCCGCTTCTTCGGCCGCAAGGCCCACGAACTCCTCGAGCGCTTCGCCGCCCTCGACGACGACCTGCCGCCGCGGGTGCACGTGCCCCGCTGGCTCGAGAGCGACGTCCGCGAGCTCGACAAGCAGGTGGCCCCCGGCTCGATCGATCTCATCCTCAGCTCGCCGCCGTACGTCGGCACCTACGACTACGTCGATCACCATGCCCGGCGCTGGGCGTGGCTCGGGCTGCAGCCGCGGCGCCTGCGACGGGGCGAGCTCGGGGCGCGGCGCGACTATGCGACAGCTGGCACGCGCGAGCGCTGGGATCGGGAGCTCACCTCCGTGCTCGGATCGATGGCCAAGATGCTCACCCACGGCGCGTGGATGCTGTGGCTGGTCGGTGACGGCGAGATCGCCGGTCAACGCCTCGACGCGGCCACCCACATCGGCACGCTGGCACCACGCTGCGGCCTGCGCGTGATCGCGTCGGCGGCCCAGCGCCGCACCGACTGGCGCGGCGGCGCGGCCCGTGCCGAGCACCTGATCGCCCTGCGGCGCAGCTAGTCCGGACCGCGCGGCGACGACTTCGGCGGGGCGGCCGCGGGCGGCACCAGCTCGAGCAGCCAGCGGCGCCGCGCCTCGTCGTGCTGGGCGAGGCGGACGCCCACGGTGTCGCCCAGCGCGCAGCCGATGGTGCGCCCGCCGGCGGTCACGCTCGCGATCGGGCTGCCGCTGCGAAAGGCGTCGCCATACACCTTCACGTCGACCGCCGGCTCGTCGAGCCGCACGTACAACCGGCGGTCGGCGACGCCCATCACGGTGCCGCGACGCACCGGTCGATCGGCCCGGGGCTGCGCCGCGTCGCGGGCGAACATGCGGTCGAGCACCAACAGGTTGGCGCCGTGGGTCAGCGATCGCTGGCGCTCCTTCGCGCGATTGGCCGCCTCGATCACGCGCTCCCGCAGCGCGTCGTCCCCCGGCGCCGCGGTGGCCCGCCGCAGGGCCTCCCACGCCTCTTTGTGCACGTAGACACCGACGATCTCGCGCATCGGCGCCGAGAAGCGGGCATACACGTCGGCGCCGATGCCGAAGTGAACGCCCGGCTCGGCGCTGAAGGTCGAGCGCACGTTGATCATCATCGCCTGCCGCGACAGCGCGCGGCCGATCCCGCCGTGCTCGCCGTGCCGGGGCAGCCGCGCGAGGTACTCGGCCAGGCTCTCGCGATCGGGATCCCAGCGCAGCTGCGGCGTGCCGTGGTGGCGCACCACGGCGTCGATGGTCGCCACCAGATCGCCGATGCGTTCGGGCTGCGGCGAGGCGTGCACGCGATAGACTGGCTGGACGAGATCCCGATCGCGGGCGCCCTCGCGCAGCAGCTTGGCGCCCTCGATGTTGCACATCAGCGACAGCTGCTCGCCATAGCGTTCGACCTCGTCGCGCAGCTCGGAGATCACCACGAAGTCGAGGCCCTCCCCGCCATCGAGGGTGACGCGGACCTCTTCGTGGTGATGTCGGACCAGGTCGCGCTCGGCGTCGGCACGGATGCGGACCTCGCCCACTGCCCGCAGCGCGTGGAGGCTGCGGACGACGGCCGGATCGGCGATGCCGTGGCCGTCGCGGCCGTCGACGAGGGCCTGGACCTGGCCAAAGGTGAGCTGGGCGCGGCTGCGCATGCGCACCCGCTCGAAGCGGGTGCCCGTACACTCGCCGCTTCGATCGACCCGCATCGAGAACAGCAGCGCGCGGCGATCGACCCTCGGGTTGAGCGAGATCACCCCCTCGGACAGGGTGCGCGGCAGCATCGGCACCGACAGACCCGGCAGGTAGAAACTCGCGCCGCGCCGCAGGGCCTCGTCGAACAGCGCGGTGCCCGGGCGCACGTACCACGCGGCGTCGGCGATGGCGTAGTGCACCACGAAGTCATCGCCGTCTTGCTCGACGAACAGCGCCTGATCGAGATCGCGGGTGCCGGGACCGTCGACGGTGACGAACGGCCACACCGTGCGATCGACCAGCTCGGGATCGTCGAGTCCAGGGGCGTCGATGAGCGCTCGGGTCTCGCGCTCGACATCGTCGGGGTGGGCCGGATCCAAGCCCTGCTCGCGCACGAGCTCCAACAAGGCTGCGCGGGCGCTGCCGTGTGCCGCGAGGATCTCGGCGCGTGGCGACGCACCCGAGTCGGCGTCGTACCAGATCTCGACCCAGGTGCCCGGCGGCACCCATTCGTCGATGGTGATCGCCGCGGCGTCGCCCTCGGCGAACGCATCGCGGACGGTGGTGGGTCCGCCGTCATCGATGACCTGACCGACGAAGTGGGTGCGCGCACCCATCGTTCAGCCCGCGCGTGCGAGCTCGGCCTCGATGGCGGCGCCGAGCTGGGTCGCGCTGCCTTCGAAGGCGCGGCCGTTGAAGAAGAAGTTGGGGGTGCCGTTCACGCCCGACTCGCTCGCGAGCTTCATGTCGGCTTCGACCTGGCGGGCGGCGTCGCCCGACTTCATGCACGCATCGAGGGCGTCGAGATCCATGCCGGCCTTCTCGGCGGCGCCGCGCAACGCGTCGGGGCCGAGCTCGCGCGAGGCCGCGAACACGGCGTCGTGGAAGCCCCAGAACTTGTCCTGCGCCGCGGCGCACTGCGCCATCTCGGCGGCCGGGCGCGCGTTGGGGTGGAAGCTCAGCGGGAAGTGGCGGTAGCTGAAGCGGACCTTGTCGCCGTAGCGCTCTTTGAGCGCGCTGACGGCCTCGGCTGCGGTGGCGCAGTAGGGGCACTCGAAGTCGGAGAACTCGACGATGTGGATCTTGGCATCGGCCGGACCGAACGCGGCGGTGGTCGCCTCGTCGCGCAGTTCGAGCGGCGGTGCGGCGACATCGGGCAGCATGGTCTGTACCGCGACGTTCTTGCGTAGATCTTCGAGCAGGCCGCGGATCGCGTTCTGCGTCGGCCGCTCCATCATCGCGGCGACGACCTGATCGCGGACCTTGTCGAGTGGCGGCGTGTTCGGATCCTTGTTGGCATCGTAGAAGCCCTGGATGGCGTCGTCGGTGGGCTGCTCGACCTGCTTCGCGACCTCGCCCTGCAACCAGGCGTCGCCGCCACCGGTGAAGCCGGCCTTGGTCGCGGCGGCCGTGAGCAGGCGATCGTCGATGGCGTTGTCGAGCGCCTGCTTGCGCATGTTCGAGACCTGATCGCAGTAGGTGCGCAGGGCCGCGGCCTCGGCCTTGGCCAGCTCGGGGCCGAGATCCGAGGACTTCAATTCCTGCTCGCCCAAGCGGGCGATCACGGTGTCGGGCCCCAGCTCGAAGCGGGCGGCCTCGCAGCTCGGGGCGCCGCCGCCAGACGGCGCTGCTGCGGCCACCTGCGGCGCCGGGGCTGCGGCCGGTGCGGCGACGACGGGTGCGGGCGCGGGCGCGGCGTCGAAGTCGGGCTTCCCGCCGGCGCCTGCGGTGCGTCCCGGCGGTGGTGTGCCGGCCTGGGAGGTGCACGCGAGGGGGGACAGGCACGCCGTCAGGGCGATCAGGAGAAACGGGCTGCGTCGCGACATCGGTTGGCGCCAAGCATGCGCTGGCCGGTCGCGTGCATCAAGCGCGAATCAGCCCACCGGCTCGTAGGGTTCGCACATGGTCTCGTCGATCGCGCCGCCGATCGCGGCCGACAACGACAGCTGGCCGGCGAGCACGAGATCCAGGTCGAACACGCCGCCGTCGGTCGCGGTGGGGATCGTCGGCTGGCCCAGGTAGGGCGTCGACCACCCCAGCGTGACGTCGTCGCACTCGCAGCTGCCGCCGATCTGCGAGGTGAACGAGAAGTCGCGGATGCTCGCCTGCTGCAAGGTGTCGACGACCTCGCCGTAGCCCCGGGCGATGGCGACGCCGTTGCCGGTGGTCGGCCCATCCCAGAAGGTGTCGTCCGTGGTGTGGATGATCATCCGCAGCGTGTCGTCGGCCGGGCGCCACTGGAATCCGGCGGCAGCCACATACAACGCATCGAGGCTGTTCTCGGGCCACGTCGAGTTGGCGTTGCCGCCACCGACCTGCGAGTTGCTGGCGGTGAAGCTGCTCCACTGCATGAAGTCGCCACGCAGCGTCTGCACGTCGGGGTATGGCGCACCGGTGTTGAGGATCGCGACGTCGTCGACGAACACCACCAGGCCATAGTGCGGCACGCTGGGGAGATCGAGCGCAGCGATGGCGTCGTCGACGACCTGGATCTCGTCGGCGAGCGTCGACAGCACCGGGCCCATCGAGGTCGACACATCCATTACGAAGACGATGTCGATGTTCTGCTGACAGCCGGTGGTGCCGTCGACGTCGGCGCCGGTCGGATCGGTGACGTCCCCGATGTCGAGCTTCGGCCCGGCGGAGGTGTCGTCGTCGCCCTCGGAGCTCCCGTCGCCGTCGGTCAAAGTCGGGGTCGCGGTCGCGGTCGCGGTCACGATCGTCGTCGACGGATCGTCCTCGCGGAGCTCACCGCAGCCGGTGGCGAGTCCCACCGCGATCCATCCCCATCGCCCTCGCGTTGCCCGCTGCGTGTGCATCTGTCAGCTCCCCCACGGCAGTCTACGCCAGGCGGCGGCGTTCTCGGCCAACCCGATGGGGCCGTGGCCATCATGGGGCGCATCGCGGGTTGTGGGCGACAGCTCACGGACCGACGCCGTCGGGGTGGCGATACGGATCGGGCGCGACCTCGAACGGCGCGCCCGACTTGTTCTTGATCACGTGGTGATCCACGAAGAACCCGTCGCGCTCCGCTCGCCTGTGGGGCTCGATGCGCAGCCCGACCAGCGTGCCCAGCGAGTCGGCCTGGGCAGGCTTCTCGGTGAGCAGCACGACGCAGCTCTCGTGCTGGCGGGCGAGGCCGAGCACGCGGCCGAGCCACGCCGACATCGCCGGCGAGCCGGCGCCATCACCCTCGAGATCGACGACGACGAGACCAAACGCCCCCGAGCGCAGCAGCAACTCGGCGGCCTTGCATAGGCCGTCGCGCACCGGCGAAGTGGCGATGTGCACGACCACGAGCGCGTCGAGATCGATGCCGGCCTCGTGGAGATCAGGGGGGAACAGCGGCCCCTTCGCGCGCTGGATCCACGCGGCGGTGTCGCCGTTGGCCTGGACGTGGCGCAGCAGACCGACCGCGGTGCTGGTGCGCGCCGAGGCGCCCTGGGGAGGCCCGGAGCACTCGACGATGCGGCCGGGCACCAGCCGCTCGGCCAAGGTGGCGATGGCCCCCACGGGGGAGGTGGGCGGCGATGGAGGGCCTGGCAGGGCCAGGCTGGGAACGGAGCGCAGCGCGACCATGTCGGACGGTTACCTGAACATGCGAGCAGCGTCAAGGCGCTCGGCCAGCACCGCCACCACGACCGCGTGTACGGCGGCGCGATCGAGCGCGCGCATGTGCCCCAAGATCATGCCCGAGGGCTCCTGCAGGCCGTGACCTGCGAGCCCCGCGGGCGTCAGCGGACACGTGAGCGTCTCGCGGTGGAGTCCGCGCAGCAGCGTGCGGAGCTGCTCGGTCGTCACCTGCGCGAGTCCGAGATTCGAGGCGTTGGGCACGCCCACGACACTAGCAGTACGATGCCGACGTCGCGTGCACGATGCCGAAGACGAGCCGCGTGACGTCACGCTCACGTCCGCCGACGCGTCGCACGGTGGCGACCGCGCGCGGGTGTTCACGCGCGGCGAAGTCGTCGGCCGCTATGTCGTCATCGATCGCATCGGCGAGGGCGGCATGGGTGTGGTCTATGCCGCCTACGATCCCGAGCTCGATCGCAAGCTCGCGCTCAAGCTCCTGCACCACGCCACCGGCGAGCGCGCCACGGCCCGCCGGCTGCGGCTGGTGCGCGAGGCCCAGGCGATGGCCCGGCTCTCGCACCGCAACGTGATCGTCGTGCACGACGTCGGCACCCTCGACGATCAGGTGTTCGTCGCGATGGAGTTCATCGACGGCTGCAGCCTGGCGACGTGGCTCAACCAGGGCCCCGACGCCGGACGGCGGGCATGGACGGCGGCGCTCACGGTGATGGTCGACGCTGGACGCGGACTCGCGGCGGCCCACGACGCCGGCCTGGTGCACCGCGACTTCAAGCCCGACAACGTCATGATCTCGCAGCAGGGGCGCGTGGTCGTGACCGACTTCGGGCTCGCGCGCGCGGCCGGCAATGCCGGGGAATCAGGGCCGCTACCGGTGGCGGGGCCGCCGGGCAGCGGCGGCAAGTTGGCGGCGACGGTCACGGCTGCCGGCGCGATCATGGGCACGCCGGCATACATGGCCCCCGAGCAGCACCTCGGGCAGCCCGCAGACGCGCGCAGCGATCAGTTCTCGTTCGCCGTCGCGACGTGGGAGACGGTGTACGGGCTGCGGCCGTTCCCCGGCGAGGACGTCGCGTCGCTCGCCTACCACGTGACATCGGGCAACCTCCGCGAGCCACCGAGCAAGGCGGGCGTACCGACGTGGCTCGCCCGCGTGCTCGCCCGCGGCCTCGCCCTCGAGCCCTCGGGCCGCTATCCGAGCATGCATGCGCTGCTCGCCGATCTCACCCGCGATCGCACGTGGCGCCCGCGATGGTGGGCGGTCGCCGCCGGGGTAGGGGCCGCCGCGGTCACGGGCGTGTACGCCGGGCTGATGCTCGACCGGGCCCCCGAGCCGTGCGCGGCCGGACGCAAACTCGCGGCGCGGGTGTGGAACGACGCGCGCGAGGAGAACCTGCGCGGGCACCTGGTCGGCAGCGGGCTCAGCTACGCCGAGGAGCAGTGGCCAACGCTCCGCGCCGAGCTGCAGACGTACGTACGCGACTGGAACGCCGCCTATGTCGACGCGTGCGAGGCGACCCACGTGCGGGGCGATCAGTCCGACACGATCCTCGACGCGCGCATGTCGTGCCTCGCGGGCCGCCTCGAGGAGTTCTCGGCGCTGGTCGACGTGCTCGAGCGCGCCGAGTCCGAGGTCGTCGAGCGCTCGCTCGAGGCCGTGCAGGGGCTGCCGCGGCTGCGCGCCTGTTCGCACATCGAGGCGCTGCTCGATCCGGTCCCGCCACCGGACGATCCCAAGACTGCCGCCGCGGTGGCGGAGCTGCGACCCGAGCTCGCCCGCGTCGCGGCCCTGCGGCGCGCGGGGCTGTACGACGTCGGCTTGGGGGCTGCCCGCGATCTGGTCGTCCGCGCCGCCGAGCTCGGCTACGACCCCACCCATGCCGAGGCACTGTTGGTCCTCGGCGACTACGAGTCGGCCCGGGGCACGCGCGACGATGCCGAGCGTCACCTGCGACAAGCGTTGATGCTGGCCCTACGCGGCCAAGCCGATCGCATCGCGGCCCACGCCGCCGTCGAACTGGTCGAGGTGCTCGCGTTCGATCCCTCCCACGGGCGCGAGGCCGAAGGGTGGGCGGAGATGGCCGACGCGCTGCTCGAACGCACCGGCGGCGACCCACAGCTCGAGATCACGCTGGCGCGGCGACGGGCGGACATCGCCCGCAGCGGCGGCGATCTCGACGGCGCCCGGGCCCAGCTCGAGCGCGTGCTCGCGGTGCAAGAGCGCACCCACGGCAGCGATGACGCCCGCCTCGCGGAGACCGCGCTCGCGCTCGCGGAGGTCGCCGCCGCCCTGGGCGACGACGCGGAGGCCCACGACCTGCTCGAGCGCGCCCTCGAGATCGACGAGTACGCCGTGGGCCTCGATCACCCGCGCACGGCGGTAGTGCTGACGCGGCTGGGTCTGCTCGCCCGTCAGCGCGGCGACCTCGAGGCGGCGATCGACTACCTCGATCGGGCGGTCGTCGCCGGCGAGCTCGCCCACGGCCGCGACGCCGGCGAGCTCGTCGCGCCGTTGGTCGCCGAGGGCGCGGTGCTGTCCGAACTCGGTCGCCACGCCGACGCCGCGCGCGTCCTCGACCGGGCGGAGGCGATGCTCGTCGGTCGGCGGATCGCGCCAGCCCTCGTCGCCGACGTGGCCCTCGCCCAGGCCGAGGCCGCGCTCGCACGCGGTGAGCCGGCGGTGGCGCTCGAGCACGTGGCGCGGGCGCGGGCGGCTGCCGGCGACGCTGCGGATCCACGCATCGATGTGATCGCAGCGGAGGCCCTGCTCGAGTTCGATCGCATCGACGAGGCGCTGCGCCGCGCCGACATGGCCCGCGGCGCGCTCGATGTGCCGGGCGCACGGCCCACGGTGTTGTCGGTGCGCCTGCAGGTCGCGATCGGGCGCGCGGAGCTCCGCCTGGGCGCGCCCCAGCTCGCCATCGAGGCGCTGTCGCGGGCGCTCGCCGATCTCGAGCGCATCCCCGGCAGCCCGGCGTTGCTCCGCGCCCGCGCCCGCTTCGACCTCGCGCGGGCCCTGGGCTCCGACCCATCGACGCGCGAACGCGCCGACGGTCTCGTGCTGCGGGCCCTCGGCGATGTCGACGGCGCCCACGGCCGCGCCGAGTCGCTGCGCGCCGAGATCACCGCTTGGCAGGCGTCACCGCCTGGCAGGCGTGACGATCGCCGTGTCGCTCACGGTGCGTCGTCGGGCTCGACCGGTGGCATGCGCACGGTCGAGCCGCCCTGACGCAGGCCGCGGCCGACGAGGTACTGCTCGCGGCTGCCCGCACGCGAGGCATCGGCGTGCACCGCCTTGGCCTCGGCGAAGCTGGCGCGCACGCTCTTGAGCAGGGTCGGGAATCCGCCGCCTTGGAACACCTTGGCGGTGAAATGGCCGCCGCGCCGCAAGGTGGCGCAGGCGATCTCGAGGGCACGCTCGCACAGCTGCTCGCTGTGATACTGGTCGCTCAGCCGATCGCCGGTGGTGTGCGGCGCCATGTCGCTGATCACGACGTCGAAGTAGCCGAACTCCTCGACGAGCGCCGCGTAGTCGAGCGTGGTCACGTCGCCGACACGGGGGTGCACCCAGCTGGGCAACGCCAGCTCGCATGGGCGCAGATCGTAGCCGACCACGAGGCCGCGGGCGCCGACGCGCTCGGCCGCGTACTGCATCCACGAGCCCGGCCAACACCCGAGATCGAGGACACGGCGCTCGGGCGAGAGCAGCCTGAACCGCTCGTCGATCTCCTTGAGTTTGAAGACCGCGCGCGCGGCGAAGCCCGAGGCCTTCGCGCGCTTGTACGCGCCGTCTTGGCGGACCGAGCGGTCGTCGAGTTTGCGCCGTCCCGCCATCTTCGCCATGCCCCCACGGGGCCGCCTGCGTCGGCCCAAGCCCATCGGCGTGGATCAGGGGGCGATCCTCCGCCCCCGCCCCCGCCCCCGCGCCCGAAACCAGAGCCGCTCAGTTCTTGGTGTCGCCGTGGGCCTTGCGGATCGCGGTCTTGGCCGCGCCACGCACGATCACGTATTCGTTGGCGGCGCCGGGCACGGGGCCCCACACCAGCAGCACACCCTGCTCGCCCATGACCTTGGCGATGCGGAGGTTCTGCGTGGTCCGACGGACCGCGCCGACGTGGCCCGACATGCGCTTGCCAGGATGGACGCGGCCGGGCGTGAGGCGGCAGCCGATCGAACCGCCGTGGCGGAAGAACTCGTGGGTGCCGTGGGTGGCCGGCTTGCCGCCGATTCCGTAGCGACGCAGCGAGCCCTGGTAGCCCTTGCCCTTGGTCGTGCCGACGACGTCGATGAACTGTCCTTCGGCGAACAGCTCCGGCGCGATGTCGCTGCCGACCGGATACTTCGCCAGGGTCTCGGCCGAGACGCGGAACTCGCGGACGAAGCGGCGCGGCGTGGCGCCGGCGGCCTTGAAGCGACCGAGGTCGGCCTTGGTGAGACGCGAGGGCTTCTGCTCGTCGAAGCCGACTTGTAGCGCGGTGTATCCGTCGCGCTCCGTGGTGCGGTGGGCGATCACGGTGTTACCGGCTACGGAGAGCACGGTCACCGGAACGCGCGTGCCGTCCTCGAGGAAGATCTGCGTCATCCCGAGTTTCTTCGCGAGCATGCCAGGTTGGAGATTCATGACGATCACACTCTTCCCGCCGCGCCCGCGGGGGCGCCTTGGAGGTTGCGGGGCGGCAGACTATGGTGGAGGCGAGCGCGGCGAGTCAAGTGCCCGCCTGGCGTCGGCGACGGCTTCTCGCACGGCGCCTCTGGGGTGGTAGGCCCAGCGGCGCAGGGCCCGAGCGGCCCGATCGTGGGCCGACGTGCCTGGCGGGGCCATGCGGCACAGCGCGTAGGCCGCCCGCACCCGGGTGATGGGAGGATTCCACCAGCGCTGCAGCAGGCCCAAGGTGGGATCTGCCGCCGCCGCCGCCGCGGGGCCCAGCGCTGCCAAGGCCTCGAGTGCGCCGTCGCGCTCGTGCCGACGCCCGAGGCCGAGCACCAAACGATCGACGCCCTCGGCCCGCCCGCCCGCGGCCAACAACGTCGCCGCCTCGAAGCCGAACCCGCCGGCCTGCGCGTCGTCGTCGTGCACTGCCGCCGCGAGCGCGTCGAGGGTCGCGGGCTGCACCCGGGGCAGCAGCGCCAACGCGGCGACGATCTGCTCGCGCAGCTCGGCCGACGACTCGCGACCCAGCGCGTCGACCAAGGCGGGCTCGGCGTCGGGATCGTCGATCTCGACGCGGGCGATCGCGACTTGGAATCGTACGTCGGCGTGGGGGCTGTGCCACGCGGTTTTCAGCAGCTCGATCACGCGGGCGTGCATCGTGGCATCGCGACCGCGCGCGGCGACGCCGACGTACGACATCGCGATGATCGCGGTCTCGTGCAGCCAGCGGGTGTCCTCGTCGTCGCGATCGATGGCGCTCCACACCACCGCGCGCGCGAGGATTTCGGGCCGTCCGAGGGCGCCGAGGCCGAGGGCCGCATGGCCGGCGATCTCGGGCACGCCGTCGTCGAGTGCGGCCTCGAGGCGCTCGAACACCGCGCCCGCCTGGGCATGACACCCACCATCGCAGTACGCCGGCCCCGGCCGTGCCACCGCTGCGAGCAGGGCAGGGGCGAGGTTGCGGACCCCTGCCGTGCGCACCTTCGGGTCGCCGTGCACGGCGTCGCGCAGCGCGGCGGGCAGCGTCATCTCAGCCGCGAGCATCGGCGTCGCTCCACAGCTCGAGCAGCGCGGCCTCGAACGCCAATCGGGCGTTGGCGTTGCGATCGATGCGGGTCTGCAGCTCGAGCAGCGTGTCGGTGGCGCGGGTCCACGCCGGTCGATCCGAGCCGGTGGCGGCGACGTCGGGCACGCCCTCGCGACCGCGCAGGCGCTCGCGCAGATCCAGCAACCACAGCTCGGTGGTGCGCATGACGGCTTGGCGCTCGCGGGCCGGTTTGCCCGTGGTCGGCCCCGCGGTGGCCCCGCTCCACGCCTGCGACAGCGGTGACGACTCGCCAGCGAAGATCGATCCCGGCCCGCGCACCGCGGCCCGTGACGCTTCGCGCAACAGGGCATGGGTTTCATCGAGGGTGGGGTCCTGCGCGAGATCGGTGGCGGCGCCGGGGCTGCCGTCGGCGAGGCGGATCGCGAGCACGCGGCGGGCCTCGGGCACCGGCTCGGCGCGCTCGGCCAGCGCGGCGTCGAGGGCGAACGCGACGTCGTCGTCGGCCAGCCGCCCGAACCGCACGACGGCGCAGCGCGAGAGGATCGTCGGCAGCAGGCCGTCGAGGCTGGTCGCGATCAAGACGAAGTGGACGCCGGGTCGGGGTTCTTCGAGGGTCTTGAGCAGGATGTTGAACGCCTGGTCGGTGAGCGCCTCGGCGGGATCGAAGACGACGACGTGCGCGTCGCCCTCGAACGGTGCGAGCAGCAGGCGGGTCGCGAGCTCGCGCGCCGCCTCGACCTTGATCCTAGCGCCCGTCGTCTCGGGCACGATCCACTCGAGGCCGCCGTGGCGATCGGCGTCGATGCGGCGGCACGTCGAGCAGCTGCCGCAGCCGCGACCGGGCAAGGTGGCGCAGTGCAGCCCGCGGGCGAGGGCGCGCGCGACCTTGGCCTTGCCGACACCCTTGGGACCCACGAACAACATCGCGTGGTGCAGCTGCCCGCGTTCGAGCGCGCGCCCGAGCTGCGCCAGGGCCACCGCGTGGCCGCGCACCGCACCGAACCCCGTCGTCGTGTCGATTCCCACCGCGGCGCCGCAGGATACACCGGGCCGCGCCGGGTCCGACGGCCGGCGGTGGACACTGGCGGCGCGCGTGCGAGTTGGTACGCTACCGCCCAATGCGAGTGAAACGCATGCGCCTTGCGGCTGGGCCGCGGGTAGCCCGCAGCTGCCGCCTGGCGTGTCGGCCTGGCGTGTCGGCCTGGCGTGTCGGCCGGATGGGACCGCTGGACTCGAACCACGAAGCGAATCGGAGTGCGCGATGAGTGACAACAAGCCCGGGATCTTCAGCCGCCTCAAGAACTCGATCTCGAGCACGCTCACCAGCGCGGTCGAGTCCGTCTCGGATCCCGGACAGGAGGTCGCGCTGATGCTCGACGACCTCGCCACCCAGATCCAGGCCGCCGAGCGCGACCTCCACCAGGCGGTCGTCGACCGCAAGGTGATGGAGCGCAAGATCGAGACGCTCGCCAAGGACGAGGCCGACTGGCAGCGCCGCGCCGAGCAGGCCCTGCGCCTCGGCAACGAGGAACTCGCGCGCCAGGCCCTACGCCGCAAGACCGAGTTCGCGGCGCAGCTCGCCGACACCCGCCTCGCCCACGACGAGCAGGGGCAGATGGTCGAGAGCATGCAGCGCCACGTCACGACCTCGAAGCAGAAGCTGAAGATGCTCAATCTGCGGCGCGGCTCGCTGATGGCGCAGGCTCGCGCCGCCAAGCGCGGCATGGCCCCCGGTCAGATCGGCGATGGCGGCACGCTGTCGCGCCTCGAGGAGATCGAGTCGCGCATCGCGTCGATCGAGGCGCTCAACGAGGTCCAGGCCGAGATGTCGACCGAGATCCAAGACGCCGAGCTCGACGCCAAGCTCGCCGCCCTCGAGGGTGACAGCAAGGTCGACGACGAGCTCGCGGCGCTCAAGGCCCGGCTCAAGTCGCAGCAGAGCCTCCCGTCCGGCAGCAGCGACTGACGCGGCGGCATGGGCGGGAGCGTCAGCGCGTCGCGGTCGTCCGCCGGGGTGTGGCTGCTACTCGCCCTGGCGTGTGGTCTGAACTTTCCGTACTTCGAGCAGACCCGCAACGCCAACGAGCGGCCGCGGATCATGCAGGCCATCGCGCTCGTCGACGCCGGGCAATGGGCGATCGACGGGCCCGCGGTGCGTGGCCTCGATGCCGGCCCGGACACCGCACGATCCACGGTCGACGGTCGCCTCTATCCCAACAAGCCGCCGGGCACCACCTTGGTCGCGGCGCTGGGGTACCTCGTGGCGAAGGCGACGGGCGGGCCCCAGGGGCCGAGTTTGCGTGCGGTCACCGGCTGGGGCCGATGGTTCGGTGGCGCGCTGCCCACGGTGCTGCTCGCGGTGGTGCTGTGGCGGCGTCACGTCGGCGTGTTCGGGGCGGGCGCGACGATGGCGGCGGTGCTGACGTGGGCGCTCGCGACCCCCGCGGTCGTCTATGCGCATCTGCTGTACGGCCATGCCCTGGCGGCGCTGTGCCTGCATGCCGGCATCACCGCGATCGCCCACGGTCTCGAGCACGGCGACGACCGATCGCGGTGGTCGTGGTGCGCCGCCGGTGGGGCGCTGGCGTCCGCGGCGATCGCCGTCGAGTACATCGCCGCGTTCGCGGCGATCCCGATCGGCATCGGACTGCTCGCGCGCATGCGCGTCGATCGGCGTATGCCGACCGCGATGCTCGCGGCGATCCTCGGCGCCTTGGTGCCGGTGATCCTGCTCGCGGCCTACCACGATCAGATCTTTGGCTCACCGATGTCGACCGGCTACGCCCACGCCACCGTCGCCGAGTTCGCGAGCAAGCACGGCCAGGGGTTGCTCGGCCTGCGCTGGCCGACCTGGCACGGCGTTGCGACCCACCTGCTGGCGGTCGATGGCGGCCTGCTGTGGTGGGCGCCCGCGGTCGTGCCGGCGCTGTACGGTCTCGTCGTCGCGGGCCGCGATGAAGCGCGGCGCTTCGAGGCGCGCGTGCACCTCGGCGTGGTGCTCGTCTTCCTGTGGATCAACGTGAGCCTGTCATTCGAGGGCGGCTGGCGGGTCGGCCCCCGCTACTTCGTGATCGCGCTGCCCTCGTTCGTGCTCGGCTGGGCCGAGATCTACGCCCAGGCCCGCACGCGCGCGCCGTGGATCGCGGTGCTCGTCGGGCTGGGAATCTACGGCGTGATCGTCAATGCGCTCGCGGCGAATCTGTGGCCCCACTTCGATCTCGCCGCCGTCGATGCGCCGGTGGCCGAGGTGCTGTGGCCGCTGTGGAACGGGCCGTGGCGGCCCTATGTCGGTTGGGGCGCGCCTTGGACTCCGGGCGCCGATCTCGTGGTCGTCGTGGTGCTCGCCTCGACGATCGGATTCGCTCTGGTGTGGTTGCGCGCGATCGAGCCCGGCCTTCGCAGCACCTTCGCGATGGGCGGCGGGCTGGTGCTCGGCGTGCTGCTCGTCACCCTCCACGGTTGGCTGCCACGCAACCCCAAGGCGGTTCGCAACCTCGCGTACATCGAGAAGGTGTGGGAGCCACGGGCGGAACCTGCTCGCAGCGTGACGATCACGCCACTTCGGGGCTGGACGCGTGGGGCCGGAGCACCGCCCGATCGTCGATAGGTCCGGTCGATAGGTCCGGTCGATAGGTCCATTGATGCGGCCGCGGAATGACCTTCCCCGGTCACCGTCGAAGTTGTACGTTCGTTCGGCAAACGCGGCGGCATCGCGTCTGCTTCGTGACGACGTCCACCCCCCGGAGATCCTGTGATGCTGACCCATGCGCTCTTGCTCCTCGGCCTGCAGATCCAAGGCGTCGACGCCGACGCCGACGCATCCACGATGGAGGTCGATCACGACGCCGCGACCGCTGACGCCGCCGACCTCGAGAGCTACGCGATGTTCGTCGATGTCGTCGGTCCTCCGCCGCGGGCCAAGCCCACGCCCAAGCGTGCGCCGCCCAAGACGAGCGCCGGACCGAAGCCGAGTGCCGCCCCCAAGACCACGCCGAGCGCCCGTGCAGCCCGCATCGGACCGCCGCCGCGGCCCAACCGCGCGGGGGCGGGCGCCAAGCCGACCACCAAGGCTGCGGACAAGCGTCCCGCCGCCAAGCGGGCGCCGGTGAAGCTGCCGGTCAGCGCGTTCACGACCAAGAAGAACCGGGCGGAGCTCACCAAGCGCGAGCGCGCCGCGCCCAAGCAGGTGCAGGCGCAGCTCGGCGAGCTCCGCAAGAAGATCCGCGCCAAGAAGAGCAGCTATTCCGTGGGCTACACCCGCGCGCTCGACATTCCCATCAAGCAGCGCACGGGCCTCAAGGAGCTTCCGGCGCCCAAACAGATGCAGTTCATGCGCGCGCAGAACGAGCGCGCCCGCGCCACGCTGCGCAAGCGCGGCGTCGGTCGGGCGCCGAACATCATGCAGATGTCGGTGCGCAAGCCCAGGGCGATCCGCGCCGACGGCATCATCGGCGGCAAGGTCGGCGACCCGATCGTCGAGCCGAAGAAGGGCAAGGGCTCCGATCACATCGACCAACCCATCGCACCGCTGGTCGGCGACGCCGTGTGCTCGCCCGAGTCGGTCGCGTTCACCTGGAAGGAGTACCTCGCGGCGCCGCGCTCGCAGCAGACCTGCGGCAGCTGCTGGGCCTTCGCGACCTTGTCGGTGTTCGAGGGCGCTCACGCGATCGCCAACGGGTTCGATCCCGAGTTCGATCTCTCGGAGCAGCACGTCGTCGACTGCGCGACCCACCGCGATTGGGGCGACATCGGCAGCTGCGCCGGCGGCTACACGCCGCTGGTCTACGACTGGCTCGCCGAGAAGGGCGCGGTGCTCGAGAAGGAGGTGCCGTATCGCAACGCCGACGGCCAGTGCAACGCGCAGATCGTCCCGACGCGCAAGATCGCGGCGTGGGGCTTCGTCAACCAGAACAAGCTGAAGCCCGAGGTCGCCGAGATCAAGGCCGCGCTGTGCAAGTACGGTCCGGTGTCGTCGTCGGTGTACGTCACCCAGGCGTTCAGCGCCTATACCGGCGGCGTCTTCGACGAGGGCGCGAGCGGTCAGCCCAACCATGCGGTGGTCATCGCGGGGTGGGACGACAAGCGCGGCGCCTGGTTGGTGCTCAATTCGTGGGACACCTGGTGGGGTGAGGACGGCTACATCTGGGTGAAGTACGGCAGCAACGAGATCGGCCGGTCCGCCGCGTGGGCCGTGGTCGACTCGGACAAGCCCGAGCCGAAGATCCAGACCTTCAAGTCGCGCCAGCTCAGCGTGCGCAACAAGACCGGCGGCGACCTCAAGCTGTTCGTGCAGTACAAGACGGGCACGAAGTGGTCGCCGGCGAAGCCGGGCGCCAACTCCGACGCGCTCAGCTTCACGGTCGCGGACGGGGCCGAGGCCCTACTTTCCGGCGTCGGCGGCGACGCGGCAGGTCCGCTGCAGGCGTCCGAGGTCCGGCTATGGGCGCAGAACAAGTCCGGGCAGGTGACGTGGACGACCTACCGCGGCAAGACCCTCAACATGATGCCGAAGGGTAGCTACAAGGCGACCGAGCCCGAGACCTTCGTCTACACGTTCGATCCCGGCAACGCCGACTCGGCCCCGAAGTCCGATCCGCTCAAAGGCAAGTCCGCCGACGCCGCGTTCGACGAGGCCTACGCGGCGTTCGACGGCGGCAAGTATGCGGTGAGCCGCGGGCTGTTCGCGGACTTCCTGACCAAGTTCCCCGGCCACGCGCGCACGCCCGAGGTCCGCTTCTGGCTCGGCTTTGGCTTCTATCTGGAGGATCAACTCTACGAGGCGCTGAGCGAGTGGTACGAGGTCGTGGTCGGCTACCCCGAGGACGATTTCGTCGCCTTTGCGCTGTTCTATTCGGCGCTGGCATACACCGCCCGCGGCCAGTGCGATGTCGCGGTGCAGTGCTACGATTTGGTCGCCCACGCCGGCTACCCGTCGGCGACCGAAGAGTGGATCACCGCGGCGAAGGAGCAGATCGCCGACATCAAGACGGGCGGCGCGAAGGCGTTCTGCGGCTGACGCTGCCGCGACGACGGCCGAGCACCACGAGGCCGAGCAGCCACCACGGCGGCTCGGCCTCCGTCGATCCGGCGACCGAGCAGCCGCGCTTGTCGTTCGGCGTCGCCGCCGGCGGATCGTCGCCGCCGGCGCGCGGGGGCTCGACGCCCGGCCCGCCGCCCTCGCCACTGCCCGCGCCCGCGGGCACGGCGCCCGGCTTGCACACCAGGCATGGACCGCACGTGGTCTTGGGCGGCACGCCCGACGAGTAGTCGAGCTCGCAACACTCGTCGGGCTGGCACGAGCCCGGCTCGGTCTTCTTCTCGGCCTTGCCGGCGGCGCTCTGGACCACGCGCGAGGTGGCACAAGGGGCGCCGTTGGCCTTGCCCACGCACGCCTCTGCGGCGGGGTTCTTCTCGTCGGCGTTCGCGACGGACGGCAGCAGGAGCGCGAGGGTCAGGAGCAGGGGGCGCGCGGTCACGCGGCGAGCATCGCACGCATGGGTCGTCGCCGTCATCCTGGGCCGCCGGTGTCCTGCCTCAGGCCGGCCTGCTCAAGTCGGGACGCCCCGCGGGCGATGCATGCGGACATGCACGCCGCCGCCCTCGAACTCGCTCAGCGCACCGCCACGACCGCGGGTCCGTTCGCCGTCAGCCTCGCGCATGACTGCCGCAGCATCGCCGAGACGATGCGCATGGGGGAGCTCGGTCATGCGCTCGCGACGTTCGAGTCGACGACCGACCGCCTGCAGCGCTTCTTGACCTTCGTGGTGGTCTCGTCGGAGCTGCTGCGGCCGATGTCGCCGTCGGTGGGGATGGTGCTGGCGGACTACGGTCGCCGCGTGCTCGCCCTGCTGGACAAGGTCCAGTCGGCGCTCGACCGCAACGATCTGCTGGATCTGACGCTGGTGCTCGAGCACGGGCTCGGGCCTGCGCTGGGCGACTACCGCGGCTACGCGATGCACGTCAGCTCGGCGCTCGCGTCCCGCCGCGCCGCTTGAGCCGACGACGGCGTCGCCAGGTCCGATCGGCGAGCAGCGCCGCGCAGGCCCCGAGCCCGAACACCGCGAGCCCGAGCGGCAGCAATCGCGGCTGCGGTCGCGGCGCCGTGATCGGCTCGGCGATCGCGAGGCTGAGCGCGGTGCCCTCACCGCTCACCCGCGCAACGATCTCGGCGATGTGTGCCTCGAGATCGTCAGGCGCGTCCGCGGTGCGCCTGCCCGCGATCACGACGTCGACGCGAGGACCGCGGTGCTCGACGTCGACGTGCAGCCCCTCGATCCAGCCCGTCGCCCGTAGCACGGCGGCGACCTCCCCCGACTGGGCGAGCTCGCGGCGGGCCGCTTCGCCCTCGCGCGTGGGGACCAACGTCGGATCCCCGAACAGCGCCGCCTTGTCGGCGGTGCGCTTCGCCATCGCGGGGGGGTGGGCACCGCAGCCGAGCAACGCCGCAGCGATCACCATCCATGCCGCTCGTTCGGGGCCGATCATCGGGCGATGGCAGCGCGGCGGGCGGGTCGAGGTCAAGATTCCGGCCGCCGCGGAGGTCCGCGGGGCGAGTGGCCGCCGCGCGGGGCTGCCGTGGGCCCCGCGGCGGCGCGCGCGGGGCCGGGCGCTGCCGCGGGGCCCATCGCCTCAGGCGTGACCATGGCCGTCGCCAGCCGTGACAGCAGCCGTGCGTGGTGACGCGAGATCGTGCTGACGCTGACGCCGGTCTGGGCGGCGTACTCGTGCATGCTGAGGCCGTCGACGTACAGCGCGTGGATCATCTGCCGCGCCTCGTCGTCGCTGGCGTCGACGAGGCCGCGCAGACGGGCGAGGGCCTCGGAGTGCTCGACGAGATCCTCGGGGGTCTGCTGCGGATCGGCGACGCTCTCGGGATCGACCGGCGCGAGGCGGGCGAGGACGACGGCGGCGGTGGCTTGCGCGACGACGTCGGCAGCCGCCGCGACGCGCTCGCGGAGCGTGCGGGGATCGCTGACGTCGCCCGATGGTTGCCGACGCTGGGCCTGCTCGAGCAGCGCCTGCGAGGCCTGCAGCGTCCGCATCGCCCGCGAACGCCGACGCACGTGGGGCGCGGCGCGACGGGCAGCGTCGATCATGGCCCCGCGGACACGGTAGTGTGCGAAGGCGGAGAACGGCACGCCGCTGGTGGCATCGTAGCGCAGCGCCGCTTCGATCAAGCCCTCGCAGCCGGCGCTGTGCAACTCGTCCGCGCTGGAGTGGGAGACACCCTGCGCGAGAATTCGCGAGAGCATCGCCACCCGCGGTAGGTAGGCTTCGACGAGTCGCGACTGCTCTTCCGTGAGCGCGGTCATTCTCTGGGGGTCTGGGTCTGGAGATCGCGCAGGTGCTTGCGAAGCGCCCACTTCTGCTCGTCGGTCATGCTGTGGAAGCGGACGCCCATGTCCCGTGGCGAGCTGCGCACGATCACACCACCGACCGGCAGGTTCGCACGCAGCGATGGGAAGGTGAGGAGCATCTGCACCTCGGTGCCGGGCTGCTCCCAGCCGGCGTTCCAGAACGAGCAGCCGCCGAGGCTGATGTCGCCGAGCGCTCGGCAGAGCACGACCTCTTCGCCGATCACATCAGCGTGGGCATCGATCGCGAAACGCGGATGCAGGCGGGCTTCGACGGTCACCTCTGGGGATGATAACCGGGCACGCGCACGCCCGGCGCGACGACGTGACACCGGCGAGCCGATGCGGCTGCCAAAATGGCATCGGTCGGGGGCGAAGGCATTCCCTGGACGGGCTCGGGGCTCGCTCAAGTGGCCAGAACCCCACGCGTTTGCCGGGCTTCTCGGAGGCGAGGCGCGACTTGCACACTCTTGCGCCCGCGACCCCCCCGGCGGTATGGCTTGCTCCGCTCGGGCCGCCGCCTCCTTCACCCACCATGCGATCGCGACTGACCCGTCTCCTCCTGTGCCTGCTCCCGCTGGTTGCCACGCCGCTGGTCGGCTGCAAGAAGGAGCCGACGATCCCCGGCACCGAGATCCCGGACACCGAGATGAACCGCGACATCCTCGCGGTGCTCGAGCGCTACCGGACCGCGTTCGTGCGGCGCGACGCCGCGGGCGTGCTCGCTACGGCGCACCCGACCTACTACGACACCGCCGGCACCGACGATCCCGGCGACGATCTCGAGTACACCGAGCTCGGCGTCGTGCTGCGCGAGCGCATGGCCCAGCTCGAGTCGGTGCGCTTCACCATCGACTACCTCGAGGTCGACGTGATCAAGGATCGCGCGACCGTGCGGGCGTGGATCGACGCGAGCTTCCGGTTGCAGTCGATCGCCGACGAGGCTGGCACAGTCGAGATCGACGGCAGCCACACCCGCAAGCAGGATCATGCGATGTTCGAGCTCGTCAGGGACGGCCGCGCGTGGCGGATCACCCGCGGTCTGTAGCCTGGGCGGCAGCGCGGGCGAAGAATTCCAACCGCCGGGTCCACTCGGCCCACTGTGCGCGGTATCCGTGGGGCTGTTCGGGATCGACGGCGAGTCGGGCAAGCATCGTGCGCGCGTCGTCCCAGCGCTCCAGCATCGCATAGGCCTCGAGCAGCTCGAGCCGCGCCGCGCGGACGAACTCCGCAGACGGGAGCTGGGCGCCGTCGTCGACGAGCGCGCGCTCGAGGTGGGCGGCGGCGGCCCCGGGGCGCTCGGCACCGGCGAGCTGTCGACCCTGTAGGTACTCGCCCAGCGCGGCGAAGCGCGGTATCCGAGCCATCTGCGCGGCGGCCCAACCCCCGGTCACCGCGCGGACCATCGCGTCGTCGGTGGCGTCGAACGGCGCCAGGTAGGCGAGCACCAGTGGGGCGAGTTCGGGGTCACTCGCGCCGAGCTCGCGGAGCTGGAGCACGCGAATGCGGGCCTCGGCCTGGGGCAGGGCCAAGGCGGCGCGATAGGCCTCGCGCGCGGCCACGAGGTCGCCGCGGGCGAGCTCGAGGTCACCGCGTCGCTCGGCGATCGCGGCCCGGATCGTGGTGGTGAGATCGTCGCCGAGCGACAGCGCGCTCAGGACCTCGCGCGCATCGTCCCACCGTCCGTCGGTGGCGAGCGCATGGGCGAGGCCGAGGCCGTGCTCCGGCTGGGTCGGCTCGAGGCGGCACATCTCGCGGTAGCCCTCGACCGCCTCGGCGAAGCGGCCGCGGCCGAGCGCGCGCTCGATCTCACCGCGGAGGTCGGCGGTGCGGTGAGCGCAGGGGCGCTCGAACACCGAGGGTCGCCGGAACCGCTGCGCGGCGGCGGCCACGTCGTCGTCGCCCACGCCATCCCGCGCATCGATGAAGGCGCGCCACTCGGCTTCGAGATCGCCCAGCGCGGTGCCGTAGGCGGCGTCGAAATCACCGGCGCTGCGGTACAGCACCGCCATCGGCTCGAAGCCGCGGGTCTCGATGAGGTACAGGCAGAACGAGCCGGCAGCGGTGTAGGCGATCTGCGAGGCCTTGGTGAAGAAGCCTGGCCCCATGATCGCGGCCATCGAAGGCAGTTTGTCGAGGCGCGCCAGCACCGTCGCCTGGTCGTGCAGATCGAGGCGATCGGAGGGGCGTGGCGCCATCGCGGTGGCGAAGCCCTCGATGAGGCCCATGTTCAGGCGTCCGCCGGCCAGGCTCACCCCGAACAGCGGATCGCCGATGGTGGCGCCGAAGATGTGGGCGAGCTCGTGGTGCAGGACCGGATGCGGGAACGGGCGGTGGTCGAGGTAGATCTGGCGACGCCACGGCGCGGCGACCTGGACGGTGCCCGCACCCATCTGCTGGCGCTTCTGCGCGGTGCTGGCGAACACGAAGCTGGTGACCTTGCCGTCGGGCTCGCGGCCGTTCATCGCCGTGCGCAGCTCGTCCCAGGCGAACTCGTGCTCGCGGGCGATGACGTCGATCGTGCGCGCGTCGGCGGATCGCGGCGCGTAGTAGATGACGAAATGTTCGGTCTCGCGAGTGCCCGAGAGCACCTCGGTGATCGACGCGAGGTTCGCGGTGAAGCCGTAGCTAGCGCCGCGCAGGCCGATCGCGGCGGTGATCCCCGCGAGCACGACGACCGGCGTGCTGCGCACGATGGCGGCGCGCCATGGCAGCGCCCGCAGGCGCAGCTGCGGTCCGCACCACCCGACCAAGCCCGCGAGCGCTGCGGTGGCACCGAGCAGGTTGTAGGCGCGGAAGCGCAGATAGGTGGCGTCGACGGCGACCGCCTCGTCGTAGACCGAGCCCGAGAAGTAGCCCCAGAACGGATCGTAGGCGAACACGACCGGGTCGGCGACGAGGCGCCACACGCCGATCGCCGTGCTCGCCACCAGCGGCAGCGCGCCGAGGGTCAGGGCGCGGAGACGGGAGCGCGTGAGCACGGCCCCCCACACGCCGCAGATCATCCCCAGCATCGCGCCGATGCACGGCCCGGCGAGGAAGAACCCGATGCCGCCCAGCGGCTCGCACGCCGGCTGCCACAGCTGGCCGACCAGCGTCATCAGTAACGCGATGCCGAGCAGGACGGCGAGCTCGCGCGAGGCGTCGGCGAGCACGCTCCGCAAGATCGCCGCGCCGTCGCTCCGCGCCCGCATCACCGCGTCGACGCCGACCGCGATGCCGCCGGTCGCCGCGAGAGGTCCCAGCACGAGGCCGTGCTCGTAGCCCAGAGTCCCCACCAGCGGCATGGCCGTGAGCGCGGCACCGACCACCACCGTCGCGAGCCGCCGCCTCGCCAGGCCGGTGCTCAGCACGGCTCGCCACGCGCTCGCCACGGTCGCCGCTAGACTAACAGCCCGCGGTGGACGCCCGCAACGCCGCGACACACCGGCGATGGGACGCGTCTGCAAACGGCTGGCGGCACGGGCACCCGCATGGTGACGCCGATGCTTCTGCGGCTCGCCCCTTGCGCCGGCGCGCGCGCGGCTGCCAAGCTCGGGGCGATGTTCGGCGCATGGTTCGTGTGTGTCGCGGGGTGTCCTGGCCGTTTGTCGCTCGACGAGGTGGTCTATCGCTGCCCCAGCTGCGGCGGCCTGCTCGAGGTCGTCCACGATACGGAGGCCCTGCGCGCGCGCTCGGCCGCGGCGTGGATGAAGCTGTTCGACGACAGGTGGCTGCGCACCGGTTGGCCGTACGGATCCGGGGTGTGGGGCAAAAAGGAATGGGTCGCCCCGCACCTCGACGACGAGAACGTCGTGTCGTTGCTCGAGGGCGGCACCAACCTGTTCTGGGCCGAGCGCTACGGGCGTTCCATCGGACTGTCGGACCTATGGATCAAGCAGTGCGGCACCAGCCACACCGGATCATTCAAGGATCTGGGGATGACGGTGCTGGTGTCGTGCGTGAAGCAGATGATCGCGCGGGGCCGGCCGATTCGGGCGGTCGCGTGCGCGTCGACCGGCGACACATCTGCGGCGCTGGCGGCCTATGGAGCGGCGGCGGGCATCCCGGTGGTCGTGCTGCTGCCCGAAGCCAAGATCAGCGCGGCGCAGCTGGTGCAGCCGCTGGCGAACGGCGCGATCGTCTGCTCGCTGCGGACCGACTTCGACGGCTGCATGCGCGTGGTCCAGCGGCTCACCGAGGACCCCACGATCTATCTCGCGAACTCGATGAACAGCCTCCGGGTCGAGGGCCAGAAGACCATCGCCGTCGAGATCGTGCAGCAATTCGACTGGGCGGTGCCCGATTGGGTGCTGGTGCCCGGCGGCAACCTCGGCAACGTCAGCGCCATCGCCAAGGGCTTCCTGCAGATGCGGGATCTGGGGCTCGTCTCGCGGTTGCCGCGGCTGGTGTGCTGTCAGGCCGAGCATGCCAATCCGCTGTATCGCGGCTTTCTCAGGGCGCGCGCGGCCGGGCGGCCGATGGAGCCCGGCGACGTCGAGCCGATGGTCGCCGCGCCGACGCTGGCGTCGGCGATCCAGATCGGGGATCCGGTGAGCCGCAACAAGGCGATCGCGGCCCTGGCTGCCACGGATGGCATCGTCGAGCAGGCCGGCGAAGCCGAGCTCGCGGATGCGGTGGCGCGTGCCGATCGCACAGGCATGTTCAACTGCCCGCACACCGGTGTGGCGCTGGCGTGTCTCGAGAAGCTGGTCAGGGCCAAGACCATCGGCTTGCGCGATCGGGTGGTCGTGGTGTCGACCGCCCACGGGCTCAAGTTCACCGAGTTCAAGACCCGCTATCACGAAGGCTCCCTCGGATTCCCGAGCCTCCACGCCAACGTGCCGGTGCGCATGGACGCCGACCCCGACGCCGTCGTCGCCCAGCTGCACGCGCTGCTCGACGCATGACGAAGGCCGCGTACCCGCGGTCGTGACGGACCCGCGGCGGGCGCGGGGCCCGGATGCTGCGGCGGTGCCGCTCAGCGGTTTTGCATGGTCACGTCGTCGGCCGATCGTCGACCAGCGCAGCGAGCTCGGCGTCGGCCGCAGACTCCGGCAGCGGCGTCATGAGGCCGAAGTCGTCGTCCGAGACCCTGATCTGGCGCAGGTCCACGGCCCGGATGGCGCCGTCGGCGATGGCGATCTCGTAGTGTCTCAGTCCGCCGTCACTGCGGGGGTGAACACCTGCATGCGCGTCGTCGGGACGCCGTTGGCGTCCGATCCTCCGACCAGCAGGGTCGCGCCACCCTCGAGCGCGACCACCTGGCCACCGCGCGCGCGGAGTCCGTTGCGTGGCTCGTCCGGTGTGAGGCTGACGCGGTCCAAGGGCAGCAGCACGCCCTCGCCTTGCGCGTAGACCGCGGAGTCGTCGACGAACCACCGCGGCGAAGGCATCGGCGGCGTCAACAGAGCCGCACGCTCCTCGAGACTCGGCTCGGCGCCCGCCGTCAGCGACACGATCACCGCGTCGCCCGTGGGTGCGCCGTCGCGCACGCCGCCCCCGCACAGCACGCGGATGGTGTCGTCGCCGTCGTCGAGCCGCACGCAGCGACCGCCCAGCCACGCACCACTCGGACCGACGGCGGCGCCCCGCCGCACCAAGTACAGCGCGGGGACGTCGTCGCCGCCGAAGATCACGATCTCGTCGTCGTCGCCGGTGGCCCACAGCGCGGACGCCCCGCGGCGCGGCGCATCGAGGGCCAGGCCTTGCACGACGCCAGCGGCGAGGGATCCGTCGTCGCGGGGAGTGAGGTCGATCGCGACGACGTCGGTGTGATCGCCACCGCCGAACAGCGACAGCACGCGGCCATCAATGTCGACGACCCACGCGGCTTCCGGTCGCAGACCGACCGCGGCGGCGCCGGTGTGTGTCACGTCGATCCACGCGTCGTCGCCGGGATCGAAGCGGTGGGCCCGCAATCCCTGGGCGAAGGCGACGCGCATGACACCACCATTCGCGTCGCCGACGAGCACGCCGTCGTCCGCCGCCGGTGGATCGGGCAGCGGAGCGGCGGCGCGGGTGACGAGGGTGAAGCCGTCGAGATACGACGTCGCGCCGCTCGTCGACATCGTGACGACGCCGCGACCGGGGGCGGCGGCGGCGAGCAGGAGATCGTCGGGCACGTCGAGCACGAGGGGAAACGTGGACAACGCACCGGGCTGGCCGAGGAACACCGCGATGCCGTCGGCCGCGGCGCCGAGGGTGAACGGCGCGGTGCGTCCCCACGCCAACAAGCGCTCGTCGCGGGCGAGGTACAGCGCGAGCGTGCGCACCGCGTCGTCGGGATCGAGCTCGAGGGCGAGGTCGAAGTCGAGGCCGTCGGCGGCGGCGCTGAGCGAGGCGCCGTTGGGCTCGAGCACCATGGCGACGTTGTTCGCCGCCTCGAGTTCGCCGGCGTCCTCGGGGGTGACGACATCGATGTCGAGCTCGGTGACGTTGGGCTGACATCCCGCCGGTACCATCGCGCCGAGTCCGCTGAGCACCGCCATCGCCGCGAGGCCCGCCGAACTCGCGCCGCCGCGGCGAACGACGCGGCGCGCCCGAACGGGGTGGACTCGGCTGTCGCCACGGGCTGGGCTCGCGCGCACGGGGTCGATCATCGGCTCGCTCCGTCGAGGTGGGGGCCGCCTTCGGGGGCGGCGTCGGGTTGGGCCTCGCGGCCGCCGGCGTCGATGGGACCGCGGCCGCAGGGCACGCCGTCACGCAGATAGATCGCCTCGCGGTAGAGATTCACCGTCGTGCACACGTGATCCGGGACGAGCAGCACGATCTCGTCGCGCGCCGGCGTCTCGCGGTCGTCGACGAGCACGGGCAGATGCTCTTCGCTGGGCCGTTGCGGACGCCAATCCGGCTTGCCGAGCACCGTGCAATTCGGCGGCGGCCGGTCGGGGGCGAGCGCCTTGCTGCCGGCATCCAGGGTGATCCGCCCGGGGCCCGGACGGGCGACGACGCGGGCGGCGACGTAGGTCGAGGGCGCCGCGCCGATCGATCGCGCGGGGACCGTGCTCGCGACGTCGACGAGCACGAGGGTCCCGGCGCCGATCTGGTGGAGCCATCCATGGCGGTCGCCGTCGCCGTCGCCGTCGCCGTCGCCGGGCCGCAGCGACGGCGACGCGAGGGCGTGATCGAACGCGAGGCTGCCCGAGGTCACCAGCCATCGGCACGGACCCACGGCCCGCACCAGCGCGCCCAGCTCGCCATAGCACTGCGCTGCGGCGGCGCGGTCGTCCCAGCCGAGGTGGCCCTCGTACGCGTGCACGCCGGCGATCGGTCGACGCGCGCGCTCGGCCCAGCGAAGCCACGTCGCGGCGGGGCTCCCGGTGCGGTGCATGCCGACATCGACGTCGATCCAGCCCACGAGCGGGCCCGAGCGGGGGTCCGCATCGAGGATCGCCTCGAGGTGATCGGGGTCGTCGCCGGTGACCCCGATGGTGGCGTGGGGCGCAGCGTGGGCGAGGGCGACGAGCTCGCCGATCCGCGCGCGCGCGATGGGGTAGGCGAGCAGGACGTCGACGTCGGCGCCGAACCGTGCGGCGGCGTCGACGACCATGCGCAGCTCGGGGATCGTGGCGCACTTGAAATGGCGGACGCCGGCGGCCAGCAGCATCGTGACGATCCGCGCCTGCTTGATGGTCTTGACGTGGGGCCGCCAGCGCTCGGGGCCACCGAGGTGGGCGATCATCGCGGCGATGTTCCGCTCGACCTGCGCGAGGTCGATGACCAGGGCAGGCGTCACGCAGCCGCGCGCGCGCAGGGCCGTGGCGATCTGTTCGGGGTCGGCGGCCAACCGCGTCAATCTACGTCATCGCTCGGGGATTGGGCACGCGCAGCGATGCGGCGGCGCGTCAGCCGGCCTCTCGACACAGCACTTCGACGGTGCTCTGCAGCGACGCGACCTCGTGGTCGGGCAGCCCGAGGCGGCCCAGCTGGAGAGCGGACTGCTCGGGGCCAGGGATCGGGTGGCTGGCGAGTCCGGCGCCGGCAACCAGCGCCTCGCAGATCGCGATCGTCGACGTGCCCTGCATACTGAACGCGGCGTCGGTCTCGTCGGCGTGGTGCTCGCGGCAGACCCGCGCGACGACGTCGGGGAGCCCCCATGACGTCGCGACCCGGGCGCCGACCGTCGCGTGCAAGGCACTCACCAGCGCGACCCGAGCGGGGCCGTCGACGGGTGGCGCGTCGGGCCGCGCGAGCAGGCTCAAGATGATCGGGTGCCCGAGGTCGTGGAGCAGACCGCAGACGAACGCGTGCTCGCCGTCGAGACCGACCACCCGGGCGACGTGGCGGTGCACGTGGGCGAGGGCGATCGCGTGCTGCCGCGCGGTGGCGAGCTCGCGGCGCGGTCCGTGGCGGAACAGGTGGGCCTCGGCGACCGCCTGCATCAGGATCTCGCGCAGGATGCTCCAGCCCAGGCGCAGCATCGCCACGCGGATCGAGGTGATGGGAGAGGGTGGACGGTACAGCGGCGAATTGGCGACCGACAGCACGCGGGCGGCGAGGATCGGATCTTGGCGGACCACCCGATCGACCTCGCGAAAGTTGGCCTCGATGGAGTTGGCGATCGCCATGACCTCCGCCACGGCGCCGGGCAGCGCCGGGAACTCGCGGTGGACGTCGAGCACGTAGGCCGCGGAGTCGCGGAGCGCCGGATCGATCGCGGAAAGATCGAAGGCGTCGACCAGACCCGTCGCGGCGTCATGGGCGGTGCCCGTGGGGGAGAGCGGCAACCGATCCCGCTTCGGATCCGTCGTGCGTGCGAGGACCATCGCGACCATGGGTGAGAGCATCGGCCACCTGGCGCGCTGGCTTTGGTCCGGATTCGGGCCTGATCTGCGCGGACTCTTGGCCGCAGGACCGCGCTCAACCGATGATCATGTCTTCGCGGGGTGCGGTCGCGCCGCGGGCGAACCGAGCCGGATCCCATCGATCGAGCATCGGGTGCCGACGGCCGTGCACGATCAGCTCAGCCACCAGCCGTCCGACGGCAGGCGCCATCATGAAGCCGTGCCCTGTGAATCCGCACAGCTGCAGCAGCGCCGGGTGTCCCGGCGACGGCCCGACGATCGCCTCGCCGTCGGGCGAGACGTCGTACGCGCCCGCCCACTGCCGCAACACCTTGAGCGCACCGAACTTCGGCATCAGCGACGTCAGCGTGGCGCCGAGGTGGGCGAGGAAGCCCAGCGACGATCCCTGATCGACGTCGGTGCCGTGCTCGCCGATCCCGTGCTCGCCGATCCCGTGCTCGCCGATCCGGCGATCGCCAGCACCGTCGTCGTGGGCCGTCGGCATCGTGATGCCGGCGACGATCTCGCCGCGGGTGCTCTGCGAGAAATACAGCCCCGAGCGCAGATCCACGACGAGCGGATCGAGGCACGGCTTGAGCGGCTCGGTCGAGAGGATCTCGTGGCGGTGCGGTCGATTGGGTAGGGTGATGCCGAGGGACCGGTTGAGATCGTGCGACCACGCGCCGGTGGCGTTGACCACGATCCGCGCGCGGAGCTGCTCGCCGGTCGACAGGTGCAGGCGCAGGCCGTCGCGATCGGGTTCGGCGGCGACGGCCGCGGTGTGGGTGCGGACCACGACGCCCTTGCGGATCGCCTGGCCGGCGTAGCCCCACACGAACGGCCACGGGAACACCACGCCGTCCTCGGCGTTGAAGGCCGCGAGCCGGATGTCGGTCGCGTCGAGGTCGGGCACGATCTCGCGGGCCTCTTCGCCGCCGAGCAGGCGCGTCGGCGCGCCGAGCAGGTGGTGCAGCTCGGCGTTGCGCCGCAGCCGGGCCTCGCCCTCCGCGCTGCGGGCAACGATGAGATATCCGCCCTGGCGAAACCACAGGTTGATGCCCAACTCCTGCGCGAGGCCGCGACAGATCTCGATGCTCTCCATCATGATCCGGACGTTGCCCTCGTCACCCCACTGCATGCGCACGCCGCCGCCGTTGCGCCCCGACGCGCCGCTGACCAGGTAGCTGCGCTCGAGTACGACGACCCGCATCCGCGAGCTCTGGGCGATGTGATAGGCGGTCGCGAGGCCCATCACGCCGCCGCCGACGACCGCTACGTCGCACGCCTCGGGCAGGGCGATGTCGCGGCTGCCCAGCGCTCCCTTGGCGCTCACCGGTCGACCTCGTCGGCGGGACCGCGGGCCATCGCCGCCAGGTCTCCGAGCGTGATCGGCTCGGCCGGCGGACGGGCAGTGAACGGCTGGACAGATGCGGCCGTGAACCGCTGCTGCTGCACGAGCAGCCGCACCAGCGCGACGGTGCACTCCTTGCCCTGACACGGGCCGGTGCCGAGCCCGGTGTAGCGCTTGATCTCTTCGACGCTGTCGAGGCCGAGCGCGATGGCGTGGTCGATCTCGGCGACGGTGACGTCTTCGCAGCGACAGATGAAGACGCGCTGGGTCATCGTCGTGTCCCCGAGGTGGTGGACGATGTCGCGGCGAGGATCGACGCGGCGATGCGATCGCCGTCGGCCTCGGCCTCGGCGCGCGGCAGGCCGCAGACTTCGCCGCAGGCCCACAGCGTCCATGGCCCGCCGCCGCAGCGACCGTCGGCGTCGCGGCTGACCGCGAAGCCGTCGTCGGTCCACACGACGCTGGCACCGGCTTGACGCGCGAGCTCGGACGCGGGCGCCGGCGCAGACGCCAGCGCGACGCACGACACCTCGCGCTTGCCCCCACCCGTCGCGATGCGCTCGACACGGCCGCGGCCGAGCAGTGCCCGAACGTCGGCGATGTCGACGGCCGCGATGCCCAGCCGCATCGCCAGGGGCTCGGCGTGCGCGGGCACGCCCACGACGACCGCCGCGCACGCGAGTTCGGTGCCACTGCGATCGAGCAGCGCGGCGAGTCCACGCGCGGCGAGGACACCCGGCAGATCGTTGTTGCGCATCGGCAGCATCACCTCGCGGGCGCCGGTGGCGATCACGACGTGGGCCGGCGTGAAGGTGCGCAGCACGTGCACCTCGCTGTCGCTCTGCACGGCGGCCACCCGCCGCTCGCCCGGATAGATTCCGAACACGGCGGTGTCGTAGCGCGCGTGCGTGCGCGTGGTCGAGACGCCGCCATCGAAGCGCTCGAGGCACTCGACCGCCATGCCTGCGGCCCGCAGCCGACGGGTCACGGCGAGGCCTGCACGGCCGGCACCGACGACCACGACGTGGGGGCGATGCTCGGTCCAGCGCGCCGGTGGCGGGGCGTGATCCGGCACCGTGCCGAAGCCCGCGAGGTTGCGCGCGACCTCCTGCATGACGCGGTTGAGAACCCTGGGCCGCAACATCAGGTGGTGGTGATCGAGGCTCGAGGTGAACACGTGATCGACGAGCGCGGTCGGATCGGGCGCCCCGGCGATCAGGCGATTCTGCGGCTCGATGCGCATGCCCTCGCGCGCGACCGTGGTGCACGCGCGACGGTTGGGCACACCGTCGATGCGGACCAGGCAGGTGCCGCAGTCACCTTGCAGACAAAACGGACCCCGCGCGCGGCGGTACTTGAGGCTGCGGCCCGTGGCCACGATGCCTGCGGCCAAGAGCGCCGAACTCACCGTGTCGCGGGTGGTCGCGGCGATCGGTCGATCGTCGTACAACACGGTGAGCCGGTGTTCGACGACGGGCCGCGCCGACTCGCGCGCGCGCAACAGCGGATCGACGTCGGGCATGCTCGGGTACGGCGTATCAGAGTCGCGTGGGCGCCACAACCGGCGTGACGGCCGGCGGTGAGCCTCGCACCCGGACGCCGGCGCTGGCAGCCACGCACTGGCGGCGTCAGTAGGGGCGCTCGCCGAAGATCGCGGTGCCCACCCGCACGATCGTCGCGCCCTCGGCGATCGCCAGCTCGAAGTCGTCACTCATACCCATCGACAGCTCCGCGAGCTCGACGCCGCTGCGCGTGACGAAGGCGTGGAGGTCGCGGAGGCGACGCAGGGCGGCGAACTGACCGCGCAGCGCGTCGGCCGATCCCGGGCGCGGGATCAGCATGAGGCCGCGACAGCGCAGCGCATCACACGCCGCGATCGCGTCGAGGAGCCCGCCGAGCGCCGCCGGGGCGACGCCGGCCTTGCCGACCTCGTCGTCGACGTTGACCTGCACGAGCACCGACTGAACCACGGCCGCTGCCGCCGCTCGGCGATCGAGGGCGGCGACGAGCGAGGGCCGGTCGACGGAGTGGACCAGCGCGCAGCCGATCACGCGCTTGACCTTGTTGCTCTGGACCGGCCCGATCATGTGCCACCGCAGGCGCGGATCGGCGCCCACACCCAAGGAATCGAGCGCGGCCCGCTTCGCCTCGAGCTCCTGGGCGTAGTTCTCGCCGAAGTCGGTCGCGCCCGCCTCGAGGGCCGCGAGCACGGCCGTCGCCGGGTGGTGCTTGCTCACCGCGACGAGTGTGACGGCGTCGATGCCCGCGTCCACGCGCGCCCGCTCGATGCGCGCGCGGACCTCGGCCAGACGCGCACCGATGTCGTCGGTCACGCGCCGGCTCCGATGCCCAGGGCGGAGAGTCGCTCGACGACCTCGGCCAGTGGCAGACCCACCACGGCGGTGTACGAGCCCTCGATGCGGGTGACGAACGCCGCAGCGGTACCCTGGATGCCGTAGCCACCGGCCTTGTCGCACCACTCGTTGCCGGCGAGGTAGGTCTCGAGTTCGCGTTCACCGACGCCGCGCATCCACACCATCGTGGTGACGTCATGGACCTCGCACTCGACAGCGCCGGTCAAGGCGAACGCAGTGGTGACCCGGTGGACGCCGCCGACCAGGGAACGGAGCATCGTGCGGGCGTCGTCGACGTCGACGGGCTTGCCCACGGCGCCGAACTCGGCCGTGCGCCACACGACGGTGTCGGCGCCGAGGACGATCGCGTCAGATCTCGGATCGGCGCTCGCCACCGCTTCGGCCTTGGCGACGGCGAGGCGTCGCGCGAGTGCGACGGGGTGTTCGCCGCGGCGTGGGGTCTCGTCACACGCCACTGCACGGCGTTCGAAGCGCAGGCCCACGCGGGTCAACAGCTCGACGCGCCGCGGCGATCCGGAGGCGAGTACGAGCGCGCGGTGATCCTGGGACACGGCCCGCATCGTCGGTCCTGCGCTGCATCGGGACAAGCGCCGCCGGTCACCCAGCCGATCCGCTACCATCCACGCATGCTCCGTCGCGCCCGTCCGCTCCGTCGAGTCCGTCCGTCGATGCCGTGCTTGGTGGCGTTCGCCGCCATCGTGCTCGCGATGCCGTGGCTCGCACACGACGAGCGCGCGACGGATTCGGATCGCTCGCGCGATCGCGCTGCGCCTGTGCCGCCCGGCGAGGCATCGAGCATCGCCGCGGTCGCGCACGACCCGCTCGTGGGATTGTGGAGCGCCTTTCGCCCCGGCGGGGATGGCGAGCCGGTGCGCTTCTACTATTTCCACGGCGACGGTCACGGGCTGTATCGCTATGGCCGCGTCGGCGCGACCAACACCAACAGCTTCGATTACGCGGTCGATGGCGACGTCGTGACGCTCGAGTTTCGCAAGACCGGCGCGCGGCATCGGGTGCACTTCGCGATCGAGTCGGGCGATCACGGCAGGGCGCTCGTGCTGGACGGCGACCCCAAGACGGGCGGACGCGCGCGGTACGACCTGGTCCGGCCCGATCCCGTGGCGCCGCACGAGGCGTGCGCCGGGGCGCCTGTAGCCGGCCGCATGTGGATGGATCGGACCGGCTTCGCTACCGGCGGGTACGGCTTTGGCCTGTACCAGCTGCGCTGCGCCGGGATCGACGGCCGCGGCACCGGTTGGTACCACCGCGGCGACTTCGACGACTGGACCACCGAGTCACTGATCTATCGCATCGCCGGCGACCGTCTCGAGCTGCAGTTCGCCACCGGCAGCCGGCTCGAATCGACCCCGTTCGTGGTGGCGGGTGACGATGTCCGCACCCTGACGCTCACGGCCGACCCTCGCGACTTCTGGCATGGCCACCGCTATGTCGACGTAGGCGCCTCGTTCGGCAGCGCGGCGCTCGACTTCGCGACACCGGGCTCGACGCTGCCTGCCGACGCAACCGCGGAATTCATCCCTGGGCAGGACACTGCCGCGTCCTCCCCCCGCGCCGGCGAAGCCGTCGCGGGACCCCCACCTTCTGGTCGCATCGCGCCGAGACCGTCAGCATTCGTCGACGGATCGTGAGCGGTGCGGTCCGCGGTACTGTCCGCGCCGCGGTGCTGCGTCGCTGCCCATGCGGGCGCCGCGGCGTCGCCGCGCGGCGATGGTATGCTCTACCCATGGTCTCTTGTCTCACCAAGCCGCGTCGTACTCGTGACGATCGGCGCAGCCGCAGCGGCCGGCCGCCGATTGCGTGGGTTTCGGGCGTCCTCGCAGGCGTCGGCCTCGCTCTAGGCGCGTGCAACGTCGACACCACCGGCACGCCGCCGTCGCTGGTGCCGCACTGCGCCGACCTCGAACAGGACGAGACCTGCCGCGCCGACTACACGACGCGCCCGTTCTGCAACCGCTGCGTGCCGGCGAGCCAGTTCCAGGGCTGCGTCGGATCGGTGCCGCCGCCGTCGTGTTTGCCCGACGGCACGACCGCGCCGAGCACCGGCAACGACGACACCACCACCGGGGCCGCGGAGACCAGCACCGGCGCCCAGACCACCACCGAGGCGCCCGCCGACAGCTCCGAGGGCAGCTCCAGCACCACCGTCACGCCGCTGTCGTGCAACGCCGAGGGCGAGCTCGACGAGGACTGCGTCGAGGCCGACGCCCAGGCGGGCTATTGCGTGGCCTCGGCCTGCGTCGGGTGCGTCGACGCGGGTGGTGCCGATTTCTGCCAGGGCCTCGATCCGCAGACGCCAGCGTGCAATGGGACCACGGGGCTCTGCGAGTCCTGCGACGCCGTGGGCGCAGGTGCGTGCGGGGGGGCGACGCCGGTGTGCGGCGCGAGCGGAGCCTGCGAGGCTTGCACCGCGCACGCCGACTGTGAGGTGGCGTGTCACGTTGCGCCCACCGATCCCCGCTACGGCGAGTGCTTCGCGACCGACCAGGTGCTCTGGGTGCAGGCGTCGTCGCCATGCCCGGGGCTGGGCACCGAGGATTCCCCCGCATGCAGTCTCCGCGACACGGTCGCGTTGGTTCCGCCGACCGAGTCGTGGACGATCTTCGTGCAAGGTGGGCTCAACTATGCCGAGCAGGTCGTGCTCGCGGGCTCGACGGTGGCGATCCGTGGCGCTGGCAACGTGCAGATCACGGGCGAGCCCATGCTCGACGAGGCCTCGGTCGTGATCGACGACGGCATCGTGTACCTCGACGCGGTGCGCGTGCGCGGCAACACGATGACGCATGGCATCGTCTGCGGGGGCGACGGTATACTGTGGCTCGACGGCTCCCAGGTCCGCAACAACACCGAGTACGGCGTGTACCTCGACGGTCCCTGCGATGTCACGCTGCGGCGCTCGTCGATCCTCCGCAACGTCGGCGGCGGTGCGCGGCAGTACGGCGGAGTCCTGACGCTCGACAACGCCTCGGTGGTGAGCAACGGCAACGGCTCGCGCGGGCCGGGGATCAACCTGCAGTTCGCGTCGCTGCACGCGCTGTACTCGACGATCGCCGGCAACGACGGCGTGGGCGCCGACAGCATCCAGTGTCTGCAGTCGACCGGTGAGGTCCGCAACAGCATCGTGGCGGGCGCTGGCATCAACTCGATCGCGCTCGACTGCTTCGTGCTCGAGCTGCAGACCGACGCGCTCGACACCGCCACGTTCGTCGAGGCGGACAGCGTCGCCGTCGGTGCCTATACGTCGGGATGGTTCATCAACCCCAACGAGGGCGACATGCGGCTGTCGAACCCGACGAACACTCCGTTCGGTGGCGTCGGCCTGTGGATCCCCGGGGACCCACCACAAGACGCCGACGGCACGGCGCGGCCGATCGACGGGGTGCTGGGCTACGTCGGGGTCGACGAGCCGTGACGGCTGCCCTGCGCTTCTACTACGACGTCGTCTGTCCCTACGCCTACCTCGCCTCGCTGCAGATCGACGCCTTCGTCGCGGAGCGGGGGCTCGCAGTCGAGCGCCGCCCCGTGCTGCTCGGCGGACTGCTGCGCTCGCACGGCGCGGCCGACGATCCCAATCTGGCGATGTCGACCGCGCGGCGCCGCAACACCCACGCCGATATCCGTCGCCAGGGGGCGCTGCACGGGCGTCACCTCGTGGTGCCCCAGGAACATCCGCGGCGCACGGTGGACGCGATGCGTCTGGTGATCGCCGCCCCCGAAGATCGCCGGACCGCGGTCGCGTCCGCGTTGTTCGAGGCGTACTGGGAGCAGGGGCGCGACGTGGCCGCGCGTGCGGTCCTCGCCGAGATCGCGGCGGCTCACGGCGTCGACGTGGAGATGATCGACGCGCCGGCGATCAAGGCCGAGCTGCGCGCGCGCACGGGCGTTGCCGTGGCCGAGGGCGTGTTCGGGGTCCCGACCTTTGCCCGCGATGCCGGCGAGGGGGCCGCGCCCATCTGTGTGTGGGGCCAGGACCGCTTGGCGGTGCTCGCCCGCGCCCTGGGCGGACCGCCCATGGATCCGTGTCCGGCCACGGCGACGACCGCCGCGCCCGGCACGGTGGTCGAGTTCATCCACGACTTCGCCAGCCCGTTCAGCTACCTCGCCTCGACGCAGATCGCCCGGGTGTGCGCGCAGGCGGGCGCCGGGTTGGTGTCGACGCCGATCCTGCTCGGCGCGTTGTTCCGCGACATCGGCACCGCCGACGTGCCGTTGTTCACCATGCATGCCGCCAAGCAGGGGTGGGTGCACCGCGATCTCGACGACTGGGCGCAGCTGTGGGGCGTGCCGCTGCGCTTCCCGAGCACCTTCCCGATCCGCACCGTGTTGCCGCTGCGCGTCGCCATCGCCGAGCCCGCGAGCACCCCGGCGATCTACCGCGCGGCGTGGGTCGACGACCGCCCGATCGGCGATCCCGAGGTCCTCGCCCGTGTGCTCGACGGTGTCGGCTTTGCAGCTCGCACCCTGATCGAGCGCGCCGGTGGCGACGACATCAAGGCCACGCTGCGCCGCAACACCGAGCGGGCGCGATCCGCCGGTGTGTGTGGTGTCCCGAGCTTCGTGCTGCGGCGGCCGGGGCGTCCGGACGCAGTGCTGTGGGGCCAAGATCGCCTGGGCATGCTCGCTGCGGCGCTGGCGGGCTTCGATCTGCCCGGCTGACCGAGGCGCGGCCGTGGCCCGCGGCTGCCGTCGCGAACCTGCCGTGGCGATTTGGCCCGCATCGATCCATGCTGCCCCCGCCGTGGCCGCAGCCCCCGACGCATCGTCCGATTCCACCACGCTGGTCGGGACGGTCGAGCGCGTCGTGTACCACGACGAGCGCACGCGCTACACGGTGCTGCGGCTGCTGGTGCCGGGGGCCTCCGAGCTCGTGACGGCGGTCGGTCGCACTTCGGCGCCGGAGATCGGCGCGCAGCTCACCGTGCACGGCACGTGGGATGTGCACCCCAGTCACGGCCGCCAGTTCGCATTCACGCGCGTCGAGGTGGCCGTGCCCACCACGCTCGCCGGCATCGAGCGCAGGCTGATGCGCTACCCCGGCATCAAGGACGTGATGGCGGCGCGCATCGTCGCCCGCTTCGGGCTCGACACTCTCGAGATCCTCGAGACCGCGCCGCGCCGCCTGCTGGAGATCGAGGGCATCGGCGCGCGCACGCTCGAGAAGATCGCCGAACACCACCAGACCCACGTCGGGCCCATCGCCCAGCTCGAGGCTCAGCTCGTCGAACTCGACCTGCCGGCGTATCTCGGCCGAGCGATCCACGATCGCTTCGGCGGCGACGCGATCGCGGTAGTGCGGGCCAAGCCGTATCGGTTGGCGCGCGAGGTCCGGGGCATCGGCTTCTCGATCGCCGATCGCATGGCGCGGACCTTGGGGCTGGCGATGGACAGCGAGGAGCGCATCGAGGCTGGGCTCTTGCACACGATGGAACTCGCGGCCCAAGACGGCAACTGCGCCCTGCCGATCGAAGTGCTGGTACGCAAGGCCGCGGCAGCGTTGGGCGTCGCCGACGACGCCGTGCGCGACGCCGGCGAGCGGTTGGTCGGCAACGGTGAGCTGGTGCTCGAGCACGGCAACGACGGCACGCCGCTGTGCTTCTCGCCCGAGCTCGTCGCGGCCGAGCGTGGGTTGGCGTCCGCGATCGCGGCGATCGCAGTGACCGATCACCCGCGGTGGAGCTTGGTCGAGCTGTCCGGCGGGCTCAGCCCCGGCCAGATCGCCGCGGTGCGGGCGGTGGCCGAGCACGGCGTCGTGGTGCTCACCGGCGGCCCCGGCACGGGCAAGAGCACGGTCATCCGCGAGATGCTGACGCTCGCGCGCGCCCACGACGAGACGCTGCTGCTGTGCGCGCCGACCGGGCGGGCGGCCAAGCGCCTCGAGCAGGCCGCCGGCCACGAGGCGCGCACGATCCATCGGATGCTCGAGTTCCAGCCCGAGACCGGGCGGTTCCTCCACGGCGCCGACAACCCGCTGCCGCCGGGGCTGGTCGTGGTCGACGAGGCGTCGATGCTCGACGTCGCCCTGGGCTCGGCGCTGTTCGGGGCGCTCACGTCCACGCATCGGTTGCTCATCGTCGGCGACGGTGATCAGCTGCCGTCGGTGGGGCCGGGCAACGTGCTCTCCGACATCGTCGCCGCCGCCGAGCGACCGGGCTCCCCGCTGCACCACGTCCGCCTCTCCCAGGTGTTCCGCCAGGCCCACGGCAGCACCATCGTCGAGAATGCCCACCGCATCCTCAACGGCGAGGGGCTGCGGGCCGACGCGCCGGGCTCCCCCGGCGAGTTCTTCGTGGTCCACGCCAAGGGCACCGATCACGCCCACGAGCTGTGCGTGCGTCTGGCCACCGAGCGCATCCCCGAGGTCTACGGGCTCGACGGCGCCCACGACGTACAGCTGCTGTGTCCGATGCACAAGGGCAGGGCGGGCACCGAGGCCCTCAACGAGGCGCTGCAGGATCGGCACACGGCCGGCGCTCCCGAGCTCACGATCGAGGGCGGCCGTGGCGTACGGTTGCGACGGTTCCGCGTCGGCGACCGCGTGATGCAGACCAAGAACGACTACACCAAGGGCGTCTTCAACGGCGACGTCGGCCGGGTGGTCTCCGTCGATCCCAGCACCTCGAGCCTCGTGGTCGAGATCGACGGCGGGCGGGTGACGTACGCCGGCCACGAGGCGCTCGCGTTGTCGCTCGCCTACGCGGTGTCCATCCACAAGAGTCAGGGCAGCGAGTTCCCCGCCGTGATCGTGACGCTGCTGCCCGAGCACCACGTGATGCTGCGGCGCAACCTGCTGTACACCGCGATCACGCGCGCGCGGCAGCTGTGCGTCGTCGTCGGGGATGCGCGCTCGATCGATCAGGCGATCGCGCGCACCGATGGCGCGCGGCGACACACTGGCCTCGCGCGGCGGCTCGCCGAGGCGCTGGGGTCGGTGGTAGTCGATGGCTGACCCCACCGCGGCGCCGCGTCGTCGCGCGCCGCCGGCCGCCGTGGTACGACCGCCTGTGGTGAGTGCGTCGTCGCTGAGCCCGGTGCGGATCCTCGGCGTCGACCCCGGCACGTTGCGGGTCGGCTACGCGATCGTGGACGCGACCCCCGGTCGAGCCCAGGCCGCGCTTCGCTACCGCGAGTGCGGCGTCATCGCGGCCCCGGCCCGGGCCGAGGTCGCGGTGCGCCTCTTGGCCATCGCCAACGATCTCGCCGCGGTCATCGAGGAGTTCGCGCCGACCCAGCTCGCGATCGAGCGGGCGTTCGGCGGCAAGAACGTGCTGAGCGCCCTGACCTTGGGCCAGGCCCGCGGCGCGCTGATGCTGCTCGCGGGCCAGCGCGGCCTGACGGCCTTCGAGTACGCGCCGGCGCTGGTCAAGCGTGTCGTCGCCGGCCACGGCGCGGCGACCAAGGCTGCGGTCGCGGAGCGCGTACGGATGTTGTTCGATCTGCGCACGCTACCAGCGGCCGATGCCGCTGATGCGCTGGCGATCGCGTGCTGCCACGCGCTGCGGTGCCTGTAGCAGCGGCCGGGCCCTTCCGCGCGCGGCCGACCCGTGGCACCGTGCCGCCGATGATCGGCTGGCTGAGCGGAACGGTGCGCGCGCGTGATCCCATCTCCGGCGAGGTGACGCTCGATGTCGGCGGCGTCGGCTACCAGATCGCGGTGTCGCTGCAGACGCTGGCGTCGGTGCCCGAGGTCGATCACCCGTGCGCGCTGTGGATCCAGACCCACGTGCGCGAGGATCTGCTGGCGTTGTTCGGGTTCGCCTGCCCGATCGAGCGCCGGGCATTCCGGCTGCTCATCGGTGTGCCCCAGGTCGGACCCAAGTTGGCGATCGGTGTGCTCGGCGGATTCCCGCTGGTGGAGCTGCTCGCGGCGATCGAGGGCGAGCAGCGCATGCTGCTCGAGCGCATCCCCGGGGTCGGCAAGCGCACCGCCGAGCGGATCTTGCTCGATCTCAAGGACAAGGTCGGACCGCTGCGCGATGCATTGGCACCGACGGCTTCCCCGGCCGCCAGCGGTACCCACGCCTCGTCCTCGTCTTCGTTCGCCGACGACGCGCGGGCGGTGTTGGTCAACCTCGGCTGGAAGGCCAAGGACGTCGACGCCGCGCTCACAAAGGCCGACGACGGCGCGCCGGGCACCCTCGACGCCGTGGTGCGGCGTGCCCTCGCCCAGCTGATGTCACGATCGTGAGGGGGTGCGAGTCGCCTGATTCCAGGGACTACAGCCCACGGGTTGCGTCGAGCAGGTCGCCGATGGTCAGCGCCTCGGGGACATCGTGCCGCGCGAGCTCGTTCCACAGTGGCAGGAGCGAATCTCCGCGCTGGCTCGCGGCCAGGACTTCGCGCAGGGCGGCGATGGCGGCCCGCCGCCGACCGAGCAGCAGGGCGTCGCGCAGCGCCTCGCCGACGGGGCCGTCGATGCGGGGACGCTCGGGCATCGGCACGACCTTCGCGCTCACCGCCAGATCGGCGAGCCGCGGCGCATCGGTGCGGCGCGGCGCATCGCCGCGGCGCAACGCATCGGTGCGCACGACCGGCGCGGCGGTATCGGTAGTCGGCGCATGGGCATCGACCGTGAGGCCGTTGGGTGCACGCACCGGTCGCTCGATCACCACCGGGGGCAGGCCGACGTCGCGACTGCGCCAGCGGCGGGTGCGATCCCACGCATCGTCGCGCTCGCGCTCACGCTCACGCTCGGGCGGACGCGGCGCGGGGTGGCCGGCGGCAACCCGCTGTTCCATGGCCTGGCCGCGCTGTAGGATCTCTTCGCCGTGGCCCTGTGGCAGCACTGTGACGACGGTATCTTCCTTGATGATGGCGAACAGGACGTCGCCGAAGTCCGCCACTGGGATGAGGGTCTGTGGCTCCCCCAACATCGCATCGAGGGTACGGACCGCCTTGCCGTCGTTCTCGGCGGCGGTCAGCGCCGCATCGAGCCGGTCGCGGAGCGTCTCGTCGTCCTCCTCTTCGCGCCGTGGCACGAGCTCACGCAGGCGTTGAACGGCGCGATGCGTGATGCTGTAGCGGCGATGGCCGGGGAACGAGGGACGGAGCATCGCTGCCGATTTAGCCCAGCCCGGCCGGATTTGCCACTGGCTCATTGCCACGATTCGGCCAGATTCGCCGGGGTGGGACATTCGGACGCGGGCATTCCGACGCGCCCGCCCGCCGCTGGCGCATCGCCGCTGGCGCATCGCCGCTGGCGTATCGCCGCTGGCGCATCGCCACTGGCGCATCGCCACTGGCGCATCGGCTGGCACCGCGAACTTGCCAACCGCCGGGCTCGCGCCCCAAGATGGCGCCGTGTCCAGCCCCACGCACGGCCACGCGTCGCGGATCCGCTCCGCCGCATTGGCGTGGTGGCTCGTGATCGTCGCGGCCGGTGTCGCAGCGTCGCCGGCCACGGCCACGGCCCAGCCGTTCCGCGGCGCCGGCACCTCGAGCCCCGACGCCAAGGACAAGACCCCCACGGCGGCGCGCACCCGCGCGCTCGACAAGGCCCGGCGCGTCGCACTCGAGGCGGCGCTCGGCGAGCTGGGGAAGCTCGACAAGTCGGCGCGCAAGGCGATCCTCGGCAACACCGGGGCGTGGACCGGATCGTATCGCGTGCTGTCCGAGCGCGACGTCGCGGGCGCCGTCGAGATCGAGGTCGAGGTCGAGATCGATCTGGCACGGCTGCGCAAGCGGGCCGACGGCGGCGCGAAGGGCGTGGCTGCGCCGCTGTTCGAACTCGAGGACGTTGACGCGAGCGGCTGCGAGCCCGCGGCGACGATCCGTGCCCGCGTCGAGGACGAACTGCTCGTCGCCGGCGCGATCGGGCCCGAGGGTGCGCCACTGCGCATCGCGGCGAAATGCACGTACCTCGGCGCGGTGCCGCATACCTTCGAGCACGCTGCCCGCGTCGAGCTCTCGGCCACGGCGGGTGGTCGGGCGATCGCGAGCGCCAAGCTCGAGGCCTTCGCGACGAGCGAGGCGGAGGCGATCGGCACAGCCGCCGCCGATGCAGCCGCCCAGCTGGGCGCCGCCTTGGCGATGCATCGCCGCGGCCGCGTCATGCTCCGCGTCGTCGGCGGCCACCCGGCGGTCAAGCTGCGACGGCTCGAGCGGGCGCTGCTGCAGTCGGTGATGGGCGTGCAGGCGGTCGAGCTCGCGCGGATCGATGGCCGCGGCGCGGTGGTCTTCGCGGTGCTCGGCGTCCCCGATGCCCAGGCGCTGGCCCAGGCGCTGCAAACCCTCCAGTCCCCCGGGGTCCAGGCCTCGGTCACCGCGATCGAAGGTCCGGATGTCCTGGCGATCGAGCTGCGTTGATCTGGCCGTGCTCGCGTGCCTGTGCGCGTGCCGACCGGCCCCGGGGCGCGGCGCGACGCTGCAGATCGCGACGGTGGCCGCCGACGCCGACGCCGACGTGTGGGTCGACGGCAACTACATCGGCCGCGTGATCGATCTGGGCAAGAGCACCGGCGCGATCAAGCTGGCGCCGGGCAAGCACCGCGTCGAGGTGCGCAAGCCCGGACGATTCCCCGTGCAGCGCACCATCGAGGTCGATGGCTCGGCGCCGACGATCCGCCTCGACGCCGAGCTGCTCGAGGATCCCTGACGGCCGCGCAGCGTGATCCCGGCCGCGCAGCGTGATCCCGGCCCCGGCCGCGCAGCGTGAGCCCGGCCGCGCAGCGTCAGCCCGGCCGCGTGACCCGGGCGAACGTGCGCGGGACCATGAACGGTGGCAGATGGCCGACCGCGTGCTCTTCGATGTCGTCGAGCGGGGTCTCGCCGGTGGCCTCGAACTCGAGTTGGACCTGGGGATCGCCGTCGGGCGTATGGACCAGGTTGGCGCGGACCCACGTGAGGCGCCGGTGCTCGAGCATCGCTTCTTCGATGCTGTCGAGACACGCGCGTCGACCCTCGAGGTTGACCAGGCCGTCGTCGCGGCCGAGGATCTCGGAGAGCACGCCCGCCTTGAAGCGGCCGGCGTAGCCGGTGTGCACGAAGCCGCCCGGCGCCGCCGCACCCGGCTCGCCTGCGGGCACGGGCGGTGTGGTGCTCGCGTGCTGGGCGGTGCGCACCAACACCTCGTGACCGCCGGTGCGCATCGGTTCGCCGGCCATCATCTCGACCCCGGCCGCGGGCACGAAGGTCTCGGTGCGCTCCATGACGCGCGAGGCCAGCACGCCGACCTCCTCGAGCAACAATAGCTGGCGCAGGGCGGTTCCGAACGCCTGGCGGATCATGCGGCCGTTCTCGAGCGGCACCGTGGCCTGGGGGATGACCGGCACGATCGGCAAGGTGCCGCCTGTCGCTCGCACTACCCGCGCCAGCTCGATCACCTGGCGCACCGCATCGACGACGATCAGATTCTCGGTGGTGCGGGCGATCGGGACCACGGAGTCGAGCGCCGGGCCCTCGGCCATCACCAGCTGGGCCTCGGACTCGAGCCACCCCAGCACCACCGGATCGAAGAAGCGCGGCACCGTGAACGGTTGCGCGCAGAGGATCTTGGCGCCAGCGTCGAGCGACAACGTCGACAGCGCCGCGCGTCCGATCTCGGCCAGGTGCGCGCCGGTGCGGAGGGTGTCGCGCAGGGCGCCACCGATGCCGCGGGTCTCCATCACCAGCTCGACGTCGTCGCCGATCACCGCGGCGGCGCTGGCCGGCGGCTCGAGGACGTCGACGGTGAGCAGCGAGCTCGCCAGTCGCTTGCGCGAGCGGACCCCGTAGCCTGCGGGGTAGTCGAGGGCCGCGGTGTCGAGGCCGCGCGGGCGGCGGATCACCGCGCGCACCGGCAGCCGGGCGCAGGCGTCGAGGAGCGTGCGATCGCCGTTGGCCGGGTCCACCGGCATCGCGATCGCGTCCATCTTCGACAGCGCGACCAACAGGATCAGGAACTCGGCGACGTTGCCCATCGACAACGCCACGAGGTCACGGCGACCGATCCCCAGGCCCGCGAGCTCTTTGGCGCGCCGCTCGGCCCGCGTGAGCAGACCGCGACGACTGAGGGTCGTGTCCTGACTGTAGACCGACCGCGGCGCGCCCGATCGCTCCACCGCTTCGGCGAGGCGTGCGTAGAAGTGACCGTCGGACATGGCCGGAGACCGTGGCCTCAGAAGCGCGGAGCGTAACCAAGATCGACGGTCGTCACCAGCGCCGCGCCCCCGGGCAATCCGGCCTCTGCGAACGGCGTCTGGCCGCACTCGTCCACGCCGTCCGGAGGATCGCCGGCGTCGCCGTTGCCGGTCACCGCCAGCGCTGGGGTCAGGCGCAGGCCGAACTCGTGGTTGCGCTTCTTGCCGAGCAGCAGCAGCAGCGACAGGCGCGGGCCGATGAGCAGGGCACCACGCTGAGCGACGAGACCACTGTCGGCCGTCGGGCACGTGAGCGCCGGGGCGCCCCGGCGCGTGAGGCTCTCGTACAGCAATCCGACCAGGCCGCCGCCGGCGAGTTCGAAGCGCCGCTTCGGACCGAAGACCACGCCGTAGTCGGCCGTGAGCGCGAGGTGGGCATCGACGAGGCGATGTCGCCGCTGCGCATCGTGGGGCTGGCCATACACGGCGAACTCGGCACCCAGGTTCACGCGCGCGCGTTGGCCGAGGAAGGCGCCGCCGCGGATACCGAGGCCGAGCATCGGCTGCACCGGCACGAACGCGCTGTCGCGGAGGCGGCCGGCGTGGGCGAGCACCACCGGCGCGAACGGACCGACGCGCGCGGGGCTGCGGCTCGAAACCCGCGGGGGCGCCCGCGGGTGCGCGGAAGCATCCGGCGGCGGCTCGGGTGGCGGATCGATCGGATTGGGCGTCGGATCGATGCGCGTCACCGCCTCGCGCAGCGCCGGCGGCGGTCCCGGCGGTGTCGCGTCGACGCGGGGCGCCGGTGTGTCGACGGGCGGCGGCGAGAGTTCGGCGATGATGCGCTCGACGTCGCCGCGATCTTGGGCGTCGGAGGCAGCGTCGAGGTAGGCGCGATACGCCGCGATCGCGGCGTCGCGATGCTCGATGTGGGCAGGGGTGTCCGCAGCCGCGTCGAGCATCAGCGCGTGATGGCACACGCCGATGTTGAAGTGCACCTGGGCGGTCGTCTCGAGCGCCAGCGCGCGCTCGAAGTGGGCGAGCGCAGCGGCATGATCGCCCTTCGCGGCCGCCGCCTTGGCGCGGCGGATCGATCGCGCGGCGTCCTGCTCGTCGCCTCGCGCCACCGCCGTGCTCGCCGTCGTCGCGCCGAGGACGGCGACGAGAATCCACTGCATGGCACGCACCGCGTGGCGAGTGTTGCGGGCCTGCGGTTGCGGATCAACCACCGAGCGGCGCGGGGTCGGGCTGGGGCAGTGCGCCCGGCACGGGCGGAAGCGCGGGCTCGGCGGCCGGGGGCGGCGGCAGATCGGCGATCGGCGGTGCAGCCGGCGCGTCGGCGGGCGTGTGCGCGTCGGCGGGCTTGTGCGCGTCGGCGGGCTTGTGCGCGTCGGCCAGATGGGCCGCATCGCCGCCGGCGGGTGGCGTCGTCGCGGTCGTCGAGACCAACGCGCCGCCACTGTCGCGCTCGGGCAGGGCGACGCCGGTGGGGGTGAGCCGCGCGTCCCGGGCCCCCGCGATCGCGTCGCGTCGCCCGAGGTACACCTGCACCAGCCGCCGAGCGGCGTAGTGGGCCTTGATGCGCCACGCCGGCTCGTTGGCCAGCAGCACCGCGAACGCGATCTCGGGCCGGTCCGCCGGAGCGAAGCCGATGAACCAGTTGTAGTTGAGCGACGGCGCCCGCTTGCCGGTGAGGCTGCCGGTCTTGCCGGCGACACGCACGCCCTGGATGTAGTCGTTGCCGGCGGAGTCGCGGAAGCTCCCCCGCGCCGTCCCGTTGGCCGTCGTCGCCTCCATCATCGATGCGATCGCATCCGAGACCTCGCGCGAGATGACGCGCTCGGCCCGTGGCGGCGCCGGTGTCATATCGGAGCCGTCGGGCCCGAGCACCTGGGCGATGACGTGGGGCGCCTGGACCATCCCGCCGCGGGCGAAGATGCTGGCGAGCAGCGCCCCGTGCATCGGGCTCATGTCGATGCTCCAGAAACCGGCGGCGACCTTGGCCCGCTCGGTGGCGTCGCTGGGGATGTGCGCCGGTGAGCGCTCGACGTTGAACTCGAACGGGATGTCGGTCTCGAACAGGAACGTCTTGGCGACCTGGGCGAGCTGCTCTTGCCCGAGATGGGCCATCGCGAGCTTGCCGATCACCAGGTTGTAGCTGTGGGCGACCGCCGACGCGAGGGTCTCGCACTGGGTGTCACGCGCCGGATCGTCGCGGAGATCGTCGTCGGTGATGCCGTGCAGACCGCCCGAGAAGCACACCTTGGTCGCCGCCGTGACCACGCCGCCGTCGAGCAGCGCCGCGGAGGTCACGAGCTTGAACACCGATGCCGCTGGCGCCCATGCCGTCGCGACGATCTCCATCGGGTCGACCTGCGGATCCATGCTCGAGTGTCCGGCCATCGCCAGCACCGAGTTGTCGCGCACGTCGAGGATCACGGCCGCGGCGTAGGGGACCTCGCGGTTGCGAAAGATCTGCATGGCGGCATCTTGCAGCCTGGGATCGATCGTCAGCATGATCCGGTGGCCGTCGTTCAGCTCCTGCACGAGCCGCCCTTCTGGCGCCGGGGCCTTGTTGCCTGCCGGGGCCTTGTTGCCTGCCGCGGCCGTGTTGCCCGCCGCGGCCGGTGCTGCCGGACTGACGTACGGGCTGAACTCTGCGGCGCCGAGATCGAGCCGGTTCAGCCAGGGCAACGGCGGGGGCGCGCTCGTCTCGGGCAATTCGGCCGCCGAGGTGGCCGCGGTCCGCGGGACGTCGAGATCGTCCGGCGTCGCCTGACGCTGCACGTAGATCGCGATCGCGCCGAGCGTGCCCAGGAAGAAGAGCGCGCCGAGTCCGCCAAGACCCCCGCGTGTGGTTCGACCACCAGACACGACGCTCGCCTATAGCAACCCCGGCCGTCGCGGTCAAAAACCGGCGTTTCTCGGCGCTGGCGGCCCGCGCGGGCGAGGGGGGTGCAGCCGCGATCACACCCCACGGGTGCGCAGGGGCCCCAGCGGGCCCAGGGGGTAGGCCCGGTCCCCGCGTCGTACAGGCGCGAGGAGGGACGACAATGTGGGCGCCATGATCACCGCATGTCCGTCACGTTCCCGCGGCCGCCCCTCCCTCTGCTAGTCTCGGGGCAAGAGCTTCGGCCCGACTCGCGGGATCATGCGCGACGAAACGATCGTCACCGTCATCCACAAAGTGGAGGACACCGGCCTTCAGCGGCGAAAAAAAGACGCCTGCATCGTCGTCATCTATGGCGCGGAGCTGGGGCGCAAGTACGCCATCGAGAATCGCGAGATGACGATCGGTCGCGCGACCGTGAACGACATCTGCGTCAGCCAGGACTCGGTTTCACGCACCCACGCGACCATCTTGGTCGACGAGCACGGCGTGAAGATCCGCGACAACGTCTCGACCAACGGCACGTACGTCAACGACCACAAGATCCACGAGGTCTACTTGAAGGACGGCGACCTCATCAAGGTCGGGCGCTCCATCTTCAAGTTCCTCACCGGCGACAACATCGAGAGCTCGTACCACGAGGAGATCTACCGGCTGTCGACCGTCGACGGGCTCACGCAGATCTTCAACAAGCGCTACTTCGTCGAGACGCTCGAACGCGAGCTCAGCCGGGCGCGCCGCTACGATCGGCCGCTGGCGCTCATGATGTTCGACATCGACCACTTCAAGCGCTGCAACGACACCTACGGTCACCGCGCTGGTGACCATGTACTGCGGCACATGGCCGACCTCGTTCGCCAGCGTTCGCGCAAGGTCGACGTCATCGCCCGCTACGGCGGCGAGGAGTTCGCGGTCGTGCTACCGGAGATCGACCTCGCTGGCGCCGCGCAGTTCGGCGAGAGCCTGCGGCGCATGGTCGAAGAGGAAGAGTTCGTGTTCGAGGGCCGCCGCATCCTCCTGGCGATCTCGGTCGGAGTCGCCGATCTCGAGCCCGGGGTCGCCAACGCCGACGACCTGATCAAGAAGGCCGACGCGCGGCTGTATCGGGCCAAGCAGGGCGGCCGCAACCGCGTCGTCGCGGCCGAGGACTGAGGGCCGTCGGTCGATGACCGAAGCCCCGGCGAGCCGGCCCGCAGTTTCCGCCCGGGCCGATGCGGCCCGCATCCGCGTGCTGCCGCCCGAGCTCGCCGACCAGATCGCGGCCGGTGAGGTCGTCGAGCGCCCGGCGTCGATCCTGAAGGAGCTGCTCGACAACGCGATCGATGCCGGCGCCACGCGGATCGATCTGGAGCTCGGCGGTGGGGGCACCACGCGCATCATCGTGGTCGACGACGGCGGCGGGATCGCGGCCGAGGACCTGCGGCTGTCCATCACGCGGCACGCGACCAGCAAGCTCACCGGCCCCGCCGATCTCATCGAGCCGCCATGCTTGGGGTTCCGCGGCGAGGCCCTCGCGAGCATCGCGGCGGTCGCCCACGTCACGATCGAGAGCCGCACCGCCTCCGCCGACGTCGGCACCCGGCTCGTGAGTCGTCCTGGGCTCCCACCTGGCGCCGAGCCCTGCGCCCGCACGGTGGGCACGCGCATCGAGATCCAGGGCCTGTTCGCCAACGTGCCGGCGCGGCGCAAGTTCCTGCGCGCGGCGTCGACCGAGCTCTCCCACTGCCTCGAGACCGTCGCCCGCATCGCGCTGGTCCATCCGCAGGTCGGCTTCCGCATGCGGCACGAGGGCCGCATCGTGTTCGACGTCGCCGCCGGTGACGAGGACAGCCGCGTCACCTTCGTGCTCGGGCGCCGTGGCGCGGCGATGCTGCGCCGGTTCGCGGGCAGCTTCGAGGGCATCGGCGTGCGCGCGTGGATCGGCGATGGCAGCGGCGAGCGGGCCGACATCTTCGTGGTGGTGCGCCGCCGTGTCGTCCGCGAGCGTGCGATCGCCCAGATCGTCCGCGAGGCGTGGGCCGGCGGCTCGCCGCCGTGCGCGTGCATCATCGTCGAGCCGCCGCACGGTACCGTCGACGTCAACGTCCACCCGCAGAAGTCCGAGGTCCGCTTCGCCGAGGTGCAGCGGGTCTATGCCGCGGTGCGGCGGATGATGGCGAGCTTGGATCTGCCCCGTGTCGGGGCCGACGTCGCAACCGGGGGGCCGCCGCCCGAGCTGCAGGCCATCGCGTCCGCAGCCCGTCCGCCCGTCGCGAGCGCAGCCGTCTCGCCGGGGGCGTCAGCGACTCCGAACGCCGCAGCCACGCTGGACGCCGCATCCATCGCCGCGCCGCAGTACGTGCTGCGCACCCGCGCGACCGAAGCCGACTACGCGACGGCCCGCGATCGACTGCGCGCCGATGCCGATGCGCTGGGCCAGCTGGTCGCCCCGCGCACGCCCCCGCCGCCCGACATCCCCGCGGCGCCGATCGAACCCGAGCTTCTCGACTGCCTGCCGGGGCCCGTGGCGCTGATGCGTTGGGAAGACGCGCTCCTCGCCGTCGATCTGAGGGTGCTGCGGACCCACCTGCTGCGCCGTCGCCTGCTCGCCGAGCTCGGCGGCGGCAAGGTGGTCGGTCAGGCGCTGCTCGTGCCGGCCGTGGTCCAACTCGGCGCCGCCGACATCGCCGTCATCGAGCGCGCCCGCGCCGAGCTCGACACGCTGGGGCTCGTCGTGGATCCGTTCGGCGAGGATGCGGTGGTCGTGCGCACGATCCCCGCCCAGCTGCGCCGGTGCGTCGACGAACTCGATGCCGCCGCAGTGCTCGCGCGCGTGCTGCCTTATCTGCGGGCGCGGCGCCGCGACGAGATCGGCGCCGATGAAGCCGCCGGCGTGCTCGCCGAGTGCGTCCCCGGCACGGTCGCCGCGAGATTCGCCCGCGGCTTCATGCGCGAGGCGATGGCGTCGGGCCTCGCGATCGAAGATATCCCCGGCGTCCGTCGATGGACGCCGTCGGCGCTGCTCGAGCCCGTTCGATGACCCGCGAGCGCGAAGGCGGGATGACGACGTTGCCGCGGGCGATCGCGATCGTGGGACCGACCGCGGCGGGCAAGGGCGCGCTCGGTCGCGAGGTCGCGCGCCGGCTCGGGCGCGCCGTTTTGGTGTGCGATTCGGTGAAAGTCTACCGCGGCCTCGACATCGGCAGCGGCAAGCCCGACGCGGCGACGCGCGCCGACGTCCCGCATCACCTGATCGATCTCGTGGATCCCGATGCGAGCTTCTCGGCGGCGGACTACGCCGCCCGTGCGTGGTCGTTGCTGCCGCGGGTGCCCGGCGTCTTCGTCGGCGGCACCGGCTTCTACCTGCGCGCGACGGCGTGGACGCACAGCGCGCAGCGTGAGGGCGCCCACGATGGGGCTCGCGCGCGCATCGATGCGCCGCCCGACGATCCCGAACGCGTCGCCTTCGAGGCCCGCTGGCGCCAGGCCGAGAGCCGCGAGCCCGGCGCGATCTCGCGGGCGCTCGCGGCCGCCGATCCCGAAACCGCTGCGCAGATCCATGCGGCCAACCTCGTCCGCGGGGTGCGGACGCTGTGGCTGTGCCACTGCCATGGTGCGCCGGTGTCCACGGTGCGCCGCGCCGATCCGCCCGCCCCGCGCCTCGCCTTGCTCATGGTGGTGCTCGACCCCGAGCCGGCGGTCCTCGCCGAACGCATCGAGCGACGCGTCGACGCGATGATCGTGGCCGGCTGGCGTGACGAGGTGGAGATGCTGCGGACGGCCGGCTATCATGCCGGCCACAAGGCGATGCAGAGCCTGGGCTACCGCGAGATGTCGAGCTGGATCGAGGGGCGCGAGGACGCCATCTCGACGCGCGCCGCGATCATCACGGCGACGCGGCGCTATGCCCGGCGGCAGCGGACCTACTTCCGCCACCAATTTCCGGGCGCCCAGGTCCACGCGATCACCACGCCCGATGCGTGTCCGTGGGCCGCGATCGAGACGTTCGTCGCCGGCGGCGACCAAGGAGTCCAGCGATGACCAGCAAGGTGCTCGAGTTCGAGCGACCGATCGTCGAGCTCGAGGGCAAGATCCGCGAGCTCAAGCTGTTGTCGTCGAGCAACGGCGAGATGGCCGAGGAGATCCAGCGCCTCGAAGAGAAGGCGCGGCAGCTCCAGCGCGAGCGCTTCGCCTCGCTCACTCCGTGGGAGCAGGTCCAGTTGGCCAAGCATCCCGATCGGCCGTTCACGCTCGACTATCTCGGCGAGATCTCGACCGAGTTCATGGAACTCCGGGGCGACCGCAGCTACTCCGACGACCCGGCGATCGTCGGCGGTCCGTGTCGCATCGACGGCCGCGCCGTGATCGCGCTGGGCCACCAGAAGGGCCGCAACACCAAGGAGAACCTCTACCGCAACTTCGGGATGGCCCGGCCCGAGGGCTACCGCAAGTCGCAGCGGCTGTTCCGCATGGCCGAGCAATTCGGCCGTCCGCTGGTGTGCTTCATCGACACCGCGGGTGCGTATCCCGGCCTCGGCGCCGAGGAGCGCGGCCAGTCCGAGGCGATCGCCACCTGTCTCGAGATGCTGTCGCGGCTGCGGACGCCGACGATCTCGGTGGTCATCGGCGAGGGCGGCTCGGGCGGGGCCCTCGCGATCGGTCTCACCGATCGCATCTTGATGCTCGAGCATTCCGTCTACTCGGTGATCTCGCCGCGCGGCTGCGCATCGATCCTGTGGAAGGACGCCGAGGCCGAGCAGTCCGCCGCCACGCAGCTCAAGCTCACCGCCGTCGACCTGTTGCGGCTGGGCATCTGCGACGAGATCATTCCGGAGTCGCCCGGCGGGGCCCACCGCGGCCTGACCCAGACCGCGACCGCGCTCAGCGAGGCGCTGCGCCGTCACCTCGACGTGCTCACGCGCATGCCGACCGAGGCGCTCATCGAGGCGCGCTACGAGAAATTCCGCTGCATCGGTCACCTCGAGCACGTCGCGGCGTCATGACCGACCGCGCCCCGCCCCCGGGCAGCAGCCGCCTGCGACCGCAGCTCGTCTGATCCCGTGTTCGACCATGTGCTGACGGTGAGCGCAGTGTGCCTGGGCTTCGCCCTGGTCCGAACCCTGCGGCGCGGCGACGGGCGTGGCTTCGCGCTGTGCCTCGCCGGCCTGCTCGCGGCGTCGATCGCCGCGCTGGTGCAGCCATCGCGGTTCGTCGGCATCGTCGCCGTCGCGCTGACGTTCGTGATGCTGGTCGTGCCGCTGGGCGTCGAGCTGGCCGCGCGCTGGGCGTTCGATGCCGGTCGCCTGGGCCTTGCGGTGGGTCTGTGCGGCGTGCGGGCGACGCTCATGCCCGGTGCGGGGCTCGCCCGCCAGCAGGAGATCCTCCGCGGCCTGGCGCTGCTCGAGCAGCACGGCGTCGATCGGGCGCTCGCTCACTTTCGCAGCCTCGCGACCTCTGCCGAGGGCGGCGAGTCGCTGGTCATCCACGAGCAGATCGTGTCGATGCTCTTCTATGGCCAGCGCTGGGAGGACGGCATCGCCCACTACGATGCCCAGTTCCATCCCCGCTACGCGGCGCTGCGCCCAGTGCTCGCCCTCGGGTTGCTGCGGGCCTATGGCGAGTCGGGTCGACTCGAGCTCGCGGCGGCGTTGCTGCGCGCCCTCGAGGACGGGCCGGTCGGCGCCGATCCGAGCTCCATCGGATTCGTCTCGCAGGCCCGGCTGACCTTCCTCGCGTATGCCGGCGTCGCGAATTCGGTGCAAGATGCGCTGACGGAGCCGCGACGGCGCGCGCTGGGGCTGACGCCCGCGAGCTCGGCGCTGCTGCGGGGTATCGCGCTCGGGCGGGCAGGGCAGCCCGAGGCCGCCAGGCGCGAGCTGATGCGCGTCGCCGATGTCGCCGACGACACCGACGAGCGCGTCCTCGAGGCCAGCCGCACCCAGATGGCGAACGGGCCCGTGCACGTCGACCTCGCCCCCGACCTCTCGCGGTACGCCGACACCGTCGCGCGGCGTCTCGAGGCGTTTTTGCAGGCGGCGCCGCGGTTGCGTCGCGGCACCACGGTCTGGCTCGCGCCGAGCGTGGCGATCGTGATCCTCGTCGTCGAGCTGTGCCGCAGTGGCTTCGGTCGCGGCGGCGTGGGTCTGCTCGATCTCGGTGCGGTCACGCGCGAGCTGTGGCAGGCGGGATCGTGGGGCCGCGTCGCCGTCGCGTCGCTGCTGGCGGGGCAGCCGCTGGCGGCGATCATCGATGCCTATGCCGTGTGGGTCGGTGGTCGCCTGATCGAGCGCAACCTCGGCCGCGGTCGCCTGCTCGCGGTCGCGATCGGTGGCAGCGGCGTGGCGATGATCGCATCGGTGATGTTGCCCGGCCACGGCGGCCCGTTCTCGGGCGCCGCGCTGCTCTCGGTCGCCGTCGCTGCCGGGGCTCTGATGCTGCTGCCCCGCTCGCGCACGCCGGGCATGTCCGCGGGCTACCGACGCGGTCTCCTGGTGCCGCTGGTCATCGTGCTCGCCGTACAGATCGGCGGGGCACTCACCGGCGTCTTCGCCCTCGAGGTGCCGCTCGTCGGCATCTGGTGCGCGGCGATCCTCGGCGTCGCGCTGGTGGGGTTGGTGCCGGCGCGTGGCCCCGTGGCCGCCCTCGTCGCCTGGCTCGGCGTCGCGACCTTGGTGCCGCTTTGGCTGGGCGCAGTCCAGTTGGCGCGCGAGGACGCCGAGGCGTTCCTGGTCGCGCGCCGCACCCAGGCCACGGCGTCGGGAGCCGCTGTGCGGCTGCCCTCGACCATCGTCGCGACCGAGCCCCGCGGCGCCGCACATCTGCCGCTGCCGATCCCCGCGGGGTTCGTCGATGCGCTCGCGCTGCGCACCGGCGATCTGATCTCGCTGCAGATCGGCACCGTGGACGACGGTGAGGTCCTGCCACTCGCCCTCGATCCGGCGCTGCGCCGGCAGCTCGATGCGCGCGTGGCCGACGTGCCGGTCGCCTTCGCGCGCCGCTATGCCGCCCACGGCGGTGAGGCCCCGCTGCACGCCTTCCATCTGCGCAGAAACGGCGAGGACGTCGCGCTTGTGGTGCAGCGTTCGCTCGGCGACGGGCTCGCCATCGCGTGGGTGGCCGCGCCGCCGCAGGCCCTGTCGCGCACGCCCGACCTGCACGCAGCGATCCTCGCCGACGCCACACGCGTGGCCGGTCCCGTCGACGCGGCGTCAGCCAGCGGCACGGTCCATGGCGGCCGCGAGCTCGAGGTCGAGTGACGTGATGCCGCCGCGATCGTGGGTCCACAGCGCCACATCGACGCGGGCGTAGACGTTGGTCCAATCGGGGTGGTGGCCCAGCCGCTCAGCCGCGAAGGCGACGCGGGTCATGAATGCGAATGCGGTGACGAAGTCCGGGAACTCGAACGTCCGCCGCAGTCGGTCGCCGCTGTGCACCCAATCCGGCCTCGCGCCGAGGGCCTGGTCGATCTCGGCGGGACTCAGGAGTTGGGGACGTGGCATCGGGCCAGCATAAACCGGCGCGTCGTCGCGCACGCACCGCTAACGCTGGTAGCGGAAGATGCGGGCGCCGCCGCCGAACTCGAAGATGAAGCCGAAGCTGAACTCGATGAGGCCGGTGCGACGATCGACCAGCCCCGCCGGCGGGTTGGCGAACGGGGCGGCGGTGCGCACCGCGTGGATCGCCTCTTGGTCGAGGTGGTCGACGCCGGATGACCCATCGAGCCGCACGCGCGACAGGCTGCCGTCGGGGTTGAGCGCGATGATGAGACGGGTTTTGCGGGTCTGCGTGCCAAAGCGGCTGCCGTCGGGATCGTTGGCGGCGTGGACGACCTCGGGATGCCATCGCTGAGCGATCGCGTTTCGTACCCGATTGAAGAACGACGCGAACTTCCAGCGCTTGGAATCGACGCTGGTCGCGTCGTCGAGTTCGGCGTCGTCCCCGATGTCATCGTGGCTGCCGGGGCTGCCCAGGGCGTCGAGCAGGGCCTTGCGCGTGCCCGGCGATCCCGACGGTGAGGGCAACGGGGGGCCTCCGCGGGCGGTGGAGAGCTCGCCGCGGGCGTCGGGATCGACCGGATCGCGATCGTCGGCCCCGCGCTCGGAGGGGTTGGTGTTCGGCAGCAGCGGCAGGGCCTTGGACTCTGGGTTGGACTCGGGGTTGGGCGTTTCGCCGTCGGCCTTGCCGTCGCGCCCGTCGTTGCCCCGCGGCGTGGCGATGGCCCCCGGCTGGGGCCGGCTGTTGGGCGCCCGGGTCGGGCGCGCCGTGCGGTTGTCGAACTCGGAGACGTAGGGGGTGTCGCGCTCGGGCGAACGCTCATCCGTCACCTTGTCGAGCTGGACCAGCTTGCCCGGCGGATCCTCGGGCGGAGGCTCTTCGAGCGGGCGCTCAGCGGGCGCCTGCGGCTCGTCGCGATCGAGCAGCGAGATCTCCATGATGCTCTCGGAGCGCGGGAGCGACCCCCCACTTGCGGCCCAGTCCAGCACCTGGTCGCTCAACGGCCACAGCACCACGTGCATGAGCACCGATGCCGCGATGACACCGAGCATGATCGCAGCGCGTGGGGACTCGTCACGCATGGGCAGGGACCGGCCCAGTATAGCGCCGCGGGTGCCCCGTGCCCGCGGCGGGGTCCCGCGGACCCCGCCTGGACCAGGATGAGGGGCGGGTCGAGCCTTTCGCGGTCCGATCCGCGCGGTCAGACCTCGGCGTCGTCGTCGTCGTCGTCCTCGCCCGGGGCCGCCGCCGGCAGGCCGTCGAGGATGCGCTTGAACTCGAGGTGGTCGGGGAGCATCTGCAGCGCGGCGCGGCAGACCTGGCGGGCCTCGCCGAACATGTTGGCGTCGCGGAGGGTCGACGCGAGCAGCACCACCGGTTCGATCTCGCGGGGGTTGAGCGCCACCACGGCGCGGAGGTGCTCGACGGCGTCCTTGGGCCGGCCCTGCTTGCGCAGGATCGCGACGAGGAGGTTGCGGATTTCGGCGTCGTTCGGGCGCAGCCGCACGGCGTTGCCGAGGTGGGCGAGGGCGGCATCGTCGCCCTCGGTCTGGCGCACCGCGAGCGCGAGCATGAGGTGCGGCTGCCAGAAGCGCGGATCCTTCTCGATGAGCTCGCGCAGGAACTTGGCGGCTTCGGTCTGCCGCGCCGCGTCGTTCGAGCGCACGTGATCGATCGCCGCGTCATAGCGCTCCTCGAAGTCCTCGACGTCGAGGGTCAGCCGGCCGCGACGCGCGAAGGCGTCGTCGTCGAGGGTGCGTCGGGGCAGGGCGAGCAGCTTCTCGAGCGTGTCCCTGGCCTTTGGCGGATCATCACCCTCGAGGTACATCGTCGATACGTAGCGCAGCACGGTCGCGTCGGTGGGATGACGCTCGGCGGCGCGGAGCAGCAGCAGCGTCGCCTCCTCGTTCTTCTCCTCTTCGTGGAGATCGAGGAGCATGTCCAGGGCGCTCTTGGCCAGGCTCGGCAGGTCGACCGCGGCGCGCAGCAGGGCCAGGGCCTCTTCGCGGTCTTCGCCGCCGGCGTCGCCGCCGTCGCGGTCCCACAGCACATTGGCCAGATCGCCGTAGGCCGCGGGCACCTTGCCCTCCTCGATCGCGCGGCGCAAAAACGGCTCGGACTCGTCGAACTGATCGTGCTCGATCATCAGCGAGCCCAGGCGCGCGAGCACCTTGGGCGACTCGTTGCCGCGCTCGGCGGCGAACTGGGCGACCTTGAAGGCGTTGGCCTTGTCGCCGGCGTTGCGCAGTGTGTCGATGAACTGGACCGCGACGCCCTCGTGGGTGGGATCGAGGTTGAAGGCTTGGTTGAAGGCCTGGACCGCGGAGCCCACGTCACCCAACCGCCGCAGCAACGACGCGAGGTGGTGGAACGCGCTCTGGTCCTTCTGCCGCCGCGACGCCGCGACGTTGAGCGCCTGCAGCGACAGCGGGATCGCCGACTGGTCGATCGGGTTGTTGACCAGGATGTCGGTCATGATGTGCAGCGCCTGCATCGCCGCGTCCATGGCCGGATCGCGGTTGATGGCGTCGACGAGCGCGGCGAGGAGCTGATCGGGCGTGGTCGGCACGCAGCGCCCCTGCAGCGCGCTGAGGTTACCGAGGCCGACCAAGAACGAGGTCAGGGCGGCGTTGTTGGCGGTGCCGAACGCGGCCTTCCAGTCGGGCTCGTCCACCGTGACGCCGACGTGACCGGCGAGCTTGCCGAGCACCTCGAACAGGCGCTCGGGGAGCTCGGCGCCGCTCGACGACCACGACCAGCGCTCGATCTCGACGAGTCGATGCGTGACGGGCTCCGGGGCCTCCTCGCCCTCGACGACCGGCGGCGGCGGCGGCAGCTCGGCCTCGGGGATCGCTTCGACGCGGACCAGACGCAGCTCGCAGCCGACCGCGTCGTCGTCGACGCGCATGTTGGTCACGAGGCCGCGCTTGGCGTTGGGGAACCGGGCGATGCCGTCGAGGGCGCGGGCGTCGGTCCACGCCTCGCGGAAGACCATCAGCGCCGGGACCTGGCGCTTGCCCTGCTTCGCCATGGCGGTGAACACCGGCGCGGCCGCTTTGGCACCGCGGGTCGCCAGCTCCTGGGCCCACCAGCGCTGGATGCCCATGCACAGCGGCGCACCCTTGCCGTCGTTGGTGCACGCGATCGGCAGCACCACCAGCTCGATCGCGGCGGCGGCAACGGCGACCGAGGCCTCGTCGACCTCGCCGTCGTCGTCGTCGTCGTCGTCGTCGCCCATCACGAACGCATCGCCGTCCCCGTCGTCGTCCTGGTCGTCGCCACCATCGTCGCCACCATCGTCGCGGCCGTTGGCGGTGGTGGGCGCGTCGCCTGGCGGCTTGTCGTTGCGGTTCTCGTCGTCGGCGGGCGGCATCGGCGCGAAGCGTGCCGCAGCGGCAGCCAAGGCGCAACCACGATGCCGAGACAGCGGAGCGTCGCACCGCGGCCGAGCGCACGGCGCGGCACGCCAGATGTCGCCCCCGCGCCCGCCGTGCGGGACGATCCCGGTGGTACGCTCGCCGCCACGATGCGTGCTCCCACCGCGCGGCGCCAGACGATGCTCGCAGCCATCGCTGCGCTCGCGCCATCGGCTGGTTGTCAGGCGCCCTCCGCGGACGTGCTCGCGGTGTGGATCGACGCCGCGATCGACACCAACGGCGCCCGCGCGATCCAGATCTACGACGCTGGCGAGCGGCGCAACGTGGAGCTGCGGCCGACGATCCCGGGCAGCGACATCGGGCAGACCACCCTCGGCGTGCCCCCCGGTGGTGGCGGCTTCGTGGCGTGGTCGGTGCTCGGCGGCACGGTCTGGGTCGATCTCGTGCGGGGCACCCGCGGTCGCATCGGACTCGGGCCGTGGGGCGAGCTCGCCGAGGACTTCGCGTTCTCGCGATCGGGGCGGGCGGTGCTGCGCATGCTCGCCAGCGACGCCGAGCCCGGGGTGGTCCTCATGCCGATCGCGACCCGCGACACCACGCCGCTGTGGTTGCGCGGGCCCGCGCCCGAGCACGAGGGCGCCGGCGGCATGGTCCGCAGCGCCTCGGACGCGCCCGTCGTCTACTGGGCCGAGGTCGCCACCCCGGGAGGCGTGGGCATCGATCGCATCGATGGCACGCTCGCGGCCTATCGCTACCCCTCCGAGGTCGATCGCGATCCGCGTTCGGGCTTGGTGCCCCTCGGGCAGACGCGCATGCACACCCGGGCGATCGACGGCACCTCGTTCCCCGGTCGGATCGGTCGGCGCAGCGGTTGGTGCTCGGCCGGTTTCTGCGTCACGCCCGACGGCGACGCGGCGATCGGCGTCGCCCCCGATCTGTGCCAGCTGTATCGCTGGCGCCCCGCACTGCATGGTTCGGATGGCAGCAGCCGTCCGCCCCGCGAGATCGATCTGCCGCTCGGTTGCGGTGTGCTCACCGAGCCGCACCTGCTCGCGGCCCTCGACGCTGGCCACGTCCTGCTCGACGACGAGGAGCGCCTGTATCTCGCCGATCTCGACGCCGGTCTGTGGACGGCGATGCCGAAGCTCGGCATCGGCCAGGACACCTTCATGCTCGCGGCCGACGGTGGTCGGGTGATGAACCTCGTCGCGGCGAGCGGCGCGCTGATGCGCGCGGACGTCGACGGCTTGCAGGTGGTGAGCGCCGAGCGTGCCGCCTGTGCGAGCGTCGGCCCGCCGCTGACCAGCCCCGGCGGCGGCTGGGTGCTGATGACGTGCCGTGGCGGCGACGCGGCCGTCGACCTCGGCGCGTCGCTGGGCACCGTGCTGCGGATCTCCGCCCTCGGTCTCGAGCGCTTCGATGGGCTCGCGATGCGCGGCCTCGGCATCGACGACGGCGGCAACGCGCTGCTGTACAGCTACGATCCCGACGACAACGAAGCCGTGCCGCGGGGTATGTTCGTGCTCGAGGCCTCGGGCACGCTCGCGCGCGTCGACGAGCTCGAGCCCACGCCGGAGGGGTTCGCGAGTCTGACGACGCTGAGCTATTTCTCCGCGGCATCGCGGTGAATCCGCGGCATCGCGGTGAATCCGCGGGGGCCGCGAGCAGGCCCTGATACGCGTGGCCGCCCGGGGCTCGTGTCATGGCGGACGAACGCGTCGCCGGCTGATCGGACGCTGGCGAACGCCGGGCGATCGGCACCCTCGAGATCGACGAGTCGGGTGCATCCGTCCCGCTCGTCGCCCTACAGATCCACCAGCAGCGCAATCGACCGCTCCGTCACCCCAGCCGCCCCGACCTCCACGTCGGTGTTCGGGATGCTGACCGTGTCGCCGCCATCGGGCGAGAACGTGCCCCCGAGGTTCCCATTGCGATCGAGGATCGCGTTCGCCTCGTAGGTGTCGGGGTGGATCTGATCCATCTCGAGCTCGATGGACGTCGCACCAGCCTCGGCGCGGCCGCGGATGAATCGGCTCGGCGTGCAGCCGCCGCCCAGCGTGCAGCTCGTCTTCGACAGGATCACCCACGCATCGCTGGCAAGGGCCAGCGGCGTCGTCCAGGTGAGCGTGACCCGCAGCGTCGGCATCTCGGGGAACGGCGCATCGCCGGGTTGGGCCTCGCCATCGTCAGGGAACGGGCCGTCGATCTCGCGCAGCTCGGCGCGCGTGGCCGGCCAGTCGAAGTGGGTGGTGCCGCGGACCTCGACGTGCATGTCGAGGCGGTCGGGGCCCTCGAAGTCGAAGGTGGCGTCGACGTAGTCGCAGCCGGCCTCGATCGAGCAGAAGCGCCAGCGCTCGGCGTCGAGGTCGGCCTCGACCAGGCGCGTGCGGCTGTCGCGCAGGATACCGAGGAAGTAGCCACCGTTGCGGAACACCAGCACGTCCTCGCCGTCATGGGTCTCGATGACCATGGCCATGCGCACCGAGTTGCCGCCGTCGAGATCGACGCGCGAGAACAGGGTGTGACCGGCGACCGGTCGCACATCGAGGTTCATCGTCGGGAAGTCGCCCGCCGAAGTGGTCGAGTCGACCGGACCGACCCACAGCCCCGGCCAGCGGGCGAAGAACTCAGCCGCGCCGACCGGGTCGCCGGTGCCACCCGAGGTGTCGGTGCCCCCCGAGGTGTCGGGGCCCCCCGAGCTGTCGGGAAATGTGGCCTCGGCGCCCGACGTGGTGGGCACGCCACCGGTGTCGGCGGTGGTGCTAGCGCCATCGTCGCTGCCGCCGGTATCGGAGCAGGCGGCGGCGAGCAGCGCGAGTGCAAGAAGTCGGGTGCGGTTCATCGAAGAGCTCCAATCCAATCCAAGGCAAGAAGAAAGGCGACGTGTGCGGGAGACTATCCATGGGCTCGGGGCTCGGGTTGTGACGCCGATCACCGGGGGCGGGCGAGGGCGACCACCCGGTCCATGAAGCGCTCGACGTCGTCTTGCGTGTTGTAGAAGTGGGGGCCCAGGCGCAGCCCGCAGTTGGGCCGCCAGTCGTGCTTGTAGCCCTCGGCGACGAGTTGCTCGCTGACCGCCTCGCTGTCGGGGAAGTCGACCGCGACGAAGCCGGTGCGCTGCTCGTGCTCCCGAGGCGAGCGGATGCTCAGCCCGGCGGCGTCGGCCCGGTCGATGATGCGCTGGCACAGCGCGATGTTGTGGGCGCGGATCCGGTCGATGCCGATCGTCTCCAGCGGCTCGTAGGCGCGGCGCGCGACGTAGTACGCGGGCATCGACGGCGTGCCCGACATCAGCCGCCACGCGGTGTCGGCCCAGCGGATCGGCGCCGGCTCGAATGCGAACGGATCGGCGTGGGCGAACCACCCCGTGGACCGTGGCCGCAGCTGCTCGCGCACTCCGGGACGTGCGTACAAAAACGCGGTGCCCGGCCCGGCGCACAGCCACTTGTGGCTGCCGCCGACGATCATGTCGGCGCCCCACGCCTCGGCGTCGATGGGCACCGCGCCCACGGTCTGGTAGACGTCGATCATCGACAGGGCCCCGACCTCGCGCGCCCGCCGGCAGATCGCGCCGATGTCCTGCAGCGCGCCCGAGACGTAGACCGCGTGGGAGCAGGGCACGATCGCGGTGCGCTCGTCGATGGCCTCGAGCATGCGCTCGGTGGGCACGGTCATGCCATCGTCGCTGGGCACGAGCACCAGCTCGGCCCCGAGCTCGCGAAATCTCTCCCACACGTAGATGACGTTGGGAAATTGCAGAGCCTCGATGACCACGCGGTTGCGCGGACCGGAGAAGTCGATCGCGCCGGCGACCATCGCCTGGAAGTAGGCGACGTTTTGGTTCAGCGCGGTGTGGCCCGGCAGCCCGCCGAAGAGCCGCGCGACGGCGTCGGCCGTCTCGTCCACGACACGTGGCCACGTCTCCCAGGCCTCGACGCCCTGCGTCGCCCACAGCGCCGCGTACTCGGCGAGTGCTTCGGGCGCGCTGCGGTGCATCGCGCCCATGCTGTTGCTGTTGAGATAGTGCGTGTGCGCGAGGATCGGATACTCGTCGCGGAAGCGGGCCAGCTCGGGATCGACTCGGGGTTTCGTCATCGTCGGCTCGTGGTGCGGGAGGTGGCGGCGGGATAGGGCGCGAACGGCTCGCGGCTCGTGCGGGTCTCGTTGAGCTGCCGCAACTCGGCGTGGGTGAAGCCCTCGGCGCTGCCGGGGCCGAGGTGGCGCAGGACGAACCCTTCGATCGTCTCGCGGGCAGCGGCGGCGGTCTGCAGCCGCGCCTCGTCGATGGACGGCGCCGCGGCGGGCACGGCGGTCTGCCGGGCGAGCGGCTCGGTGCAGTCGTCCCAGCGCTGGAACAGCAGCCGTCGCCGGGTGGCCGCCGGCAGCGTTCCGTCGCTCCAGATCCCCAGCAGCTGGCCGGGCAGCGCCCGCAGGCCTTCGCGGAACTGCAGCCGCGCGAAGCCGACGGCGAGGCGCTCGCGAAACGGCGCGGTGCGGGCGAGGAAACCGGCCTTCGCCGCCGCCGACGGATCGTTGCCCGACAGCGCGAGCGCCCACTCGTTGGGCCCACGCACGCGCCAGCCGATGAACGGGTTGAGGGCGCGGGCGCCCTCGGTCGGCAGCGCCAGCCCGCGGCCGCGCAGATGGTCGCGGGGATCGAGCCTTCGCCACCGGTCCGCGAACAGCACGCTGCCGTCGCGACGCACCAGCGCCCGAAAACGGTGGCCGGGATCGTCGTACGCGAAGGTGCCGTCGGTCTGGCGCACCAGACCCAGGCCATGGACGCGATCGTGCTCGACCATGGGCTCGAGGCCAGCCCCGCTCGGCATCGTCCGCGGCGGTGGCGGGCTCACGCGACCGCCGGGCGGCAGCGGTGTGCCGAGCTCATCTTGCGGTGGGTGCGGCGGCTCGGCGCCGACCTGCAGCGCAGATCCCAACAGCGCCAGCCCGAGCAGCGCGGGCCCAACGCGCGGCGCTGGCGTCCTCGGTCGCACGCCGACGAGGCTAGCACCCTTGCGGGCCGTCACGGCGATGCCCTCGACTGCCGCGCCGTGCGGGACCCGTGTGGAATCCGCGACCCAGCGCCGGGCCCGGGCCCGCCGCCGGTTACAGCAGCGTCTCGTATTCGGCGGCGCCGAGTAGGGCGTCGAAATCGGCGGCGTTCGCGGGGCGGATCTTGATCATCCACCCGCCCGTGTACGGATCGTCGTTGAGCCGCTCGGGGTTGTCATCGAGGTCGGCGTTCTTCGCGACGATCTCGCCGCTCAGCGGCGCGTAGAGCTCGGACACCGCCTTGACCGAGTCGACATCCCCGAAGCGATCGCCCGCGGTGACCTGCGTGCCGGCGGCCGGCAGCGTCACGAGCGTGATGTCGCCGAGCTGCTCGACGGCGTGCGCAGTGATGCCGACGACGACGAGGTCGCCCTCGCGGCGCGCCCACTCATGGTCCTTGGTGTAGCGGAGATCGGGGGGGACGTTGGTGCTCATGCGCAGGCTCGGGTGTGCTCGGCTCGGGTGTGCTCAGGCGGCTCGGCGACGAAGGTTCGGGCGGGCGATCATGTGGGGCGGCGATAGAACGGGCCTGCGACCTGGGTCGCGGCGACGGGGCGACCGCGCTGCGAGATCTGCAGCGGCTGGCCGGGCTTGGCCATTTCGGTGGGCACCCAGGCCATGCCGATCGAGCCGCCCACCGTCGGCGCGACCCCGCCGGAGCTCACGCGTCCGACCACGGCACCCGCGTCGTCGACGACGTCGGCGCCATCGCGGACGATGGTGCGATCGTCGACGCGGAAGCCGACGAGCTTGCGCGTGGGGCCATCGGCCTTGATGCGGGCGAGCGCGTCGTGGCCGAGGCAGGCGATGCCCTTGTCGAGCTTCACCACCCAGCCAAGGCCGGCCGAGATCGGATCGGTGCCATCGTCGATGTCCTTGCCATACAGCGAGAGCCGGGCCTCGAGGCGCAGGGTGTCGCGGGCGCCGAGCCCGATGGGCGGCACCCCGGCCTTGAGCAGCGCATGCCAGACGGTGACCGCACCCGCTGCGGGGACGAACAGCTCGAAGCCGTCCTCGCCGGTGTAGCCGGTGCGCGCGGCGACGATCTCGACGCCGGCGATGTTGCCGGGGGCGAAGCCGAAGCTCGGAACCTCGCGCAGGCTCGCAGACGCGAGCTCGGCGACGATCTCCACGGCCGCCGGACCTTGCACCGCGATGAGCCCCCACTGTGACGAGACGTCTTCGATCGTGCAGTCGGCACCGGCGCCGTGGCGGCGGACGTGATCGAAGTCCTTGGCGATGTTGGCCGCGTTCACGACCATCCGCAGGAACTCGGGACCGAACCGGTAGACGATGCAGTCGTCGACGATGCCGCCGTCTTCGTGGCACATCACCGTGTACGCAGCGCGCCCGTCTTGGAGTTTGCCGATGTCGTTGGTCACCAGTTGCTGCACGCAGGCGAGCGCACCGGGCCCGCGGATGTCGATCTCGCCCATGTGCGAGACGTCGAAGATCCCGCAGCGCTCCCGCACCGCGCGGTGCTCGGCGAGGATACCGGCGGAGTACTGGATCGGCATGTGCCAGCCGCCGAACTCGACCATCTTGGCCCCCAGCGCGAGGTGGGCATCGTGCAAGGGCGTATGCGCGAGGGACTCGGGCTCGGACATGGGCTCTGCGATGATGGGCCAAGCGCGACCGCGGGCGCAAGCCGGCGCCAGGCCGTCCCAGGCGGTGGGCGCGGCGCTGGTCACGATGCTAGAACGTCGGCGATGCACGACGCTGGGAGACTGCACACTCGTGGTCGGCGCTCGCCCGCGCCGGGTCGCGTCGCCGTCAGACTCGGCCTGCGGCCCGTCGCGCTCGGCCTAGTGGTCCTCGCGCTCGGCGCCTGCGCATCGCGTGCGCAGACCACCGGCACAGGCGGCGGCCCCCTCACCACCATGGGCACCGACCGCTACCTGCAGCGGGCGATCCGCTCGTCGAACGAGGGCGTGATCATGCTGCCGTCGGTCAAGGCCCAGCGGGTGTACGAGCTGCCGCGCCTCAACGAGATCGCGCAGGGGCTGCGCGAGCCCGCGGCGGCGTGCTTCCTGCGGCGCGCGATCGAGACGATGGAGGCGGTCGACGACGAGCGTCGCTTCACCGACGTACCCGAGGGCCAGGTCAAGATCCGCGCCCGGCTCGCGCCCTCGGGCGAGGTCGTCAGCACCGAGGTGCTGGAGACCGGCTTCGTCGATCCGCACATGCCCGAGTGCGTCGCCCAGGCGATCCGCCGCCAGTCGTTCCCGCAGAACCGCGGCGGGGTCTCGCATTTCGTCGACATCGTGTACTGGGTGAGCCTCGGGCTGCAGTCAGACGTGCACACCGAGGCCTACCGCGACCAGCTGCGCCGCGAGCAGGCGCTGGCGGGTGTGCGCGGCCGGCCGTGTCTGCAGCGGCGCGTGCCGCCAGGGCATTACCAGATCGACGCCCTCAACCTCGTCGATCGCGACGGCAACACCATGGTCAATCGCGTCGATGCGCCGGCGCTGGGGCCCGAGGTCCGCGCGTGCCTGGGCCAGGCGCTCCGGGATCTGCGGCTCGCGCCCGAGGGCGAGGCCTTCGTCCGCCCGGTCGTCGCCCGGATCGAGGTCGACGTCGACAACGAGGGCGCGGTCATCGTGAAGGACGAGCAATGGTTGAGGCTCATCGAGCTCGAGGATCGTGCGCGTCGCGATGCCCAGCGCGCGGCGGCCGGTCTCGAGGTCGACGGCGGCGACGCGGGCGCCATCGACCCGCTGGGCGACGAGATGGGCGACGACACCATTGCCGACGGCGTGGGAGGCGACCGCCTCGATCTCGGGGCTCCGCCGGCCGAGCCCGCGCCGAGCAAGCCCCGCAGCGACCCGGGCACGGGGGGTCTCAAGCTCGACCTCGGCCCGCGCCGTCCGTGATCGTCACGCGCGGAGGGGGGCAGGCGTGGGGATCAGGCGTCGGGATCAGGCTTGGCGCCCGGGATCGCGCTGACCTGCGACGCATCGGCCGGGCTCATCGGCAGGTTCGAGCCGTCGACCGAGGCGGTGACCGACCCGTGGGGATCGATGTCGGCGATGAGCGAGGCGGCCTCGGTGTGCTCGAGGGCCTCCTCGCGCTCGGGCGCGGGGGGCAGCAGCAAGCTCACGATCACCGAGGCACCGATGAGCCCGGCGACCACGCCGAGCGATACGCCGATGGGCACATCGAACGGATCGGTGAGCATCGGGATGCCCTCGGCGACGATCATCTTGGCGCCGATGAATGCCAGCACCAGGCCGAGGCCGTACTTGAGGTAGGCGAAGCGGTCGAGGAAGTCCTGCAGCAAGAAGAACATCGCGCGCAGGCCCAGCACCGCGCACACGTTGCTCGTGAACACGATGAACGGGTCGCGGCTCTTGACGACGCCGAAGCACGCCGGGATCGAGTCGAGGGCGAAGACCACGTCGGAGGTCTCGATCATCAACAGGACGATGAACAGCGGCGTCGCGTGCCACCGGCCGTCTTGGCGCACGAAGAACGCCGAGCCGACGTACCGGCGCGTCAGCGGCAGGAACTTGCGCGCGAGGCGGTAGGCGAAGTTGCCCGAGGGATCGACCTGCTCATCGCCAGCGAACAGCAGCTTGACACCGGTGTAGAGCAAGAAGCCGCCGAACGGATACAGCAGCCACTCGAACTGCGCGAGCAGCTTCAGGCCGAGCACGATGAACACGCCGCGCAGGACGAGGGCGCCGACGATGCCGGCGAACAGGACCCGGTGCATCACCTGGGGCCGCACGTCCATGTAGCGGAAGATGACGATGAAGACGAAGAGGTTGTCGACCGACAGCGCCTTCTCGAGCACATACGCCGACAGGAATTCGAGCGCCGGGTCGCGGCCGTACTCGAAGTAGATGAAGGCGTTGAAGCCGAGGCTCAGCGCCACCCACACCACCGACCACACCAGCGCCTCGCGGGTGGTGACCGAGTGGGACTTGCGGTGGAAGACGCCGAGGTCGAGCGCCAACAGCACGAGGACGCCGGCGAGGAACGCCCCCCACGCGAGTGGGGATCCGAGGGTGACGGTGTCCACGTCAGCCTTTCAGCGGCGAGATGGCGTCGGCGATGAGCTTGATCTCGAGGCGTCGCGGCTTTGCGGAGTCTTCGTAGACGATATCGACCAAGGTACCGGTGAACTCGATGTGGGTGTTGGGGGCGAGGCCCGTGAGCAGCGGCTCGGCGGAGAACAGCTGGTACTCGATCTTGACCTCGAGCCACACCGGATCGGGGACCGTCGCCCAGACCACGTACTTGCCGTACTGGCTGTCGTCGATCTTGTCCGTGAGCTCTTCACTGCGCTGGAACGTGGCCTGGCCCTGGAGGCTGCCCTTGGTGGCCTTGAGGGTGCCGAGGTGGGCGTTGCGCTCGTCGCCCGACATCGAGTTGAAGGCCTCGAGGCTCTTCTCGTTGAACGAGAGCTCGGCGCCCTTGGGGTCGTAGGACTTGGGTGCCGCCAGGAACTTGGGCTCGTCGTACTTGTTGGTGTCGCAACCGGTCGCGGCCACCAGCCCCGTCAGCGCGAACAAAGTGAGAGCCCTGCCAGAGCAGAGCGGAGCCGAGCACCGGGGGCCACGCATGGGCGCATAACCTATCACTTGCCCGGCGGTTGTCCACGACGAGCGCGGGGTCATACCCGGGCGCGATCGGCTCCCCGCAGCGGCCGAAACCCCGCTCAGGCCGGTGGCTCGTGGTCGAGGACGTGGGCTGCGCCGAGGGAGTCCACCAGCTGCGCGCGCGCGGCGACGATGCCCTCGCGGATCGCCTGCGGTCCCTCGAGCGTGACGCGCACGTGCATGTGGATCCGACCTTCGCCGCCCCGGCTCCACCGCGGGTACGAGCCGACGTCGACCCCCGCGTGGGCGGCCACGACGGCGTCGAGGTGCGCCGCGAGGTGGCTCTCGTCGAGATCGGTATAGACGACCTCCAGGTGCCATCCAGCGCTCTGCGGCAGCTCGCCGTCCTCGGCCTCGAGGTGTTCGAACTTCGCCCGCAGCAGGCTCGGCACCCCTGGCAAGATGTAGATGCGCGCGCTGGCCTCCGATCGCAGTACGCGGCGATCGCGGACGGGGTCGAGCGCGAGGCGGAAGACCGGCCAGCCCGGGGTGGCCAGCAGGCCGGTGCCCTCGGGCAGATCCGCCATGCGCAGCGCCGCGTCGGTGATGCCCTCGCCGTAGTGCCGCCGCAGTTGGGCCTCGAGCACGGCGTCGCGCTGCAGCGGCCGGCCGGTCGCGGCGGCGATCGCCTCGAGCGTGCGATCGTCGTGGGTGGGCCCGACGCCGCCCGAGGTGAACACCAGCGGTGCGCGTGCGCACAGGCGCAGCAAAGCGTCGCCGATCTCGTCGGGGCGGTCGCCGACGGTGCAGATCTCCACCAGGCGGATGCCGCGGCGGCGCAGAGCGAGGGCCAAGAAGTGGCCGTTCTCGTCGCGCACCTTGCCGGTGAGCAACTCGTCGCCGATGAGCAGCACGCACGCGCTCGGTGTCGAGGTCTCGGTCATCCGCCCCGCGAGGGTAGCAGCCGCGCGGCGTCGCGGCTTGACGGACCGACGTGACCGCGGCAAAACCCGACGCGGTGAGCAACGCGACGCGCGAGGCGGGGGAAGACCCGGCGAGCCCGGCGGTCCAGGCCGTGCTGGCCCTCGCCGATGGTCGTGTCTTCCGTGGTGAGGCCTTCGGCGCACGGACCACCGTCGTCGGCGAGGTCGTGTTCAACACCGCGATGGCCGGCTACCAGGAGATCGTCACCGATCCATCCTACCGCGGCCAGCTCGTGTGCCTCACCGTGCCCGAGGTCGGCAACGTCGGCTGCAACGACGAGGATCGCGAGTCGATCTGCCACGGCGCCGATGGATTGATCGTCCGCGCGCTGTCGCCGGTCGTGTCGAACTGGCGCGCGACGTCGACGCTGTCCGAGATGCTGGCGGCGCGCGGTGTACCGGGGATCTCCGAGATCGACACCCGCGCGCTCACCCGCCACCTGCGTCGACTCGGCGCGGTGATGGGGGCGCTGTCGACCGACGGCACCGACGAAGTTGCGCTCGTCGCCCGGGCCCGCGGCGCCGCGTCGATGGCGGGCAGGGGCCTATGCCACGAGGTGACCACCCCCGAGGCCTACGCGTGGAGCGAGCCGACGTGGCACACCGAGAAGGTGGCCGCGACCGCCCACGTGGTCGTGGTCGATTTCGGGGTCAAGCTCAACATCTTGCGTCACCTGTGCGATCGGGGCTGCCGTGTCACCGTGGTCCCGTCCTCCAGCACCGCCGAGGCGATCCTCGCCCATGGCCCCGATGGCGTGTTGCTCTCGAACGGCCCCGGCGATCCGGCGGCGCTGCCCGATGTGATCGCGAACGTGCGCGCACTCGTGGACCGGGCGGTGGCGCTGCCGATCTTCGGCATCTGCCTGGGCCACCAGCTGCTGAGCCTCGCGCTCGGCGGGCGCACGTACAAGCTGCCCTTCGGCCACCACGGCGGCAATCATCCGGTCCGCGACGACATGCACCGCGCGGTGCGGATCACCGCGCAGAACCACGGCTTCGCGGTCGAGGCCGCGTCGCTCGACGGCGCCGGCGGTGCCGAGGTCACCCACGTGAACCTCTTCGACGGCACGGTCGCGGGCCTGCGGCTGCGCGGACGGCCGCTGTTCGGCGTGCAGTACCACCCCGAGGCGTCGCCCGGTCCCCACGACGCGTCGGGGCTGTTCGACGACTTCGCCCAGGCGGTGCACGCCTACGCGGCGACCCGAGGCCCGGGTGCATCCGGGAGCCCGGGTGCGTCCGCGAGCTCGGCGGCCGGCGACGTGGGTGGGACCGCGCCCGCCTCGCCGTGACCGCGCCCGCCTCTGACGAGCGCGCGGCGCTGCCGACGGATCTCGACGGTGCCGCGGCCCTCGATGCCTGGGCTGTCGCCGCGTTCGAAGGCCTGGCGGGCGCCGCCGTGCTCGCGCCGTGGCTGCAGCGCTGGCGTGACGAGGTCGGCGAGCTGCGGGGCGCCGACGCCGATTTCGAGGCGCTGGCCGCTGCGCGCACCGATTGGGCCCTGGTCGACATGGGCGCCGGCATGCCGGTGATCGGACTTGATCCGACGTGGCCGATCCTCGCGCGCTCGTGGGTCGGACTGTTCGAGGTGTGGCCGACCGATGGCGGTCCGGCCTGGCTGCGCGATCGGCTGGGCGGTGCGTGTATGCCCCTTCGCGGTCCCATCGATCTGCGGCGCGAGTCCGAGGGTCCGGCGGCGCTGTGGGAGCTCCGCGGCATCGTCGATGGCGGTGCGCTCGTGCCGTGCCGTCCACCCGTGGTCTATCCGCCGGAGGTGCTCGCGGTGTGGCCGATGAGACACGCCATGCCCGATCCGCGGCGCCCGATGCGAACGCTGCAGGCGCTGCGGTCCGCGCGGCTCCGTCACGCCCGCATGCCGCGGATGGATCCCCGCCCGATCTTCGCCGCGGCGCTGCGCAGTGCGGAAACGATCGTCACGGCGTAGCGTCGTGCGCCGGCCATGGATTGAAGCGGCGACATCGCTCGGCTACCGTATTGCCCGCGTCGATCTACCGGCCGGCGTCGGCGTCGGTCCACCCCATGCCCACGAGTAGCGCCATGATCACGAGCAACAAGGTCGTCACGATCCACTACACGCTGCGCAGCGATTCCGGCGAGGTCCTCGACAGCTCGGATGGCGGCGAGCCGATGGCGTATCTGCACGGCGCCGGCAACATCGTACCCGGCCTCGAGGCCCAGCTCGAGGGTCGCGCCACCGGCGACACGCTGGTCGCGGTGGTCGAGCCCAAGGACGGCTACGGCGATCGCAGTGGATCGGGCACCCAGACGATCCCGCTGACGGCGTTCGAGGGCATCGAGGTCAAGCCGGGGATGACCTTCGTCGTCGAGGACGACGACGGCGAGCAGATGCCCCTGCGCGTCATCGAGGTCCAGACCGACAGGGTCGTCGTCGACACCGAGCACCCGCTCGCTGGCGAGACCCTCCACTTCACCGTGGAGGTCGTCGACGTGCGCGACGCGACCGCCGAGGAACTCCTGCACGGCCACGTCCACGACGGCGGCCACGTCCACGACGGCGGCCACAACCACTGAAGGGCGGTCCTCGCGGACGTGCCGCGACCTGCGGTTGACCCGGTGCGGCGGCTGCTCTAGCGTGTCTGGATGGACCGTCGTACCTGCCTCCCCGTGGTGTTGGTCCTCGGCTGCGCGCAGGGCTCGCTGGGCGATCCGGGCTTTGGGGTGCCCCAGGCCACGGTGACCCAGGGCGTCTCGGTCGGGGCCGGCTCGGGCGACTCGAGCTCGGGGGGCGGCGGCACCGAGGAGGGCTCGGCGGAGGGCTCGGGCGACGCGTCGGCGAGCCAGCCCGACGGCACCACGAGCTTCGACGCCACCGGGGACAGCGGCGGGGAGTCGACCGCCGGCGAGACGGGCGAATCGGGCCCGCCGGGTGAGTCGGGTGAGTCCGGCGTCGCCGAGAGCAGCAGCAGCGCTGGCGGCGACGACGCACCGCCGCCGCCCGACGCCGCGGCGTGGGAGAGCTGCGAGGCCGCCGGCTGCGAGGCGGGCGCCGACTGCATCACCGTGACCGGACTGCGGGCCAACGACGCCTTCTGCTCGCCGCAGTGCGTCACGGATCTGGACTGCCCCGATCCCGGCAGCGGCGATGCGCTCGCGTTCTGTGGCCTCATCGCCGACGACGCCGTCGAACCGACCCACTGCGCGCTGCTGTGCGAATACGACGGCCTCGACTACGGCGCGTGCCCCAATGGCATGGTCTGCGCGGCGATCCCTGGCCAGGTGACGCCGATCAGTCTCTGCATGTGGTGAGCCCCCCGACGCTGCTCACTCCCCGCCGCCGCCGCCGCCCGCGAGTTCGCGGGCCTCGACGCGGAGCACCGCCGATTGCAGCAGGGCCGCGGGCGCCGGCAAACGCATCAGTGCGTCGCGCAGCATCGCCTTGCCGCGAAACAGGCGACTCTTCACGGTGCCGAGGGCGACGCCGAGCTCCTCGGCGATGTCGGCGATCGGCCGCTCTTCCCAGTAGAAGCGCTCGAGCACGGCGCGGAACTCCGCGGGGAGCCGCTCGAGCGCCGCGAGGAACAGCTTCTGCTCGTCGAGGCGGGCGATCGCGTGCGACGGTGACGTCCGCACGTCGCGGATTTCCTCGACCGACGGCGACACGACACCGCCCGCACCCTTGCGTCGCTTCCATTCGAGGTAGAGCAGGCGCCGCGCCACACCGAACACATACGCTCGGAAGTCCGACTGCACCGCATCGCGGCGGTTGATGCACGCCTCGAAGGTGCGCTGCGTCAGGTCCTCGGGATCGACGTCGCGGCCGGCCTGCGACAAGTTGGCCGCGAAGAAGCGATACACCGCCACGAAGTGGCGACGCAGCAGCTCGTTGCCGGCGTGGGCATCCCCTTCGCGCCACGCGTGGAGCAGGGCGCTGTCGTCTCGGCCGTCGATGGCCACCTCGAACGGTATCACGGCGCCCTGGGGAGGCGACGCTCGACCGCTGCGCTGCCCAACCGGGGAGCCCGCGCACCGCGCTGCGCCGCTGCGGACCAAGGCGGCGCTCCACCGCCCTCTCCCGCACAGGCCCGGCGGTTGGTACAACGCGGGGGTGATGGGCGAGGCACACGGGCGGGTCACGGTGTTGGGCGCGGGGAGCTGGGGCACGGCCTTGGCGATCCACATGGCGCGCCGCGGCTATGACACGCTGCTGTGGGCGCGCGGTGCCGACCACGTCGCGCAGATGATCGCCGACGGCTGCAACCGCCGATACCTGCCCGACGCTCCGTTCCCGGCGCAGCTTCGCCCGTGTGCCGACCTCGCCGAGGTCCTGGTGGACCCGCAGCTGGTCATCTGCGCCGTCCCGAGTCACGGCATGCGCAGCACGATCGAGCGGGTCGTCGGTGCCCTCGGGCCCGAGGCGGCGCCGACGTACCTCATCGCCGCCAAGGGCATCGAGGTCGACACCCTCGCGAGCATGCACGACGTGCTGCGCGACGTCCTGCCGGACGGGCATCGCGATCGCGTCGCCGTCTTGGGTGGGCCGAGCTTCGCCGCCGAGGTCGCGGCAGGATTGCCCACGATGGTCGTCGTCGCCGCCGCCGACCCGGCGGTGCGGCTGTCGGTCCAGTTGATGCTCTCGGGCGCCGGCGTGCGCGCCTACGTCACCGACGACGTGAAAGGCGTCGAACTCGGCGGCGTGCTGAAGAATGTCATCGCGCTGGCGGCGGGCGTGGGCGACGGCGCGGGGCTGGGGCTCAACGCGCGCGCAGGCCTCATCACGCGGGGCCTCGCGGAGATCAGCCGCCTCGCGATCAAGCTCGGCGCGCATCCTGCGACCTTGGCGGGGCTGGCCGGCATGGGGGATCTCGTCTTGACCTGCACCGGTGGCCTGTCCCGCAATCGACGCGTCGGGATCGCGCTTGGCCAGGGGCGTTCGCTCGACGACATCCTCGCCGAGATGGGCATGGTCGCCGAGGGCGTGAAGAACACCCTGTCCGCCCAGCGACTCGCCGAGCGCGAAGGCGTGGACATGCCCCTGGTCGCAACGATGCACGCGATCCTCTACGAGGGCCTCGCCGTCGCGGACGCCGTCGACCGCTTGATGGGCCGCGCGCTCAAGTCGGAGCGCGAGTGGTAGCCCTTGGCGAGCGTTGCCGCTTTCCGGTAGGCTCGGGGCGACGTTGAGCAACATCGAGCCCACGCCCTTCGGTGACAAGTACCTGCTCGTCGAGCACATCGCGACGGGGGGCATGGCCGAGATCTATCGCGCGCAGTACGCCGGGATCGAGGGCTTCGCCAAGGAGCTGGTCGTCAAGACCTTGCGCGAGGAGTTCGCCGCGCGGCCCGAGGTCGTGGGCATGTTCCTCGACGAGGCCCGCGTCGCCGCGACGCTCACCCACAACAACGTCGTCCACACCTACGATCTCGGCGAGCTCGCGGGCGAGTACTTCATCGCGATGGAGCTCCTCAAGGGCGAGGAGCTGGTCAATGTCATGCGCCGGGCGGCGGCCGCGGGCGGCAACGTCCCCCTCGAGCTCGCGATCGGCGTGATCATGCAGGCATGCGAGGGGCTGCACTACGTCCACAGCCGCAAGGCCGAGGACGGCACGTCACTGGGCCTCGTCCACCGCGACATCAACCCCACCAACATCCACGTCGGCTACGACGGCGTGTGCAAGATCCTCGACTTCGGCATCGCGGCGACGCGCGCCTCGGCGGTCGCGAAGAAGGGACAGGTCGCCGGCAAGCTGTCGTACATGGCGCCGGAACAGCTGCTCGGTCGCACCATCGACGAGCGTGCCGACATCTTCCCACTCGGCGTCGTGCTGTACGAGCTCTGCTTGGGCCGGCGGCTGTTCCGTGGCGCCCGCGAGGACGTCACGCGGCGCGTGCTCGAGGGCGACGTGCCGGCGCCGACGATGGTCGATCCCAAATTTCCGCCCGCCCTCGAGGCGATCATCATGCGGACGCTCGAGGTCGACCCCGCCTTTCGCTACCAGAACTGCGATCACCTCTTCCGCGATCTCGAGGCGTTCTGCACCGAGGCTGGTCTGTCGTGGACCCCGCGCAAGCTCAGCGCGTTCATGTCGACGCTGTTCGGCGCCGGCTCGCCGGCGACGGTCGATTACGCCGACGAATACGACGACCTCGATCAGGCCCTCGACTTCGCTGCGTTCGAGGGTGTGCCCGAGGCCGCCGCCGACGAGGTGCCCGACTGGGCGCGCAGCCTCGAGGCGAGCTCGGGCGGGCCCGAGCCGCGGCGGCGCCCGATGACCATCGGCAACCTCGAGGCCCTGGTCTCGCAGGGCAGCTTCGACGAGTCCGGCCCCAACCCGGTGGCCGCCGCCGCGCCGCCGACCCGATCGGCGCCCGCCCGTCCGCCGCAGGCCGCCCGTCCGCCGCAGGCCGGGTCCACGGAGGAACGGGTGGGGGATCCGACGCGCTCGGGCCTCCACCGCGCGGTGCCGGACGGTGAGCCGGATGCGCCCCGTCGCCGCCGGCTGCCGACCGCGTCGCGTCCCGCCGTGCGACCCGCGCGCTCGCCCACCCCTGGCAGCGGGCGGCAGCCGGTGGTCGTCGCCACCGGCCCGTTGGCCGCGATCGCCCCCGATGCCGCGAGCGGTCGCACCTTCGGCCACTCCGTGGTCAGCGACGTGTCACAGCGAGGCGGTGCGGCCTGGGTGTGGATCATCGGCCTGATCCTGGTCTCGGGCCTGGGTTACGTCGCCTACGCGCTGCTGACCACGAAGTAGTGGTAGAAATGGCGACGCTTCGCGGATGAAGAACGGCATCCACAACCCTGGTGCGTGGACCCTGCCCGCCTGGTCGCGGATCGGTGCGTTCGAGGTGTTCGGCGACTACGTGCCCATGCCGGACTTTCGCGTGATGGTCGCGGTCGGGCCGACGCAGGCGGCGCTGACCGACGCGCTCGAGCAGCGTGCCGGCGACACGGCATGGCTCGACCCCGATCTCGCCCGGGCGACGATGCGCGCGGGCCTGGGTCTGCTGCGGGGGCAGCTCGCCGACTTCGTCTACGCCAATGCCGAGCAGACCATGGTCCTCGTCCCCTCGGCGCGTTGCGCCGGCGGCGGTGCGGTCACGGCGGTGGCGTCGCAGATCGTGAGCAGCTACGCGTCGCGGCTCGCGTTGCTGTGCGGCTTCGAGGTGTCGCTGCAGTCGCGCGTGTTCGAGGTCCCCGACGTCACCATCGTCCGCCGCGCCCTCGGCTCGCTGGTCGAGGACGTCGAGGACACCACGCCGCGGCGCAGCTCGCTGTGGCTCGGGGCCCAGCTGCGCGGGCGCGGTCAGGCGTTCCATCCGTCGATGGTCGAGACCCTCCAGGAGCAGACCAGCTTGCTCCGTGGCCACGGCATCGACATGGACTCGCTGCCGGCGTGGTGGTGGCGCGGCGTCGCAGCCCATGTCGACCAGGGCGGCGCGCTGCGGGTCTACGACGACCTGCCGCAGGGCGAGGCGTTCGGCGACCTCGTGCCCGAGTGAGTCTGCCCGGCCGTGCCTCGACCCCGGTGCGCGCACCGGCCCGCGCCGAAGAGCCCGGGGCGCTGTACGTCCACGTGCCGTTCTGCGCCCGGCGTTGCACCTACTGCGACTTCGACTTCGTCGTCGGACGCGTCCCCCGCAACGGCGCGCTGCTCGGGGGCCTCGCTCGCGAGCTCGAGCAGCGCAAGGACGAGATCCGGGCGCCACCTGCCACCGTGTACATCGGCGGCGGCACGCCGAGCCTGCTCGGCGCCGACGGTCTGCGCGCGCTCGGGGCCGTACTCGCGCCGTGGATCCGCCGCGACGCGCTCGTCGAGTTCACGGTGGAGCTCAACCCCGAGCACGTCGACGACGCAGTGCTCGACGCGGTGCAGCATATCGGCGGCGACAGGGTCTCGCTCGGGGTCCAGAGCTTCGAAGTGGACGCGCTCGCGCAGCTCGGCCGCGCCCACCATCCGGCCACGGCGCAGGCCGCCGTGCGGGCGTGCTTGGGCCGCGGGCTCTCGACGAGCGTCGATCTCATCGTCGGCTGGCCGGGTCAGGACGCCGCCGCGCTCGGCCGCGATCTCGATCGCGTGCTCGCGCTCGGCGTCGCGCACGTCTCGGTCTATGCGCTCACCATCGAGGCGACGGCGAGCTGGCCCAAGCTGGTGCGTCGCGGCCTGCGGGTGCTGCCCGACGACGACGCACAGGCCACCGCGCTCGAGCAGACCCACGCGCGACTCGTCGGCGCCGGCTTCGATCACTACGAGATCGCGAGCTACGCCCGCGGCGCCAGCCGGGCGCGGCACAACGGCGTGTACTGGGCGTGGCGCGACTACGTGGGCATCGGCCCCTCGGCGGCATCGGCGAGCCATGGATCCGGTGGGGCGGTCGTTCGTCGCACCAACGCCCGGGGATTCGACGCGTGGCTCGCGGGCGCCGCCGCCGACATCGAGATGCTCGACCCGCGCGCGGCGGCGGCCGAGGGGCTGTGGCTCGGGCTCCGCACCGCCGACGGCGTCGATCTCGACGCGTTCCTGCGCCGCTTCAGCGCGGTCGACGAGGCGTGGGTGCGGGCGCGCGCCGCCGGGCGCGTGGCGCGTGGCGACCTCGTGTGGGACGGCGCCCGGCTGCGCACTGCGCCGGGGCGCTGGCTCGTGCTCGATGGCATCGCCGCCGATCTGTTGACCGAGCCGCCGCCGCCGCGCGCGTCGTGATCGCCCCGAGCTCCGCGCGCGGGCGATGCCGACCTCGGCGTGCAGCCGTGCTAGACTGCCGGCGCGATGGAGCAGACCGAACTGCGGCCGAGGCAGGCGGAGCTGCTCCGTGCGGTGTGCCGCTCGTATCTCCTCGGTGGCGACGACGTCCCGTCGGCGGCCTTGGCCCGCGAGCATGATTGGTCGCCAGCCACCATCCGCAGCGAACTCGCCGCCCTCGAGCGCGCCGGCCTCGTCGACCGCGCCCACCGCTCGGCCGGTTGCCGGCCCACCCGCGCCGGCCTCGAGCACTTCGTCCGCAGCCAGCCCAAGCTGCACGATCCGCCCCAGGGCGCGGCGCGGGCGATGGAGCGCTCGCTCGCGGGCAGCTCGGGCTCGGTCGAGCACGACCTGAGGGCTGCAGTGCGCGTGCTCGCCGAGGTCGGTGGCTGCGTCGCGGTCTCGTTCCTCGCGGATCCCGGCCGGCGCCGCGTCAACGAGCTCGAGCTCGTGCCGCTGTCGTCGACGCGGCTCTTGGTGGTCGTCGGCTTCGAGGGCGGCGGCACCACGATGCAGCCGGTCGGCTTCGACGACTACGCGACCATCGAGGCCCTCGCAGACGAGGCCATCGCGCTGCAGGCCCGGCTGCGCGCGTTCTGCATCGGTCGCACGCTGCTCGAGGCCCACGCCGAGCTCGCGCGCGCCCGCGACGAGCTGCGCTTGCGGGTCGACCACCGCCTCGCCGAGGTCGTCCGGCTCGGCCTGTCGGTCTGCACCGGTGGCGAGCTCGATCCGCTGTGGCTGTCGGTCGCCGGCCAGTCGGGACTCGCCCGCGGGCTGGGGGCCGCCGGCCTCGACGGTCTCCGCGAGGTGCTCTCGCGCCTCGAGGACGATCGCCGTCTGGCGGAGATCCTGTGCCAGCTGCTGCCGGTCGCCGAGCACGCCGAGGCGCCCCACGCCCAGGTCGTGCTGGGCGACGCGGCGCTGCTCGATCATGCGGGCCTCGACCGCGGCGGCTCGGGCGATGCGTGGGGCCCCAACGGTCTGCGGCTAGCACTGGTCGGATGTCGCCTGCCGGTCGCCGCCGGCGCGTCGGCCAAGCTCGGCGCCATCGCGGTGCTCGGCCCCGATCGGATGGACTACGCCAGCGTGATTCCTCTGGTAGAGTATGCGGCCAGAGCGTTGGCCGCCCGTACCTGAGGGCACGACGGTTCGGATCTTCGATCTCCGAACGGCCCTTGGGCCGGCCCCGCTTGCCGCATCCGAGGCGTCGAATGACGAAACAGACCGATCCCGCGAAAGCCAGCGCCGACCTCAGCGACGAGATCCAGCAGGCGATGGACGAGGCCGAGGCCGCCGTGACGGCCCTCGATGAGGACGACCTTCAGGCCGATGCGTCAGGCGCCACCGGCCTCGCGGCCGCCGTGGTCGAGCTCGAGACCGAGCTGCAGCAGACCAAGGACCGTTGGCTGCGCGCGGTCGCCGACCTCGAGAATTACAAGAAGCGGGTCAAGCGCGAGGTCGACGAGGCGTCGACGTCGGCGGTCCAACGGCTGCTGCCGGCGTTCTTGCCGACGGTCGACAACCTCGAGCGCGCGCTCGAGGTGTCGGGCCCCGGCGCCAGCGTCGAGCAGCTCGTGCGCGGCATCCAGATGGTGCGCGACGAGTTCCTCGCGGCGCTGCGCAAGCACGGCATCGAGCCGGTGCCCAGCGTCGGCACCCCCTTCGACCCCACGATGCACGACGCCCTCCAGCAGATCGACTCCCCCGAACACGCGCCCGGCGTCGTCGTCCGCGAGTTCGAGCGGGGCTATCGCTTCGGCGAGCGGCTGTTGCGGCCCGCCCGCGTGATCATTGCAGGCCCCGGCTCCACCGGCGCGCCGGGTGAGGGCGCGAAGGAGGCCTGAGGATGGGCAAGTCGAGGATCGTCGGCATCGATCTGGGCACCACCAACTCGTGCGTCGCCGTGATGGAAGGCGACGAGGTCAAGGTGATCCCCAACGCCGAGGGCAGCCGCACCACGCCCAGCGTCGTCGCGTTCGCGCAGGACGGCGAGCGGATGGTGGGCCAGATCGCCAAGCGCCAGGCCCTGACGAACCCGACGAACACCATCTACGCCGCAAAGCGCCTCATCGGCCACAAATACGACGAACCCGCGCTGCAGCAGCTGCAACGGGTGCTGCCGTATTCCCTGGTCCCCGCCACCAATGGCGATGCGTGGATCAGCGTGTGGGATCGGGTGCACTCGCCCGCCGAGATCGGCGCGGCGGTCCTCGCCAAGATGAAACTATCGGCCGAGGCCTACCTGGGCGAGCCGGTCACCCGCGCGATCGTGACGGTGCCGGCGTACTTCAACGACGCCCAGCGCCAGGCGACCAAGGACGCGGGCCGCATCGCCGGCCTCGAGGTCGAGCGCATCATCAACGAGCCCACCGCGGCGACCTTGGCGTATGGGCTGCACCGCCGCAACGACAACCGCGTGGTCGCGGTCTACGACCTCGGCGGCGGCACCTTCGACATCTCGTTGCTCGAGCTGCGCGGCGGCGTGTTCGAGGTCCTCGCCACGGCGGGCGACACGTTCCTCGGCGGCGAGGACTTCGACAACGTCATCCTCGATTGGTGCGCCGACCGCTTCGCGGCCGAGCACGGCGTGGATCTGCGCGGCGAAAAGCTCGCGACCCAGCGCCTCAAGGAGGCCGCCGAGAAGGCCAAGCAGGAGCTGAGCTTCACCCTCGAGACCGAGATCAACCTGCCGTTCGTCGCGGCCAAGGGCGGCGCGCCGCTGCATTTCTCGGCCACCCTGACGCGCCGCCAGCTCGAAGAACTCACCAAGAGCTTCATCGAGCGCACGCTCGAGCCGTGCCGGCAGGTGCTCGCCGATGCCCAGCTCGGCGTCGGCGACATCGACGAGGTGCTGCTCGTCGGCGGCCAGACGCGCATGCCGCTCGTGCAGGCCCGCGTGAAGGAGTTCTTCGGCCGCGAGCCGAACAAGGGCGTCAACCCCGACGAGGTCGTGGCCGCCGGCGCTGCGATCCAAGGCGCGGTGCTCGAGGGTGCCGTCGACGGCGTGCTGCTGCTCGACGTGGTGCCGCTCAACATCGGCGTCGAGACCCAAGGCGGCGTGTTCTCCACGCTCATCCCCAAGAACACGACCATCCCGACGCGCAAATCGGAGGTGTTCAGCACGACGGTCGACAACCAACCCATCGTCAACGTCCACGTGCTGCAGGGCCTGCGCGAGATGGCGGACGACAACCAGAGCCTCGCGCGCTTCCAGCTCGCCGACATCCCGCCGGCGCCGCGCGGCGTGCCGCAGATCCAGGTCACCTTCGACATCGACGCCGACGGCATCCTCGGGGTGTCGGCCAAGGATCTGGGCACGGGACGCGAGTCCAAGGTGCGCGTCACCCCGGCGTCGGGCCTCAGCGAGCAGCAGCTCGTCGAGATCGCCCGCGAAGCCGAGGCCAAGCGCGCCGACGACGTCGGCAAGCGCGACGCCGCCGACCTCCGCAACCGCGCCGAGACCCTGATCTACACGTGCAAGCGATCGCTCGAGGCCTACGGCGACTCCCTGCGCGACGTCGATCGTGCCGACATCCAGCGCGACACCGAGCGACTCGAGGCCCTGCTGGTCGGTAGCGCCTCGACCACCGCGCTGCGCGAAGCACTCGCGGCGCTCGAGAACTCGTCGCACCTCATCTACGAGGCGATGCTCGCGGGCGCCGGGCCCACCGAGTGATGCGGACACGCTGTGGCCGAACCTGACTACTACGCACTTTTGGGCGTCGACGCGGCGGCCAGCTCCGACGAGATCAAGCGGGCGTTTCGCCGGCTCACCCTCGAGTTCCACCCCGATCGCCACCCCGGCGACGCCCAGATCGAGGCGCGCTACCGCCAGATCAACATGGCGTACGACACCTTGTCGGACGCGACCAAGCGCTCTCGCTACGACATGCAGCGCCGCCTGGGGCAGCTCGATCTGAGCCGCGGCTTCGACGGCCAGACCGCCCGCGATCTGCTCGGCAACGTGTTCGGCGACGTGTTCGGCAGCCGGCGTACGCAGCGGCGCAAGGGCAGGGATCTGCGCTACACGCTGACCGTCGACTTCCACGAGGCGGTGCTCGGCAGTCGGCACACGATCGAGTTCGAGGCTGCCGGCGCGTGCTCGCAGTGCACGGGCACCGGCACGCGACCGGGCGGCAAGCCCCCCGACGGTTGCGACGTGTGCGGTGGACGTGGCGAGGTGAAGGGCGAGGGCCTGTTCGGGCGGCGCACGCGTTGTGGCCGCTGCGATGGCACCGGCCTGGTCCAGGTCGACCCGTGCACCGCGTGCAAGGGCTCGGGCTCGCGCCGGCAGACGCGGGCGTTCGACGTGAAGCTCGCTGCGGGCACCCTCGCCGGGGCCGAGCGCGTCCTCGCGGGGCTGGGCGAGCCCGGCCGCTTCGGCGGCGATCCGGGTGATCTTCGGGTCACCGTCAACGTCCGCCCCCATCCGCGGCTGCAGCGCGAGGGCGACGACATCCGCTGCGACGTCCACATCAGCGTCACCGAGGCGGCCTGCGGCGCCAAGGTGTGCGTGCCGACCGTGGACGGCGAGGTCGCGCTCGACATCCCCGCCGGCATTCGGTCGGGCACGCGTCTGCGGCTGCGCGGCAAGGGCGTGCCCCAGCCCGAGGCGCGCCGCGGCGCAGCGGCGCGCGGCGATCAGCTCGTCGCCGTCGTCGTCGAGACGCCCACCATCGACGACGCGCGCGTGCGCGCAGCGCTCGGGGCTCTCGAAGCCGTCTGCAGCGAGCGCGGCGCATATCCGCGACGCGAGCATGAGCGTGCTGCCGCTCCGAGCGCCCGCCTGGGCGGCAGCGGCGGCGAAACCCGCTAAGCTGGGGTCTGCCCAGCGTATCGGGTGCCCGCAGCATGGTGTTCATCGACATCCAGCACCGCGAGGTGACGCTCAAGCTCGTCTACTACGGGCCGGCGCTCAGCGGCAAGACCACGAACCTGCAGCAGCTCCATGCGATGATGGGCGATGGCACGGGCACGCGTCTGATGACGCTCAACACCCGCGACGACCGCACGCTGTTCTTCGATCTGCTGCCGCTGCAGATGGTCACCGCAGGCGGGCTGTCGATCAAGGTCAAGCTATTCACCGTGCCAGGGCAGGTCTATCACGCGGCCACTCGGCGTATCGTGCTGCAGGGCGCCGACGGTGTGGTGTTCGTCGCCGACAGCCGCATCAGTGAGACACGGGCCAACAACGAGAGTTTCGCCGATCTGCGGCACAACCTCGCCGAGAACGCGATCGCCCTCGAGGACATCGCGGTCGTAATCCAGTTCAACAAGCGCGACCTGCCCGGCATCCGCAGCGACGACGAGATCACACGCATCGCCGCCAAGGGCAGCGAGCCGGTGTACACCGCCGTCGCCATCGAGGGCGTCGGTGTCGCCGAGACCTTCGAGGGGCTGGCGTCGTCGACGTGGAACAAGCTCGATCGCCGCTACGAGCTGGATCGCCGCTTCGGCGTCACGCACGATCAGTTCATTGCGCGCCTTCGCGGGCTGCTCGGGCGGGGTGAACCGTGAGCGTGCAAGCGCCGGCACCCACCGATCGTGCACCGCCGCTGGGCGAGCTGGTCACCACGGCCGAGCTCGAGCGCTGCCTGCGACCGCTCTTGCTGCACGGCATCGATGGCATCGTCGTGTTCGACGCCTCGGGGCGCGCGCACGCGCGTGTGTGGCTGGCGGGCTCGCCGGCGGGCGCATGGGAGCAGCTGCCGCCCGAGGCCGCGGCGACGCTGCACCGCGCCGATCCCAAGGCCTTCGGCGTCGGCGATCACGTCTGCGAGGCCTCGGGCCTGCTCGCAGGCAGCGATCACGTCGGTGCCCTGGTGGTGTGCCGCCAGCAATCCGCCGCCGCCGATGGGGCGCTCACCGCCGCGCTCGGAGGGGTGCTCGCCCAGATCCTCCACTCGGCCTACGCGACGTGGGTGACCTCGCAGCTGCACCTGCAGACCAGCGCCAGCGCGTGGCGGGCACTGTCGGCGCAGAACGTCGAGTTGCAGCGCGCCGTCGAGCATCTGCGCCAGCTCGATCAACTCAAGAGCAACTTCCTCGCGACGGTCTCCCACGAGCTGCGCACCCCGCTGACCTCGGTCATCGGCTTCTCCGAGATGCTGGTCGAGGGCGTCGCCGGCGATCTCAACCCCGAGCAGGCCGACTACGTGCGCACGATCCTCTCTCGCGGCGAGGAGCTGCTTTCGCTCATCACCCACGTGCTCGAGATGTCGCAACTCGAGGCCGGCGCCGTGCGGCTCGAGTTGCACGCGTGCGATGTCGGTGCCCTGGTGGCCCGCGCCTTCGAGGCCCTGCGGTTGGGCGCCGAACAGGCCGAGGTCGTGCTCCGCGCCGAGATCCCCGCGCTCGCGCCGGTCCTCGTCGATCCCGAGAAGCTGCACCGCGTGCTCGTGAACCTGGTGGGCAACGCGATCAAGTTCTCGCCCCGCGGCGAGACCGTGCTCGTGCGTGCCCAGGCGGCGCCGATCCGCCGCCCCTTCATCGAGGAGACCCTCTTCGGCGAAGAGGCCAACGACGCCGTTCGCATCACCGTGGTCGATCGCGGGATCGGCATCGCCGCTGATCAGCTGCTGCGGATCTTCGAGGCGTTCTACCAGGTCGATTCCGGCCCCACGCGGCGCCACGGTGGCGCCGGGCTCGGTCTGTCGATCGTCCGCAACATCCTGGCCGCGCACGGCGGCGAGGCGTGGGCCGAGAGCACCGTCGGGGCCGGCACCGACATGCACGTGACCGTGCCGATCGCCTCGGCGCAGGCCAATCCCGGCTGACGTTGCGTGGGGGATCTGTGCGCGACGTGCATGCCGGGATCTACGGCTGACGATCCCGTCCGTGCCGCGCAGCGTCGGCTTTTCTGGATCAATCGCACCGCGACGCGCACGCTTGGACCCGCGGCGGCCTTGCGCCGACGCGGTGCCGTCGGCAAAGTGCAGCGGCGTAGGTGTCGGCGATGAACGCCCAACAACAGCTCCAAGAACTCGAGCGCGTGGCGGAGTCGCTCGCGATCAAGGTCTGCTACGAGCCGATGTCCGGCCTCGTCCAGGGGACGGGCGGGCTGTGTCGACTGCGGGGCGAGTACCGCATCATCGTCGACAAGAAGCTCCGCACCCCCGAGCGCGTGAACATCTTGGCCGACGCGCTGCGCCGCTTCGATCTCTCCGGCGTCGAGATGGGGGTGGCGTTGCGTCACCTCCTGGTCCGCGCGCCGGTGGCTTCGTAGCCGCCCGGCGTGCGCTGCGGCTGCGGCCCGCCTCGCTCACGGACGCAGCAGGGTCGCCAGCGTGGGATCCCCTGCGAGCAGCGCGGTCACTTCGGCGCGGAGGGCATCGAGCGCCGCAGGCTCGGCGGTGGGGCCGAGCATCGCGGTCGCAGTGGCGTCGACGAGGGCCCGCAGCGCGCCATCGGCGTCGATCGCCCCGGCGGACAGCGACGCCGCGATCGCCGAGGTGGGGTCGATCCCGGCGGCAAGGGCCCCCTCGATCGCTGCGGTGGCCTCGGCCGGGGCCGTCGCATCGACGGCGGTCGGACCGTCGGCGGCGGCCGTCGCGTCGACCGACGCGCTGGCCGTGGGTCGGGAAATGCCCCCGATTCTGAGGGGATCGTCGTCGTTTCCGGCCATGGTACGGCTCCTTGGAGTCTAGCATCGGCCGCGCCGCGGGGGCGTTGCACGGAGTTCGCCGACCGATCGCGAAGCCCGCGCGGCAGGGGCCGGGCGCGATCGGGCCGGCGTTTGTCGGCGAGCATCTGTCGGCCAGTGTTTTCGGTATAATGTCGGCCGTCGGTGCGAGACGCGCACCCGCGTGCGTGCGGGGCCCACCCCACGCCGTGTCCGGAGCGTCGCTTTGAACCTGCCCATGCAGTTCGGCCCCTATCTCCTGCTCGAGCGCATCAGCGTCGGCGGCATGGCCGAGGTCTACAAGGCCAAGGAGTATGGCGTCGAGGGCTTCGAGCGCACCGTCGCGGTGAAGCGCATCTTGCCGCATGTCGCCGAGGACGATGAGTTCATCGCCATGTTCAAGGACGAGGCGATGATCGCCGTCCAGCTGAACCACGGCAACATCGCCCAGATCTACAATCTCGGTAACGACCAAGACAGCTTTTACATCGCGCTCGAGTACATCAACGGCCGAGACCTCCGCGCCATCTTCCAGAAGTGTCAGCAGCAGTCGCGCCCGATGCCGGTGGCGCAGGCCTGCTACGTGATCATGAAGATCTGCGAGGGCCTCGATTACGCGCACAACAAGAAGGACAAGTACAACCGCGAGTTGCACATCGTCCACCGCGACGTGAGCCCGCCGAACATCCTGGTGTCTTTCGAGGGCGAGGTGAAGCTCATCGATTTCGGCGTCGCCAAGGCTGCCGGTCGGGCGTCGCGCACGCAGGCGGGCATCCTCAAGGGCAAGTTCGGCTACATGTCGCCCGAGCAGGTCCGCGGCATGCCGCTCGACCGCCGCAGCGACGTGTTCTCGGTCGGCGTGGTGCTGTTCGAGATCCTCACCGGCACCCGGCTGTTCCAGGCCGAGACCGACTTCGCCACCCTCGAGAAGGTCCGCGCCGTCGATGTGCCGCGGCCCAGCTCGCTCAACCCCGAGATCCCCAAGCCGCTCGAGAACATCATTTACAAGGCGCTCGCCCGCGAGTCCGAGCAGCGCTACCAGTCCGCCATCGAGCTCCACGACGAGCTGCAGGCGTTCATGTTCGCGCAGGGCCTGTTCTACAGCCGCAAGGATCTCGCGGCGTGGATGCGGCAGCAGTACGCCCGGGAGATCGAGCTCGAGAAGGAGAAGGCCGCGGCCGCTGTGCCGCCGCCCGCCGACGACGCCGGGCGACGCAAGACGATGATGATGGCGCCGGTCTCCGCGTCGGGCGGTCCGCCGCCGGCGCCGGGGCGTCGACCGCCACCGCCTCCGGGTGCGACGCCCAGCGGCGGACCGCCACCGCCGCCACGCGCAGCGACACCCGCGGGCGAGCCGCTGCGGCCGCCGCCCACTGCGGCCGCCGAGGCCACCGAAGACTCGGGTCTACGCCCGCGCCGCGCCGTCAAGCGCAAGACCATGGTGATGACCACGGCGCGGCCGAACCTGCCGCCGCCGCCCGGTGGCGGGCCGCCCAAGCCCCGTCCACGGCCAGCCCCGGCCGCGCCCGTCGCCGCGGTGGGGGCAGCCGCCGTGGCGTTGCCGGCCCGAAGCCCGCCGCGGCCGCCCTCGTCCGAGTCCCCGACGGTGCCGGTGAGCCCCGCGATGTCGCGACCCGCAGGTGCGCGTCCCAAGCCGACCCAGAGCTACGCGTCCACCGCGGGTATGGGGACCGTGCCCGGCGACAATCTCGACTGGGACGACGACGAGCTCGAGACCCGCCTGTTCGGGGACAACGACGACGGCCCGCTGCCGGATCTGCCGCCCGGACCGCCGCGCGCCGCCGACAGGCCTGGTCAGGTGGGCGGCGAGCTCGACGCGGTGATCGACATCGATCTCTCGGAGCCGCCGACCCTCGCGAGTCCGAGCGTCACCGTGGTGCCGCAGAGTCGCACGGTCGTGCCGATGCCCGCGTCGAGCGTGCCGGTGGCCCAGCAGCAGGTCCCGATGCAGGCGCAACTGCAGGCCCCGATGCAGGCGCAATCGGGCGGCTACCCGCCGGCGCAGGGGCCGATGTCGTTCGCGCCGTCGACGTCGACGCTGCCGATGTCGATGGTCCACATGCCGCCCGCGCCGATGCATCCGCAGTCCATGGGACCCATGGGGCCCGTCGGCGCAATGGGTGGGCCGCCGCAGATGGGCCACCACGGCGGCATGCAGCCGCAGTCGTACGACTTCGACGACCGGCCACGCCGCAGCAGCGCGGCCCTCGTGGCCGGCATACTGGCGGCCGCGGTGGTGCTCGTCGGTGCGGGCTTCGGTGGCGTGTACCTGTACTCGCAGCGCAACGTCGGCCAGACGGCGCCGGCGGCCGGCGTGACCGAAGCGGTCGCAGCTCCGCGCTCGGCGCTGACCGTGCAGACCACGCCGCCCGACGTCCAGCTCGAGGTCGACGGCAAGGCGATCGCCGGCGCCTCGCCGTTCGTGGTCAGCGACCTGCAGGCCGGCAAGCACCGCATCCGGGTGTCCCGCGATGGGTTCTTGCCGTTCGAGCGCGAGGTCGAAGTCGCCGCGACCGGGCTCAACCTCCCGGTCGCGCTGCCGCACCGCGACGTCACGCTGTTGCTCGAGAGCGATCCGCCCGGCGCCGCGATGAGCCTCATCGTCGGCGGTCAGGCCTATCCGATGGGCACCGGCGGCGGCGCGCAGTTCAAGCTGACGCGCGAGCCGACGGCCGAGTACGAGGTCGAGGCGAGCGCCACGGGCTACCTCACCACCCGGGTCAAACTCGCGTTTTCGGGCGAGCCGGCCGAGAAGGTCAGGCTGACGCTGGCGCGGGACAACAACGCCGGCATCGCGGTCGCTCCGCTGACGCCGATCCCGGCCTCGCCCGTCGGCGATGCGCCGCCGCCGGACCCCACGCTCACGCCGACGCCGCCGCCAACACCGTCGGAAACACCGACGGCCAAGCCCAAACCCAAGCCGCAGACCACCAAGCCCAAGCCGCAGCCGCAACCGCAGCCCCAGCTGGCGAAGACGTCGACGCTGCGCATCGGTGCCAACGCCGGCGTGACACCGGCGCAGGTGTTCGTGGACGGCAAACTCGCCGGCGACACTCCGATCGGCAACCTCAAGGTCACGCCCGGTAAGCACAAGGTCCGCTGGAAGTGGGCCGACGGCCGCGAGATCACGCAGTCGATCGACGTCGCAGACGGCGAGATGAAGGTCCTGAAGGCCGGCTAGTCGGCGGAGGGCTGCGAGGTCGCGACGGGCGGGGTCGCGGCGCGCGCGGGCACCTTCGCCTCATCGCGCAGCACGGCCCACAGGGCCTCCGGAAGATACGGCGCCTGTGCGCGGTGCTCCGCGACGAACGCGGCGCGCACCCGCAGGACGGTGGCGGCGGCCTCGCTGCCGCCGAGGGCCGACAGCTTGGTCCGGAGCATGCGTCGGAGATCCTCGGTCTCGGCCTGGGCGAGCTGGCTGGCGAGGAACTGCACCGCGAGCTCGCGTTCACCGTGTTCCGCCACCAGCGTCGCGGCGTACTGGCGGACCAGCGGGTCGGCCCCGAACGCCGCGGCGCGGCGGATGTGCTCGATGCCCTCGCGCCGCAGCGCGTCGCGCTCATCGGCGTCGTAGCCCGACGTCGACGGCACTTGGGTCAGTAGGAGCATGCCGAGGGGATACAGCAGCTCGTGGCTCTCGGGGAACTGGACGAGGCCGCGGCGGTAGATGTCGATGGCACGATCGACCATGGGCCGGTCGATCTGCGCCTGGCCGGTGTACACGGCCGTGATCCCGCCCCACAGGTACGCCCGCCGGAAGCGGGGCGCGAGACCGGTGATCGCGTCGACGTAGCGGCCGGTCGCCGCGATCTGATCGGTGCCGAGGTTGGCACCCGAGTAGATGAGCGCGCGGACCCAGATGAGATCGGCGAGCGCTTCGCGATAGCCCATCGCCATCGGGATGAGGTGCTCGGGGGGGGGCACGTAGAGCACGTCGAGCTCGGGCGGGACCTCATCCCTTTGGGTGAGCACCGCGTCGTGGGCGATGTGGGCGGCCGCCGCGAAGCCGGCAACGAGCAGCCAGGGCAGCAACCGGCGCATCGGAGGTGAGGGTAGCAAATGCAAACGGCGGCTGGGATCCGAGGATCCGCAGCCGCCGCGTGCGGGGGTCGTGCGAGCGCAGCCGGCCGACGGCCGGCGTGCCTCACTCGACTTCTTGATCGATGTACAGACCAGCCGCGCCGTTCACACCGTTTTGGTCCGCGGCGCCCGAACGCTCGTAGGTGGAAAACGGCTGGGGGCCGCCGGAGGCTGCGTCCGCGTCGAGGTCACCGAACGCCTGTGCGGTGAACTGACAGCTTCCGAACCCGGTTCCGCTGTTGTCCGCGAGGAATTCGTAGTGGAAGTAGTGGGCCTGCTCCATCTGGAAGTTGAGGCCATTCCACACCGGGTTGTCACCCCACAGATTCAGCTCGTAGTAGCCGGCTCCGGCGCCGCCGACCGCCGGTACGCAGCGCCCGCCCGGTCCATCGTTGCAGTCGAGGCCGAGGATCGGGGTGGTGCCGGCGCTGGACGGACCGATCGGCGCACCGCTTTGGTGAGGGCATCGGTGCGGTGCGAGGTTGCTGATCGCTCCGCCGCCGCCGATGAGCCCGACCGCGCCGCGCTCGACGTGCTCCTCGTTGAAGTACGCCGACGCCGCGTCGAACATCTTCGCGAGTTGCACGCGGGCTTCGGAGGTCTTGCTCCGGCGCATGTACTTGGTGAGCGCCGGGATGGCGATCGCGGCGAGGATGCCGAGGATCGCGACCACGATCATGATTTCGATGAGCGTGAAACCGCGGGACTTCTTCAGGCGCTGGATGTCGAGGAACATGGGGTTCTGGACCTTTCTAGTGGGGCGATGCGGCGCCGCAGGGCGCGGGGATGAGCGATGGCGCTACTCGTTCTCTCGATACGTGTTGGTAGCGTCGGTCGACATGGAGACCGTGGTGGCGTAGTGGGTCGTCGTGAACGCCCAGAACTCGCCGTCGTAGTCGAAATCACACAGGGCGTAGCTGAAGAACCAGTCGTGGTCGTAGAACTGCTCGGTGCCGGCGGGAAACTCCTGGGCGATGAGCACCGCACCGCCGACGTCGGCGGGGATGTCGTCGTTGCCGCCGGGCGCGGTCGTTCCCCAGCCGGAGATCGTCGCGTAGCCACACAGCGAGTGGCCGTTTTGCGGCATGAACTGCAGCGCATCGAAGCCGTGGACCGCCTCGCCGCCGCGGAACATCGACCCGGCGGCGCCTGTCGCCGTATAGCCGTTGTCGGCGGGGAGCCACAGCACCGGCCCGGCGATGCCTTCCAACGTGGTGGCATCGGGATAGGTGCACGTCGGGCCCTCGCAGTCGGTGCTGCTCGCGTAGTGCCCCGACTTGGCGAAAAATGTCTTCTGGCGCAGCGTCAGGCTCGAGAGGTCGGCGACCACCTCGGTCTTGTGCGCGCTGCGGATGTGCTTGCTGTACGCGCCCACGGCAACGACCGCGAGCACCGCCAGGATCACCACCACCGTCATCAGCTCGATGAGCGTGAAGCCGCGCATGGCTCGCGCGGCGGTGGGATTGCCGGACACTGGAGCGGACCATGAGCACGAGCCGTGCCAAGGCCGCCCACGGCCCCAAGCCGGCCGTACTCCACATCTGCCGCGGAAGCGCGGGCGAGTCCGGCCCGAACGGGGCCGCGCCCCGCCGACAATTTTCGGCGGAGGCGCCGAAAAACGTCACCGCGAGCGCCGCGTTCGGGCGCACCCGGTCCGCACTCAGGCGTCGTCGTCGCCGCGGCCGACCTCGATGCCGAGTTTCTGCAGGCGATAGCGGAGCGAACGAAACGTGATCTGCAGCAGGCGCGCGGCCTCTTTGCGGACGCCACCAGCCCGGCGCAGCGCGTCGCCGATCAGGCGGCGTTCGAGGTCGGCCACCGCCTGGTCGAGATCGACCGTGCCATCGGCGAATTCGGTGGGCTCGGCCGCCGCGGCGCGTGGGCGGCGAACTGGGAGATGCTGGGCGCCGAGCACGTCACCCGTCTCGAGGGCGACAGCGCGCTCGACGAGGTTCTCGAGCTCACGGACGTTGCCCGGGTACTCGTAGCCGAGGAACCAGTCCATCGCGGCGGGGCCGACTCCACGCAGCGGCCGGTTGAACTCCCGCGTGATGCGCTCGAAGAAGCGTTCGACCAGCAGCGGGATGTCCTCGACGCGGTGGCGCAGCGGCGGGAGCACGACCTGCACCACATCGAGGCGAAAATAGAGGTCGCTGCGGAACTCGCCCGCGGCGATCGCCGCCTCGAGATCACGGTTGGTGGCGGCGACGACACGCACGTCGACCTCGAGCTCGCGATCGCCCCCGACCGGCCGGAGCTTGCGCTCCTGCAGCACGCGCAGCAGCTTGACCTGCATCGCCAGCGACAGCTCGCCGATCTCGTCGAGGAACAAGGTGCCGCCGCTCGCCGTCTGGAACACGCCCTCGCGCCCCGAGGTCGCGCCGGTGAACGAGCCTTTGACGTGGCCGAAGAACTCGGACTCCATCAGGTTCTCGGGGATGGCGCCGCAGTTGACCGCCACGAACGGTTTCTTCGCCCGCTCGGAGAGGTTGTGCAGCGCGCGGGCGACGAGCTCCTTGCCGGTGCCCGACTCGCCGCGGATGAGCACGTTGGTGCGGGTGGGCGCGACCTTGCGGACCAGCTCGAACACCCGCTGCATCGCGGGCGAGCGGCCGATCATGTGGTCGAGGGTGCCGACGCCGCGGAGCTCGTCGCGCAGCCGACGGTTCTCGTGGGCGAGCCGCGAGCGCTCGAGGGCGCGGGCGACGACGACCTGGATCTCCTCGACCTTGAACGGCTTGTTCAGGTAGTCGTACGCGCCGAGTTTGAGCGCCTCGATCGCGGTCTCGGCGGTGGCGAACGCGGTGATGATGAGCACCAGCGGCGGCGCCTCCTTGCGCATCGCGTGGCGCAGGACGTCCATGCCGCCGACCTGCGGCATCGTGAGGTCGGTGATGACGAGGTCGAACGGCTCTGCGTCCATGCGCGCCATGGCCTCGCCACCGCTGCCGACCGCCGCCACGTCGTGCCCGGCGCGCCCCAGGCAGATCGTCAGGAATTCGCGCATGCTGCGTTCATCGTCGACGACGAGGATGCGCGCGCTCCGGGGTTCGCTCGACACGCGGCCAGTGTTGCCGGGATCGTCGCCGCCGGCAAACTTCGCCGCGCGCCGGCGCGACGCCGTCACACGACGCGCCGCAGCACGACGAGCAGGTGAGCACCGAATCCGCGCAGCAAGGCGCGGTCGCGCGCCGCCCACTCGAGGCGCGCGATCAACCGGCCGACGATCGGGATCGCGAGCACGTGGGGCCACGCGGCGAAGACCCGCAGCCCGTGCAGATCACCGACGGCCAGCGCCGGCGGCAACATCTCCATCAGCCGCGGCAGGGTGTCGAAGCGCGTGACGCCGCGATCGGACTCGACCACGAGCGGGCCCGGCTCGATCACGTTCGCCGGGTGGCGGATGCCGTGGTAGGCGCCCCAAAGGCTGCGGGGGTTGTCGATCTGGCAGATCGCGGTGCCGCCGGGGACCAGCACCCGGCCGAGCTCCGCGAGCATCGATCGGGCCGCGGCCTCGGAGCTGGGCCCGTCGTGACCGAGATGGGGCAGGGTGCGCAGGCTGAACACGCACTCGAAGCTGCCGTCGCGGAACGGCAGGCGGATCTGGGCGCCGTGGCCCAGATCGACGGCGTCGACCATCGTCAGCGTGGCCGCGCGCGGCCGGACCCACTCGGTGACCCGCGGCGCGCCGTGGCCGAGATCCAGCGTGGTGCGGCCGACCGCGTGGCGCAGCACGATCTCGCCCGCAAGGCGATCGCAGAGCTTGGTGAGGGCGGCTGCGCGCCGCGAGCTGTCGACCGGGCGCGCAGGCACGCCCACGGGGGCGAGGATCATCGGCGCAGGCCCGGGGCCGTCCTTGCGAACGCCAGCGCCCGATCCGGGGCCCCCGGTCCCGCCATTCACCTCGGGCACGACGCCACCTCGGGGCTTCGTTGACCCGCTCACGGCCCCCATGGTACGCCTTTGCCCTGCCCGGAGCGCGTGATGCCGACCAAGATCCTCGCGATCGATGACAGCAAGACCATGCGACTGGCGATCAAGATCACCTTCGCCGCCGAAGACGCTGACGTGACCGCCGTCAGCAAGGGGTCAGAGGCGATCGCCCGTGCAAAGCAGCTCGGAGCCGACATCGTCCTGGTCGATGCCAACCTCGCCGCCGGTGAGCCCAGCGGCTACGACGTCTGCGAGCAGCTTCGCGCCGACCCCGACACGGCCAGGATCCCGGTCCTGATTCTGGTGTCGAATCAAGGCGGTGTGGACGCGGCGCGACTCAAGCGCTGCGGCGCCGAGGGCTTCATCGCCAAGCCCTTCGAGACCCAGGAGCTGATCGACAAGGTCGCCGAGGCGATCGGCAAGGGCGGGTCGACCTCGCCCGGGGCGGCCGCGCCGTCGCCGAGTCCGGTCGCCGCGCCGGCACCGGCCGCGCCGATCGCGGCTGCGCAGTCCGTCGCCGCGCCGCACTCCGTCGCCGCGCCGCAGCCCGTCGCGCCGCCACCGGCCTTCGCCGCGCCGCAGCCCACCGCGACTTCGCAGCCTTTCGCCGCGCCTCAGGCCACCCCGCGCCCGCCGGTGGCGTCGCCCCCCGTGGCGAAGACGCTGCCGGTCGGTGGCGCGCCCGGCCCCGTGGCGGCGCGTGCTGCGGTCGCGCCGATTGCATCGCCGCAGTCGCAGGCCGCGCCGGCCCCCACGACCGCGCGCAACCTTCAGCCAATCGCCCGACCCGCCGACCAGGGCGACGCGGAGCCGCCGATTCCGATCGCGATCCCGATCCCCTTCGCGCCCGCTGGCGATCCCACGCCAGGGATGCTCGCGCGGCTGCGTGCCCAAGGTGGCTCCGCCGCGGCGGGGCTCGACCCCAAGGTCGCCGAGGCGATCATCGCGCTCAGCCGCGAGGTGCTCGAGGCGGTCGCGTGGGAGGTCGTGCCCGAGTTGGCCGAGCAGATCGTCCGCGCGCGCGCCGAAGCCAAAGTCGGCTGACGGGCGTGGTGTCATCGCGGCCTGATGTCGATCGCGCCGTGATCTCGAAAAACCTCGCGATGCAGTGAAACCATCGACCCCGCCGGATGGGTCGCGCGAGAATCGTGCGTGAGGTCATCTTCACCGCGCCCAGCCCCATGGCACGCTGCGCGCCAGATGCTCCGACCCTCGCCCGTCGTCGTCGTCGCCGCGCTCCTCGTGGCGTGCAAGCCCTCCCGCAGCGATTCTCCCGAGCCCCACCCAGTCGCCACGGCCACCGCTGCGGAGGTGGCCTCGTCGATGGATCGGGCCGCGGATCCCTGCCAGGACTTCTATCGTTATGCCTGCGGCGGCTGGATCGACGCGACGCCGCTGCCCGCCGACCAGCCGCGCTTCGGTCGGTTCCACGCCCTGCGCGAGCGCAACAACCTCGCGGTGCGGGGCATCCTCGAGCGCGCCGCGGCGCGTGAGGGCGACAAGCTCGGGCAGTTCTGGGACAGCTGCACCGACGAGGTCGGCATCGAGGCGCGGGGGCTCGCGACGATCGAGCCGTTGCTGGCCCGGATCGATGCGACCGGGGCCACCGGGTCCACCGGGTCCACCCAGAATACTTCGCCGCTGTTCGCGTTGCTCGGCGAGCTGCACCTGCGGCGCGTCGGCGTGCTGTTCGATCTCGACGTGCAGCCCGACTACAAGCAGCCGGGCACGAACCTCGCGTTCTTCAGCCAGGGCGGCCTCGGACTGCCCGACCGCGAGTTCTACCGCGGCGCCGAGGCCCGTCTCACGTCGCTGCGCGCGGCCTACCTCGCCCACGTCGCGCGCATGCTCGAGCTGTCCGGCATGCCCGGCGACGCGGCCGCCAAGGCCGCCGCCGACATCGTCGCCTTCGAGGCTCGCCTGGCCGAGGCCGCGCTACCACGCGAGGCGTTGCGCGAGCCCGAGACCCGCTACCACAAGCTCGATCGGGCCGGTCTCGACGCCCACGCCGCGCTGCCGTGGGCGAGCTACTTCGAGGCCATCGGCCGCCCCGACACTTTGGCGGTGAGCCTGGCGCCGGCGACCTACTTCCCGGCCTTGGCCGAGATCCTCGCGAGCACGCCGCCTGTGACGGTGCGCAACTACCTGCGTTGGCACGTGCTGCACGCTGCGGCCGATCACCTGCCATCAGCGTTCGTGCAGGCCAACTTCGAGTTCTACGGCAAGGCCCTGCGTGGGCAGGCCGAGCTCGCGCCGCGGTGGAAGCGATGCGTCGAACATGCTGATGCAGCGATGGGTGAGAGCATCGGCCGCGAGTTCGTGGCCGATGCGTTCCCCGCCCGCAGCCGCGACGTGGCGCTCGCGATGATCAAGGAGATCGAGGCCGCCTTTGCCGTAGGGCTGCCATCGCTGACGTGGATGGACCCGGCGACGCGCACCGCAGCGGAGGGCAAGATGCACGCGATCGCGAACAAGATCGGCTACCCCTCGAAGTGGCGTGACTACGGCGCGCTGCCGATCGTCGACGACCACCTCGCGAACGTGGCCGCCGCCGCGCAGTTCGAGATGGCGCGGCAGGTGAGCGAGATCGGTCGCCCCGTCGACGACGAGCGCTGGCACATGACGCCATCGACGGTGAACGCCTACTACAACCCCAGCGGCAACGAGATGGTGTTCCCCGCCGGCATCCTCCAGCCGCCGTTTTTCCACCACGAGTGGCCGATGGCGATGAATTTCGGTGGCATCGGCATGGTCATGGGCCACGAACTCACCCACGGCTTCGACGACTCGGGCCGAAAGTTCGACGGCGACGGCATGCTCCGCGAGTGGTGGGCGCCCGAGGTCGGCGCGCGCTTCGAGGAGCGTGCTCAGTGCGTCGACGATCTCTACTCCGGCTACGAGGTCCAGCCCGGCGTCCACCTGTCGGGCAAGCTGACGCTCGGGGAGAACATCGCGGATCTCGGCGGTATCAAGGAGTCGCACCGCGCGTACCTGCAGTGGGCCGAGGCCAACGGCGTCGATCCGCACGCCGAGGCGATGGACGGCCTCACCCACGAGCAGCTGTTCTTCGTCGCGTTCGGGCAGATCTGGTGCACCAAGAGCACGCCAGAGAACGACCAGGTCATGGCGATGACCGATACCCACAGCCACCCGCGGTACCGCGTCAACGGCCCGCTCGCCAACCTCGGCGAGTTCAGCACCGCGTTCGCGTGCGAGGCTGGCGAGCCGATGCGGCCCACCGACACCTGCGAGGTGTGGTGAGTGGCCCGGGCCCGCGCCCGCGCCACCGTGCGGCCATCAGTCGGCGATCAGCAGGCGGAACTCCTGCTGGTCGGCGCGGATGTCCTCGTCGCGCCACAGGATCGGGCGCCACTGCTCCTCGCTGAACGCCGCGGTCTGATCGGCCCAGTGCGGTGAGTCGGGGTCGCTCGACTGCGAGTACGTGAGGAACGCCGTCGCGTCGGGGCCCTCGTCAGTGTACTGCATCGTCATGATGAAGCTGGTGCCGTAGTTCACGACGTAGCCCTCGGTGGTGAGGCCGGTCGATTCGTTGATGACCTCGCCGCGCGACATCGGCTCCTCGAGGTACGTCATCAGGATGTCGTAGTCGATGAGATTGGTGACGCCCTCGGGCCTGCCGCCGCCGTGGATCGGGATCCGGCGGTCGCCCTTTTTGGTGTACTGGGTGTCACGCAGCGAGGCATTGGCGGCGATGCCGGCCTTGCGCAGGCGCAGCGCGGCGCCGGCGAGGGCGCCCAACGCGAAATCCTCTCCACCCGCGTCGGGCGTGGCCAGGGTGTTCGGCGTCTCGACCGGGTTATCGGGATCGAACGGTGTCGCGAACATCAGGCCCTCGTCGAACAGCTGACGGTAGGGGTACTCGCCGAGGAACTCGCGGAAGGCGACCGCCCCGCGGCTGTCGAGGTCGAGCCGCAGATCCCAGCCGGCGAGAGCGTCGCACACCGGACCGATCGCGACATGCTCGATGACCTCCGTGTCCGGGTTGCGGTACGCGACGGTGTCGACGCCGGTGCAGCGCGCGACCAGATCGTCGCGCACGAGCTCGGCGATCATGCCGCGGTTGGACAACGCCGCGGCCTGGAGCTCGGCCAGATCGAAGCGGCCGTCGGCACCCGACGCCGCGCCCTCGCCGAGCTCGGTGAGGGTGCGGATGTTCATGCGGGTGCGGGGGCTGCGGGGCGTGCCCTCGAAGCCGTGCAGCGGCGTGTAGCCGACCAGCGGCTCGGCGGGGTTGGTCAGCCAGTGGCTGTCGTTGGCGTTGTGGATGAAGTCGTCGCGCTCGAGCTGCGGCACGTTGGCGAAGGCGATGAGGCCGGGATCGCGGGCGTCGGGATCGTCGACCCACTCGTACAGCGAATCGGAGCCGTCGAGGAGCACGACGTCGTTCTCGGCCAGCGCGCCGGTGAGGAAGTCGCTGGCGCGGCGGTCGAGCCAGCCCTCGATCGCCGCTGGGCTGAGGTTCGGCGTCGGGGTGGTGTCGGCGTACCACGCCTCGCCCTTCGCGCTGGTCGCCATGGTGTTGACCCACGGGATGCCCTGCTCGCGGGCGTGGACCTCTCGCAGCTCGTCCATGCTGCGCGCCTGGTTCATGCCGGTGAACTGGGCGATGAGCTTGGTGTTGTCGATGTTGGTGTCGCGGTAGGTGAGCACCAGATCGGCGCTCCAACCAAACGGCTGCACGTCGAGGATCGGCCCGTAGTGGCTGTGCCACATCACGCGTGACACCTGGCGGAGGCTGCCGTCGTCTTCGAGGACATCGACGGTGAACGGTAGCGCCTCCATCGCCCGATACTCGCCATCGTAGAGGTAGCGCGTGGGATCGGCGGGGTCGAGCGTGAGCGAGTACATCGTGAAGCGATGGCCGTCGGACACCGTGTGTGTCCAGGCGACGTGCTCGTTGAAGCCGATGAGCACGCCGACGACGCCGAGCAACCCCACGCCGTATACGTCGAGCTCGCCCGGGACCCGCAGGTGGCTCTCCCACAGCTTGAGCTCGCCTTGCCACGGGAAGTGCGGGTTGGCGAGCAGCATGCCGCGCCCCTCGGCCGAGCGCGCCCGACCGATGCCCCAGCCGTTGCTGCCGGGCTTGGCCCGCGCCAGCTCCGACAGCGGCGGCGGCTCGGCGGACGGATACGACATCGCGCCGGGTGGACGCGCACTGGCGATGTAGCCGGAGAGCGCGCGCGCGCTGGCCAAGGTGCCGAGTTCGACGTAATGGGCGAACAGATCGATCTCGTCGATCGTGCGCAACCACGGCTCGTCGGCGCAGGGCAAGGTGCTGCCGGCCGTCGTGATGAACTCGTTGTAGCCCGCCACGTATGCCGAGATGAGATCCTTGATCTCCTGTGGCTGGCCCTCGAAGCCGCTCTGGGCGCGGCCGTAGATGTCGAGGGTGAGGTGGGTGAAGTCGCTGTCGAGGTTCGCGTTGTCCTCGCCAGGGCCGAAGAAGCGCGCACGCTCGCTGCGGACCTTGACGATCTGATCGGCCAGGATGCAGCCGCCGTCGCGGGCGAACGCGAAGGCCTGGGCGTAGGCGGCGCTTGGCATGTCCTGGGCCTCGATGTGGGGGATGCCCCACGACGTCCAGCGGATCGATGCCTTGTACAGGTGGCCGTCTTCGGTGCAGGCACCGGCGGACAGGGCGACGAGCGAGAGGGCGGCGACGTTGCGCAGGTTCACGCGGGCAGGCTACCTCACCGCGTGGGGCGCCGCGCGGCCCTTCGCGCGCACGTCGTGCACTACCGTGCGCGTGCCAGCGCGCCGTGGTCGAATGCCAGTGGCACCAACTCGGCGACCGTCACGGTGGCGGACACACCGCCGCGGGCCACCATCGTGACCGTGGCCTGGGGGGCGAACTCCCACAGGATCTGGCGACAGGCGCCGCACGGCGAGGTCGGCGTCGGCGTGTCGGTGGCGACCACGACCTCGCGAAAGCCCCGACCTCCGTGGGTCAGGGCGTGGAAGATCGCGACCCGCTCGGCGCACAGACCCAGGGTGTAGCTCGCGTTCTCGACATTGGCGCCGGTCCACACGCGGCCCTGATCGTCGCGCAACGCAGCGCCGACGGCGAAGCCCGAGTAGGTGCAGATCGCGGCCTCGCGCGCGCTCCAGGCCGCCGCCACGAGGGCGGCTCGATCGTCGGTGTCGGTCATGGCGCGAACGGATCCTCGGGTTCGGGGGCGAGTTCGGGCTCGAGCTCGGGCGTGCGGGCGTGGGTGAGTTCGGCGGTGGTGGTTCGCAGTCGCTCGGCGAGGACGCGGACGAAGCTCCACAGCAGCTTCACCGCGAGCGCCGGCTCCTTGCGCAGGATCTCGTAGAAGTCGTGGCGCGCGATGCCGAGCACCTTGCTCGGCGTCGAGGCCGTCGCGGTGACGGTGTGTGGGCTCGAGTCGATGAGCGCCATCTCGCCCAGGTGGGTGCCCGCGGGCAGCTCCGCGATGCGCACGCCGCTGCGCGAGAGCTCGACGCTGCCGCGCAACAGTACGTGGAGTTCGACGCCCTCGTCGCCCTCGCGGAACACGGTCTGGCCGACGTCGATCGTACGACTGCGGGCGACGTTCATGATCCGCACCAGCTGCTGGTAGCTGAGCTGGCGGAACAGCGGGATGCCCTTGAGGCGATCGAGCGTGAAGTTGATCTCGCTGGCGCGATCGTGATCGCTGGCCTCGCCGGCGATCTGCACCGCGACCGCCGTGATGTTGTCCTTGCCGCCGCGGGTGTTGGCGAGCTCGACGAGCCGCCCGGGGACCTCACGGATCTCCGGCAGCGCGAGGGTGCGGCCGATGTCGTTGTCGTCGAGGTACTCGTAGAGCCCGTCGCTGCACAGCAAGAACGCGTCGCCGGGGATGATGTCGAAGTCGAGGGTGTCGACCTCGACCATGGGATAGACCCCCACCGCGCGCGTCATCGCGTTCTTGAGGCCGGCGTACGGGCTGTCCTCGAATTCGTCCGCGCGGATCTTGCCCAGGCGAATGAGCTCGTTCTTGAGGCTGTGATCCTCGGTGAGCTGGTAGACGATGCCGCCGCGCACCAGATAGATGCGGCTGTCGCCGACGTAGGCGATGAAGCCGCGGGCGCCGATGATGAGCAGCACCACGATGGTGGTGCCCATGCCGCGCTTCTCGGGCTCCTTTTGGGCGCGGCCGTGGATGCGCTCGCCGGCGCAGTGGACCGCGTACTCGAGCAGGGTGCAGACCTCGACGTGGCTGCGCGGATCCTCGTCGTCGTACTCGGCGAGCAGGCCCCGCTCGCGCTGGATGACGTCGCGCACGGCGTGCACCGCCAGCGCGCTGGCGATCTCGCCGGAGGCGTGGCCTCCCATGCCATCGGCGACCACGAACAGGTGCAGGTCGTGGTCGACGAGGAAGTTGTCCTCGTTGGCCGCGCGCTTGCGTCCGATGTCTGTCGCCGCGAAGTAGCGGACTTCCATGGGGAAGGCCGGAGCATATCACCACTTCGATCGGCGCCCCTGGCTGGGCGGCGATCGTGCGGGCTCAGTCGGTGGCCGGGGGGCGCAGCAGCGGATCGAGGGGACGCCGACCGGTGGCGCCCGAACGCAGCAAGCTCGGCAGATCCTCGAGCTCGGTGGGCGAGCGCGGGACGCCGTCGAGCCACGCACCCTCGGGCAGGGGCTCGGCCGCTGCGTCGTCGGGCGCTTCGCAGTGGGAGTCGGCCTCGGCGTCGAGCTCGGAGATGAGCTCGGCATCGGCCGCGCCCGGATCGTGGCGCGCCTCGGGTGTGCCGGCGAGCAGTCGCGCATAGCCGAGCTCGCGGCCCAGCCGCTTGGCCGCACACAGCCGACCGCGCAGGAGGTTGGCGCCGAAGCCGTTGCCGCGGGCGAGGATGTGGATCGCGAGGCGCCCCGGGTGCTCGCTGCGGTACTGCATCGCGCGCGGCAGGCTGAGAAAGAGGTTGGGATCGTCTTCGCCCTGGCCGAGCACGACGAGGTGGTGGGGCAGGCCGATGCCGCCGAGCACCAGGCCGCCCGCCGGCGGCACCCGCGAGCGCTCGCCGCTCGAGGGCGGCGGCGCCGGTGGCGGCGACGCGGCGGCGCGCCAACGCAGGGCCCTGCGCACCGGCTCGCGGCCGAGTTCCGGTCGCACGCGCTCGAGGGTGGGCGTGTCGTCGAACACGAACTCGCCGACGGCGAAGACGGGCAGGCGAACCATGCCGAGCGGCGCGTGGCGGCCGACGGTGATCGCGTGGGCCGACGCCCGATCCAGGCGTGCGCCGTCGCAGCCCTCGGCGAGCGCCGCGAGGAGGCGCTCCGGCGCAGTGTGCAGCGCAGGCGCGAGCGCGCGGGTGCGTTCGTCGTCGAGCAGCGCGACGCCGACGTGATCGGGGCCCGCGCGGGCGATGAGGGCGAGGGCCGCATCGAGGAGACCTAGACGCGCGGCGGCCCAGACGAAGCGGCGCACCCGGTCCAGCCGCGGATCGAAGCTGGCCTGTGGTCGCACGATCCACAACGACACCGCGATGTCGTCGGGGCGCTCGGCCACCACGCGTCGCAGCTCGTTGAAGATGGCGTGGCCGGTGGTCAGCGCCGGATCGAAGAACGCATGCAGGCGCAGGGGCGCATGGGGATCGCCGATCTCGACGGTCGCCGCGGCGGTGTCGGGACACGTCGGCGCCGGCGGGGCGGCGAGCACGGCGAGCAGCGCGAGGGGCGACATGCGAGGCGTCGAGCCTGACACGGGGTAGGGGCGCTGTCGCGGCCGTCGTCGTCGCGGCCGTTGTCGTATTGGGGGCGCGTTGCTATGGTCGCGCTGCCGTGCCGTTCCGCCTCGGCGACGCAGCTCGCATCGCGACCGCGGGGATGTGCGCCTTCGGCCTCGCCGTGCCCGCGACGGCCGCGCCGATGCGCCAGTACGACGGACCGCAGATCGCGACCGCGCCGTCCGACGTCGCCTCCGGAGCGGCGACGCCGGATCCGGTGGCTGGTGCTGGGGCTTCGGCGGGCACAGGCGATGCGGCCGAGGGCGATGCGGTCGAGGGCGACGACACCCCCGCGGACGTCGTTGCCCCGCCCGACGAGCTCGACGAGCTCGACGCCGCGCCGCTCGACTGGCGCGACGGGCCCGAGGGCGACACCACGGCCCGTCGACTGCGCGGGGGCGTCATCCTCACGGGAGGCGGGCTGTTGCTGCTACTTGGCAGCGTGATCCTCGGAACGACCGATCCGTGTCGCCGCCTCGCCGGCAACGGCTGCCAGCTCGAGGCCCGACGCCGCGCGGCGCTGACGATGGGCATCCCCGGCGCGGCGATCCTGGTGGCCGGCGCGGTACTGCTCGGATTTGGCCTCCACACGCGTCGCCGCCTGCGCACGAACCTGGCGCTGGGCGCGACCGGCAACGGCCGCGGCGGCGCGGTGGTGCTCGGCGGACGGTTCTGACGATCAGGCGGGTCCGAGCCAGGTGGTCCCGAGGTCAACCGTCGCAGTGCACGCGTGGCTCGGCGGCCCGGCGCTCGCGGCCATTTCGTACCCAAGCGCCGATCGTCGCCGCCACGGTCACCGCCCCGGCCACGGCGGCTGCCCCGGCTGCACCCTGGGCCGCTGGACGATCCGCGAGCACGGCCGCCGCCGTCGCGCCGCCGGCCGCCGCCACCCCGCCGATTGTCGCCACGACGAACCAGGGCCGCATCCGATCGCGGACCACCGGTTTGGTCGAGGCATCGACGTCGACGTGCGCGCCCGCTGCCAGCGCGACCTGATCGTCGCGCGTCGCGGTCTCGATGTGGTACACGCCCGCGGCGACCACTCGCTCGCCCACGCCATCGTCGTCGACGACGAGCGGCACACCGTCGACGCAGATGCGCGCGCCGGCGGGGCCATGCACGACGACGAGCGCCAGCAACGGGCGCAGCGCGTCGCGCTCGCGCTCGGCCTCGCTTCGGGCACCGCCCTCGGCTTCGCCCGACGCCAGCGCGTCGAACGACTCCCAGGCGCCGAGGGGATCGCCGGCCCGGGCCCGCGACAACGCGAGGTTGTAGAGCGTCCACTGGTGCGGAGACAGGCCGTGTGCGTGGGCGAAGCGTCGCGCGGCGGTCGCATAGTCGCCGCGCTCGAACGCCCCCTCGCCATCGGCGAATGCGGCCGCGGCCTCGCGGCGCCGCGCATCGAGCGACGCATCGTCGACGGGCGCAGCGGGACGCAGATCCGTCGGTTCGGGCTCGGCGGCGTGGCGGGCCCCCATCGCCGCACCGACTGACCACGGCGACGCGCCGACTGGGACGGACAGGGCCGTCGACGCGAGCGTCAGCGCGATCGACCACGTCGTGGTGGCGGCGCTGCGCGTCACTGGGCGGCGTACGGATTCGGCTTGAGCACCGGGTTGCGCTTGCGCGACCGCGACGCGGATCGGACAGCGGGCACGACGACTGCGCCGGTCGCGATCGCCGACAGCGACGCGGCGGCGGGCACCATCGGCACCGGCACCGCGACCGGGACCACGGGCGTGGCGGCGGGAGTCACCGGGGCGGCGCGTTCGGGCTCGCGGACCGCCGCGCCATCGCTGGCGAGCGCCGCGGACTCGCGCTCGCCCGGCGAGAGCGCGAGCGGCATCCGCGCGGCGAACATCCATGCGCCCAGGCCCACCACCATTGCCGAGGCGAACAGCGCGGCGGCCCGCCAACTCCGCGGGGGCCTGGGCGTGACCGGCAACACGGCGCGCGGCAGTCGAGCGCCCCCGTCGCGCAGCGGCGTCGCGATCTCGGCGAGTTCGCGCTGCAGCGCCGCGAGATCACAGCCGGCGTGGGCGAGCTGCTGCTCGAGCGCGTCGGCGAGGGCGTCGGCGCCGTCGAAGCGGCCCTCGGGCTCGGGCTGCAGGCACGTCGCGACGATCTCGATGAGCCCGTTCGTCAGCGCGGAGGCGGCACTCAGGCGCGACGCGAGCATCTGCATCGGCGCTGCGGTGTCGCACGACGTGACGCGCTCGTGGGTCTTGCGGGTGTCGTCTTCGCCGAACGGGAGCTGGCCGGTCAGCAGCTCGAACAACACGGTGCCGAGGGAGAACACGTCGCTGCGCGCATCGACGGCCTGCAGCCGCGCCTGCTCCGGACTCATGTAGGGCAGGCGGCCGCATAGCACGCCCACCTGGGTGACCTCGGCGCGCTCGCGGACCTTGGCCAAGCCGAGGTCGATGAGCACGGGTCGGCCCTCGCGATCGATCATGATGTTGTGCGGCGAGAGGTCGCGGTGCACCGCGAGCATCGGCCGACCCGCGGCGTCGGTCGCCGTGTGCAGGGCATGCACGCCACGGGCGACCATCGCGATCACGTAGGCCGCCTGGCTGGGGCGCAGGGGCATGCTCCGGCCGAGCAACATCCGCCGCAGATCGACGCCGTCCACGAGCTCGAGCACCAGATAGTCGAGGCCGCCGTCAGCCCCGAGGTCGACCGTGGAAACGATGTTCGGGTGGCGGACGCGCGAGGACACGCGGGCCTCGTCGAGGAAGCGCGTGCGCAGCAACGGGTCGAGGTGCGGATGCAGGACCTTCACCGCGAACTCGCGGGAGAAGCCGCCCTCACCCGCGGTGCGCGCCAGGTATACCGTCGACGTCCCCCCCTGACCGAGGCGGCCGACGAGCTCGTAGCGGCCGAGCCGGGGCGGGGCCTCGCGGGTGGGGGACGTGCGATCCATGGACGGGACGACGCGGCGGGGGTGGCGGTCGGCGGGGCGGTTCCCGTACGATGCGCCCACACGGCGCGACGCGGGATGGCAGCTCCGAACATACCCGAGCACGGGGTCGATGCCGATGAACTTTTGCTATCGGCGTGTTCCACGACACTGCGGCGGCTCGGGGCGGAGGTTCGGATCCGCGCCGGCGGCGAGAACCTGGTCCGTGCCCTGCGGCCCGATCCGCCGTTTGCCCCCCGTGGACCGGCCCCCTGGACCGGACCGCCGAACGCGCGCGTCCCTGCCGAGGGCGGCCCCGCCGCCGTCATCGAGGCCGCCGGCCTGCCGAACCTACTGCACGAGTTCGTCCACGTGGCCCTCGCGGGCTGCCTCACCGATGATCACGGGATCGACTACCAGGCGATCCCGTACGATCTCGATACGGCCGCGGGTCGCGCAGTGCTGTGGGACGAAGTCGCAGCGTGCGTCGTCAGTTGCGGATATCTTCTGGGCGCCTCCACAGGGATGGGCGCTTGGGTGCGTGTGGACGGGTGGTTCGATGAGCAGCTGGGGATTCAGCCGGTGTTCTATGGGATGGACGACGAGCCTTCGAAGTTCTGGTCGGAGCTGCCGCGCGTCGTCGGGGCGCACCGGGCGGAGTGCGATGCGATGACCGCGTGCGCCCATGATCGCGTGGCGCTGCTGCTGCAGTGGGGCGCGCAGCACCACGCGACGCCGACACGGCTCGACTTCGACGCGCTGTGGATTCGGCGGGGGTTGACGTGACGGGCGAGGCGACACGAACGTCCGTGGCCGTGCGCGTCGGCGCGTGGCTGGTGCACAACCGCTGGCCGCTCGCGGTGTTCATCGCGGCGCTCGTCGTGCGGCTGCACTGGAATCTGCGCGTCCATCCGCCCGAGGACTACGTGTACTCGGACATGAACGGCTACGTCGGCCGCGCTGCCGGGCTGTTCGGTGATCTGTTCGGCAAGCGCGAGTACGCCGGGTTCTACCCCTATGGCACCCACACGCTGATGTTCGCGATCGAGTGGGTCTTCGGCAGAGGCGATCTGCGCGCGGTCGGCATCGCGTTCGCCGTGATGGGGGCCGCGTCGGCGATGTTCGGCACGCTCGTGGCGCGCCGTGTGACGCGATTCGCACCGGTGGCGCCGCTCGTCGGGCTGGTGTGCATCTTCGACTATCCGATGATCTCGCTGTCGGGCTACTTCCTCAGCGAGACCCCGTTCGGCCTCGGGATCACGGCCGGCACCTGGGCCCTGCTGCGCGTGGTCGATCTCGGCCGGGCCCGCGATGCCTATTTCGCCGGGCTCGCGATCGCCTTCGCGACGGTGATGCGCCCACAGATGCTGGTCAGCGTCGCGCTGCTCGGCGTGCTCTGGCTGGTCTTCGGTCGCGGCCGCGGGCTGTGGCCCAAGCTCGGCCTCGGCATGCTGGTCCGTGCAGCGGCGCCGTTGCTCCTCGTGCTCGCGTTCTCTGCCTGGCGCCTGCACCACCATACCGAGCGGTGGGGGCTGATCTCGGAAAACGGCAGCTTCAACGCGGTGTTCGGTCGCTGCCACGTCACCAAGATCATCGCCTTGCCCGATGGACCCGGCCGCTCGCGCACGGTGTTCGGTCCGCCGCCACTGCTGCAGCTCGCGAAGCGCTCCGAGACCGCGCCGGGGCAGTGGCCGCAGCTCGATCCGATCGAGGGCACGCACTTCTACTATTTTGGTTACATCGGCGACGCGGCGCAGCACGGCGAGTACATGGACCAGTGCGTCGCGAAGGGTGGCCTGCTCAAGCAAGCCGAGTACGCCCTCGTCCACGTGCTCATGCTGTGGCGCTACAACGTGCTGTGGCCCGACTCGGGCAAGGGCCAGTGGAAGGAGACGGCGTCGATGTGGGGGAGCGTCCACGCCTCGGTGTTCGCGCTGCCCGCCTTCTTGGGGATGCTCGTGGTGTTCCGACCGCGGGCCCACCCCAAGCTCGCGCTCGTCGCGATCCACCTGTGGGCGGCGTTCATCGTCGCAGCCATCTACTTCGGAGACGTGCGCCTGCGCACGCCCTACGACCCGTTCGTGGTGCTGCTCGCCTTCGAGGCTTACGCCATGGTCACCGTCGGAGTTGTCGCCATGGCCCGGGGGCGTCGACGAAACCCACCGCCTGCCGCCGGGGTCGATGCTGAGCCGCCCCGTTCCGCCGGGCAGGACACCCCGCGATGACGGACCGCCACGCCCACCGCCCCTGGACCGCCATCACCGGCTGGCTGCCGGTGCTCGCCCTCGTGTTCGGCCTGTTCGGCGTCGTGCCCCAGGCCCATGCAGCGCCCTCGTTGGTCATGGATGCCTGGAATCATACGTTCGAGGTCATCGAGTTCGGCCTCGGTTGCGCCGACCGCGTGCAGGCCGCAGGCGCCTGGGTCGAGATCCAGGTCGGGGCCCAGCCGCCGCCCACGGGGTCGGTCCGCGGCATGGGGGTGGTCGCGCTCGCGTTGGTCGCGTTGGTGGTGATCGCCCTTGGCCGCATGCGCCTGTCGGCCGAGCAGCGGCGGCTCGAGCTCGCGCGCCGGCTCCTCGAGCAGGGCATCGAGCCCCCCGCCGAGCTGTTGTCGGCGCCGGCCCGCAACGATCTGCGCCGCGGCCTGGTGCTCGGGTTCGCTGGGCTCGGGCTGGTCGTGGCCGGCATGGTGCTGGGTGATCGTGGGCTCGCAGCCGGTGGGCTCGTGCCTGCGTTCATCGGCGGCGGCTACCTCGTCAGCTTCCGGATGGCGGTCGGCGGACGGGGGCACACGTGAGCGCGGACGGACGCACTCTTGGCCGGCTCGGCGAGGGTCTGGGCATCGCGGCTGCGCCTGCCGCCGCCGTCTACGACGACGCCCAGCTCGTCCGCCGCGCCGCCGCCGGCTCGCGCCCCGCGTTCGCCGAGCTTGTGCGTCGCCACCAGGGCAAGATCCGCGGGCTCTTGCTGCGGCTGTGCGGCGATCGGACGCTCGCCGACGATCTCGCCCAAGAGGTGTTCCTACGCGCCTATCGGGGTCTGTGCGGCTTCGAGGGCCGCGCCAGCTTCGGCACGTGGCTGTACCGCATCAGCTACAACGCGTACCTGAATCACAGCACGCGGGTGCGCAAGTTCTCGTCGCTTCCCGAGGGCTACGACACTGCGACCGCGGCCCCCGAAGATTCCCTCAGCGCGCCGCGATCCGACATGCGACGCGATCTCGAGGGCGCCGTCGCCGAGCTACCCGAGCGCTACCGCGGGGTCGTGGTGCTCTACTACCTGCAGGATCTGTCGTACCCCGAGATCGCAGAGATCCTCGAGGTGCCGCTGGGCACGGTGAAGACGCACCTGCACCGCGCCAAGCGGCTGCTCCGCACGCGATTCGAGGCCGACGACCCGCGGCTCGAACGCGGTGACGATCCCGAACCCGACGCCGAGGCGCGCCCATGACCCCCGACGGTCTCGAACGCGCGCTGTCGCGGGGGGCCGACGTGGGCGTCGATCCGTTCTTCACCGCACGGGTGCTCTGCGCCCTGCCGCCGAGGCCTCTGGGCGCCTCGCTGTCGCCGTGGCGGCGCCTCGCCGTGCTCGTGGCCGCGTACGGCTTTGCGGGCGTGGTCGGCTACGCGGCGCTCGGCGACGGCCAGAGCGCGACGATGTCCGGGGCCGCCGTGGCGATCGCGGATGTCGTCGATCGCAGCGACCTCGACGCGATGTCGTGGGGCGGCGTGCCGTGGGGCGGGGCGGTGGCCCTGCCGCTTTCGCTGGTGGTGGTCGCGTTCGTCGCCACCAGGTCCCATACTGAGCGCGCATGAGTGCGGAACTCTCGGGCGACAGCCCGCGTCACCCGGCGTGGCGGTCGGTTCCTGACGCGTCGTGGAACGACTGGCGGTGGCAGCTCCGCAACCGCGTGACCACCCTCGAGGCCCTCGAGGGGCTCATCGACGTCACCGACGCCGAACGGCGCGGCATCGAAGGGCGCCGCGACTTCTCGTTCGCGGTCACCCCGTACTATCTCTCGCTCATCGGCGGCCCCGCGTGCCCCGTGCGGCGGCAGGCGATTCCCCTCGAGGACGAGCTGCGGGCGTCGCCGGGCGATCTCCGCGATCCGCTGGGCGAGGACGACCACTCGCCGGTGTCGATCCTGACCCACCGCTATCCCGATCGCGCGCTGCTGTACGTCACCCACAATTGCCCGGTGTACTGCCGTCACTGCACGCGCTCGCGCAAGGTCGGCGACGAGGCCAGCGCGCCGGCCCGTGCCGAGCTCGAGGCGGCCTACGCGTATCTCGAGCGCACGCCCGCGGTCCGCGACGTGCTGGTGTCGGGCGGCGACCCGCTCAGCCTGTCCGACGGGCGCCTGGTCGAGATCGTCCGCCGCCTGCGGGCGATCGACAGCGTCGAGATCATCCGGTTGTGCACGCGCAATCCGGTGACGCTGCCGCAGCGGATCACCGACGCGCTCGTCGATGCGCTGCGGCCGTTCGCGCCCCTGTACGTCCACACCCACTTCAACCATCCGGCCGAGTGCACGCCCGAGGCCGCCCGCGCGCTGGGACGGCTCGCCGATGGCGGTCTGGTGCTCGGCAACCAGATGGTCCTGCTGCGCTCTGTGAACGACGACGCCGACACCGTGGCGCGCTTGGGCCGCTGGCTGCTGCGTCAGCGCTGCCGCCCGTACTACATGTTCCAGTGCGATCCGGTGGTGGGCACTGGGCATCTGCGCACGCCGATCCGCACCGGGCTTCGCATCCTCGACGAGCTCCGCGGGCGCGTGAGCGGCCTCGCGATCCCGCAATTTGCCCTCGATCTGCCCGGCGGCGGGGGCAAGATCACACTCGTGCCGGACCGTGCCGTGGCTGAAGACGGGCCGCGCAAGGTCTACCGCGATGCCTTCGGCGAGCAGTTTACCTATGTCGACGTCCCCGAGTGACGGCCGGGCAGCGACGTGACGCCGCCGCTGCCCGGTGCATACTGCCGGCACGGACGCCGTCACAGCCGGCCCCCAGCCCCATGCACACCCGCACCCTGAGCGTCGTCGCCGCCCTCGCCATCACCACCTCTGGGCTCGCGCTGGTCGCGGGCGACGCGGCCGCCGGTGACGAGGTGCCGGTCCTCATCCTCAAGGAGCAGGGGGTGGGCTCGGCGGCCACCGCTCAGGGCTACGTCGACTCGCTGATGGTCCACCTCGCGCGGGCCAACGGCTGGAGCGCGGCGAAGGGCGCCTACCACACCAAGCGCGCCGCTGCGAAGACATACATCGAAGCGGCGAAGCCCCACTACGGCATCATGTCCCTCGGCGCGTTCTTGGCGATGCGGGGCGCGCTCGGGCTGCAGATCGTGGGCGAGGCCGAGATCGAGGGCGGCGGCGGGCTGCAGTACTACGTGGTGAGCAAGACCCATCGCGACCTGGCGGCCTGCAAGGGCAAGACGCTGGCGACCAACCACGGTGGCGATGCGCCGTTCATCGACGACGTCGTGGGAAACGGCGCGTTGACCCTCGGCGACTTCACCGTGGTGACCACGACGCGACCGGTGCAGACACTGAAGAAGGTCATCTCTGGCGAGGCCGAGTGCGCCCTCATCGACGACGCGCAGATGGGCGAGCTCGCGAACCTCACCGGCGGGGCCGACGTGCATCCCGTGTGGCTCTCCGCGACGCTGCCGCCGATGCCGATCGTCGCCTTCGGCAGCGCGCCCAAAGATGGTGTGAAGGCGTTCAAGGCGGCCCTCGCATCGGTGTGTACGGGCGAGGGTGGCAAGGCCTGCGCGGCGGCCGGCATCAAGGCCCTGCGCAGCTCGGACGGCGCGGCGTACGAGGCGGCGATCGCCGCGTCGACCGCCAAGTAGCGTCCGCACTGGTGGCCGAGGCCGTGGATACGGGGCGGAGCGCCGTGCTACCGTGCGCCGTGCGCTGGCTTCCGATCTTTGCCCTGTGCGTCGCATGCACGCCGCGTCCGTCGGCCGACGTCGAGACCCCGGGCGCCGCGAAGGTCGACCCGGTGGCCGTTCATGATGGGCTCGAGGCTGCGATCGCCGGGGGCACCGACACCGAGCAGCAGCGCGTCGATGCCCTCGCCCGGGTCGAGCGGGCCCCCGATGACGGCAGCGCCGGCTATGCGTTCGTGCGCGGCGCGCTCAACGGTCGCGTCGCCGAGTTGCGCGGGATCGATGCCGGCCGGCTGGTGACCGAGGCGGAGGCGTGGGCGCGGCGGAGCCTCGAGCGCGACCCGGAGTTCCGCGACGGCGCCGCCACCCAGATGCTTGGTTCGCTGTACGTGATGGCGCCGGCGCGACTGCTCGAGCACGGCGATTCGGAGACCGGCCTCGAGCTGCTCGAGGGCCTCGTCGAACGCCAGCCGGGCGCCGCGCCCAGCCGGCTGCGGCTGGCGCAGGCGTATCTCCACCTCGGCGACGACGCCTCGGCGCTGCCGCATCTGTGCGCGACCCTGCCGGCGCGGACGACTCTGCGGCCCGACGAGCAGAAGCTCCTCGATGGCTTGGTGGCCGACGCCGGCGGTGCCGCGGCGCTCGGGTGCGGTGGTTGAGCCGAGGGCCTGGGCGATGCGGCGCGCGCTGGTGGGGATCGGGATCGCGGCCACGTTGTTCGGGTCCGGCTGTGGCGGCACGCTGGTGCGCCTCGAGGCGAAGGGCAGCCACGACGAGGTGATCGCCCGCGCGCACGCCCGGCGTTGGCCGCCGCGGCGGGCCGCGGCTCGGGCTCTGGCGCGGTCGCTGGTCGCCACCGGCAACGTCGAACGCGCGCGCGACGTCCTGCTGGGAGACTTTCGTCGTGGCGGTCAGATCCCCTCGCTCGTCGCGCTCGCAGATCTCGAGCGCACGCTCGGCCGCGATGGCGTCGCCGCGATCCACTACGCGCGGGTGCTCGAGCTCGATCGCACCGTGCTGCACGGGCGTCGTGATGTGTGTGCGCTGCTGGTGACCCGCGCGTCGGCATGGGTCGCGCTCGGCGAGGGCACCGCGGCCCTCGACGATCTCGACGCCGTCCGGACGTTGTGCGGGATCGAAGACGTGCCGCTGCGCCGCCGCGCCGAAGCGCACCTTGCGGAACACCTGCGATCGCGCCGGTCGCTGCCCGTGTGCACCGGCGACTGCTCGCCCCGGCCGGACCCCGCTGCGATCGGTGCGGCTTTCGCCACCGCCCGCGCGAAGGGCCCTACGGCGCTGCGAGAGCTCGCCGCGCGCCGGCGGTTGGCATTGCCCGCGGCCGATGTGATCGCACTGTTGCTGGCGGACGCCCGCGGTCAGGCCGGTGCGCCGTTGGTCGACGACGACGAGCTGCGCATGTGGATCGGGGACGGTGATGCCGACGAGTTCGTGGCGCCCGTGCGCGCGCTGACGGTGCCCGAGGGCTCGTACCTGCGCCTCCGGCTCGAGCGCGCGATCGGACGCTCGCCCGCCGGCGGGGTCGAGTCGCCGATTCAGCGCGCGATCTGGCTCGACCGTGCGAGCGTGATCGAGGGCGCGGTGCGGTGGCGAATTCTCGCGGTGACCGGCGACATGACCGCGGCGGAGCAGGACGTGGTCGGGCGTTGGCGGCCGCGTCACGTCGCCGTCCCGACCCCAGGCGAAGACATCGTGGCGTTGCCCGGACCGCATTGGTCGCTGCGCACGGAGGTCACCTCGGCCAATCTGCGCGAGCTGTTGATCCTCGGGCGGCTGCGCGACGCGGCCGATGATCCCGACCTCGGGCTCGAGCTGCGGCGCCGCGCGTTGCGGGCGGCGGAGCAGGCCGGTGTACCCGAGGCCGGCGCCGCGCTGCGCGACGAGGTCGGCGATGCGCTCGCGTGGGGGCGCCCGTGGCTCGCGCTCGCGCTCGCAGACGTCGCTCGCACCGCCGATGTCGAGGCGCTGCGCCGCGCCGCCGCCACCGGCATCCTGCTCGGCGACGCGGCCTGCGAGGGCCCCTGCCCCGAGTCCGCCGCCGATCTCGACACCGTCTCGCGCGTGCTCGGCGACGCGTGGGTCGACGACCAGCGGGCGACGCTGCGAGCGCTGGCCGGCGCGCGGGTGCAACCCCGATCCCCCGCCGGCGCCTGCCCCAGCCTCGAGGAGGTGCTCGCGCCGCCGAGCAGTACGCCGCTGGGCCAGGCGCTCGGGCAGGCCCGTGATGGCGATCCCATCGGCCTGGCCCGCGCGCTCGTCGTTGCGATCGAGTCCGATCCGAGTCTGGTGTGCGGTGCGCGGCTGGCGTTGCCGCTGCTCGTCTCGCTCGAGTCCGGTGTGACGACGGCACGGCTGTCGGATTTCCTCGCCCACGGCCCGGCGCAGACCGTAGCGCCGGCGCTGACGATGCACGCCACTTTGGCGGTGCTGGGCGATCAGTACACCCGGGCCGAACACCTCGGGGTCGCCGCGGCGGCAGCCGGAGTGCCGCAGGACGCCTGGCGCGAGCTCGCTCGTTACGCCCGCGCTGCCGGTGCCCGCGATCTCGAGGTCCTCGCGCTGCGCGAGGTGTTGCTGCACACGGGCGGCTTCGAGGACGACACGGTCAGGCGCGAGCTCGTCGCCCACACCATCCTCGACGGTGCGCGGGCGTGGGGCATGCGCGACACGCCTGCGGGTCGCGAGTCGGTGGGCTTCGTCGTCGACGAGCACCTCGCGCGCCTGCATCCGGCCGAACGCTGGGCCGAGCGCGAGGCGATCCTACACGCCGTCGTGGCGCGTCGATCCGATGCCGCGGTGCTCGAGGTCGTGGCCCGCACGCTGATGCCGCGCGAGCGCGTTGCGGCCCTGGGACTCGGCAGGGACGCGGCGCCGCGGCCAGGGGCGGCGCCGCGGCCAGGGGCGGCGCCGGGGCCAGGGGCGGCGCCGGGGTCAGGGGCGGCGCCGGGGCCAGGGGCGGCGCCGGGGCCAGGGGCAGCGCAGGCTGGGGGCGCCGACGGATCGTGGAGTCCCGAGCGACTCGGTCTGCTCGCCCGCGCGCACCGCATCGCCGAGGTGCCGCCGACCATCGCGGTGTTCGCCGATGCGCGCCGCATGCTCGCGTTGCGACGGGCCCTCGCCGAGGACGCGCGCGACTGGGGCGTTCGTCGCCGCGCGGCGACAGGTCTCGCGATCGCCGGCGGGGACGCCGACCGTGCGATCGGTGCCGCCGCGCTGATGTCGATGGCGACGCCGAAATCCCGGCCGGCGCTCGAGCGCCTGTTGCTGAGCCGCCCCGCCGCCCTCGATCACGGCAGCGCGGCGGAAACTGCGGGCGTCGCCGTCGTGGCCGACGATGTCGTGCTGCTGTACGTCCTGCTCGGCCTGCGCCCCGAAGCGGCGATGTGGCTGGGCCGCCCAGCGGCGGGGGTCCCCTGATGCGGGCGGTCGCGCACGCGGCCGCGGCGATCGCCCTGGCCGCGCCGCTGTTCGCCGATGCGGAGGTGCTCGCGCCACGAGTCGCCGCGGGTCTGTTCGCGGCGGAGCTGCGCACCCTCGATCAGGTCGCCGGGGTGCGCGATGGGGCCGGGGACGTCCGCGTCGATCCGATCCCAGTGCGCCTGCATGTCGAGGGTCTGCCGTGGGTGCAGGAGGCCGCCGCGGCTGCGGTGCTTGCCGACGGTGGCTACGACGTCGGCGAGGGGCCGCACCGCTTGGTCGGCGAGCTCGCGATCGACGGCCGTGCTGCCGCAGCGCGGTGGTCGCTCGAGCGCCGCGGCTGGTCGGTGCACGCGCCGTCGCCCACGACGCGCAGGCTGCTGCCAGCGCTCGCGATCGTCCCGCTCGTGCTGGGCGCGATGGCGCAGCGACGATGGGGCCGTGCGCCATGGATCATGCTCGCGGTAGCCGCGTGTGCGCAGGCGCTGTCGTGGCTGTGGCCGTGGCCGGCGTCGCTGCCCGCCGCGTCGGTCCCGGGCCAACTCGCCGCCTCGCCGTTGCTCGCGCCGCTGTTCGGGGTCGCCCGTGCGATGGACGATCAGGCGGTCGCGTGGGCGGGCGGCGTCATCGCCCTGTGCCTGGTGCTGGCGTGGTTCGATCATCGCCGCACGCGGGATCGCAACCCCGTGGTCGCGGGCGTGGTCCTCGTCGTGGGGGCGCTGGTGTGGTGCGAGGCGGCGGCCCGGGTGAGCTGCGGCGCGTGGCTGATGACGGCATCGGGCGTCATCGGGGCGATAGCGTTGGTGGCTTGGTTCGTGGCGTTGCCGCGGGCGGACTCGGGCGAAAGGCGGACGACGACGTGAGGAGCCCGCGCGCCTGTGGGAGGTTGCCAGCCGGATCGATCACCGCGACGCTCGCCTTCGCTGCGTTCGTTTTCGTCGGGCCTGGCTGCGACGGCACGCCCACGGGACCCGTCACCGCGCCGGCCCCCGTGATCGGGCCGGTGGTCGCGCCCGTCGCCGCGCCCACGCCCCGGGTGCAGACCCACGACGACTGGATCGATCTGCTCGACCAGCGTCCCGCTGCGGTGGTCCACCGCGACGGTCGCATGATCATCGATCTAGGCACCCAGGCGGCGCTCAAGCACCTGGCGCTGGGCCAACAATCGGCGTGGCGGCTGTCGCAGGAGATCGACGGGCGTCGCGCCGGCGTCGTGGTCGGCAGGGCGGCGGCGCTCGAGCTGCCCCTCGACGGTGGCCTGGCGCCGCTGCTGCACCCCGATGTCGACGGTCACCCGGGACTCGCGATGGCGATCACCCTGCGGGCGTTGGTGCCCGAGCAAGCGATCACCGTCTCGCTCAACGATCGCGTGCTGGCGAACCTGATGGTGTCGTCGACGTGGGAGCGGCGGACGTTCTCGTTGCCGGCCGATCTGATCCGTCACGGCGACAACCGGTTGCGCCTGCACTTTCGCCGGACCCCCGGCGCCGACACACCGGCGCCCGGGGCAGCGGCGCTCGCCATGGTCGAGGTCGGCGCGCACGCAGATATCACCACCTCGGTGACGGTGCCGGTCACACCCACGCCGCCGTTCACCGCGTTGCTCGACGAGCGCGGCGTGGGTGGGCTCGAGCTCGCCCCGGGCACCGGGCTAGCGTTCTACCTGCAGCCCCCCCGGCGCGCGCGGCTGGATCTCGATGTCGCCGGCGCGGGCGTCTTCGAGGTGCTCGTCAGCACCACCGACGACCACCGCGCGGGCAGGCGACCCACCGTGGCGTCGACCGAGCCGCTGCGCGACTCCGGTGAGCATCGCAGCGTGGATCTGAGCGCGTGGGGTGATCTTCCGATCCGCGTCGAGCTGCGCGCCCGCAGCGGTCGCGACGCCACGGCACGGGCCCGGCTCACGGCTGCCCAGATCACGGTGAAGCGCGTGCGCCCGCTCGACCGTCGACCTCGCGGCCCGCGGGACGTCATCGTGCTCGCGATCGAGGGCGCCCGCGCCGACGAGGTCGAGCTCGGTGGGCGGCCACCGCTGCCCGAGATCGAGGCGTTGCTCAACGAATCGCTGGTCTTCGAGCGCGCGTACGCGGTGTCGCCCGCGGCGGTGCCGAGCCACGCGGCGTGGATGAGCTCGGTGGCGCCGCCGGTGCACCTGACGGTCAGCGGCACGTTCGTTGCCGACGGCCAGACGCTGATCCCGGAGACGCTCGAGCGACTCGGTCACTTCCGGGCGCTCATCGCCGCGAACCCCGACTTCTCCGCGGATCGGGGCCTCACGCAGGGCATCGACGAGGTCCACCACGTGGGCAACGACGGCACCGACGAGCACGCGCGTGCGGTGGTCACCGCCGCGATCGAGCGCATGCGAGGGCGGGTGGGGCGCCGCTTCCTCGTCGCCGATTTCACCGATCCGCAGGCGCCCTACGAACCACCGCGCGAGCTGCTGGGCGAGCTGGTCCCGCCGCCCAAAGCACCCTTGGCCCACCTCACCCATGTCTGGGTGGGGCGGGTGCGGCTGGGCAAGCACGTGCCCGACGCGAAGGAACTCGCCTATGTGCGGCGGCTCTATCGCGGCGAGCTGCAGCAGGTCTCGGTCGCAGTCGGCGAGCTCGTCGAGTTCCTGCGCGCCGAGGGGCGCCTCGACGAGACGATCATCGTGATGCTCGGGGTGCACGGCGAGGAATTCGGCGAGCACGGCGGGGCCGGTCACGGCATGACGCTGTACGAAGAGAGCCTGCGGGTGCCGCTGTCGATCCGCGCGCCCGACATGGTCGCGACCGGGCGTATCACCGCGCCGGTCGATCTGCTGGATCTGGCGCCGACGCTCGCCGACCTGCTGGGCGTGCCGGCGCCGCAGCCGTGGCAGGGCGAGAGCCTGATCGGCGTGATCGACGATCCGATCCCACCGCCGCGCTTGGTGTCCGCCTATCGCGGTGACGGCAGCCGCGCGTCCGTCGTCGGCGACGCCAAGCTGTGGCTGGGACCGGGCACCGCCGAGCGGTTCTTCGATCTCGAGGCCGACCCCCACGAGCGCGTGGATGCGCTCGCGGATGGCGGCGTGTCGCTTCGGATCGTCCGCACGGCGATGGCCTGGGAGTTGGCGTTCGCCGCCACCTGGCGCCGGGGTCGCTGGGGCACCGGCGCGAACCTGCGGCCGGCGTTTGCGCTCGATCATGGGATGTAGTAAGCCGGCGGCCCATGTCCGAGGCTGCCGCGCTCCTGAAGTCGATCCCCGAGCTCACGAGCGCCCGCGCGGCCGACAAGCTGGTGGCGCTGCGGGACCATCCCGATCGCGACGTCCGCAAGGCGGTCCGCAAGGCGCTCCACACTCTCAAGAGCCGCGGCGTCGAGGTCCCCGAGCCCGGCGCCAAGGCGTGGTCGCTCGAAGGTCTCACCTCGATGCGCGGCGACATGCGGCCGCTCGCGAGCCTCGACGCGCGCTCGATGCCCGGCGCCCTGCGTTTCGTGCTCAGCATCCCCGACGACGACGGCGTCCGACTTCTCGCCGGCACGCTCGGTCCCGACGATCGGATCCTCGACTTCGCGGCCTACCGCCAGACCGACGGCCAGCGCATCCGCATGCTGCGCGACTGGCAGCGGGCCTACGGCGATCGCGAGGTGCCGGTGGCGTGGCTGTCGGCGCGGATCTACTTTGCCCGCGATCGCACGATCGCCGCCGGCTTCAGCGTGCCCCGTGCCCTCGACGAGTCGCTGTCGTTGCTCGGCACTGCGCCCGTCGAGCGGCCCGCGGCGTTCGTCGACGGCGTCACCCAGGATGCTCCGCCCTTCGACCCCGCGGGCGTCGAGCAGGTGATGGCCACCGCGCGCGTCGACCAGTGGCCGCCGCTATGCGACCTCGATGGCATGCTGCAGCGCGCCGCCGAGCTCCATGGCGAGCAACCGCAGCCCACCCACGACGATGCCCGCGTCGCGCTCATCGCCCAGGCGGTCGCCGGCGACGCGTCGATCCGCGCCGGCCTGTCGGGCCCCATCGCGAACGCCCTCGAGGACGCGGCGAGCTACGCATGGGTCACCGGCGACGCCGCTGGCGGCCGCGCCCTGGGCGAGATGGCTGCGGCCCTGCGCACCCACGCCGAGCCCGAGTCGCTGCCGTGGGCGCACCGCGTGCTGGGGTACCAGGTCGCGAGCCTTCTGCGCGTGGTGACCCGCGGCGGTCAGGTCCCCCTGCCGGGGATGGCCGCGCCGGCGGCCCCGGATCACGATCATGCTCACGATCGCGATCACGATCACGGCTGAGCCGGGCGCGCGAGTCCGGATCGCCGGGCCCGGCCCGCACCCTCAGATCGAGCCGAGGCGCGTCGCGAGACCGACGGCGTCGTCCGACAGCAGGTGACTCAGCAGCTCCTGGGCGCCGCGCGAGCGGTTGACCCGCTGCTTGAGGCTGCCTCCGATCACGCCGTCGAGGGCACACGCTGCGGCGGCGACCGCCGACAGATCGGCGGACAACAGCGTCGCGAACAACAGATCGGTGGCCCGGATCGCCCGCGCAGTGCCGCCCGGATCGAAGGGGTGGCCCGCGAGCGCCTTGCAGCAGTCCTCGACGGTCTTGAGGTGACGGCGGGGCAGCAGTGTCCGCAGTTGGGCCACCAACTCGGCGAGCACCCGCGGATCGGGATCGGCCGTGAGCGGGTTGAACACCCCCGCGACCTCGAACGCCGCCGCGAGCAGCAGGTCGATGCCCGCCGGCGGCAGTGCGCGGACCCGCGGCGCGCCGAAGGCCAGCCGCGCGAACGCCAGCGCGACCAGACCACGGGTCGCCGGCTCGTCGCCCAGGTTCCACAGGTTGACGCCGAGGCGTACCGTCGCCAGCGGGTCTTGCAAGAACACCACGGTGTTGTGGGTGTTGGAGGCCTGGAAGCGCGGCGGCCGGGCGCCGACGAGCTCGGCGAGGCGCTTGGCGACATCCGCTGCGCCGGCCCCATCGCCGCGGGGCAGGGGCGCCAGATCGGCCGCGCCGACGATCGGGAAGTCATGGGCCAGCCGACCCACGGCGCCGTCGAGCGCGGCGAGCAGCGTGTGCAGCGGGGCCGGCTCGCCCTCGGACAGCAACGCGGTGCGGACATCGGCGCTGTCGATCACCTGTCGCACCGCGGCAGCAGTGGGCGTGCGCAGCACCGCGGGCCGCTCGGCGCCGGGCTCGATCGCCGCGGCGATGGTCTCGGCCATCTTACCCAGCGGCGCGTGGGCCCGCCGCGCGACCTTGGCGAGCAGCGCGAGATCGCGGAGGCTCACCGCGCCGCGCGCGATGTTGGCGTTGACCGCGTTGCGGATCGGCCCCAGAAACGACTCGATACGCGAGGTCTGACCGGCGAGTTCGAGCTGCTCGACGAACAGCGCCACGGTCTCGCGGTTGCCCGGGCTCAAGGTGGCGGCGCGCTCGATCGCATCGAGGGCAGCGGCTTGGTGGCCGGGCTGCGAGGCGAGGAGCTTCGCGCGGTGGAGCAGGATGTCGTGGAGCTTCTCGCGGTTGCGCTCGCGGCCCGCGAGGCGATCGAGGATCTCGGCGGCCGCCAACGGCTGGCCGGCGCGGTCGAGCAGATCGGCCATCAGCTGCAGCGCGCGCATGTCGTCGGGGCGTGCGTCGAGGACGATGCGCGCGTGGTCGAGGGCGCGCGGCAGGGTCTCGGTGCTGCCGGCGAGGAAGGTGGCGATGCCCATGCGCAGGTCGATCGCGGAGGGCTCCGACGGATCGAATTGCTCGAGCAGGCGCTCGGTCGCCGCGGCGGCCCGGCGATCGTCGCCCATCTGCCGGTAGGTGTGGACCAGCCCCCGCAGCGCCCGACGACCGCTGGGCTTGGTCGTCGACGCGGCCTCGTAGTACTGCACGGCGCGTTCCAGCACGAGGCTGTGTTCGGCGAGGAACAGCGCCAGCTCGTAGCGCAGACCGGGCTCGTCGATGCGCTGCCACGCATGCTCGAGGAGTTCGACCACCGGCGTGGGATCGGCGAGCTGGCTCGCGAGCGAGCGCGCGAGCGTGATCGCATCGCGATGCTTGGGATCGCGGGCGAGGATCTCGCCGATGAGGGCGAGGGCGCGGGTGCGCGCCGGCAGATCGCCGCGTGACGCGTGCACCGCCGCGTCGCGGGCCTCGGCGACGAGCACGTGGATCGACTGCCGGCCCTGGGCGGCGGGGGCCGTGCGCCGCGAATCGGTGGCGAGTCGCTGCAGGCCCAGGTCGGCGGGCGCGAGCTGGGGCAGGGCGCCCTTGGCCGCCAGATAGGCCCGCCGCGCCTGACCCCAAGCCCCGACCTTCTCGAGCAGCTCGGCGCTCTCGACGTAGAAGATCGCCCGCTCGGCGTCGGACTGGGCCCGCACCGCGCGGGCGCTGACCGCATCTTTGATCACGAAGGGCGAGTCGGGCTCGGTGAGCAGCCGCTCGAGATGGCGCACGGCATACGGATTGCCGGGGTCGACCCGCAGCGCGTCGAGGATCGCGTTGCCGGCGAGATCATGATCCTCGCGCTCGCCCGTCGACAGCAGCAGCTCGGCGGCCTCGACGAGCAGCGTCGCCTGCAGGTGCTTGTCGGCGGTGTCCCGCGCCGAGCGCAGGTACAGCGCCGGAAGCGACTTGCGATCGCCCTGCAGGCGCAGCAGCACCTCGAGTTCGTGGCGCACCAACGGATCCTCGGGTGCGGCTTCGAACGCCTGCTCGTAGGCCCGCCGCGCGATCTCGAGTCCGCCCGCGTCCGCGAGGTGGGCCCGCGCCAAGGCGACGTGGGCGAGGCTACGGGCCTGCCCGGAGGCGCCTTGAGCCGCGGACTCGAGCATCCGCACCAAGTTGGGCAGATCGTTGTGGGCGACGAGGATCCGTCGCGAGCGCTCGAACGCGAGGCCATGATCGGCCTGGTGGGCGAGCGCGGCGCGGTAGTGCTGCAGCGCGGCGTCCTCGTGCCGCAGCACGAGTTCGTCGTCGCCGCCCTTGCGCGCGCAGGCCTCGGCCAGCAGGCCCAGCCGATAGTGGTGATCGGCCGCCGCCGCCGGGCTGCGCGGCGGGTCTTGGGCCCGCAGCAGATCGTAGGCCTCGTCGAGCTGGCCGCTGGCGGTGAGCAGCTGCAGCAGCAGCTCGCGCGCCGGCACGAGATCGGGGTTGGCCTGGTAGGCGATGTGCAAGAACTCGATCGCGCTGTCCACATCACCGATCTCGTCGATGTAGACGCGCGCCGTCTTGAGCGCCAGCAGGGCTGGATCAGTGATCGGATCCACGTCGGGGGCGAGCAGGCGCACCACGTCGGCGAGGTCGCCGTTGTCGCGGTACAGCCGGCCCAGGGCCCGCAGCGCCGGCGTGTAGCCGGGCGACAGGGACAGCGCGCGCTCGTAGCAGGCGCGCGCGGCGGGGCGGTGCTTGAGGTGCAGCTCCTGGACCTCGCCGAGCTCAACGAGCAGGCCGGTACGCGCGATGTCGTCGTCGATGCGATCGGCGAGCAGCTCGAGCGCCTGCACCAGCACCGTCGGTCGCCGCGCGGTGCGGCTGAGCCGGGCCAGCTCGTACATCGACAGCAAATCCGACGGTGCGAAGCGGATGATCTCCTGCAGCACGGAGATCGCGAGGTCGGTGTCGGCGAGCTCGTTCTCGGCGAGGCTCGCCAGCCGGCGCAGACCGGTGAGCTTCTCTTGGTCGTCGTCGACGGCGTCGATCTGGCGGCGCAGGCACTGGGCCGCCTGTGACCACCGGCGCATGCGCTCGTAGACCGATCCCAGCGCGCGCTGGCAGTTTTGGTTCTCGGGATCCTCGGCGGCGGCGAGCTCGTAGATCTCGGCGGCGCGGGCGAGGTCGCGACCGAGCTGCTCGTGCAGCTGGCCCAGCCGAAGCAGGATCGCCGCGCGATCGGGGCCCGCCGACTGCGTGCGGGCCCACTCCTGGAGGTGCAGCACCAGGCTCGGCACGTTGCCCTGCTGGCGCAGGATCTCGGCGAGCGCTTCGCGGACCCAGCGGTGCTCCGGCAGGTGCACCAGGCAGAACCGCAGGTCGGCCGCGATCGCGTCGGCGAGGGCGGCGGCGGTCGCATCGGCCTTGAGGGCCTCGGCGCCCGCGCCCGGGCCCAGCGTCCGTCGCAGCTCGGCGAGGCGGATGCGGGCGAGCTGCTCGCGCACGAGCGCCTGCTCGCGCGGATCGTCGAGGCAGCGCCACAGCCGGGCGAGCACGTCGGTGTTCTCCGGCAGGCCGCGGCCGTCGTCGCCGGCGGCGATGCGTTGCTCGACGTACATCGCGACCTCCGAAAGCGGCGCGAGCACGTCGGTCGCGTCGGCGCGCTCGGAGTCGCGGGCGGCGAGCTCGAGCACCAGATCGTTCACCGGCCGACCCGCCTCGGCGAGGGTGAGGAACGCGAGATGCAACGCGGTGCTCGCCGAGATCGGGTCCTGGGCGATCTGGGCGAGCTCGCGGTACAGCTCGCCCATCCGATCGCGGTCACCGGTGCGCGACAGGGCCCGCAGGTAGCGGCGCAGCACGCTCTCTTCGTTCGGATCGGCGTCGTGGGCCTCCGCGAGCAGCGCCGCGCTCGTCTCCGGATCCTCGACCACGTCGGCGAGATCCAAGAGCAGCGCGGCGCGCTGGCGCGGGCTGGTGATGTGGGGCAGCAGCCCGCGCATGTGGGTCTCGGCGGCGGCGAACTCACCGAGCAGCAGCGCGGCCTCGGACGCGAGCGCGAGGGCCAATGGCTGCTCGGCGCCGAGCTGGAGCGCGCGGCCGTAGGCCTCGAACGCCCGCCGCCTCCCCGGGGTCCGTTCCTCGCATGCGAGGCCGAACTCGATCCACGCCGCGGCGCGGATCTCGACGTCGAGCTGGCTGTCGTGAGCGGTCTGCTCGAGCGTCGCGAGCTCGGCGGCAAGGCCACGGGTGGCGCCGCGTTGGCTCTCGCGCAGCCGATCGACCAGCGGGCTCGCGCTGCGCCGCAGCAGCAGCTCGCCCTCTTCTTGCCGTCCGAGTCGCTCGATCAGGATGCGTCCAGCCTCGCACAGCATCGCACTGCGCACGGCCGTGTCCTCGCACAGGCGGCTCTCCTCGGCGAGCTCCTCGACCAGCGCCTGCCACGACTCGGCGGTGCCGATCTGCGTCGACACCGACACCAAGCTGGCGTGGATGCCCAAGGTTGCCGGCCACAGCAGTGAGGGATCGTCGGTGAGTCCGCGCGGCGCGGCCTCGTCGGCGCCGGTGCCCGCGAGCTCGAGATCGTCGAGCTCGATCGGGCCGGTGCCCTCGTCGTAGATCAGTGAGCCGGGGCCGGGTTGGAACAGCGCGCCGGTGATGTCGAGGTCGTCGCTCACGCCGACACCTCCTGCGAGCGTCGCCGCGGCACGTTCATCTCGAGCACGTAGCCGAGCTGGCGGCGCAGACCGAGGTGATCGTCCGACAGCAGGTAGCCGATGAGCATGGCGCCGCGCGCCGAGCCCAGGGCATCCAAGCGCCGCAGGTGCTCGAGCGCCGCCCGCGGATCACCCGACGCGAGCACGCCCGCGCGGTCCTCGGCCATCGCCAAAGTGGCCTGCAGCACCGCGGGATCGAGGCCCTCGCTGGCGTCACGGAACGCGAGCGCGGTCTCGGTGAGGTGCGCCATGGTGTCGCGGGCGGGCAGCTGGCTGGCGATGTCGTTGGCGAACGCCCGATCGTAGCTGTAGTTGACGTCCAACGTGACGCCGCACGATTGGCACAGCGCGACGCACAGCGCGAGCAGGCGCGCGGGCTCGGTATGGCGGTAGATGCCGTCGCCGCCGGTCGACAGGCGCAGCAACGCGCGCCCGATGCGATCGCGGGCGCTGGCGGTGAATGGGGCCGCGGCCAGCCGTCGGCCCACGATCAGCGCGGGGGCGCCGGCGAGGCGCGCCTCGATGTCGTAGTCCTGCGCGGGATCGACGAACACCAACGGTTGCGGCACGCCCATCGCGTTGGCGATCGCCCGCACCGCGATCACCACGGGCGTGTTGGCCGACAAGCTGCGGCTCGGGGACAGATCGACCGTCGCCGCCGGCGTCCCGGGCAGCTCGCCGAGGTAGAACACGCCCTCGCGCAGCAGATCGAAGGCTGAGGTGTGGATGAGATCGGTGACGAAGCCGTCGAAGGGCCGGCCCTCCTGCGGCTTGGGCAGCGGCCAGGCGTCGGTGACGAGCTCGTCGCAGCTGCGCTGCGGCGGCACCAGCTGCGGCGCGAGGATCTCGAGCGCGGCGGCGCACAAGTACTCGCCGTCGAGCTCGCCGTTGGCGTCGAACAACCGCAGCAGCCCGAGCACCGGCGGCGCCGTCGACTCGGGGCGATGATCGGCCATGGTGGCAGCGGCGCGCAGCCACGCCCGCTGGTGGGCGATCGCTGCGAACGACACCGCGGTGGCCTCGTCGCTGCGGCCGAGCTTGATGAGCAGTCGGCGCAGCTCGAGCGCGACGTCGACGTCGGTGGGCCGAAGCAGCAACAGCTCGCGCATCAGCTCCACCGCGACATCGGGCTGGCCGAGTTTGGTGCGGTGGACCTCGGCGAGGCTGCGCAGGGTCTGGGCGCGCTCGGGGCCGTCGGCGATCTCGATGAGCGCCTCGAGGGCGGCGACCCGGCGCGGAAGGTCGCCGACCTCGGCGGCGAGGCGGTCGGCGGCCCGCAGCGCGTGCTTGGGGTGGTAGCCCCCGGCGCCGGCCTGGAGGTAGTGGGCCACCGCCCGCGCCGGGTCTGCGGCGCGCTCGAGGGCGTCGGCGGCGAAGTAGTGCAGCGCAGCGCGGCGCTCGGGCGACAACTCGAGGGCGAGGGCGCGCTCGAGGTGGACGACGGCGTCGGCCCAGCGATCGAGCCGCGCGAGGTTGCGCGCCACGTCGACGTGCAGGCCGGCGTCGACCTCGACCAGGGGCATGCCGAGCTCGAGCAGCTCGACACCCGACGCCGGCCCTGCGACGTCGGCGGCCACGCGGGCGAGGTCGCGCAGGCCCGCGGCGCGGAGACTCTGCCCGTCGATCCAGCTCTGGAGGCGCGCGCGCAACGGGACGGCCAAGGTGCCCTCGTGCAGGTCCCCGCGCCGGCTGTGGGTGCGCTGCAGGCCGGCGAAGGCGCGATCGCTCGCCGGGTCGGCGGCGAGCGCCTCGGCGAACAGCGAGAACGCCGTCATGACGAGGTCGTCCTCGGCCCCCGCCCGCATCGCGAGGGCGCCGGCGCGACACAGCGTGCGCGCGCAGTTGGTGCGATCGCGCTGCATCGCGGCGAGCCGACGCAGCGTGGCGATGGCCTCTTGGATCGAGGTGAGATCGGCGATGCGCTCGAGGATGCGCGCGCGCGCGTGCCAGGCCGGCTGGTAGAGCTCGCAAGCAGTGATCGCCGCGTCGGCGCTCTCGAGGGCGGCGCGCAGATCGATGCGGTGCTCGTGTTGTTCGGCGGCGATCGTGAGCAGGGCGGCACGCTCGGCCGGGGTGCCGGCAGCCTGGGCCTCGCCGTGGAGATCGCCGAAGGAGCGCCCCGCGACCGCCTCGCGTCGGCGCTCCTTGAGCCGCAGTCGACCGCGTCGCCCGAGCACGTGGCCCGGCTCGATCGTCAGCAGGCGCGCATACCCGGCGTCGGCGGCATCGAGGTTGCCCGCGGCCTCCTCGGCCCGCGCGGCGCGGTAGCGGAGCATCGAGATGCCGGGGTCGTCCGCGGCCGCGCCGTCCTCGAACCGGCCCAGGGCCGCCGTGAGGGCCCCCGCCTGCCGCGACGAGCGGGCCGCCTGCCCGCACGCGCGCGCCAGCCGGAGCTGGATGACGTAGTCGTCGGGCCGCGCCTCGGCGACGGCGCCGAGGTATTGGATCGCGACCACCGGCTTGGGCGACAGCTCGGCGAGCTGCACGGCCATGGCCCTGCGATCGTCGGCGCCGCGCTCGGCGGTGAGGCCGGCCTCGGCGAACGCCTGCAGCTCGCGACTTTGGCCGAGCTTCTCGTACAGCCGCAGCAGTTGGGCCCGCGCCACGCCGAGTTGCGGCCACAACTCGAGGGCGCGCACGAGATCGCGGATGGCCCCGGCATCGTCGCCTGTGCTGCTGCGCCGCGACGCCGCGCGGTGCAGCAGCAGCGCCCGCGTGCGGGGACCGTTGACCGCCGCGATGTGCTGCTCGAGCAGCGACAGCAGGGTCTGATCCTGTCCGAGCCGCGCCGCGAGGCTCTCGGCGGCATGCAGCGCCGGCAGGTGGCGGGGCCAACGGCCGAGCAGGGCCATCAGCTCCGAGAGCGCCTCGTCGGGGCGATCGAGCCGGGTCGACAGCAGCGTCGCGACCTCGAGTTGGATCGCGGCTTGGCGCCCGCGATCGTTGGCGTACAGCAGTTCCTTGCGCAGCAGGTCGACCAGGCCGGCCCAGTCGGCGGACTCGCGGAGCACGCGACCCAGCGCCTCGAGGGACGGCTGGTGATCGTCGACGGCCTCGAGCGCGCGGCCGAAGTAGCTGCGGGCGCGGGCGGTGTCGCCGGTGCCAAGCGCGAGCTCGCCGGCGCGGTGCAGCAGCTTGGCGGTGCGCGCGGGGCTGCGGGTCAGCCGGATCTCGCGCTCGGTGACCTCGAGCAGCTCGGTGTCGCGGCCGGCCTTGGCGAGCAGGCGGGCGAGCAACTGCACCGTGCCCACGCTGTCGGGGCGCTCGCGCTCGAGCGCCTGCAGGAATCGGATCGGCGGGCCGACGTCGTCACCGGCCGCGTGGAGCTGGGCGAGCACCGACAACAAGAAGGCGCGCCGCGCCGGGGTCTTGGCGCCCTCGAGCTCCGACGCGTAGAACGCCTGCAACCCCGGGCGATCGCCGGCCTGGTGCAGCAGCCGCTCGAGGCGATCGCGGGCCGGCCGATAGTTCGGCGCGATCGACATCGCCGACTCGTAGTGGCGACGGGCGCCGTCGGGCTCGGCGAGGCGCTCCTCGAGGAGCTGACCCGCGCGCATGTGGGCGAGGGCGAGCTCTTCGTTGGACAGGCCGTTGAGCTTGGCCGATGCGATCTCGATGCGCTCGAGCTCGAGCAGCTGGGCCCACATGCCGCCGGCGCCCAGGAAGCGGCCGGTGTCCTCGAGCGCAGGGACGTGGGCGGGGTTGTGGCGGAGCGCGCGACGCATCGCGCTGAGGCCTTGGGCCGTGCGGTCGAGGCGGAAGAGCGCCAGTCGACCCATGCGGTAGTAGAGTTCCGCGCGCAGCGGCGAGTCTTCGCCGGTGGCGAGCGATCGGATCTGACCGACGAGCGCGTCGAGGGCGACGTCGTAGCGGCTCATGCCCATGGCCAGCTCCTCGAGCCCGCGCCACAGGCTGAAGGAGTGGGGCTGCTCGTGGGCGGCGGCCTGTAGCAGCTGCAGCGCGGCCTGGCGCTCGCGGACGTCCCGAAGCGCGAGGCTGGCCCGCGCCAGCGGCATTGCGCGGGCACCCGGTGGCCGCGCGTCGGCCTCGAGCTCGAGCGCGTGCAGCATCAGCTCGGTGTCGCCGGCGACCTCGGCGACGCGGAACAGATCGGCGGCCAGCAGCGGGTGCGCCGGCAACAACTCCAGGGCGCCGAGCAGAAGGTCACCCGCGAGGCCTAGATCGCCGCGGTGCCGCGACTCGAGCATCGCGAGGTCGTGCAGCACGCCGGCGGAGACACCCGGATCCTGCAACACCTCGAGCTGCGACTCGAGGTTGGCGATGAGCCAGAACACGTCGCCCCGCGCGAGCGACACCCGCTCGACCGCGCGCAGCACCGCGAGGTCACGGGGCGTGGCCTTGAGCGCGGCCTGATAGCACTGCTGGGCGGCGCTCAGATCGTGAAAGTATGATTCGACCAGCAGGCCGCGCTCGCGGTACAGCGCCGCGGCCTCACGTGGATGCCGGGTCGCGCGGATCTCCTGATCGAGATACATCACGGCCGAGCGCACGTCGCCGCGATCGAGATAGACCCGGTGCAGCAGTCGCATCGCCGGGCGCAGATCGGCGACCATGTCGAGGGCGTGGCCGAGGTGACGGATGGCCTCGGTCATCTCGCCGCGGACGATGTGCCAACGTGCGCAGGTGGTGGCCAACGCGGCGCGGAGCTGGGGCTCGGTGACCGGCGTTCGCGAAAGGGCCTGCAGAACCTCCTGCAGGGGCATCTCTTCGACGCCGGTCACGGGGCAGGAGTCTACACGAGCGCCCCTGGTTTGGGTGGGCCGCTTGCGCGTCCACGGATCGCGGTCGTTCGCCCTGGATCGCGGTCATTCGCCCTGATTCGCGCTCAGTCGCGCTGGGCGAGCGCCTCGATGTAGTCGGCGATGTGATACTCGCGCGGACTCTTGCCTTCGCCGACGTGCTTGGTGGCCAGCAGTTCGAGCACCAACTTGAGCGTCTCGAACCGGCACGTGAGGCTGTAGAACTCGAACTCGCCCACCTCGGGCAGCTCGGCGAGGCGCTCGGCCAGCCACGACGCGTCGTCGGGCCGTTCGCGATCGGTGGACGGATCGTCGTCGGGCTCATCGGCGGCGTCCTCGACCGCGGCGCCCACGCGCGCCGGCTTCCGTCGGGCGTGGAACGTAGTGTCCAAGGTCGGACCTCGCGTCGCGTGGATCTCGTCGTCGTCGTCCGCGGCCAGCTCGAGCGGTTCGGTGCGCGCATCCAGCGGGCCGAGCAGCGCCTCGAAGGCCTGATCGACCGGCGAGAAGTGGAGGAACTGATCGCGCAGCAGCAGCCGCAGCCGCCTGGGATCCCGACCGTCGCCGATCCATGTCGCGCCCATCGTCGCGCACACCAGCTCACCGTAGTACGCGCCCGCCTCGGCGGCGATGAGCGCCAAGATCGGCGCGCGGCTCTCCGAGCGAACCGTGCGTAGATAGTGATCGACGAACGCGAGCGAGGTCTCCGAGTCGTCGAGCCCCGCGCCGATCGCCCGGCGCACGTGCCCGCGGAACGCGTCGGCGAGCTCTCGCGCGAGCCGGGTGCCGGCGGCGACCGGCCCCTCGCCCGGAACCCCGGCCGGCGCCTCGGCGTCGTGACCGGGTGGTTGCGCGAGCGCGACCTCCGTGTCGAGCGGTGGCGCTTCCGGGGACGTGCGCGGCGCGCGAGTCCATGCGTCGGCGTCATCGGGCGGCGTGGGGTTGGGTTTGCGTGGAGGTGTGGGAGGCATGGCAGGGGCCGAATCACAGGGGGCCGAATCACAGGGGGCCGAATCACGGGGGCCGAATCTCAGGGGGCCGAATCTCAGGGGGCCGAATCTCAGGGGCGAGCGTGCCGGGCCGAACACCGAGTCCGATCACTTGGGCGATCATCGAGGCCCGAATCGAACCGCCCGAGCCCACCTGAGCCCCGCGTGTGCCCCACCTGAGCCCCGCGTGTGCCCCGCGTGTGCCCCGCGTGTGCCCCGCGTGTGCCCCGCGTGTGCCCCGCGTGTGCCCCGCGTGTGCCCCGCGTGTGCCCCGCGTGTGCCCCGCGTGTGCCCCGCGTGTGCCCCGCGTGTGC
>JBBQJI010000007.1:0-162720 GCA_038325765.1 Nannocystales bacterium
ACCTCATCCGCAACCTCGGCGCCCTCGCTCGACACTCTCTCTCCGCGCTGGACCGTGGGCCCGCTTACCTCGACGGCTCCCAACAGCCCTCCGGCTCGCCCGCCCTCCAGCGGTTCGCAGTTCAAAACGCTTAAGCACCGATGCGTCTCGTGACGCGAAGGGCCGCATGCCTCGGAGGCAACGGTGTCCGTTTCACGCGTCCGCGTCGCTCGTGTCCGCCATCACCGACGGGGGTCGACACGGACGGGAACTCGAACCCCGCCTTGCGTCTGGAGTACCACACAACCGACCACGGCCGCACTGCGCGGGCAGTAGCCATCTGAAATCACTCGCGAATTTGCAGGAGACGCGAAGAGATGCGTCGGGCGCTGAGTTCACGTGGCATGACGACGTGCGGTCACGCAAGCCCGCGCGACACGTTGTGCCAGACGCCACGTTGCGGACTGCGTGTTTTCCGCCATCCCGGATGTGGGCGAGCTATGCTCAGGCGGCTCCGGTCGGAGGAGACCTCGGCCGGTCGAAGCGGCGTGCGGGTCCCGCCATCCATCAGTCTCGGCTGCAGTCGGGGTCCCTCGCGCAGAGCCCAGTCCCGTAAACTTCCCGCGTCTCAGCCTCGTCGCAGATGCCGTCACCGGACCAGGGGCAGTCGCCCGTGTAAGGCACGGTGTCTCCGCGATTCCCTCCGACCTTCATGGTCGAGGGCGTCGCCCCCGCAAGTGCCTCGATGATTTCATCGGAGCTTATCTCGCCATTGTAGATCGCGAAGAGGAAGTGGAGTAGACCGACGCGACGGAAGCCTGTGACGCGAGAAAAAGAGCTGTTGTAAGTGAGGGTTAGAGCTCCGATCTCGGTCGCGTCAGCAAATGCAGAGATCTCGACGAGAGAGGGGTTGAGATTGATTGATATCGCGGTGACGGATTCGCTGCCGAATCCGGAAATCTCAAGTAGTTCGGGGTTCTGTCGCACTTCGACGAGGGTCAGCGGATTAGCCGACTCGGGCCCAATCGCCGACGCAAGTCGAGCATTCTGAATGATCTCTACCCCTCCGCCGATCTCGAGATCTTGGAGGTCGATCACTCAATGCTCTCATTCTCCGAGAATTGCAGCGAGGCGCCGACGAAAAGTCGCTCTGCTCCAAGCTCGACCAGTGTCAGCGCGTCGCAGTTCTGAATCGACACGTTGCCATCCACCTCATCGAGAGAGGGGAGCCGAAGGCTTGTCAGCTCCGTGGCGCTCGTCAAGGTGAGGCTTCCACCTACTGCGACGAGCAGCGGCAGATCTAGCCTTTGGAACGGCGAGTCTTGGAACGAAAGATGACCGGAGACAGAAGTGAGGGATGGGAATCGCAGTTGGCTACTGGTAGCGAAGCCACGAAACGCGACGGAACCCTGTACCTCGCTCCAGTGAAGCTCGACACTTCGATCGGTTCCATCAGCGTCCAAGAGATCCACGCGAACATCGCCTTGAATGCAGGCGATGTCAGCAGTCGCTAGTAGTTCATCAAGCGACTCGAATGTTCGAGAGCCGATCTCGGTGCATGGAACCACGTCTTCAACGGCGCAAGCGATCGAGAGAACGGGGAGAAGGCCGGCAATTTTGCCCGGCGGTCTGCGAAGGAACTCCGAGGCCACGGGCTCACTCTCGCGATGGTCCGTCGAGGGAGAACGACGCTGTCTGCGTCAACGATGATGCTGGGAACAGTTCCACCGCGTGCCATCCACGCGTGTAGTGACCCCTTTCGGGCTCGTTGGAGCGTGCGAGCAGCCCACTGGCCATGGCGCAAGGCTCGCAACTTGTGGTGGAAGCGTCGACGTCGGAGCGCGTGACGTAGTCGCCTTCCTCTCACCCAGCCCCACCTACGCCCCATCTACGCCCCCCTCACCCCTTAGCCCCCCGATACCTCCGCACATTCCCCCCCAACCCCCGCAACCTCTTCTCAATCGCCTCATACCCCCGATCCAAGTGATAAACCCGCCGAATCTCCGTCTTCCCCTCCCCCACCAACCCCGCCAGCACCAACGACGCCGACGCCCGCAGATCCGTCGCCATCACCTCCGCCCCGGTCAACCTCCCACCCCCCCGGATCACCGCGGAGTGCCCCTGCACCGTGATATCCGCCCCCATCCGGCACAGCTCGGGCACATGCATGAACCGGTTCTCGAAGATCGTCTCCGTCACGATGCTCTGCCCATGCGCACACGCAGCCAGCACCATCATCTGCGCCTGCATGTCCGTGGCAAACCCGGGATATGGCCGCGTCGACACGTCCACCGCCTTCAGCCGCTCGGGCCCCACCACGCGCAGCCCATCGGCCTCCACGTGGCACTCGACCCCCGCCTCCTCCAGCTTGGCGATCGTCGCATGCATGTGATCCACCGGCGCATCGAGCAGCAACACGTCCCCGCGCGTGATCGCAGCCGCCACCGCGAACGTGCCCGCCTCGATGCGATCCGGCACCACCGCGTGGTCGAACCCCGACAGCTCGTCCACGCCCTCGACCTCGATCACGGTACTGCCCGCCCCGGTGATCCGCGCGCCCATCTTCACCAGCACCTTCGCGAGCTCCTCGACCTCGGGCTCGCGCGCCACGTTCTCCAGCCGTGACGTCCCCTTGGCCAGACACGCAGCCATCATCAGGTTCTGGGTGCCGCCCACGGTCACCGTGTCGAACAAGAACGATCCGCCGCGCAGCCGCTTGGCCTTCAAGTCGACATAGCCGTGGCGCAGCGTGATCTTGGCGCCGAGCGCCTCGAGCCCCTTGAGGTGCTGGTCGATCGGGCGCGCACCGATCGCGCACCCGCCCGGCAGCGACACGCGGCAGCGACCATGCCGGGCGAGCAGCGGCCCCATCACCGTCACCGACGCGCGCATCGTCTTCACCATGTCGTACGGCGCCTCGAGCGGGCCCGACTCCACGCCGCCCGGATCGATGTTCATCGTCCGATCGCCCTCGATCTCGCAGCCCAGATGCTCCAGCAGGCTCGCCATCGTGCGGATGTCCGAGAGCTTGGGGAGATGGCGGATCGAACTGGGCTTGTCGGTCAGCAGCGCCGCGCACTGGATCAGCAGCGCCGCGTTCTTGGCCCCGTGGATGACGACCTCGCCGCGCAGGCGGGCTCCACCGTGGATGACGATCTTGTCCATGCGTGTTCGATTCGAGAACTCGGGGATTCGGGCAGGGTCAGGGGACGGGAGGCGGCGCGCCGATGGCGGGGCCCGGCGCCGCTTCGAAGGGATCCGCGTCGGGATCGTGCATCCGCGTCGTGCGACGCTCGTGCTCGCGAAGCGCGTCGATGTCGGCGAGCTTCGCCAGCACCTCGGTCACGTCGGCGACGTCGTCGGGGCGGCGCTCGAAGCCCAGCTGCGCCAGCGAGCCCGGGCACGTGTCGGCGCTCTCGAGCACCCACGTGCGCACGACCGGCGCGAACGTGTTGTCGATCGTCAGCTCGGGGAATCGATGGTTCACCGTCGTCGTCGACCACACCGGGCGGCCGTGATCGATCGACACCAGCGTGTCACGATCGGCCGCGATGCCCTCGCCCACGTGACCGTCGTCCCAGTGGCTGCGCACCAGCGCCAGCCGCTGCCCGCCGACGGCGTACACACCCACGAGCGTCTCTTGCCACGACATCGTCACGCAGGCTCGGTGGTGGTTGTCGGGGCCGCCGCCGCCCGATTTGGGATCGACGCACGCCGAGCGGTTGCACTTCCCTTCGACGCGCAGACCGGTCCACACATCGTCCACGGCCGTCAGCCGACCGGGCAGGCGCGGCCAGCCCAGCGCGAACGCGTCCTCGACCGGATCCCACGTGCGCGCCATGCAGGCGGCGGTGGGCGCGGCCGGGCCCAGGAACTCCGCGCTCGCGTACGCCTCGCGGATGAGCCCGCGCCGCTCGGCCCGCAGCCCGCGGTAGTACACGTCCATCCCCAGCACAGTGCCGGGCGAAGCGGGCCCGGGCCCCAGCTCGGCGCTGCTCTCGTCGGGCGCCATCGTGAGCGTCGAGATGCTCGCCGCCTCGTGCAGCAGCGGTGGATCCACGCTCGACTGCACCCGGTAGGCGTGCGGGCACGACGCGGTGGGCACTCGCCATGCGAGCAGTGCGACCGCGTCGTCCAGCGTCTCGGCCTGAAGCGCGTACGTCTGCAGCTCGGCGCGCACGCCCGCCGCAGCCTCCAACGCGCCCGGCGGCGGCTCGCTGCAGCCCGCCGTCATCGCGACGATCACGGGTGCAATGCGCCTGACGATCACGGCGCGGAGCATCGCCGCTGCACGCACCCGCTCGCAAGGCCCGCGCCGAAAACTTGCCCAACCCACCCTGCCTGTGTCTTTGCGTGGGTCCATGCTCCGCGCCATCGCGACCCTCCCGCTGCTCGCCGCCCTCTCGCTCGCCGTCACGCCGGCCGACGCCGAGGCCGCCGCGCACGGCAGCCTGAGCGCGCCGATCTCCGGACCACAGCTCGATGCACTGTGGCCGATCGACGTGGACATCGAGATCGTGCGCCTGGGCGAGACGGCCCACAGCGTGCTGCCGCGGCACCGCGCCACCGTGCCCGATGGTCACGCCATGAGCCTGCACTCGGTGGTGCGCACCGATCGCGGCCAGCGCGAGTTCAACCTCGCCGTCACGCCGCACCACCACCCCGGCGCCATCGAGCTCGAGTGGTCGCTCGAGGTCTCGGACGCCCGCTACCGGCCGATCGGAGTGGCGTCGTACTTGCTCCATCGCCTCCAACTCGACGATGTGTTGGAGCTCGAAGAGGCCGCGTTGTCGATCGCGCGCGCCGACATCGTGGCCGTCGTCGACGAGCCCCATCACAAACAGATCGTGATCGACGGAGAAGTCCACGAAATCCGCATCTTTGCCCGTGCGGGGCGCGGTTGACACGGCCTGCTGCCGTGGTATTGCTTGCCCTCACCGCAGGGCCCCCAGCTGCAGCGACGTTCGTTTGCGCGGAGCCGAGGGGCCAGCGCAACGCTGGCAGTTGAGGCGCCCGAAGGAGCCCTCGAACATGCGACCCATCCTCTCTCGCCTGGTCACTTTCTCGCTCTATCTGTGCGTGCTCGCGCTCGCAGCCCCGCTCACCGGCTGCAAGAAGCCGACGTACCCCGAGTGCAAGAAGGACAAGCACTGCGTGGTCGACCTCGGCGAGAAGTGCGTCGACGGGCAGTGCCAGAACTGCACGACCAACGACGACTGCGCGGGCAAGGGCACCGGCGGCGCTGACTGGACGTGCCACGAGTTCCGCTGCACCGATCCTTCGCTGGTCCCCGCCGGCAGCGGCGGCGCGGGCACTGTCGGCTCGCCCTGCGCACAAACCCTCGATTGCGGCGGCGGTCTGGTCTGCAACGCGGGCAAGTGTGCCAACTGCACCGACGACATCGAGTGCGCGCCGGGCACGTGTGATCTCGGCACCGGCACCTGCACCACGCCCGGTGGCACCGGCACGGCCTGCCAGACCGACGACCAGTGCGCCATGGACGAGATCTGCGACAACGGCACGTGCGCCTACTCGGGCGTCGAGCCGGGCGGTCCGAACCCCTGCGGCGTCGATGCGGTCTTCTTCGACTTCGACAGCCCGAGCCTCACCACCGAGGCGCAGAGCCAGCTCAAGGGCCTCGCCGAGTGCTTCAAGACCCAGAACAAGCTGGTCTACCTCGAGGCCCACGCCGATCAGCGCGGCACCGAGGAGTACAACATCATGCTCACCGATCGCCGCGGCAACGGCGTGAAGAAGTTCCTCGAGGACCTCGGCGTGACGGGCGAGAACATGCAGGTCGTCTCGAAGGGCGACCTCGAGGCCGCCGGCACCGACGACACTTCGATGAAGCAGGATCGCCGGGTCGAGTTCATCTGGCCGTAGAAGGAGTTCCGATGTCTCTGCGAAACCTGGCGCCGACACTCCTCGCGGTTCTGCTGTCCTCGGGTTGCATCGCGCTCAAGGTCGACCAGGACGAGATCGGCCAGGAGGTCGCGAAGCTCCGCAAGGAGGTCGCGATGAGCCAGGAGACGGTGGCGCGGGCGTCCTCGCTCTCGGACGAGCTCGACAAGAAGCTCGCCGAGCTCGAGGAGGTCCTGCGCAGCAACCAGGCGGGGCTCGGGGTCCGCGTCGACGGGCTCGAGGGCCAGGTCCAAGAGCTCACCGGCAAGGCCGAGAACGCCGACAACCAGGCGCAGACGGTCAACCTCGAGCTCATGGAGGTGCGCACCGATCTCGACGCGCGCCTCAAGCAGCTCGAAGAGAAGCTCAACGAGGCGACCAACATCCCCGAGAGCAAGACCGAGCTGTACGCCGAGGCCGATCGGCAGTTCAAGGCCAAGAAGTACAAGAACGCCCGCCGGCTGTGGCGCACCTACGAGTCGCGCTACCCCGAAGACGCCAAGCTGCCCGAGGTGAAGTTCAACATCGGGCTCACGTACTTCTCCGAGCGCGACTACAAGGCCGCGCTCGGCGAGTTCTACACGGTGATCCAGCAAAGCGGCACGTCGCCCGTCGTCCCCGACGCGCTGTACTACTCGGGCCTGGCCTTCGCGAAGATCGGCCAGTGCACCAACGCCATCGCCTACTTCGACGCCCTGCGCCAGAAGAAGACCAAGGCGCCCGAGGAGTACAAGAAGAAGGCCGCCGAGCAGATCAGTCTGCTCGAGAAGGACACCGGCGAGTTGTGCCTCGACAAGAACAAGCCGGCGGCCGCGGGCACCGTGCCGGCGAAGTGAACGGCAGGCGCCTTGGGCGCCTGATCCACCCAGGACGTCGAGAACGTCGAGTTCGAGCGCCAAGCAGAGGTCGAACTCGAAGCCGCCGCCACCCGAGGGGCGACCGACCCTCGCGAGGGACAGCCCCCGCCGTCACCCCACCTGGTTGCACGCCAGCAGCGGCTCGGACACGTTGTTGTCCTCGACGCACTCGTTGAGCGAGCCCGCACCCGTCCCGTCGTCGTCCACCGACACGGTGATCGAGTAGTTTCCCCCGGATTCCAGATCCACGTCGAGCGCGACCTTCTCCGAGCCACCCGCTGGCAGCGGCATCGTGGTCTCGACGACGCCGAGCAGGCCGAGCGTCTCCTCGTAGAACGCCACCTGCACGCCGGGGCCGACGCCGAGGCAACCCTGGTTGAGCACGAACGCCTCGAGCGCGAGCGACGGGCACGCGAGGCTCTCGGCCTCGAGCCCATACGGGATCAGATCCGGCGCACACAGGCTCGACTGATCGCCCTGCGCGTTGCGGCGGTAGCTGTTGACCACCGTCCAGCTCGGCTCCTCGACCAGCGGAATCTCGCCGACGAGGCCCACGTTGGTGACGTGATAGCTGTGCTGGTTCCAGATCGGCCGGGTCGCGACCCAGTTGTCGAGGCGATCGCTCCACACCTCGATGCCCGCGTCGGCGACGAGCTCGGGCGAGAGATGGCTGGCCTCGTTGTTGGTGACGATCACGAGCTCGGCCTTGAAGTCGCCGTCGACGTCGGCGATGACCGGGTACTCGGTGTCGGTGCGCGACGAGCTCAGATCCCGGAAGATCAGCTCGTCGTCGGTCATGATCCCGTCGCAGCCGGGGCCCGGCGGGTCGAGCAGGCAGTCGGGCTCCACGCCGGGATAGATGCGCAGGTACTCCTCGTCGTTGTAGACGACCTCGTTGCGGCCATCACCATCGAAGTCGAACACCGAAGAGCCGGTGCGGTTCGACGAGTCGTCCTCGGTCTCGGCCTGCCAGAACAGCTCGAGGGTCGTGCTGCCGTCGTAGCCCACGACGACGTAGCGGCTCGCGCCCGCGGTGCCGATGTCGGGCACGCCGTTGCCGTCGAAGTCGGCGATGTTGGGCGCGCCACCGTTGCCACCGCCGGGGATGTCACGCTGCGCGATGATGCTGCCGTCGTTCGCGTCGAGCACGTAGATCGTCGACGACGCGACGAGGACCACCTCGGGCGCGGCATCGCCGTCGAAGTCGGCGATGCCGCAGAACCCATCGCCATCGCTGTCGGCGGTCCACATCGGCTCGCCGGTGAAGTCGCCCCCCGCGACGGTGCCGGTGAACGTGTACGCGGTGCGACCCGCGATGAGCTCGGGGCGGCCGTCGTCGTCGAGGTCCGCGACGCACGAGATCGGCCCGCTGCCGTTGATGCCGACCCCCCCGCCACCCTCCCACAGCAGCGTGCCGGCGGCGTCGTAGACGGCGCGGCCGTAGGCGATCTCGGCGTTGCCCTCGGCGTCGAGGTTCGCGATCGCGGCGGAGCCACGCGAGGTCGGGCTCGTGAAGTTGTCGGAGCGCCACAGCGGTGAGCCGTCGGCGGCGGCGGCGACGAGGTAGCTGCCGTTGCCCTTCACCACGATCTCCACGCTGCCGTCGCCGTCGAGATCGCCGATCGCGGCACCCGAACCGCCGTCGACCCGGTAGTCGGGATCGTCGAGGGTCCAGAGCGCCGAGCCGTCATCGCCGCGGATCGCCCGCAGCACGCCTTGGTTGATGTCGGAGCCCGAGTAGCCGTTGAACACCAACTCAGGCACACAGTCCTGGTCGAGATCGATCACCGCGGGCACCGACATCACCTGCACGAAGTCGGGCGCGACCTCGGGGACGCGATGCTCCCAGCTCGGCGTGCAGACCTCGTCCATGCACGTCTCCGACGTCTGGCAGTCCGCGTCCTCGGTGCATGCGAAGACCCGCCGCTGCCCCCAGGTGAACAGCGGCGTGGGATCGAACTGCGACGGCGGTGGCTCGTAGATGCACGATCGCGCCGCGTCGCTCGGCAGACACCGACCGATCCCCTGCTCGCAGATCTCCGCTTCGCTGCACGTGGTCACGGTGGGCTGCGTCGCGCAGCCCGACACCTCGCAAGCGGCCCCGGGGGTGACACACGCGCCGAGCCAGCACACGTCCTCGCCCGCGCAGCACTCTTGCGCAGCACCGCACGGCAGGCGCTCATCCTCGCACACGACCTCGCAGGCGCCGTCGTTGCACTCCTCGTCGGCGCCGCAGCACGCGTCGCCGCAGACCTGCGGCGCGGGGCATGCGTCGGTGTCGCCGGTGCCCGAGGTGTCAGCGACGGTGTCGCTGCTCGGATCGGTATTGGAGCCCGAGGCGGTCAGCGAGTCGATGCCGCTCTCGCCGCTGACGTCCCCGTCGTCGGACGAAGACGCGTCATCGGAGCAGGCCGCGACGCCGAGGACAAGTGATCGCGAGCCAGGCACAGGCAGTGTTCGATCGCAGCAGGGGGCGGACAGACATCGGGCGTCAGACACCGCCCCATCCGTCGAAATCCGACCGCGCGTGCCCGCGGGACAATGTCCTGCGGGATATCGACGCACACTGTGGCGCGCGCGCGGACGTGTACGCGCGCATGCCAGCCCGCGGCCGCGCCCGGCGGCATCCGCGGTGTCAGTTGCGGAAGTACGCGCGGCCCGACAGCACGCTGACCACGCCGCGCGCACGGGGCTGAGGCGACGTCTGCAGTCGCTGGACGTCTTCGGGACAGCCTGCGCGGATGTTCTCGATCTGGAAGTGGACCTGCGGGAACGGCTCGATGCTCCGCAGGTACTCGAGCGAGTACGCGCGCGCCTCGTCCTCGTCGGTGGCGAGCACGGTGAAGCCCGTGGTGTAGCCCTGCGCATCCGAGGGCCAGTGCTCGGGCGCCTGCGGTGCCTCGGCGCGGGCGGTCACGGTGAAGGTCGTCACCGCCGAGGCGCGGCCATGGTCGGCCTCGTTGAGCGTCTCGAGCATGTGCGCGGTGATCCAGTCGCGCTGGCCTGCGACGCGGGCGACCTCGCGGGCCTCGGCGAGCCGCGCGCGCGACCACAGCGAGTCGAACACCTCTTCGCACACCAAGCTGGCGTAACTCGACGACAGGTGCGCGGCGTCGATCGCCGCGAGCCGGTCGATCGCGCCGTAGAGCAGGCCGAGGGCCTTGTCGAGATCGGGCTCGGCCTGGCCGAGCGTCCACGCGCCGAGCACCGCGAGCGTCAGCGGGCTGCGCGGATCGGCCTCGTAGGCCCGCTGCATCGACGTGAACGCCTCGTCGGGCTGGCCCAACCGATACTGCGTGATCGCGAGGTTGTACCAGGCGCCGCCGTGATCACCGTCCAGCGACAGCGCGGTGCGGAAGCGATCGACCGCGCCCTCGAACTCGTCGAGGTCCGACAGGCAGATGCCGTGCTCGACCAGCATCTCGACCGACAGCGGATCCTCGTCGAGGTACGCGTCGTAGATCTCCTCGGCCTCCTCGACGCGGCCGGTGCGGCGCAGCAGGGCCCCGAGCGCGGCGTTGGCCTCGGGAAGCGTGGGCCCGCCCTCGTCGACGTCGAGCGCCTCGCGGTAGCACTCTTCGGCGCCCGGCTCGTCGCAGAGGCGCTCGAGCACCGCGCCCAGGTTGTAGTGCTGCAGCGCGCCGGAAGGCTCGACCTCGATGGCCTGCGAAAAGGCATCGCGCGCGTCCTCGAGGCGCCCCTTCAGATCGAAGACGTTGCCGAGGGCGATGAGCACGTCGGCCTTGCCCGGCAGCTCGTCGGCGGCCCGAAGCGCGAGCACAAGCGCGTGCTCGAGATCGCCGGTGTCGCACAGGCCGCGGATCCACATGCAGTACAGCGGGACTCGGTCGTCTTCGGAGAGCTCGGGCTCCCACGAGCTCCGGAGCATCCTGACTGCGGAGCGCGCAGCACCTTCGTCCAGAAGCGTGGCCGCAGCGTCGAGTTGAGCGCGAATCGACATCGTGGGCAGCAGTGTGTTTGTTGCACGATGGCGCGCGCGTGGCAATTGGCTGCGGGCGTCGACACGCGGCCCGATGTGTGTGCGGGTTCGTGCACAGATGAGGGGCGCGCCATCGCCCGCGACTCGCGACTGTGGACCGGCTGGTGGACGCGGTGGCTCCATCCCCGCGCACCGTCGTGGTGCCGGGCGGATGTCAGGGGGGAGACGTCAGGGGGCACATGTCGGGGGGAACATGTCGGGGGGACATGTCGGGGGGACATGTCGGGGGAGATGTCGGGCGCCGCGGGCGCCCGGTCGGGGACGCCGGCCCTTCGGCGACAGCCGTGACTTCGCCGACCGCATGCCGGGCTCGTCACCACGACGACGACGACGACGACGACGACGACGACGACGACGCGGGGCCCACAACCCGGGGCCGCAATGCGACGCCGGGCCGCGATGGTCGGGCTCACCCGTGCCGTGCCTCCACCCGCACCCCACCCCGCACCGCACCGCGCACCCGGTGAGGCCACCGTGCTACCGTGATCGGGTGCGCGTGCTCTGGGTGATCTGGGCGGTCCTGTGCGGCTGCGCTGGCGGGGCTGATTCGCCACCCGGTCCGCTGACCGGCGGCGGCGGCTTCGGGCCGGCCAGCGACCCCTCGACGCCCGTCGACGAGGGCACACTCGACGACGACTCCGACGACGACTCCGCGTCGGGCGAGAGCTCGTGGGGGCCCGAGGAGGGATCGGGAGAGGCCGAGAGCACCGCTGTCGCCGACGGCTCGTCGTCCTCGACCACCTCCGAAACCGACCCCTCCGAAGGCTCGAGCAGCGACGGCGACGACACCTCACCGCCGCTCGATTGCCCCACTCCGGGCAGCTGCGCCACCGCCGAGATCATCGGCATGGTCAGCGGCGACGAGCCCTCTGCCGACCTCGTCGTCAACGGCAGCGAGCCGACGTGGCTCACATTCCGGGCGACCGAGGACAACGAGTCGTTCGCCGGCGAGGCGCTGTCGGTGACCGTGACGCTGAGCAGCCCGCCGTCGGTCGACTTCGATCTCTACGTCTACCGCGGTGCGGCCGATGGCACGACCGGCTGCAACGGCGTGCTGTCATCCTCGACCTCGGCCGCGGCGACCGACATCGTGCAGATCAACTGGGGCGAGGCCGCCGTCGCGAACGGCATCGACGATCACTCGTGGATCGCGGTCGAGATCGTCCCGAAGGCGCCCATGTGCGACGACGGATCGCAGTGGACGCTCGAGGTCGAAGGCGACACCTGAGCGCCCGTCCCGATCCATCCGACTCCGCGGCGACGGCGGGCGCAAGCGGGCGCGAACTCAACCGATCGGGACGCCATCGACCGCCCAGACGTTGCCGAAGAAGTCGATGCTGACGCCGTACGAGCTCGACCTCGGCCTCAGCCGACCTCGGCATGAAGGGGGCGGCGCGGGACGGCCTTCGTGCGGGCGGGGCGAAGCGGGCCGCTACGTCATGCGCCACAGATTGTTGCGGGGCGCGGCGTTGGCGTCGTCCGCCGTCGCGACCACGCGCTTGCTGAAGGCGAGGAGAATCTTGTTGACCAGGCCCTGGTATGCGACGGGATCGTGACGGATGAGATCGCTGTGCGCCTCGGCAACACGGGGCTCCTCCGCGACCTCCTTGGTCCGAACCCCGTCGGGATTGGCCTTGATGAGCTCCAGGGCGACCCTTCGGATCAGCACGGCGTCGAGTTCCGCGAGCTTCATGCGGACCTTCTACCACGAGGCGGCCCACCTGCGGAAACCCCGCGGATGGGACGGCCGGGGCGGCCCGCCCGCAGCGCGGGATCGCCACTTCACCCCGTGCGACGACCGCGCGCTCCGGGGCCCGCGACGTCGTCGGGCTCGATCACGGGGGCAGACGTTGGCGGAGCTCGGCGTACCCCGGCCACGGATCCACCCCGTCTTCGACGCGCTCTCGCACCGCATCGATGTCGAGGGCCGGCGGCCGCACGTGGGCTGTGAGCTCCTCCCAGGTCAGCGGCGCTGCCACGTGCGCACCGGCGCGCGCGCGCGTCGAGTACGGGCAGATCGCGGTCGCGCCGCGACCGTTGCGGAGATAGTCGAGGTAGATCTTGCCGCGGCGGCGCGATTTGCTGGCGGTCGCGACGTAACGCTTGGGTGCCGCGCGCACGAGCGCCTCGGCGAAGGCCCGCGTCCACGGCTTGACCGTGGCGAAGTCGGCGGTGGGGAGGATCGGCGCCACCACGTGCACGCGCCCAGCACGAGCGCCGCGACGCCGTCCGGCAGCGATGTGCCGGCGTGCTTCTGGTAGAAGCACGGCTTGGCGGTGCCATCGGGGCACCGCAGCAGCATCAGCGGGCGCCCGGACAGATGAGGGAGCATGGCCGAGGCGACCGCCGCGTAGTATTGCCCGAGCGCGCGCTTGGTCAGGCCGACGTCGGCCACGAGCACCTTGTCGGGATGGGTGAGCCGGACGCCGGCCGGGTGCGCGTCGCCGTCGCTCGACCGGCGGCGCCGCGCGGGCGCAGGGGGCGATTCCGCGGTCGGATCGGGGGAGGGCTCTGTGGCGGTTTCGATCACGGGCTGCTCGCGCACGACCGACGTTGCGACCTTGTCATCGCGCATACCCATGAACGAAGGGTGTCGCAGGCGTCCGCCGGGCGTCCACTCGGTGAACGCGATCTCGACGACCAACGCGGGCTCCACCCACTGCACGCGGCGTAGGCCGGGGGATCTCGACCAGACCGAACGAGATTTGCCCCTTCCAGATCGAGCGCGACATGCGATGCATCCCCCCGCCGTCACCGACGGCTGGACGTCCGCCGTTGCAATCGCGGATCCGCTGAGCCCGCGCGACTGGACCCGCGCGAGGTTGGGGCCGCGACTCGGGCGATGCGGGCGGATCGGCAACGCGCCGGTTGGCCCGGCGAGCGCCGCTGCCACGGGGAAACTCGCCGGATTTGCCGACGTCGTCCGGCGGTGCAGCTTGTGGGTCAGGACGACGCCGCGGGCAGGGTCGTGCATCGAGTTGTTGAGCCGGGATGCCTCGATGATGACCTCCTCCAACCCCGACATCTCGCCGATCCCCGCCGGTCTGGGGGCCGCCGACGTCCTCGCCCTGTTCCAGCAGGCGCCCGGGTTCATGTGCTTCCTGCGCGGTAGTGACCACGTGTTCGCGTTCGCCAACGACGCCTATCTGCAGCTCATCGGGCACCGCGACATCATGGGCCGCACCATTCGCGAAGCCCTGCCCGAGCTCGAGGGGCAGGGCTACTACGAGCTCCTCGATCGCGTGTACCAGACCGGCGAGACGTTCCTCGGCAACGACCTCGACGCGATGCTGCAACGCGAGCCGGGCGTGCCGCCTGTCGCCGCCGTGGTCGATTTCATCTACCAACCCGTGCGCAGCGCGAAGGGTCACGTCGTCGGCATCGTCGCCCAGGGTCAAGAAGTCACCCGTGTCCGCCGCGAGGAACAGCAGCGGGTGGTCGCCGAGATCGCGCTCCGCCACTCGGAGCAGCGTTACCGGGCTCTGTTCGAGTCGATCGACGATGGCTTCTGCTTGATCCAGACGATCCGCGACGAACACGGCAAGACCGTCGACTACCGGTTCGTCGAGACCAACGCTGCCTTCGAGCGCCAGACCGGCCTCACCGGCGCGATCGGCCAGACCGCCCTGGCGCTGGTGCCCGACCTCGACGCGTCGTGGTTCGAGCTGTACGGGCGCGTCGCCGACACCGGCGAGCCGACCCGGTTCGAGAACCGCGCCCCGGCGATGGGCCGATGGTTCGATGCGTTCGCCAGCCGCGTCGGCCCGCCGGAAAACCACCTGGTGGCGCTGGTGTTCAAGGACGTCACCGAGCGCAAGCGCATCGAGGACGAGCGCACGGCGCTGCTCGAGGCCGAGATGACCGCGCGCCAGGAGGCCGAGAACGCCAATCGGCTGCGCGACGAATTCCTCGCCACGATCAGCCACGAGCTGCGGACGCCGCTCACCGCGATCTTGGGATGGACGCAGATCCTCCGCACCGGCGGGCTGGCCCCCGACAAGCGCGCGCGGGCGCTCGAGACGATCGAGCGCAACGCCCAGGCCCAGGCCCAGCTCATCGAGGAACTCCTCGACGTCAGCGCGATCGCGGCCGGCAAGCTGCGCCTCGACGTGCAGGTCGTCGATCTCCACACCGTGGTGGAATCCGCGATCCAGACCGTCCACCCCGCCGCCAACGCCAAGGGCGTGCGTCTGCAGGCGACGCTGGGCGCCGACGGCACCGTGATGGGCGACCAACACCGGCTCGAGCAGGTGGTGTGGAATCTGCTCTCGAACGCGGTGAAGTTCACGCCACGGGGCGGACGCGTGCAGGTGCTCGTGGAGCGGCTTGATTCATCGGTCGAAATCACGGTCGCCGACACCGGACGTGGCATCGCCGACGACTTCCAGGCCCACGTGTTCGAGCGCTTCCGCCAGGCCGACGGCGCAACCACACGCGCGGTCGGTGGGCTCGGGCTCGGGCTCGCGATCGTCCGCCAGCTCGTCGAGCTCCACGGTGGCACGGTGAGCGTGTACAGCGAGGGCGAGGGTCGCGGCGCCACCTTCACCGTGCGCCTGCCGATCGCGGAGACCCGCGCTCGAGGCAGCGAGCCGAGCCTGGCCATCGCCGAGGGCGGCCCGCTGGCCCGCGCCGACGTGCCTGCCGAGCTCGCCGGGCTCGACCTCATGGTCGTCGACGACGAGCCCGACACCCGCGAGATGCTCGGCGCACTGCTCGTGCACCACGGCGCGCGGGTGCGGACGGCGGCCTCGGCGAGCGAGTGCCCGCTCCTGGTCGCCGAGCGGACGCCGCACGTGCTGCTGTCGGACATCGGCATGCCAGGGGAGGACGGCTACTCCATGATCGCGAAGCTGCGTGCTCGACCTCGCGCGTGCGGTGGCGCGGTGCCGGCGGTGGCGATCACCGCCTTCGCCCGCACCGAGGATCGCACCCGCGCCCTGCTCGCAGGCTTCAACCGCCACGTCGCCAAGCCGGTCGAATTCGAGGATTTGCTCGCGGTGATCACGTCGCTGGCCGGCCCGCCCGACAACGCGCAAGACTGACGACTGGACTGGCGGCCGCGCCGAATGGACGCGCTGTGCGACTCACCCGCGTAGAGCGAGCCGTCCGAGCCCGAGCAGCAGCGCGTCCTCGCCCAGGCCGCCCAGCAGGTTTGGCACACCCAGGCGGCGGTGCACGGCGTCGCGCAGGTGGAACAGCGCGAAGGTGGCCGCGATGGCGCCGGTGCTGCCGAGCAACGCGCCGAGCACCGGGTTGCGATCATCGGCCGAAGACAGGGCCGCGCCCGCAAGCGCGCCCGACACCGCGCGGGCGCCCACACCCACGACGGCGGTGCGATCACCGACGCCGGGGAGCTTGTCGACGATCGTCTCGATGATCACACCGACGGCGATCGCCGTGGCCGCGCCATCGCTGCCCATCGCCCGCGCGAGCCCGGTGCGATCGGGATCGGGGTTGCGGCGGAGTTGCGCGGTGGTGAAGACGGCGGCCGCGGTGGTGCGTCCGCCCGCCAGTGCGCCGACGAGCGCGTACCACAGAGGATTGGGCTTCGCGGAGTTGGCCATGATGCCGCCAATGTACGCAACGAACGCGAGCCGGCCAGCTCGAGGGCGACGTGAGTGGCAGCCCGCTCGCATCCACCCGACCACCGCGCTACACCCCCGCCACCTTGCCGCTCGCGCCGAGCTCCCACACCAGCGTCGCCGTCGCCGTAGCGTTCGGCGCGAGCAGAAGCTCGATCCGCGCGATCCCATCGCGATCCACATCGCGCGGCGGCGGCGAGCACAGCCGAGCCAACACCTCGACATCCACCTCCTTCACCTCCGAGACCGGCACGCGCTCTTCGATCTCGAGGGTGCGGGCGTCGGCGCTGGCGTTGGAGACGTGCAGCGTCACCGTGGTGCGCCTCGTGGTGCGGCCGGTGAGGCGGCTGGTATCGCGCTCGACTTCGACGTCGCGCACCACCGAGACGCCGTCCTCGCTGCCGAACGACAGGGCGATGCGCTCGCCCGGGGCGGTGAACGGCAGCGTGGTGCGGCCGACCGATCCCGAGCTGCGTGCCACGTCGACGGGGCCCGCCAGCAGCGGCACGGCGGCGCGGTTGTCGAAACGCGCCACGATGCACGCCTCGGGCCCGAGCTCGGGCACGCACACGCATCGGGTGGTCGCGGGCGCGACGAAGTCGAACAGGCGCACACGGTGCGGACCGCCGTCGCTGGGGATCTCGACCGCGGCGCCGACGTCGAGCAGACGGGTCTCGCCGCCGTCGTCGACGCCGGGCAGCTCGTCGGCGCCGCCGCCCTCGCCGGTGGTCTCGATCACGACCTCGCGCACGGCGACGTCGACGACACGCTTCTCGAGGTCCTGCTTGGGTCGCGTGGTCAGACGATCCTCGTACAGCGAGGGCGGCGTGGTGCCGAGGGTGGGTCGCGCGGTGGACAGCGCCACGTGCACCTGCGACCAGTCCTCGCCGGTGCGCTGCCAGATCACCGCGTCGGCCTCGATCGTCACCTCGCCGGCCAGCAGCCGCGCGCGATAGGCCGGGCGCCACGCCGCGCACGGGACCTGGTAGCGCGCGGTGATCTGGGCCGGGCCTTGCCCTTCGAGTGTCAACACCAGCACGCACTCGAGCTCGACCTCGGGCGACTCGGCGTGGGCCGCAGCGGTGCGTGCGTCCTCGAGCCGTCGCTCGCCGCGGGCGTAGGCGTGGTGGGCGAGCTGCATGCGCGCGTCGGCGGCCTGCTGACGCGTGCCGAGCTCGTCGAGGGAGGCGGCCCAGCCCTCGGACTCGACGCGGCCAGCCCCGACACCCTGGGCGATGGATCGCAGCACGTCGGCCCTGGCTCTCGCCAGCGCGTCCACGATGGTCTGGATGCGTGCACGGGCGTCGTGCAGCGCCGCGAGCTCGCGGGTCGCCGATTGGACCTCGCGTGCGAGCGCGCTGGCATCGGCGAACAATCCTCCCGGTGGCCGCTCGCGGAGACGCCGGACCAGCCGCGCATCGAGCAGCGACGCGCCATCGGCGGTGACCTCGAGCGAACGATCGACCGCGACCGCGGTGCACGGGCCCAGCTCGACGCGGACGCGGCCGGCGACCTCGACCGTCCCCATGCGCTCGATCTGCGCGCGGTCCTCCATGACGATCACCTTGCGGATCGGCAGCGCGCGCACGTCCGAGTTGCTCGTCGTCATGATCTCAGCTCCTGCGGTTGCCGCCGACGAGCGTGCGGTCGGCGGGGATGCGAATGCAGTATTCGGCGCGCAGCCGGGTCTTGGCGCCGGCACCCACGTGGGCCCGCCAGCGCCGGGCGCCGTGCACGAGCACGCCGTCCTCGGGCCCGTCTGTCGCCGTCCACGGCGGCGTGACGTCGCCCTCCTCGATCTCGAGGTGCTTCTCGCTGCCCTCGGCCACCGGCACGCGCTCGCGCACCTCGAGCTCGATCGCGACGCCCAGGCGGTTGTCGATGTCGACGTCGATGCCGTGTTGCAACACGCTGGTGCCGCCGAACAGGCCGCCGGTGGTCTCGGCGTACCGCGTGTTGCGGGCGACCTTGATCGATTCCTCGACGCCCAGGCCCATGCGGTGGCCGCGGGCGAAGGGTCCGATCGCGCCCAGGGTCGTGGTGAGCAGGAACTGCCCGCCCCGCGCGACGTCGACCGGACCCGGCAGCAGCGCGTGGCTCGATCGGTTGGTCACCTCGAGCGTGCGATGGACCGCGGGATCGACGGCCGGCACGCAGAGGTATCGCGGCGCGAGGGCGACGTCGCAGTCCATGATCACCACGTTCGTCCACGTCCCGGTCGACGGCACGTCGGCGGGCGCACGCGCGTCATAGCGGTAGTCGAAGCGGCCCTGACTCATCGCGACGACACAGCCTCGCGGTGGCGGCAGCTGCAGCACTGCGCGCGCGGTCTGAACCGCGTGGTCGATCGCAGCGAGCACCACGTCGATGCGCACGTGCACGCCCAGCGCGAGGACGATCGCCGCAGGCCCCAGCCGGCCGCGCGTGGGCCCCTGCGCCCCGTGCATCTCCAAGCCGCCGTAGTCGAGGAGCGCAGCCGACGGACCGAGGGGTGCAGCCGCGATCTCAGGCGCTGCGCTCTCCTCGAGCGCGGACGATGCTTCGTCGTCAGGTTCGTGACCACCCGAAGCGCCGCCGAGCAGTGCCCGCCGCTTGGGCGCCGACCGCATCACTTCGTGGTCGGCCGCGGCGATCGTTCGCGATGCGGGTTGCTGCGCCGACATCCTCATCGGTGCGGCCGCCGGCGGCGGCGCCATCGGTGGTGGTCCCCCGCGCGCACCATCGGCGACTCCGCCCGAGGCCGCCACGGGGGCCCGCGCCGCCTGGGTCTCGCGCCGGGGCGGTTTTTGCGGCGCCGTGGGCCTGGGCGGCGCCGTGGGCCTGGGCGGCGGGATGTACCGCAGGCTCGCCGCGTCGAAGTCCGCGAACAATGCGTCCAGACCCTGCGGGGTCTCGCGCCAGCCCGCGCGCGACGGCTCGGGCTGAGCGCGACCGATCCGCAGCGCCCGCAGCTCGGGGATCGCCGTGCGACGCCGCAAGGACGCGGTGCTGAGCGCCAACCGCACGCCCGTCCAATCCTCGCCGGTGCGCTGCGCGATCGAGGCCCGCATCGTCAAGCGTCCATCGCCGGCCTCGCCCAGCGCGAGTTGATACGTCGGCGCCCACGAGGCCCCGGGCACCTCGTACTCGACCGCGACGCCGCACTCGCGCTGCGGCACGCCGCTCAGGGTGACCACCGCGGTGCGCGTGGTGTGGGCGCGCGAGATCCGGGCGGCGCTGCCAGCTTCGCGCAGCCGAGCGGCGCAGGTCTGCTCGCGCGCGCGGGCGTCCTCGAGCTCGAGTGCCAGCGCGCGGCTCCGGGCCTGCAGCGCCTCGCTGCGGGTCTCGACGAAATCCATCAGCGCCAACATCGCGGATAGCGGCGCTTCGCGCGGACCCTCGCGCCGCGGCGGCTCGCGGAACTCGGGCACCAATCCATCGAGCTCGGCGAGCTCGCGCGCCAGCCGATCCACCGCCGGCGAGATCCGGCCCACCGCTTGCTCGGCCTCGTCGTGGGCCCGCGCCTCGGCGGCGAGATCGATCGCGTCGCCCAGCGCGACGTCGAAGCCGGCGCGCACGTCGAGCACGTGGATCGTATCGTCGCCGATCACCCGCGCGCGCAGCGATCCGGCCACCGCGGCGAGGGGCAGACCGGTCACCGTCAGCCGCACGGCATCGATCGCCGTGATGGCCGCCGTTCGCACACAGACGGCGCCATGACGATGGACGGTGACGGACTCGAGCGTGGACGCGAGCTTCATGCGGAACCGAGGCCGGCATCATCGCCGAGCCCCCGGCGGGCCGTCGGCCTCGGTGACGAACCCCGCGCAGCGCCCCGCAGCGGCCCGCCCAGCCGTGCTCGGTGATGCTGTCGCAAACGGTGTGTGCCGACGCTAGGGCTTGGCGCGGTCCACCGGACGCACGCTGTCACCGCCTTGCGATCCGCCCGTGACGTGGTCGGCGCTTCTCAGGTGTGCCCGGCTCTGGTAGTTGGAGACGGTGACGATCTCTCGACGCGAGTTGTTGCGCAGGGCGAGCTTGTTGGGGGTCTCGGCGGCGCTCGGCTGCACGTCGGACAGCCCCGGTGGCGACGGGACCGAGGGCACCGGCGAGACCGACGGCTCCGGCAGCTCGGGGGATGGCAACGACAGCAGCAGCACCGGCGACGATGGCCTGCCGGACTACGAGTACGACGGCGAGCCCGGTCCCGAGACGCTCTTCTCCCACGGCGTCGCCAGCGGCGATCCGCTGCTCGACGCGGTGATCCTGTGGTCGCGTGTGACCGGGGCCCCCGAGGGCGAGGTCGAGGCGTTCTTCGAGGTCGCCCTCGATCCCGAGTTCACCCAGCGCGTCGCCGCGGACTACGTGATGACCGGGCCCGAGCGCGACTACACGATCAAGCTCGACGCCACCGGTTTGCAGCCGGGCACCACCTACTACTACCGCTTCTTCGCGCTCGGCCGCACCTCGCCCATCGGCCGCACGCGGACCGCCGCCGCCGAGGGCGTCGCGCGGATGCGGATGGCGGTGATGTCGTGCTCGAGCCTGGCCCACGGCTACTTCCACGCCTATCGCCGCGTCGCCGAGCGTGCCGATCTCGACCTGGTGATGCACCTGGGCGATTACATCTACGAGTATCCCAGCGGCGGCTACGGCGACGTCCGCCCGTACGAGCCGGTGCACGAGATCGTCTCGCTCGAGGACTATCGCATGCGGTACGCGCAGTATCGGCGCGACGCCGATCTGCAGGAGTGCCACCGGCAGCACCCGATGGTCGCGGTGTGGGACGATCACGAGATCACCAACAACGCCTGGCGCGACGGCGCCGAGAACCATCAGCCCGACGAGGGCGACTACGGCGATCGCAAGGCCGCCGCGTACCGCTGCTACGCCGAGTGGATGCCGTTCCGCGAGGGCGCCGAAGGCATCATCTACCGGAGTCTGCCATTCGGCGACCTGCTTGCCCTCATCATGCTCGACACCCGCATCGTGGGTCGCGAGGAGCAGATCCCGTCGGTGTTCGACGACGAGGGGCTCGACGATCCCGACCGCCAGCTGCTCGGCGCCGAGCAAGAGGCCTGGCTCGCCGGCGCGCTCGACCACGGCGCGGCGTGGACCGTGCTCGGTCAGCAGGTGATGGTGGCCCAGCTCCGCCTCGGGCCCAACCCGGTGAACCTCGATCAGTGGGACGGCTACCCCGCCGCGCGCGCACGCCTGTTCGATCTGCTGCGCGAGCACACCCCAAGCGATGTCGTCGTGCTCACCGGCGACATCCACTCGTCGTGGGCATTCGAGCTCGCGGATGATCCCTACGGCCCCGACTACGATCCGAGCACGGGGGCGGGCGCAGTCGCGGTCGAGTTCGTCGCGCCGGCGATCACCTCGCCGGGCTTCCCCGCCGACATCGCCGATCAGTTCATGGACATCAACCCGCACATGAAGTGGGGCAATCTCGTCGACCGCGGCTACATCGTCCTCGACGTCACCGAGGCCCGGCTGCAGGCGAGCTGGTGGCTCGTCGCCGATGTCACTTCGCTCACCGGTGGCAACGAGCGGTTCGCCGCCGCGTACTCGGTGATGCGCGGCGTCACCCAGCTCGTCGCCGACGCCGAGCCGGCAGCGCCGCCCGATGGCGCCCCCGCACTGGCGCCGTAGCAGCCGGCTACGTGCGCAGCGAGCGGTCGATCTGCGCGATCGCTCGGGCGTAGCCCGTGGCGCGCCGCGACGCGAGCTTGAGCGCGGCGAGCTCGGTGGCATTCTCGGACTTGCTGGCGCGCGCCTTGCCGAGCAGCTTGGTGGTCGCGGCGAGCTCGCGCACTGCCGAGCCCAGGGCCTTGCGGGTGTCACCGCCGGGGGATTTCTTGGCCCGCTTGGCCGCCAGGGTCTTGCGCTTGAGCAGCGTGGCGCGGCGCTTCGCGAGGCGCTTGACGGTGACGGTCAGCTTCTTGCCATCGCGGACACGCACCGCGAGCGCGTGGGCGCCAGCGGTCGCCGCAACGGCCAGCTTCTCGAGGCCGGCCTCGAGGTTGCGCTGCACGAAATCACTCTTCGCGATGGACTTTGCTTTCGCCATGATTGCTCCTCGCCCGCGACTCGTCGTCGCGAAACGGGGCAATGATAGGGGCGTTTACACGATCGCCGGATTTTTTCCGGGCGCCGAGCGCATCGGCACGCCACCGCAAAGGTTTGACGTGAGACGGTGCTGCACGCGGTTTCGCGGCATTTTCGGCCCCCGCCGATCTAGCCCCGCGACGGTGTGGTCGGTCGATTCCCGTGGGGATGAGCCGAGATCACGCCTGCGCGACGCGGGGTGATTCGCGGCGCGCGAGCTGTGTTCTGGCCCGTGTTCTGGCCCGTGTTCTGGCCCGTGTTCTGGCCCGTGTTCAGGCCCGTGTTCAGGCCGCGCTCGAACCCCTGCGGCGGCGACGTAGCGCGAGCACCCCGAACGCCCAGAGCGCCGCGTGGGCGGGCGGCGTGGTGTTGCAGCCACAGCCACCGCCGTCGTCGTCGAGGCCGCCCGAGCCACCCGTCTCGCCTGCGGTGTCGCCACCGGAGGTGCCACCGTCGGTGTCGCGACCGCCGGTGTCGGCAACGTCATCGCCCGAGCCGCACTGGTTCGCGGGCCAGCCCAACGCACAGTTGTACGTGGCGAGCTGGGTGTCGATGAGCGCGCCGTTGTCGACCAGCATCAACGGTGCACCGTTGCTCGGCATCTCGGCGACCTCCTGCTCCCAGGGCATCGCGTCGTCGATGACGGGCCACGCGCCGTCGTTGGGCACATAGACCTCGCGGCCGTCGGGCAGGGTCCACAGCGCATCGCCGTTGCACAGCACCCTGCGCTGCGCCACCGACTGCGTGAGGTCCACGTTGGGCAGGGTTGGATTTTGCCAGAAGAACGGATCGGCGGTCATCTCGGCGGGCGAGATCGTGGTGTACATGCGGGTGAGCGTCGGAAACTGCGCCAGCAGCTCCTGGGCGTGCAGCCCCGGCACGACGATGCGCTCCTCCATCGCGGTCGCGAACGCCGAGCCATCGCCCCACGCCTCGAGATCGATCTGGTCCTCGAAGCAGGTCAGGCAGTCGTAGAATTCGTCGGCATCGACGCCGGCGGGCACCGGTAGGTAGCTCGCCATCAGGCCCTCGAGCAGCGCGTGGGAGAACGCGCAGGTCCCCTCGAAGTCGTCGCAGCCCCGCAGCCCTTGGGCGACCAGCGCATCGACCACCTCGACCGCGGCCATGCCCTCGAACGCCGACGAATCCCACGACTTGCTGTACAATCCGAACGGCGACACGATGTCGCTCGGTCCGGCGTACTCGGTGACGAACGCCTTGCCCTCGGCGCCGAAGGCATCCACCGCGAGCGTGATGACCTCCTTGTAGTTCGCGGCGAAGTTCGGCCAGTCGAGCTGCAGCGGGTTGACGACGACGTGCTTGTAGGTCTGCGGCACCACGCGATCGGCGGCGAGGAAGAAGGTTCGCACCTCCATGTCGTCGACCGCGGCGATGCGTGTCAGTCGCAGCGGCACGCAGGCCTCCTCGACCTCGAAGCGCAGCGTGATCGGGTGGATCTCGGCCGTCTCGGCGCCGTTGGTCAGGCGGAACGCGGCGAACAGGTAGTTCTCGGCGAGGTACTCGGCGAGGATCGGCTCGGCCGCCGGGTCCTGCTGGTAGCCGTTGGCGCCGAGCCACTCCATGACCTCGGCCGCGGTGCCCCCTTGCAGCACCGTGATGTCGAACGCGCCCACCGTCTCTTGCAGCACCACCGACGGACCACCGGAGTCGCTGCCGGTCTCACCACCGCCAGGATCGCCTGAGCCCGCACCGGTGGGATCGCTGCCGCCCGTGCCGCCGGGATCGCCACAGCTGTCGAACTGACGGTTGAAGCCGTACGCCGGCACCGTGCCCTGCAGCACGTTGTCGAAGAGTCGCTGCGAGCCCACCGAGAACGTCGGCACGGCGGTCATCGGCACCACCCACGCGAACTGCTCGGCCTCGGTGGTGGGATCGTACTGGATCTGGATGTGCGCCTCGGTGTAGCCCTCGCCCATCGCGAACAGGATGTTCTCGCCGGTCTGGTCGACCGGCATCGCGTTGGGCCCAGCATCACAGAAGGTGCCGCCGCACGCGTCGGCATCGGCGGGTGTCCACGACGCCGCGACAGCGACGGTTGTCAAGAACAGGGAAACCAAGGGGGTACGGTTGCTACGCATCATGTCCATCCAAACTCCAACGGTCGCAGTCTAACGGGACGGTCGCGTCTGCGCAATTCCCCCGGCCACGCGGGCCGAGAACCTCGCTGCACGGGCGCGCAGCGAGAGTTCTCCGCCGGCCGACGTCGATGGGTAGCGGCTCGAGCGGACGCACGATCGGCGCGGGCCAGGCGACGGCCAGTCGGCCGCGGACGACGGCCGACTGGCCGTCGATGCGCCACGCGATCGGCGTCTAGACGATCAACGGCATCGCCGGCTCGCGGCGCCGCGCGATCGTCCATCGCGATCGGCGGCTCCGGTGTGCGTCGCGATCGCTCGGTGGCCGATCGGCCACACGATCCGTCCCGCTTCGGCGATTGCGAACGCGGTGCTGCGCGGCGAGAATCGCCGCCTGCCCGTGTCGCTCGACGTCCCGCACCTGGTGGTGGAGATCACCGCACTCGCCGATGTCGCGGTCGCTGCCGTCGCGGTGCGCCGGTGGGCATCACGCGAAGGCCTCGATGCCAGCACCGCCGCCGAGCTGGCGACGTGCGCGTCGGAGCTGGCGAGCAACACCATGCGGCACGGCGGTGGTGGACGGATCGAGCTCGCCGCCCAACTCGATCGCGTGATCATGCGTGCGGGCGATCGCGGCCGCGGCGAGGTCGCGGCGCTCCGCGAGCGGTTGCACGAGGTGCGCTCGCGTCCGCAGCGGCCCAGCGACGAGCACGGCCTCGCGACGGTGGTGCGATGGATGGACGAGGTCGAGGTCACCGAGCGCAGCGGCGGCGGCGTCGAGTTCGTGGCATCGCGGCTGCGTGCACGGAGGCGGCGATGACCGTCTCGGCCCATCAGCGCGTGCTCGCGGTGCTGTGCGCCTCGATGTCGCGGATCAACGCCGAGGCCCTGCTCACGCGCGCCCTGTCGAGCTGTCACCTCACGATGCAGTCCCTCGAGCTGCGCCACGTGCAGCTCCTGCTCAGCCCGCTGACCCCCGGTCTGCGCACCTTCTTGGGCGAGAGCACGGCCCGCACCGTGGTCGCGCAGCTCCGCGAGATCCGGGCCGGCGTCACGCCGCCCGCCGCCCGCATCGAGGTCCGCGCCGAGTCCGACATCGTCGCGGCGCGGCTCGCCGCCCGCGAGCACTGCCTCGCGCAGGGCGTCAGCAGCTTCACGCAGCAGCGGGTGCTCACCGTGGTCAGCGAGCTCGCGCGCAACATCGTCGCGTACTCGCGCGGCGGCTTCATCGACCTGGCCAGCGACGAGGCGACGATCACGGTGCGCGCCACCGATCGTGGCCCGGGCATCACCAACCTCGACGAGATCCTCGCCGGCCGCTATCGCAGCCGCACCGGGCTGGGCCTGGGGATCCTCGGCGTCAAGCGGCTGTCCGCGGACATGCGGATCTCGAGCGGCGCCGAGGGCACGCTGATCGTCGCGAAGGTGGCGGTCGCATGATGCTCGAGCTCGGCTTCACCGTGCGCCCCTACCCCGGCGAGCGTTGCTCCGGCGACGCCACCGTGGTGCGCCACGGCGACGCGGTCGTGCTCTTCGGCGTGATCGATGCGCTGGGCCATGGCGAGGCTGCGGCAGACGCGGCCGACCGCGCCGTCGCCCACCTCGAGGCGGTCTCGCTGCGCGACTCGATCGGCGTCATCATCGGCGCGCTCGATGTCCATCTCCGCGGTGGTCGTGGCGCCGCCGCGTTGGTGTGCGTCGCCCGCGGCGACGCGCTCGAGGGCTGCGGCGTCGGCAACGTCGAGCTGCGCAGCATCGGCATGCGCGTGCCGGTCCTGGGCACCCCGGGCATCCTCGGCCGCGGCCCCGCGGTCCGCCCCCGAGTGTTCACCACCCGCCTGATCCAAGGCGCCCGGCTGGTGCTGTTCAGCGACGGCGTATCGGGCCGTCTGCGCCCCGACCACCGCCGTGAGCTCGCCGCCCAGGCCGCGAGCGCGGCGCTCTTGGCCCAGTGGGGCCGCGATACCGACGATGCGGCCGTGCTGGTCGCGGACGTGACCGGATGAACGACGTACCGATCTCGATCATCAATCTGTGGCACGTGCTGCTCGTGCCGCTGCAGGGCGACATCTCCGATCACCACGCCGAGGTCCTCACCGAGCGCGTGCTGCACCGCATCGGTGTCCAGGGGCCGCGGGGCTTGGTGATCGACCTGTCCGGCGTGTCGATGATCGACAGCCACCTGTGTGCCGTGGTGGCCAACCTCGCCACAGCCGCCCGGCTGATGGGCACCGAGAGCTACATCAGCGGCATCAGCCCCGAGATCGCGCTCACCCTCGAGACCATGGGCGTGTCGTTCGCCCGCATCTCGACGACGCGAAACCTCGAGGACGCCCTCACCCAGTTCGACATCGCGCCGGCCGCAAGCCGACGCCCGAAAGACCACGAGGACCGCCATGGCGATGAAAATCGGTGAACACGAATTCGAGATCGACCCGCCCGACGTGGTGATCATGCGCTGGCGCGGCTTGCTGGCCCCGACCGAGTTCGGCCGCGGCATCGAGTACCTGCGCGGGTCGTGCTCGGAGTGGCCCTACATGATCCTGATCGCCGATCTCTCCGGCGTGGCGTCGATCCCTGCCGACGTGCGCAGGATCGTGCCCGAGCTGACATCGTGGATGCCGTTCCGCGGCGTCGCGATCGTCGGCGCGAGCTTCACGATCCGCACCGTCGCGGTGATGCTCTTCAAGGTGATCAACCTGGTGCGAGGCACCGACAACCCGGTCCACTTCAAGGCCACAGAGGCCGAGGCACGCGCCTGGATCGAAAGCCGGCGGCTCGAGCTCGCCGGCAAGGCAGGGGGTGAACGATGACTGACTCACGCAATATCGAGATCGACGCACAGCGGGTCGATCGGCTGCTCGGTGCCCTGGCCTGCGTCTCCGTGGATCGTTTCGACGACCCAGACGCCCACGTCCAGCCCGCGGCCGAAGACGAATTCGGGCTGCTCGAGGGCGCCTTCCAGATCTTCATCGGCGAGCTCGAGGAGGCCAAGGCCGCCGCCCAACGGGCGATCGAGCAGCAGCGCATGACGATCTCGGCGCTGTCGACCCCGATCATCGACGTCTGGGAGGGCGTAGTGACCCTGCCGCTGGTCGGCGTCATCGACACCCAGCGCGCCGTCGAGATGACCGAGCGCCTGCTCGCGCGCATCGTCGAGTCGGGCGCCCGGGCGGTGATCATCGATCTCACGGGGGTCGAGGTCGTCGACACCGCCACCGCCGATCACCTGGTGCGGCTCACGCGGGCGGCGGGCCTGCTCGGCGCCCGTTGCTTCGTCACCGGCATCGGCCCGAACATCGCCCGCACGCTGGTGGGCATGGGCGTGGATCTGGGCGGCGTCCGCACGATGCGAACCCTCAAGGAGGCGCTGCGCGCCTGCATCGACGAGGGCGACACGGGCCCCCGCTGAGCCTCGTCGCTCAACCCTCGGCGGCGCGCATGTGCGAGAGGATCGGGATCGCCGCGGGCGCGCCGGGATCCACCGGGGTGTCGGCGGGCGCATCTAGGGCGCTGCCGTGCTCGCCCGAAGCCACGCGATAGCGACCGGATTCCAGCGCCCAGTCGATGTTGCCGCGCATCCACGACCGCAGGTTCCCGATGTAGCGCGCCAGCTCGACGTCGCGCTCGGCCCCGAAGCTGGGCACCGTCGCCGCGAGCGCCATGAAGTCGCGCACGCGCCCGTCGAGCATGTCCATCGCCTGCGCCGTCGCACGCGGCCAGTCGCGGGGGCTGCGGGAGTCGCGGAGCACGACCACCAGGTTGTGCACGTTGTCCTCGGCCCGCTCCTTCGGCAACGACGCCAGATCGTTGGTCCAGCACACCACGTCGTTGCAGGCGAGCGCCATGGCGGCGACCGTCTGGTGGTCGAGCATCTCGTCGTCGATGGTGATGCGCTCGCAGACCTCGATGAGCTCGATCGCGGTCTGCACCGCCCCGGCGGCCCTGCGCATGCGCACGTACTCCTCGACGCTGGGAACCCGGCGAAGGCGGCGGTTTCTGGCCTCCCAGAGGCAGCCGGCGAAGTAGTTCTCGACGACCTCGATGAAGCGATGACGCCACGCCGGACGGGCTCGGGCGAAGATCCGCCGGGCGAGCTCGTGCAGGGCATGGGCCAGCGGCGGGTCGGTCGCCTCGGGGGTCTCGTCGCGCAGCGCTCGGCCGAGCCGCGCATAGAGATCCGTCATCGCCTCGGGATCACGGCCGATCTCCGCGGCATCGCAGGCGTCGTCGTGGGCGAACAGCCACAGATTCCACTGCGAGACCAGCACCAGCTCGTCCACTGGCGCCGTCGGGTAGGCGCGCGACGACAACCAGGCGAACCTCGCGGCCCGCAGACGGGCGACGTCGGGGGCGCCGACGAGACCCGCATCGCTGGCCCAGTCCACGCTGCGGACGTCGGCTTCGTCGACATGCGGGTTGATCCGCGACGGGAATGGGCAGAACAGCGGCAACAACGAGTCGTGTGGATGCATCGGAGAGGGGTGCTCGGCGGTACGCCGGACCTCGTCGAAGGTGCACGGAGGTGTGCGGCCGAGCCACGGGTATTTTTCTGAACCTTGATCGCGCTGCGTGTACGACGTGCAACGCACCTCGGCGCGGAGCGATCGCAGGGCGCGCGCGACGATGGCCAAATGGCCACGCGGAGTGATGGCCGATCGATCGGCACGACGTCGACACGCCGCTGTTGCCGTCGTCGGCAATTCGATCGTTCGTCGTCGGCACGACGAACGATGCGCGACTCGCCGCGGTGCTCCGTCGCGGCGTTCGACACGGCGATGGTGTGGCCGCGAGCGCGGCCGACCCACGCGGAGGCGGCGGCGCACGACCCTCGTTTCCGCGCGCCCCCGTCGACCACCCGCACCGTGACCGATGCCCCAGCCCGCCGAACCCGCCCCGAAGTGCCCCGGCGAGCGGTTTCCCGGGTGTGGTACGATCGCTCGGATGCGCGGACTCGTGGCCGGCAGCGCGATCGGCCTCATCGCAGCGTGCCAGGTCGGCCGCTTCTTCTCTTGCAGCGAGGATGCCGACTGTCCGGGCGGACGCTGCGAGCTGCAGGCGATGGCCTGCAGCTTCCCGGACAGCGAGTGTCCGATGGGCCACCGCTTCGGCGACGCGAGCCATCCGACGATCGCCGGCGAGTGCGTCGCGCCGTCGACGGGCACCAGCGACACCACCGACGGTCTCGCGGACACCGGCGCGACTGCTGCAACGACGGGCGCCGGATCCGAGTCCTTCGGTGACGACGGCACCGCGCCGACCTCGACCACCGGCGCACCGAGCTGTCCGCCGCAGTGGTGGGACTGCGCGTGGACGCAGCGACACCGCGTCACCCTCGCGCTCTCGCCGGCCGAGACCATCGAGGGGGCGCCGGTGCTGGTGCTGCTCTCCTCGGCCCGCGTCGATCACGATCGCATGCAGCAAGACGGCGAAGATCTCCGCTTCGTCGATGCCGACGGCGACCCCGCCCCCTTCGAAATCGAGCGTTGGGACCCTGCCGGCGTCTCGACCGTCTGGGTGGCGCTCGACCGCATCGGGCACGCGCCCGAGGCGATGTGGATGTACTACGGCAATCCGGTCGCCGAAGGCACCCAGGACCCGGCCGCAGTGTGGGGGCCGCCGCATGTCGCCGTGTGGCACATGGGCGACTCGCCCTTCGATGCCACCGGCAGCGGTCATGATCAGACCCCGACCGGCGCCGTCGAGACCGTGGCCGGACAAGTCGTCGACGCCACGAGCTTCGAGGCGAGCTCGGCACGCCTCGACGTCGAGCCCGCCGAGGCGCTCGACGACCTGCCGGGCTCGGGCATCACCTTGTCGGCGTGGATCCGGCCGCGCAGCTTCGGTGGCGGCGGCTTGGGACGCATCGTGCACAAGGATTTCGTGGGCGTCGGCTGGCAGTGGTACATCGCGGACGGCGGCGCGCTGCGGTTTGCGGTCGGCTTCGACGGGGGTGCGATCATGTGGGCGACCGGCGGTGGCATCATCGCCCTCGACCGCTGGCAGCACGTCGTCACGACCTTCGCCCATGCGCCCGGGGCCCTGCCGCGGCTGTACGTGGATGGCGTCGAGCACGAGGTCGTGGTCGGCGGTCCGGCCCCGCGCGAGGCGCCCTTGGCGGATGCCGACATCCCGCTACGCCTGGGCAATCGCGTCGACAACGCTCGTCGCTTCGACGGAATCATCGACGAGGTCCGCGTCGAGAAGACCGTGCGCAGCCCGAACTGGATCAGAACCCAGGTCAGCTCGGGCAACGACACGCTGCTCGAATACGGGCCCCGCGAAGCCCTGGAGGTGGTGCAATGAGGCGCTGCGGGCTGATCGCGGCGCTGCTCGGTGCCTGCGGCGGGGACTCCGGAACTGGCGGCAGCGACGGGAGCACCTCGGCTGGGACATCGTCGAGTTCGACCTCGGGCTCGACCACAGATCCCGCGGACAGCTCCGCGACCGGTGGGACCGGCAGCAGCGAGGGCTCGGAGGCCGTGTCCGACGCCTCCTCGTCGACCGACCCGTTGCCCGGGCCGCTCTGTGGCGACGGCACGATGGATCTGGGCGAGGAGTGCGACGACGACAACCTCGTCGACCACGACGGCTGCACCAACGCCTGCGCCCTGCCGGTGTGCGGGGACGGCATCTTGCAGGACGGAGAGGCGTGCGACGACGGTAACGCCGACGTGACCGACGCGTGCATCACCTGCGTGTTCGCGTTCTGCGGCGACGGCTGGCTCGGACCCGGTGAGGAGTGCGACCCCGCGATCGACGACGGCTGCACGGATGCGTGCGACATCGTGGTGTGCGGCGACGGGGTGGCCGAGGGTGACGAGGAGTGCGATGGCGACGACCTCTTGGGCAACGACTGCCTCGCCTTCGAGTTCGACGACGGCATCTTGGCGTGCGCCGACGACTGCACGATCGACGTGTCGGCGTGCTGCTCCGCCCCCATCTGCTGACGCCGCGCCCTGCTCACGGGGCGCCCCGCCGTGCGGCGCGCCCCGCCGTGCGGCGCGCTCATGGCCCGAGCTCGGCCTCGATGCACGCGATGTAGCCACGCTCGTCATGGTCGATCGTCTCGCGCAGCGCCGCGGCCTGGGACGCGATGTCCGGCCGCAGGCTATCGATGAGCGTCAGCTCCAGCGCCATGCCGTCGCGCTGCGCCCGGAGCTGCAGCATCGCGCGGCCGTGCGCGCCGACCAGCCGACGATCGACCCCGGATTGCGCGGCGACGAGATCGCGACGCTCGGCGTCGATCTCGGCGAGGGCGCGGTCGTACTCGTGCAGGCTCGCCCGCGCGAGATCGATGTCGGTGAGCATCGCCTCGCAGACGGCCGATGACGCGGCCTGGGCGGGCGCGGCGACGGTGACGGCGAGAACGGCGAGCAGGAGGGTGAACGGCAGTGCGTGGCTCATGGGCGCGGCGCCTGAGCAATCCCCGCGCCGCACGGGATTCCGCGCGGTTGGCTGCGGGCGACCCATCGATGGCCCACCTGTGGGCCGCCGGTGGCCCACAGGCGGGCCACCTTTCGGGCCGGGCCCGGGGAATCAGGCCCCGACGGAGCGGCGCTCACCCCGCCCGGAACAGCTCGTTGCGGGCGCTGGTGCAGATCGCACTCACGGCCGGGTGGGCAATCCGGCGCTGCACGGTGATCGCGAAGAAGCGCTCGATGACGTCGTCGGTGCGACCGAGCACCGCGACGTCGTACTGGCGCCGGATGTGGGCCTCGATCGCCGACGGCCCCGCGAACAGCCCCCGGCCCGCCTGCCCGAACACGTTGAGCAACGCGCTGTCGTCGAACTCGGCGACGATCTCGGGCACCACGCCGAGCCGCGCGAACCACCGCTCGAGATCGCGGCGCAGCAGGGTGCCACTCATCGGCAGCAGCATCGGCGCGCGGTCGAGGCTCTGGGGGAAGTTGCGGCGGTGCCGGGCGACCAGCGACGCGGTACCGAACAGCGAGATCCCGCACTGCCCGAGCGGATGGTTGAACGCGCGCACCGAGCTCTCCGTGCCGACCGGCGCGTCGGACAGCACGACGTCGAGCTCATGGTTGGCCAGCTTGCCCAGCAGCCCCGCGAATCGATCCTCGTGGACGTGGATGTTGATCCTCGGCTCGAGCTGGAGCGCGGGCTCGAGCAGACGATAGGCGACCAGCTTGGGCACCACCGCGGTCAGGCCGACGTTGAGCACCACTGCGCGGCCGCGGGGGCGCTCGCGCAGGACCTCGATCATCTCGCGGCCGAGCCCGAAGATCTCGTCGGCGTAGCGGAACACCACGCGGCCCGACTCGGTGAGCTCCAGCCGCCTGTGCGCGCGGACGAACAACTGGGTGCCGAGCTGCTCTTCGAGCACGCGGATCTGCGTGCTGATCGTCGGCTGCGCCAGGCGCAGCGACTTGGACGCCGCCGCGATGCTGCCCTCGCGCGCGACTGTCCAGAAGTACAGGAGGTGGTGGTAGTTGAGCCAGCTCATCGGGGTGTCGGGAGTTCGTCGGACTTCGTCGATGCTTAGTTCGAATCTAATCAAAACGCCTTATTTATCTAGTGGCGCGAAGCATCTACTGGCGCCACATTGCGCCGGAGGTCGGCGATGCGGTTCTGCATGCGGTGGAAGACGGGGCTCGACCGATCGCTGGCGGCCGCCACGCGGGAGCGGCTGACGCTCGGGATGGCACTGTACGCCGACCGTGTCGCCCGCGTGGTCGTGTGGCGGGAGTTCCGCGGTGAGCTGGGTCGCGTGGCCCCACACTGGGTGGTGCGGGTGGAGCTGCACGACGGCCGACATCTGGTGGTTACGCAGCCCGATCCGGGTGACGCGCTCGATGCCGCCGTCCACGTCAGTGAGCGGGTCTTGCGGGCCTTGGCCCGCAGTTTGGACAGTGGGGTGCTGCAGTGACGACCTCGAGCTCGGCGACGCTGCAGGATCCGGTCCCTAGCGCGCGCGCGACGGCCGCGAGCCTCTCGGCGACCGATGCGGTGGCGGTGACCGACAGTGTTGCCGCACGCCTCCGCGTCGCCTTCGACGCGTCGGCCGTCGCCGACTCGGCGCGTGAGCGCTCGTTCGTGGTTGACACCAACGGCAAGGTGCCCGCCCTCGGGTACGTGCTGGGTACGCTCGGCATCGATACGCGCTGGGCGGAGATCCCCGTGCGCTCCACCCAGGGGGTCTGGGTGACCGTCGGCCGCTGGCACGATATCCCCAACGTGATCGTCGCGGTGCTCGGGCGCCGCGGACTCCGCTACGACGTCGAGGTCTTCGCGGGCGGAACGGTGACGCGCCACCGCATGTTCGCTTCCAGCCTGATCCGCGCCCTCGGGGCGTCGTCGGGCACCGTGCACGGCCTGGTGACCACCCCGTCCCAGCCGCTGGCCCGCATCCACGATCCCAACGGCAAGCTGACGCCGTGGAAGCGGACGTGGCGGCTGCTCACCACCGAGCGCGAGGACGTGTGGGTGACGGTGGTCTACGGCGCGGCGGTCGGCCTGCTGTCGTTGGTGCTCCCCGTCGCCGTGCAGGCGCTGGTGACCACGGTCGCGTTCGGCTCGGTGCTGCAGCCGCTCGTGGTGCTCACGGTGCTGTTCGCCATCGCCTCGGCCACCGCGGGCCTGCTGCACGTGCTGCGGGCGTGGGTGGTCGAGACCATCCAGCAGCGGCTCTTCGTGCGCGCGGTGACCGACATCTCCGGCCGCATCACCGGCATGCCGGCCTCTGCGCTCGACAGGCTGCATGTCCCCGACCTGCTGAACCGCTTCTTCGAGGTCCCGAACATGCAGAAGTCGCTGGCGCTGCTGCTCGTCGACGGCGTCGGCCTGCTGCTGCAGACGGTCGTAGGCCTGTCGCTGCTCGCCTTCTACCACCCGCTGCTGCTGGGCTTCGCGATCGTGCTGGTCCTGCTGCTGGCGATCGTGGTCTTCGGCTTCGGCCGCGGCGCCGTCGCCACCGCCCTCGATGAGTCGCGCGCCAAGTACCACGCGGTCGGGTGGCTCGAGCACCTCGCGCGCATCCCCAGCGCATTCAAGTCCGAGCGCGGTCGACGGCTGGCGCGAGGTCGCGCCGAGCAGATGGCTCGCCACTACCTCGACGCCCGGCGCCAGCACTTCCGCAAGCTGCTGCGCCAGATCTCGGGCGGCGTCGCCATCGCGGTGATCGGCACGACCAGCCTGCTCGGGCTGGGCGGATATCTCGTCATGAACAACCAGCTCACACTCGGCCAGCTCATCGCCGCCGAGCTGGTGATGGCGGCGCTCGCCGCCGCGTTCGTCAAGCTCGGCAAGCAGCTCGAGTCGGTCTACGACCTGGTGCAGGGCACCACCAAGCTCGGCCTGCTGATCGATCTGCCGGCCGAGCGTCGCAGCGGCGAGCACACACTCGGCGACGGGCCCATGCCGGTGCGTCTGTCCGATCTGAGCTACTCCTACGGCGGGCGGGCCGCTTTGCGCCGCTGCACCGCCGTGATCGCGGCCGGCGAGTCGGTGGCGATCTGCGGCATGGGCGGCAGCGGCAAGAGCACCTTGCTCGACCTCTTGTCCACCTTGCGCCCGCCGTCGGGCGGCGCGGTCGAGTTCGACGGCTGTGACGTACGCCTGCTCGATCTGGCGAGCCTGCGCGACGTGGTGACCCTGGTCCGCGCACCCGAGCTCGTCGACGGCTCGCTGCTCGCCAACCTGCGGCTGCTCCGCCCCGACGCCGAGCTCCCCGAAGTCGGCCGCGTGCTCGAGGCGCTCGCCCTCGACGATGTGGTGCAACGGCTCCCTGCCGGCCTCAGCACCCACATGCAGCCCGGTGGCGCGCCGCTGTCGTCGTCGCAGGCGCGTCGGGTCGGCCTGGCCCGGGCCCTGCTCTCGCGGCCGCGACTGCTCGTCATCGACGGCGCGCTCGACGATCTCGGGCTGCCCGCCGATCGCAAGGACGCGGTGCTCGACGCCGTGCTCGGGCGGCAGACCCCGTGGACTACGGTGGTGGTGAGCTCGGATCCCGATGTGCGGGCGCGCTGTGATCGCGCCTTGACCTTGAACGACGGAGTGCTGGAGGACGCGCGATGAACCCGCTGGCCGCTGGAGTCGAAGAGACCGTATCGGACGCGCCGCTGCTCGAGCCCTGGCGTGATCCGGGCCTGCAGATGGTGCCGCACAGCCGGGCGCTGCGCCTGGCCGGGCGCATGCTCACGATCACGTTCGTGTTGCTCGCCTTCGCGCTGTGGTTCACGCCGTGGCAACAGTCGGTGACCGGCAACGGTCGCGTCATCGCCTATGCGCCGCTCGACCGGCAGCAATCGCTCGAGACCCCGATCGCTGGCCGTGTGGTCCAGTGGCTGGTGACCGAGGGCGAGCGCGTCGAGAAGGGGCAACTCATCGCCGTCATCTCCGACAACGATCCCGACCTGGCCGATCGCCTGGTGCGGGCCCGCGACTCGATCGAGTTGCGGCTGCAGGCCGCGACGGGAGGAGTCACCGTCGCCGAGCAGCAGATCGTCGCGCTCGAGGCGGCGCAGGCAGCGGCGCTGGCCGCCGCCGCGAGCCGCGTCGACATGGGACTCGATCGGCTCACCGCCGCCGAGCAGGCCCGCGACGCCGCGCTGTCGGCCAAGCGCATCGCCGATCTCAACCTGACCCGCCAGAAGTCGCTGGCCGCCGAGGGCCTGACCTCGACCCGCAACCTCGAGCTCGCCCAGCTCGCCGCCGAGACCGCGACCGCGGATCTCGAGCGAGCGAAGGCCACCCTGCGCGCCGCCGACGGTGAGGTCCGCGCCCTGCGATCCGAGCGCACGCGCGTCGAGGCCGACGGCAACGCCGGCATCGAGCGCGCCCGGGGCTCGATGCAGTCGAGCATGGGCAACGTCGCCCAGTACCAGGCTGATCTCGCCGATCGTGACGTCGAGGTCTCGCGCCAGCTCACCATGCAGGTCACGGCGCCGCGCGCCGGCGCCGTGCTCCGCCTGCTGGTCCAGGCGGGCGGCGAATACGTCTCCGCCGGCGATCCCATCGCGATCTTGGTGCCCGACGCCGAGGCCCGCGCGGTCGAGCTGTGGATCGGCGGCAACGACGTCCCGCTGGTCAGCCCTGGCCGCATCGTTCGCCTGCAGTTCGAAGGCTGGCCCGCAGTGCAGTTCGTGGGCTGGCCGAGCGTCGCCATCGGCACGTTCGCCGCCGAGGTCGCCTTCGTCGACTCCACCGACGACGGCGTGGGGAACTTCCGCGTCGTCGTGGTACCGACCGGCACCGACGACGAGGACGCGCAATGGCCCGAGGCGCGGTTCCTTCGCCAGGGCGTGCAGGTCAACGGCTGGGTGCTCCTCGATCAGGTGCCGCTGGGCTACGAGCTGTGGCGGGTGTGGAACGGATTCCCGCCGGCGGTGCGTCAGGCTCCGCCAGGCGGCGAGGTCCTCGGAAAGTCGGGGGCGCCCAAGACGGCCAAGCCGGCCAAGCCGAAGAAGAAGAAAGAGAGCAGCGGCGAGTGATCGGGGGCATGCTCCGCGCCTTGTCCGCGCACGCCTGGACCGCGGGCGCGGCCCTGCTCGCCGACGAGGCCCCCGAACCGGTGGCGCCGCCGCCTGTCGCGTCCGAGCGCGACGCCCGACCCGACGTCGAGCCCGGTGCCCGGCCCACGCTCGGGCTCGAGACGGTGCTCGCGTCGGTCCGCAGTGAGCATCCGCTGCTCGACGCCGCCGACGCGTCGATCGACGCCGCCAAGGGTCGCCAGCTCTCGGCGCGTGGCGCCTTCGATCCCCGCATCCGCGCCCGGGCCTACGGCACGCCCGTCGGCTACTACCGCTACGGTGTGGTCGACACCGAGGTGCGCGCGCAGACCCTCGCCTTCGGTATGGTCGCGTTCGCCGGCTGGCGGCTGGGTCGCGGCAACATCCCGATCTACGACGGCCGCCTCGTCACCGCCGACGCCGGTGAGGTGCGGGCGGGCATCGAGCTGCCGCTGCTGCGGGGTGGCATCATCGACGGTGCGCGAGCAAACCGACGCAAGGCCGACATCGACGCCGACATCGCCGAGCTCGAGCGGAGCGTGCGGGCCCTCGAGCTCGCGCGCGACGCTGCACTGTCGTACTGGGACTGGGTCGCGGCCTCAGGCCGATTGTTGGTCCGTGCCCGGCAGCTCGAGCTCGCGCGCGCGCGCGATGCGGGTCTGCGGCGGCAGATCGCCGAGGGTAACGTCGCGGGCATCGAGGCCACCGACAACGCCCGCGTGATCGCCACCCGCGAGGCGGTGGTGGTCAACGCCGAGCGCGACGTGAAGGTCACCGGCCTCGGACTGTCGATGTTCCTCCGCGATCGCCGAGGGCGACCGCTCGCCCCCGACGACTTCGCACCGCCAGGCCTGGTGCTGCCGCCGCGCCTCGCCGATACCGAGCTCACGCGGGACGTCGGCGCCGCCCACCAGCGCCGACCCGACCTCGAGATCGCGGCGCTGCGGATTCAGGTCGTCGACGTCGACATCCGGGTCGCCCGCAACGCACGGCTACCGAGCCTCGGCGCCCAGGCCTATGCGGCCAAGGACATCGGCGATGGGCCGGCTTCCATCACGCCGGCCGAGGTGGGCGTCGGCCTCGCGCTCGAGCTGCCGATCCCGCTGCGCACCGCCAGGGGTGAGCTCGCGACCGCCACCGCCCAGAGCCGGCGGCTGACCGAGGAGCGACGCTTCCTCCGGGACCGCGTCGAGGTCGAGGTCCGCTCCGCGCACGCCGAGATGTCCGCGTCGCGGCGCCGCGCCCAGATCGCCGGACGTCAGGCCGATCTCGCCGAGACGCTCGCCGAGGCCGAGCGCTCCCGCCTCGGGCTCGGCGACAGCAACATCTTGGTGGTCAACCTCCGCGAAGAGGCCGCCGCCGACGCCGCCGCATCGGCGATCGACGCCATCGCCGACTATCGCAAGGCACGCGCGCGCTATCAGGTCGCGACCGGCGTGCTGCCGACGCGGTGAGCCGCGCGATGCGTCACTCCCCACCGCGCCGCCCTCGCGCGGCCGACGGGGCGACGGCCCGTTGCCGCCGCCTCGCCCACGCTATGCTCCACGCGTGTTCGGACCTGCACTCCCATCGCCCGCGCGGCGTCGGCGGTGCCGATGAGATTTCGCTGGTGGATGGGTGGGTTCTCGGTGCTGGCGCTGGTGGTCGCGCCGCTGGTCGGCCCCGATCTTTCGCGGTCGAGCCACCTCGGCTACGCGGTCTCCGCCGCTCGCCCCGCCGATCCGGTCGTCGTGGTGCTCGACCGAGACGGCGGCCGCGCAAGGGCCGGGATCGACGATCCCGACACCTTGCGATCGGGCATCGTCGCACGCAACGGCTACGCCTTCGTCGACATCCCCGCGTTCGTCGGCTCCGAAGACGAGTGGCAGTCGCTGCTCGAGTGCGTGCGCGGCCACTATCATCCGTACCTCATCGAGATTACCGACGCCGCGCCGACGCGCGGGCCGTACACCCGCGCGATGATCGGCGGCCCGTCGCTCGAGTTCGGCTTCGACGAGTCGGTCCACGGCATCGCGCCGTGGGGTGGTCGCGTGCTGCCGAACGCGGTGGTGTTCGTGTTCCAGAACGACGACTGGGAGCCCGGCCACCTGTGCGAGGTCACGGCCCACGAGATCGGCCACACCCTCGGCCTGGACCACACCCGCGACTGTCGCGACCTGATGAGCTACGAGATCTGCGGCGCCAAATCGTTCATCGACGAGGCCAGCCTCTGCGGCGAGTGGGAGCCGCGCAAGTGTGGCAACGACCGGCGCCGTCAGAACGCCCACGCCGATCTGCTGCTGCGCTTGGGCACGCGCGAGCAGGTCGATCGCGAGCACTGGCGCAGTCAAGAGGCGCAGGAGGTCGTGTTGCGGGGCAAGCAGTGGCTCCGCGATACGGTGAGGGACGTCGTCCGGCTCGCGCAGCAGTGAGCGCGTCGCCCGCACGCGCGGACGCGAGGGCGCGAACGCGTGGGCGGCTGCGCCACAGTGCGACGCGAGGGCCCATCACGGAGCCGCGCACCGTGGACGGAAGCGCGAGACCATGTCATGCGCGCTCCCAGATGCCAGTGGCGCAGACCGTGCACCTGTGTGGATCCGATGGCTCTCGGATCCACGATCTCTCCCCTCACCGGCGAGCTCATCGCCGAACTCTCCGGTCAGGCGTCGCTGTGCCTGTCGCTGTATCAGCCGACCCACCGGCGACACCCAGAGAACCGGCAGGATCCGATCCGGTTCCGCAACCTGGTCAAGGCCATGGGCGCGTCGCTGCGCGAGCGGGTCGACGACGCCGAGGCGCGGCGACTGCTCGCCCCCCTCGAGGCCCTGGCGCAGGACGCCGACTTCTGGAACCATGCGCAGGACGGCCTCGCAGTGTTGGCGAATCCCGAGCGATGCGTGGTGGTGCGGCTGTCGCAGACGGTGGACGAGTTCGAGAGCGTCGCCGACAGCTTCCATCTCAAGCCGCTACGGCGCGCACTCCAGGCCTCGGATCGCTATCAGGTCCTCGCGATCGGCCGCGACAAGGTCCGCTTGTTCGAGGGCAACCGCAACGCGCTCGATGAAGTCGTCCTCGCCCCGGCCGTCCCGAGGACGATCACCGAGGCGCTCGGGGACGAGCTGACCGAGCCGCACCTCACCGTCGCCTCGTATGGTGGGACCGGTGCCTCGACCGGAGCGATGCACCACGGCCACGGCAGCAAGACCGACGAGGTCGACATCGACACCGATCGATTCTTCCGCGCCGTCGATCGGGCCGTGATCGAACACCACTCCCGGCCCTCGGGAGTACCGCTGCTGCTGGCCGCGTTGCCCGAGCACCACCACAGGTTCCACGCGACGAGCCAGAACCCTCTGCTCGCCACCGAGGCCATCCGCATCAACCCGGACGCCATCTCGGCCGACGCCCTGCGCGCGTTGGCGTGGGAGGCCTTCGCGCCCCGGCATGCTGCACGGATGGCGGCGGTGTGCGAACGATACGAGCAGTCGCGGGCGTCCGGCCTCGGCAGCGCCGATCTCGGCCAGGTCGCCCACGCCGCCGCGTCGGGCCGCGTCGCCTGCCTGCTCATCGAGGCCGAGCGCCAGATCCCCGGTCGGCTAGACGGCACGACCGGCGAGGTCCGATTCGCCGCGCTCGACGATCCGCACGTCGACGATCTCCTCGACGATCTCGGCGAGCTCGTCGCCGCGCGGGGCGGCGACGTTCTGGTCATGCCCGCCGAACAGATGCCCACCACGACCGGACTCGCTGCCACCTATCGCTACTGAACCCCGAGGAGCCCCGAATGCAGGTCCAGATCAACACCGACAGCAACATCGAAGGTAGCGAGCAGCTCTCCGAGCACGTGCGCTCCGTCGTCGACACCACCTTGTCCCGCTATGCGGACCGCATCACCCGCGTCGAGGTCCACCTGGGCGACGAGAACGGCGGCAAGAGCGGTCAGAACGACAAGCGCTGCGTGATGGAAGCGCGGCTCGAAGGTCGCCAACCGACCGCCGTCACGCACCACGCAGCCAGCTTGGATCTCGCGATCGACGGCGCGGCGGACAAGCTGATGCGGGCGCTCGAGAGCACGATCGAGCGCCTCCGCGACCGCCGGTGACTCATGCGTCGGCGCCCAGCGCCTTCAGCTCATCGTCGATCGCCGCGTTGATCGCCTCGATCTCCGCCCGCATGACCAGCACGATCCCCTTCATGCGCTCGATCTTGAGCTCGAGGATGTGGTGGACCTCGGTGGTCGAGTAGTGCTCGTCCTTCACCGCCTCGGAGATGTGGATGAGACGGGTCTGATTCTGCTCCGAGAGATCGTGCTCGCGCTCCTCGTCGTGGACGACCTCGGCGAGCTCCATGTCGGTGGCGGCGCTGCGACCGACCTGCTTCATGAACGCGTCGTTGTAGGTGACCTCGATGTCGGCGACGTGCTTCTCGACGAGCCGCGCGTTGTTGTAGACCTCGCCGATCTTCACGGCGAGTTCCTTGTTGCGGAAGGTCTTGACGCCGTCGGCGATGTAGAGCTGCCAGACCTCGTAGCGGTAGAACGGTGTGAGGACCGCGGGTCGGAAATTGAACTTGGTCTCGTGGCCGGCGTGGGCCGCATCGAACGACTTGTACAGGGCGTGGCACGCTTCGTTGCCCTTGGGCGCGTTGGCGTGCACCGACGTGGCGAACTCCTCGTGGAGGCAGGCGACGACCTTCTCGTCCTCGGCGAGCTGGCTGAAGAAGCGATCGAAGGTGTCCTTCATGGGGCCGAGGTTGTTGCCCGGCGTGACGTCCTCGACGTCGCCGAGATCCTTCTCGATGGCCGCCTCTTGCTCGCGGTTCGCCGCCAGCTCGCCCTTGAAGTCGCGGAGCATGGCCACGTACTCGTCCTTCTCCTTGGCGGTGTCCTGACACCGCTGCAACGCGGTCGCCGCGTACAGACCGACGAAGATGAGAACGAAGTCGACGAGCTTGTCGAGCGCCAGCTCCGAGGCCAACACCGCACGCGCACGCGAGGGTGCCGGCGGCTCCGGCTGCATCGGAGCGAACCCCTGGGACCCGGGCTGGCCATGCGGTGGATACATGGGCCGAACTTACCCGCTTCTGCCGCGGGTGCGGCGCACTTCGGACGTCCCGGCGCCTCGCTTTTCTCCGCCCGCCGCTTTCGGGCCCGCCCGCGGCTTGCCGTCGGCCCGCCGCTCCGCCATCGTGTGCGCCATGTCGATCTACACCGCGACGATCCGATGGAAGCACGACGGCGGCGACTTCGCGAAGGGCCAGTTCTCGCGGGCGCACACCTGGTCGTTCGACGGCGGAGTCGTGGTGCGCGCGTCGTCGTCCCCCACCGTGGTGAAGCCGCCGCTGTCCGACGCCAGCGCCGTCGATCCCGAGGAGGCATTCGTCGCCTCGATCGCGAGCTGCCACATGATCACGTTCCTCTACGTTGCCGGCAAACAGGGCTACACCATCGGCAGCTACGAGGACGAGGCGACGGGCACGCTGGCCAAGAACCAGCAGGGGATGAGCTGGGTCAGCCGCGTGGTCCTGGCGCCGCGCATCGTCTGGCTCGGCGAGCTGCGGCCCGACGAAGACCAGCTCGAGCAACTCCACGCCGAGGCCCACCTGCAGTGTTTCATCGCCAACTCGGTGAAGACCCAGATCTCGGTCGTCTCCGCCGACGCCAGCTGAGCCGCAAGGCGCGCGGCCTGGGGCATGCGCCGCAGAACCCGAGTGCGCATGCTAGGCTCGCCGGCATCGTGATCGCCCGGTTGCTGCCCCTGCTGCTCGCCCTGTGCACGCTGTTGCCAGCAGAGCTGCGGGCGCGGATGCTCGAGGCCTGCCGCGAGCGCGACGACTGCGAATGCCGACGCGACTCGCACGCCGAGCCGCACACGGCACCGAGCTTGCGTCGGATCGACTGCTGCGAGGCGCCCTGCGCGATCGAGGGCGCGGCGTCACCGACTGCCAACACGCCGCGGCGCGATCTCGCCGATGACGCGATGCTGGCCGCGAGGCCGCTGCCGACCGCAGCAGCGCCGACGTCGGTGGCGAGCCGCGATGCGCCGGTGCTCGGACGCGCGCCGCCCAGACCATCGCGGCCGATGACCCAGCGCTGGCTCCTCTGAGTCGGCGCGCGTGATGATCCCGGCCTCGCACCACGATCCGTCGTGGCGGCAGCGTGCATGTGTGCGCGCTCCGTCGGCGACGCAGACCAGACCACCAGACCCCTTCCGGAGCCCCATGACCCAACCCAAACTCTCCCGCCGCGGCGCCCTGTTTGCCGGCGCTGCGATCACCGGTACCACCGCCCTGCTCGCGGGCAGCACCGCCACCGCCGCTGCGCCCGCCCGCCGATGGGAACGCAGCTACAGTGGTGGCCCCGACCCCACCGCTGCGCCCCCGGGGATGCCCGGTCGCGACTACCAGCCCACGCTCACGCCTGGCGGCTCGACCCTGCCGTGGCGCGTCGTCGACGGCGCGAAGGTCTATCACCTCGTCGCCGAAGAGGTCGACCACGAGTTCGCACCGGGACTGCGCGCGCTGTGTTGGGGCTACAACGGCAGCGTGCACGGGCCCACCCTCGAGGCCGTCGAGGGCGATCGCGTGCGCGTGTATGTCACCAATCGCTTGAAGGCGCCCACCACCGTGCACTGGCACGGCGTGTTCCTACCCAACGGCATGGACGGCGTCGGTGGGCTCAACCAGCGGGCGATCGCGCCGGGCGAGACGTTCCTCTACGAGTGGACGTTCAAGCAGCACGGCACGTTCATGTACCACGCGCACCACGACGAGATGACGCAGATGGCGATGGGGATGCTCGGCATGATCGTCGTGCATCCACGACGGCCGCCGGCCGCCTACCGCGTCGATCGGGACTTCGTGATCATGCTGAGCGAGTGGAAGATCGATCCCGGCTCGAAGCGGCCAGATCCCAACGAGATGACGGACTTCAACATCCTCACCATGAACGCGAAGACCTTCCCCGGCACGCCGCCTTTGGTCTGTCGCACCGGGGATCGGGTCCGCATCCGCTTCGGCAACCTCAGCGCGATGGATCACCATCCGATCCACCTGCACGGCTACTACTTCAAGCTCGTCGCCACCGACGGCGGCAACATCCCGCCCGCGGCGCAGTGGCCCGAGACCACGGTGCTGGTGTCGGTCGGCAGCACCCGCGACGTCGAGTTCGTCGCCGACGCGCCGGGCGACTGGGCGATGCACTGCCACATGACGCACCACGTGATGAACCAGATGGGTCACGCCCTGCCCAACATGATCGGCGTCGCGCCGGGCAATCTCGGCAAGCGCGGCAGTCACCTCGTGCCCGGCTACATGCCGATGGGCGAGAACGGCATGGGCGAGATGGGTGACATGGGCATGCCCGTGCCCGACAACAGCATCCCGATGGTCGGGGCCAAGGGCCCGTTCGACTACATCACGATGGGCGGGATGTTCACGATCGTGAAGGTGCGCGACGAGGACGTCGGTGCCGACAACGTGGATCCGGGCTGGTATCGCAACCCGCCGGGCACCGTGGCCGACGTCGCTCGAAAGGAGGATCTGACCCGTGACGGCATCGTGGTCTGATCGGAGCCTGGTGGGGATCTCGCTGCTGCTCGCCGCATGCCGCGGCGGTCTGCCGGCCGAGCCGCCGGGGCACGACGCCGCCGACGCCCGTGCGCCGACGAAGCCCTACGCGCCGCCGCCGAACCCCTACGAGCGGTCGGCGTGGGGCGGGGTGAGCCTCGACGCCGGCGGTGGCCACGAACACATGAACCACGGCGCCAAGCCCGAACCGAGCACGCCCGTGGATGAGGCGACCGAGGCCAAACCGCACGCGCACGGCGAGGGGGAGCAGCCATGAGACTCGGCATCGGAGTCCCGGTCATCGCGCTCGCGCTCGCGCCGGCCTGCGCGTCGGTGAACCCGACCAAGCCCCGCGGCACGGTCGACGACCTCGTCGAGAACCGGACCGGCTACAGCGGCGTGGTGAGTGCCGAGCAGGACGACCGCAGCCGCGCCGAGGTGCGCGAGCGGGTCGCCGAGCTGGTGGCAGAGCCGCTCACCTTGGATCGCGCGGTCCAGATCGCGCTGCTCAACAACCGCGGGCTGCGGGCCGTGCTCGAGGATCTCGGCGTCGCCCAGGCCGATCTCGTGCAAGCCGGCCTGCTGCAGAATCCCACCATCGCCGGTGATCTGGTGATCTCCTCCACCGGCAACGGTCTGGGCGGCGGACTCTCGCTCACCCAGAGCCTGATCAGCGTGTTCCTGATACCGGCCCAGCGGCGCATGGCCAAACGCCAGCTCGCGCACGCGGTGGTGACCGTCGGGCAGGCGGCGCTGGTGCTCACCCGCGACGTGCGCGTGGCGTACCTGCACGCGATCGCGGCCGAGCGCGCGCTGCAGCTGCAGCGCGGGATGGTCCAGGCCGCCGAGGTCGCCGACGAGCTCGCGCAGAGCCAGTTCGACGCCGGCAACGTGGCGCCGCTCGACCGTCAGCTGTTCGCCGCCGCGCTCGACCGCGCGCGCGTCGAGTGGGCGGACGCCCAGCTCGAGGCCACTGTGGCCCGCGAGGAGTTGACGCGCCTGCTCGGGTTGTGGGGCGACGACGTGGGCTGGACGTTGGCCGACGCGATCCCGGCCCTGCCCGCCAATGACGCCGATCTCGGCGCGCTCGAGCAGCGCGCCGTCGATCAGCGTCTCGATCTCTCGGCGTCGCGCGTCGAGATCGAGGCCATCGAGTACTCGCTCGGCCTGCGCCGCCGCGGGATCATCAGCGGCATCGACGTCGGTGCCGTCGCCCAGAACGAGGTCGGCGACGACGAGGGCCACGAGTGGGTGATCGGCCCGTCGATCTCGCTGCAGCTCCCGCTGTTCGATCCCGGTCACGCCGATCTGGCGCGCATCCGTGCCTATCTCCGCCAGGCGCAGCACCGGCTTCAGGATGCGGCGATCGGCGTGCGATCCGAGGTCCGTATCCGCCGCGAGCAGCTGGTCGCCGCCAGGCGCAAGGTCGAGTACTACCGCGGGACGATCCTCCCGCGGACCGAGGAGATCACCGCGCTGACCCTGCGACAGTACAACGCGATGCTGATCGGGACGTACCAGCTGCTCGAGACACGCACGGATCAGTTCGAGGCGCGGCGCGGGTACGTCGAGGCGCTCCGGGAGTACTGGGTCGCCCACAGCGAGCTGGAGCTCGCCGTGGGCGGACGGCTGCCGCGGGGCAGCTGAGAGGTCACGGGACCGGCGCAGCGGCGGGAGGCTGCGCGCCGGTCTGCGCGTTTGGCTTCGCGCCGGCAGGCGGCGTCGCGGAGTCCGACATGCTGCTGATCGATCGCGTGTTGCCGCCCATCTCGCTGATGGAGTTGCCGCGGGGCTCGTCCATGTCGCTGATCGGATCGCCCGGGACAGCGTACACGTCGTTGACCTCGTTCGCGTCGAGGGGGGGGGCGTCGTTGGTGGTGCCGAAGGCCGCCGGCGCGAGCAATCCGTCGCGTGGCGGGGCGCCGTGCTGTGCGCCCGCCGGCGCCACCGCGGCGCCCTGCTGTGCATCCGCCGGCGCTACGGCGGCGCCCTGCTGTGCGCCCGCCGGCGCCACCGCGGCGCCCTGCTGTGCGCCCGCCGGCGCCACGGCGGCGGGCGGTGCGAGCGCTACGCCATCGTTCGCCGGGTCACTGGCCTTTGGCGTGTCGATCGGCTGCGCGCTGCGATCGTCGGGCCCGCCCACCGGCATGGTCACCGGCGCGCTGGCGGGCGTCGGCGGCGGCGCCTGGTCGCATGCGGGTACGCTCAGGATCGCAGCGCAGCACATCGAACGGATGATGATCGGTGACATGGGGGCCTCGACTCCCACACACCGTTCATCACCAGGACCGCCCTGCAACGTCGCGGCCGACACGCGCGGGCGTCACCCCCGCGGCGTTGGGATCGCGCGTTTCGGCGCGTCCGCGTCGCGGCCACGACGCGCGACGCGGAGCCGGTCAGAGCTTCGCGCAGTCGCAGCTCCAGTTCGCAGGGAGCTGTGGACACACCACCTGCGCGACGATCCGATGACCGTCGCTGTTCGGGTGCACGCCGTCGAAGCCGCGCAGCGCGGCCTTCATGAACCACTGCGGCACCGCGGCCGCACGCTGGGCATCCGCCTCGAGCACCAACGCGCGGGTGGCCCCGTCGTCGCCGGCGTGCGCCTTCGCCCAGCGGCGATCGGCGAGCAGTGCCGCACGCATCTTCGCGACGTCACCGATCTCCGCGGCCGAGTCTCGCAGCGGCGAGTCGTAGAGATCCACCGCGACCTCGGGGCGCGCGGCCGCCTTGGCGCCGAGCGCAGTCACGGCATCGAGACGACCCATCACGAAGTCGGTGACGAGCTGCGTCGCGTCGCGGCGCGACAGCCCCTCGAGCCCCTGGTGCTGCTTGGCGTCGGCGCTGCCCCACGGCGTGGGCGTGAGCGCGACGGTGCGATAGCCCTTGTCGTGCGCGAGGGCGAAGATGTTCTCGAGGTGGAGATTCGCCGACTCCGGCGCGTAGAGGTTGTTCACGCCCGCGGCCATCAGCACCCAGTGCTCTTGCCCCTCGGTCTTGGGCTTGACCGCAGAGTTGGCGAGCACCTGCTGCTTGAAGCGCTGCTTGAGCGCGAACACCCCGAGGCCGGTCTTGCTGAGATTCTGCACCTCGATCGCGCTGCACACCTCTTCGAGGCGCTCGTGGTAGGGCCGCTTCTGGTAGGCGCCGACCGAGCCCGCGAGCACCACGACCTTGACCGGGCGGTCGTCCTTGCGAAAGCGCCACGTGGGCGGACCGTCGTCGTCACCAACTCCGGCGGCGAGGGTGGCGAGGGTGGCGAGGAGCACGGGGGAGAGCGCGAAGAGCAGCGGCACGCCCCGCATGCTGAAACCGCCGGGGTGCGGCGGTCAACCTTCCGGCGTAGATCCGGGTGCGGCGAGGCGGTGGCGCACGTACTCGTGCACGATCGCGTCATAGATCCAGCCGCCCAGCACCACGTTGCCGGCGTGGGTGAGGTGCTTGAGATCGCCGGCCGCGAGCGGAGGATCCTTGGCGCGCCAGCGTTTTGCACTGCCGACGCCGCCCATCGCCGCATAGGTGTCGAAGAACGCACAGCCCGCGCGCGCTGCGGCCTGCCGGTGCGACTCGGTCACATTCGCCATGTGTTCGGCCTCGACCTCGTGGGTCCAGGTGCGACCACGATCGCTGATGCCGACGACCAGGCACGCGGCGTCCGGCTTGCCGGCGAGGACCCGCTCGATCGACTCGGCGAACTCGTCGGTGTACTGCGCGACGTCGAGCTTGCCGGTCGCGAAGCGACGCAGATCGTTGCCGCCGTACGTGAACACCACGAGGTGCGGATCGCGGCGCGCGATCTGACCCTTGATGTGGTCCTCGCCCCACGCCAGCATGCGCTTGGTGAACGCGCCGAGCATGCTGAACTGATCCCACACCACGCCGGGGCCATCGGTCTCGAGCACCACGCCATAGGCGCGGACCGGCGCGCCATAGGGGTGGATGTCGATCTCGTGTGCGCCCGGCTCGACGTCGATGGCGTGCCAGCGATCTTCGAGCGCGGCCGCGCGGGTGTCGAGGATCTCGGGCTCCTTGCCGTCGACGCGCACCGCGAGCTTGCCGCCCTGCGGTGTCGCGGCGTACCAGACTTCCAGCCGCGAGGCGGTGCTGCCAAAGCCCTCGCGCCGCGTCGCGACGGTCGTGCGGGCCGAAGCGGTGGAGGTGAACGTCACGCCCCCCAGGCCGTAGTGGCCGTCCTTGCGACACAGGTGCGCGATGTAGCAGTGCTCCCAGCCGCGGCCGTCGAGCAGCACGGAGCGGTGCATGTAGTTGGTCATGTAGCGCTGCATCAGCACCAGACCCGCGCCGCCATCGCCGAAGCGGGTCTGGAATCGATCGCGCAGCACGCCGGTGAGATCGTCCATCCCGATCATCGATGCGCCGAAGTGGAGCACGCGCGCGATCGCCTGCGTGCCGTCGTCGACCCTCGCGAGCTGCTCGAAGAACGGCGCGAGCTCCTCGGGGAATTCGATCGGGTGATGCGGAGTGGTGTCGTCGCCCGCCCGCGGTGTCCAGCGCGGCGTCGTCGGCGTGGCCCCCGGCGGTCCGGACGCGGTGGGCCCGGACGCGGTGGGCCCGGATGCGGTGGGCCCGGACGCGGTGGGCCCGGACGCGGTGGGCCCGGACGCGGTGGGCCCGGATGCGGTGGGCCCGGTCCCGCTGGCCCCGGTCCCGGGCCCGGTCGCGGTCCTCGCGGTCTCCGCCCGTGCCGCGACGTGGGTCGGGTCGGCCGACGCCGAATGTCGGGCGCAGCCGCCGGCCACGAGCACCGCCGCGATGACGACCGAGCGACGTCCATACCCGGTAATCACGACGTCGGCCTCCGCATGCGCTGGACCATGAGCCCCAGCTCGTAGCGACGTTGGGCGTCATCGGTGGCGGTGTCGATCGGCACCGCGCCGTAGCCCAGCCGCACCAACGTGGGGTTGCACAGCTCGGCCAGGCGCGCGCGCGCAGCCGCAGGTAGCCGCCGCCACCGGTCGACGCTCGAATCGTCGATCGTGGCCCGACCATAGGTCTTCCAGTCGCCGAAGCCGACCTCGCCGAGCTCGGCGAGCGCCCGCGCGAGCACCCCTTCGTCGGCGCGCGCGCCGAGTCGCGCAAGCAGATCGGCGATCACCGCCGCCGGCTCGCGGACCAGATCCTCGTAGCGCAGCGCGATCGCCCCGGGCTCGTCGGCGGCGAGCTCGGCCACCGCACCCGCGGCGTCGATCCACGCCTGCGCGAAGGCCTCGAGCGGATCCGGGTGGCGCCGCACATAGGCGTGGAGCTCGTCGACGTATCCGCCGGTCTTGTGCACGAGCTCCTCGAGGCTGGCGATGACGTCGAGCCCCTGCCGCTGCAAGCACACGAACTGCACGTGGCCGGCACACAGGCGCCGGATCGCCGGCACGTGGAACGCATCGAAGGCGGTCTTGAGCGCCCAGCGCCGCTTGTCGTGGCGGCGGGCGAAGTCGTCGGCGAAGCCGAACACGAACGCGCGCAGTCGGCTCAGCACCTCGGCCTCGTCGAAGCCCGCGAAGCCCAGGCCGGCCACGGCGCCGATCGGCAGACCCGGCGAGAACCGGTCCTCGTGGAGGAACCGCGCCGCGCCGCTCAGCAGATAGGTCTCGGGCGGCGCCGCGATGTCGGGGTGGGCGCCCAGGATGCGCCGCAGCAGCGTCGTGCCCGAGCGCGGCGGGCCCAAGATCACGATGCCGCGGGTCACTTCGGCTCCCGCGCGGCCGCGAACGCCATGATCCTCGCGATCGAGTCGAAGTTGTCGAGATCGACGTCTTCGGGCCCGAGCTTCGCGCCGGTGTGGCTCTGCAAGAAGAGCAGCAGCTCGACCATCGCGAAGGAGTCGATCACGCCGGTCGAGAACAACGGCGCGTCGTCGCCGAGCGCCCGCAGATCGGTGCGGACGTGGCGCTGCAGGTACTCGAGGAGGGCGTCCTTGGTCAGCGTCATGGCGCGCGCGGAGTCTAACAGGATGCGATCGGCGACGCGCCTTTCAGCCGCGTGTGCGCAGCCATGTCACCAGCGCCGCCCTGTCGACCTTGCCGTTGTCGTTGAGGGGGAAGCGATCGAGGATCACGATCTCCTTGGGCACCATGTAGGCCGGCAGACGCTCGGCGAGCGTGCGCAGCAGCGCATGGACGTCGCCGTCGGCAACGTCGATGAAGGCCACAACACCATCGGCGCCGCCGGTCTGGGCGAGCGGCCAGCCGGTGGCGATCGCGGTGGGCAGGCCGCCGACATCGCGCAGCGTCGCCTCGATCTCGCCGAGCTCTACACGGTAGCCGCGGATCTTCATCTGGTCGTCGATACGGCCGAGAAAGTGCAGCGGCCGGCGGTCCCGGGCGGGACGCACCACCTTGTCGCCGGTGCGGTAGTAGAGCTCGTCGCCGTCGGGCGGGCGCACGAACACGGCGGCGGTGCGCTCGGCATCGTCGAGGTAGCCCAACGCGACCTGCGGGCCGGCGACGATGAGCTCACCGGTGTGGCCCGGCGCGACGTCGTGCAGCGCAGCGTCGACCACCCGCGCATGCATCCCGGGCAGCGGCGCGCCGATCGGCACCACGCCGTGGCCGTCGTCGTCACCATCACCATGCCCGACGCCACACCGGTGCACGGTGCAGGCGAGCGTGAGCTCGGTGGGACCGTAGAGGTTCTCGACGATGGATCCAGGCGCCGCGGTGGCCCACGCCTGGGCCACCGCGGTAGGCAGCGCCTCACCGCAGAACAACGACCACCGCAGGCGCTCGAACGCCCCGGGCACCAGGGCGCCGGCCTGCATCATCAGTCGCACCGCCGACGGCACCGAGAACCACACCGTGAGCCCGGCATCGGCGACATACCGTGCCGGCATCAGCCGCGCGCGCGCATCGGGACAACACACGCAACCGCCGACCTGCCACGCCGCGAACATGTCGAACAGCGACAGATCGAAGGTGGGCTCGAACATGTGCGAGAAACGATCGTCGGGGGCGAGCCCGTAGCGCTCGACCACGACGTCGATGAAGTGGGCGATGTTGCGGTGGGCGACCATCACGCCCTTGGGCACGCCGGTGCTGCCCGAGGTGAACAGGAGATAGGCGACGTCGTCGGCGCCCACGACGGGGGGTCGCCACGTCACCGCCGGCCGCAGCCCATCCGCACCCACGAAGACGTGCTGCGGGTGCCGGGCCGCGAGCGCGGCGTCTGTCGGACCGTCCGGCGCGACGACGACCATCGGCGTCGTCAGCTCCGCCAGCACGCCGGGCAGCGCCGCCATGCCGCTGCGATCGACCACCATGGTGCGGGCACCGCTGCGCGCGATCATCGACCGCAGGCGCGCTGCCGGGTGGCTGGGCAGCAGCGGCACGTAGCCATCGCCCGCGCACGACGCCCCGAGGATGCCGGCGAATGCCGTGACCGATCGCTGCGCGAGCACGCACGTGCGCCGCGGTGCGCCGTCGAAACGGTGTTGACCGAGCGTCGCGGCGATGGCCCGCACGCGCTCGAACAGCGCCGCATAGGTGATCTCGACGCCATCGACCTGCAGCGCCGGCCTCCTCGGGTGATCGGCCGCCGACGCTACGAAGCCCTCGTACAGTGCGCGACTCGTCATGGTGGGCTCGTCATCATGGGCCCGTCATCGGGGAGGTGCCGAGATCGGCGCGTCGGTGCGCCGGCGATAGGCCACATAGGCCTGCACGATCGCGCGGTACAGCGCCTCGCCGATCACGCGGTGGCCCTGGGCGCTGGCGTGGCCCAGATCGCCGCCCATCAACCGTGGCTCGCGGTGGAACCATCGCCCGGCCGAGCCCTCGCCGCCCATCGCGGCGAAGGTGTCGAAGAACGCGCAGCCCTCGGCGAGCGCGGCCTCGCGCTGGGCGAGGACCATCGGTGCGACGACCGGCAGCGACTCGATGCGTACGCCCTTGCGGATGCCGTGATCGAGCGGCGACATCACCAGGCAGCCGACCTCGGGCCGCGCCTGCTTGAGGTGGCGGAGCACTCGGCGATACTCGGCTTCGTACTCGTCCATCGACATCGAACGGATCATGTCGTTGCCGCCGAAGGACAGCACCACGAGGTCGGCCTCGCGGTGGGCGAGCTGATCGCGGAGGTGGCCGGCATCGAACGCGAGCAGGCGGTTGGTGAACGAGCCGACCCACGAGATCGCGTCCCATGTCACGCCAGGCGCGGCGCGATCGAGGGTGACGCCATACACACGCGTGCGGCCCAGGGCGCGGACCTCGAGCTTGTGCGGCCCCGGCTCGACGTCGATCGCGTGCCAGCGATCCTCGAGGGACTCCGCGCTGGTGTCGATCACCACGGGCTCGTCGCGATCGACCCGCAGACGGATACGACCGCCGCCGGGCTGGGCGGCGTACCACAACTCGAACCGCGACACCTCGCCGGCGCCGTTTTGTGCGTGCGGCGAGAAGGTGCTCTGCGCCCCACCGCTCGAGTTGGCCACGACGCCACCAAGGCCGTAGTGACCGTCCTTGCGGCAGCGCATGATCACGAAGCAGTGCTCCCACTCGCCGTTGTGGCGGAAGCGGACGTCGCGATGCAGATACGACGCGTTGGGCGGCGTCATGAGGTGGAAACCGGCACCGCCGTCGCCGAAGCGCTGCTGCATGCGGCGGCGGATCGCGCCCGGGATCCCGTCCATGCCGATCGACGAATCGCCCCAGTGCACGATACGTGTCGCGGCGCCCTCGTTGCCCCCGTCGCTACGCGCGAGCGCGGCGAAGAAGCCGTCGAGCTCGTCGCCGGACGCGAACTCGAGCGGTTGCGGTGCGGGCTTGCCGTCCTCGGGCAACGGCTCGTAGCGCGGCGCGGTGTCACCCGGACCCGCCACGACTGGACGACGGCGCTCGGCAATGGTCGGTGGCGCGTCTTCGGGCTCGGCCAGGACCTCGTCGGCGAGCGAGTCGACCGCGGCGAGGCGGGCAGCCTGCTCCGGCGGCGGCGCGTCCTCGAACGGCCGGCCCAACACGTTCCAGAACGGTACCGGCTCGCCGGGCTTCCACGGCCGCAGCGCCGCGAAGCCCGGCACGACGTAGACGGCGATCAGGCACGCGACCACCACCACGAGCGCCGGTCCGACCTGGCGGAACATCGACCACCGCGGCACCGACGACACGTCGTCGGCGGGATCGCTCGGCAGTGGTGGCATCGCAGACATGGGTGGCTGCTCAGAAGTTGAAGTAGATGAAGGCGCGCGGGCTGCCGTCGAGCAGCTTCCACAGGCCCCACGCAAACGCGACGAAGCCGAGCCCCAGCAGCACTCCGGGCACGCGGCGCATCGCGTTGCACGCGTGGACCGACACCCAGCGCGCGGGCGTGAAGTGGACGACCAGGCCGAAGACCAGCGCCAGGGCCACCGGCAGCTCGACCAGACCCGGTCGGATCCAGTGGCCGTCGAAGTGCAGCAACGACGCGGTGAACGATCGCGCGGTGGCGAGGTCGGACGCACGGAAGAAGATCCGCCCGACGACCACCAGATGGAACGTGAACAACACGTGGCCGAGCTCGACCCAACGCCCGCCGCGTAGCGGTAGCCAGCACGCGAGCACCGTCGCGCCGACGACGATCGCCGCGAGCAGCAGCGCCTGCTCGATCGGCAGGCACAGCCAGGTGTGGGCGCCCGCACCGGTGGCCGCGATCGCGATCGCAGACCCCGAGACCCAGCCCAGGGTCCGTCGCAGCCAGGGCCCACCGCGCGGGCGCAGCCGGTTCCAGCGGTTGAGCACCATCGCCGCCGCATGGATGTTGCCGTAGATGACGAAATTCCAGCTCGCGCCGTGCCACATCCCGACCAAGAAGATCGACAGCCACAGCGCGAGGTAGCCCGCGCGCGCACCGAGCCGCGCGAGCAGCTGGAAGAACACGTAGTCACGCAGCCACGACGCCAGCGTCATGTGCCAGCGTCGCCAGTACTCGGCGATGTCGCGCGCCTGGTACGGCCGGTCGAAATTCTCCGGCAGCACAAAGCCGAGCATGAGCCCGACGCCGATCGCGATGTCGGAATAGCCCGAGAAGTCGGCGTAGATCTGCAGCGTGTAGGCGTACAGCGCCAGCATCAGCTCGGGCGAGGTGTAGGCCTCGGGCGCGTCGAAGATGCGATCGGTCAGCTGCACCGCGATCCAGTCGCCGAGCACGACCTTCTTCGCGAGGCCTTTGCAGATGCGGAACGCACCGACCTCGAGGCCCGCGCGCGAGAACTTGGGGCCCGCCCGCAGCTGGGGCAGGAATTGGGTGGCGCGTACGATCGGCCCGGCGACCAGCTGGGGGAAGAACGCGACGAACAGCGCGAAGCGCAGCAGCGAGGGTTCGGGCTCGAGTTTGCCGCGCCACACGTCGATCGTGTAGCTGAGCGTCTGGAAGGTATAGAAGCTGATGCCCAGCGGCAGCAGCACGTCGAGGGGAACCGTCGTGAGCTGCAGGCCCACCGTCGCGGCGACGTCGGTGAACGCCTCGATGAAGAAGTTGGCGTACTTGAAGTATGCGAGCAGGCCCAGGTTGCCGAGCAGGCTCGCCCACAGCCACAGCCGGCGGGCGCGCCTGGCCCGGCGCGCGCGGGGCTCTTCGTCGCTGGCGGCGGCGGCGGCATGGCGATGGATCTCGCGGCCACAGACGAAGTCGAGCAGCGTCGAGAAGACGAGCAGCCCCACGAAGTACCAGGGCGCGGGCAGTGGCTCGGTCTTGGGACCCGCCGCATAGAAGAACCAGCTGGCGACCAGCAAGAACACCACGCGCGCGACCGGCCGCGACGCGAGGGCCCAGAAGCCCGCGAACACCGGGATCGCGAACAGCAGGAAGTCGAGGGTCTGGAAGAGCATGCCGGCGGCGTGCGGGGTGGCGGCCCGCACCGTGCGACAGGCCGGCCACGATTCCAAGCGAAAGGCGCGGATTCGTGCGCGACGCGCGCCCGTCGCCGGGTAGGGACCGCTCACCGCCCGTGGTCGCGATGCCCTGCCGTGGACCTCGATGCCGGAGGTGGGCCAGCGTCGCGGCCGGGGCGCGGACGTGCTGCGATCGCGGACACGCACTGCACATCCGCGGTCGGGTCGCGAACGATCGGCCCGAATGCGAACGACGATCCGCCACGGCGCACGAACATCTCGGCAGCGCGCGGCGATGTTGGATCGACATGGCTGCGGCGCCCTCTCCTCGCTCACTGAATGCGCCACCGACCACGGACGCGCCGGTCACCACGACAGAGAAGGATCCCGCCGCGCGTCTGTGTCCGACCGCGGCGATCGTGGGTTCGACGCAGCACTCGACCAGTGCGTACGCCCTTCCGTGGGTGCGCGAGATGCTCGAGGGCCGCGGTCGTCAGCGCGCACCGACATTCGAGCTGCACCCCGGCCTCGTCGTGCCCGAGACGCGCTGCCGCATCGTGCGGTGGATCGCCGACGGTGGCATGGGTGTGGTCTACGAAGCCGTGCACGAGGAGCTCGGCCGGGCCGTCGCGCTCAAGGTGCTGCGGCCGGAGTACTCGGGCCGGACCGAGCTCGGGCTGCAGTTCCGCGAAGAGGCGCGTGCGGCCACGCGCATCGGCTCGGAGCACATCGTCCAGGTCCACGACTTCGGCACGCTGCCCGACGGTCGATTCTTCTTCACGATGGAGCTGCTGCTCGGATCACGCCTGAGCGATCACCTCGCCGCGCTGGATCTCCAGCGGGTCGTCGGTGTGCTGCGCCAGCTATGCAAGGGTTTGGCGGCCGCGCACGACGCCGGCATCGTCCACCGCGACCTCAAGCCCGACAACGTGATGTTGACCGCCCGCGATGGTCGGCCCGACTTCGTCAAGATCCTCGATTTTGGCCTGGCGACCATGCAAGGTGGCGACGCCGGGATCGGGCATGCCGGCACGCCGTGGTACATGGCGCCCGAGCTCATCTTGGGGCTCGACATCGATCATCGGGTCGACATCTATGCCCTGGGCTGCACCGCGTTCGAGCTGTTGACCGGCCGCCCCCCGTTTGCGGACGACGATGCCAAGGACGTGTTGATGGCCCACCTCGAGCGGCCGCCGCCGTCGCTCGATCCGCTGGCGCCGCGACCGATCCCGCCCGCGATCGAGGAGGTCGTGATGCGCTGCCTCGCGAAGGATCAGCAGGCGCGCTACGCCAACATGCGCGCGCTCGAGCTCGCGCTGGTCGAGGCCCAGCTCACCGCGCGAGTGTTCTCGGAATGGGACGACCTGCCGCTGCCGATCATGGCGCCCGGGCAGCGTGAGCGCATCGAGGCCGAGCTGCGGCGTGGCCGGCAGGGGCGGCCCGCCTGGCGACGGCGGGGGATCTGGGGCCCTGCGGTGGCCGGCCTGCTCGGCATCGGGGCGGCCACGGTCGCGCTGTGGCCCGCCGAGCCCGAGATCACCGTCAGCGCCACCGACGATCGCATGTCCGACATGATGATCGCCGCGCGCGCGGCCGCGGCCAAGGCCAACTTCGTCTATCCGCCCGCCGACGGACCGAGCGAGCCCACCGCGTTCACGCGCGTGCTCGAGCTCGAGCGCCTCGACGATCTCGCCGCCATCGACGCGGCGCGGGTGCTGCGGGTGGAGTTCGCCGGCACGCTCGTGCGGCTCGGTGACGAGTACTGGGATGCCGATGGCGGTCAGCCGTTCGCGATCGACTACTACGCGCAGGCCCAACTCTTCACGTCGCTGCCCGTCCACGCCGCTGGGCGCCTCATCCTCACGCCCGGCGAGCTCGCGTCCCTCCGCATCAAGGCCACCGACGGCTCGTTCACCGAGGCCGAACTCATCGCCGCCGAGCCCCTCGCGGTGCTGGCGCAGCCCGATCCGCAGGCGCGCGCCGTCGCGCACTCTCGCCTTGCCAGGCGCGTCGAGCGACGCTCGGCGCTCGCGGAGCAGCGGCTCGATCGCCTGATCGCACGCGAGCGCGAGGAGCCGGCCCCCAGCAGCGTCACCGCGCAACCCGCCCCCGTGGCCCCGCTCACCGATGATGCTGAGACGCGGGTTGCGGTCGACGAGCCCGCAGGCGAAGCGAGCGTCGTCCGCGATCCCAAGCGTGCCGCGAACGAGTGCGCCGCAGGCGAGGCCGCGCTCCGGGACGGTCGCATCGACATGGCCGAGTCGGCGTTCGAGCGTGCCCTCGACCTCGATCGACGCGCCCCGCGGGCGCTGATCGGGCTCAGCGACGTCCACTTCGAGCGGGCGTCCTATGGCAAGGCGGTGCAGTGGGCGGTCAAGGCCGTGGCCGCGGCGCCCTGGAACCCGGCGTACCGCGTGCGGTTGGGCGACGCCTACTACAAGGTGCAACGCTACCGCGAGGCCGAGACCGCCTATGCGAAGGCGGCGGAGCTCGGCGACGGATCGGCGAGCTCGCGGCTCGAGAAGGTCCGCACCAAGATCCGGGGCTGAACCGGCCTGCGGGCCAACGGGCGGGGCACGGCGGCGGCCGACGGGCGCCAGCTTGCGCGGCGAACGGGCGCTACACGCACTGGCCGAGGGAGCAGACGTCGCCGGCGTCGCACGGCGCGTCGCACTCGCCGCAATGCAGGGTGCTCGATCGCACATCCACGCACTGATCCCCGCAGAGCTCGCGGTTGCCGGTGCAGCTGCACTCGCCGCTATTGCACCTCTGATCGCCGATGCACGCCTCGTCGCAGCCGCCGCAGTGCGCCTCGTCGTCCTTGGTGTCGACGCAGAGCGGGCCACACGCCGTGCGGTTGCCAGCGCATGTGCACGCACCGTCCATGCACGCCTGCGCCTCGCCGCACGCGTTCATGCACGACCCGCACGACGTGGGCTCATCGCGTAGACCGACGCAGCCGCCGCCGCACTGGGTGAGCGGCGCAGCGCACTGCACGACGCACTCGCCCTCGGCACACAGCGGCGCGTCGCGCCCACAGTCGTTGCTGCAACCGCCGCAGTGCCCCGGGTCGCTCTGGGTGTCGACACAGGCGCCACCGCAGGCGGTCTGACCGACCGGGCAGCCGCATGCGCCAGCGTTGCACGACATGAAGGGTTCGCAGATTCCTTCACATTCCCCGCAATGGGCGGGGTCGGTTCGGAGATCGGTGCAGTCGCTGCCGCACTGGGATCCGGACTCGCAGATGCAGACACCGGCCGAGCAGGTCTGACTGGTGCCGCAGACCCCATCGCACGCGCCACAGTGGTCCTCGTTGCCGTCGAGTTCGACACACTCGATGCCGCATCGGGCCGTGCCGGTCGGACATGGGGCGTCGCCGGAATCAGGGCCGGCCTCGACGCCAGTGTCGTCTTCCGTCGATGCCGCACCGGAGGTCGCGGACTCGATGAAGCCCGGCGTGGGCTCGAGGCAGCCGCCGAGCGCAAACGCGAAGGGCAACAGCACGGACCTAGAACCGGCCATGCAGCACCACCCCCCGGAGACCGCCCGAGACCGCGACGCGTCGCTGGTGCCGCTTGCCGACGATCAGCAGCGCCGTACCGGCCGCGGCTGCGGCGAGACCCACCGACAGCGTCACCGAGCCGCCCGCCATCGTGTCGTAGCTGAGCCGGCAGGTGCCGGCAATGTCGACGTCGCGGCCGCTGCAGCGCCGCTCGTACTGACGACCGTCGAGCGCGAGGAGCACCCCGCCGCCTGTCGCCAGCGCCAGGCCGATCCCGATGATCGCGCCACCGCCGATCAGGTGCGTCCGCGGCGGCTGTCGTTGGGCCGCCAGCGCGACGAGCTCGACCTGCAGCGCCTGCTCGATCCCCTCGGTGGCATCGATCGTTCGCTGCTCCGCCGCGAAGCCGCGTTGCTCCACCCGCAGCGTGTGCGAGCCGGGGACGACCTCCCGCACCATCGGCGTGACGCCGACGGGTTGACCGTCGATCCAGACCTGCGCGCCGGCCGGCACCGTCACGATACGCACAGTCGTCGACGCAGCCGCCTGCAAGCTCGCGAGCTTGCCGTGCAGCAGCGCCGCCTGATCCGCCGCCGCAGTGGCGACCTCCTCGAGGCCGCAGATGTCGCAGTCATCATGGGCGCGTGCGAGTTCCAGACCCGAGGTGCCATCGAGCAGCTCCAGGACGATCGTGAAGTTGCGATCGCGATGGCTCAGCCGCGGTCGCACCACATAGTCGGCGGACGTCGCCGAGGCCACCGCGCCCACGCACGTCGCGTCGTCGCAGCCGGTGGGTGCGAGCTCCCGCACTGCGGCTGCGTCCGCCACCTCTGCGCCGCCGCGCACCAGGCCCGCGATGACATCGGCATGGACGCGGATGGCCACTCCCGGGTCGATGCGTCCCTCGGCCGCCAGCGGAAGCACCGCCACGCGGACTCCCTGGGACGCGGGGACGGTAGCGAGCGCGACCAGCAAGCTGTGCGGGGACACCATGCACAGCGCTCATTGCGTTGCGCGCTGCGACGGGCAAGCGCGGTGCTCGCGACGGAACCAGCGTTTCGGTGAGATCGAGATGTGCCCAGGCGCGCGCACTTGCGGGGGGCATCGACAGGCGCAGCAAGGACTGTTGCGGTGTCCCGATCGTGTTCGATGACGGCTGCAGGCGGCACGCCTCAGGCCGGATCGACTACCATCAGCCGCGATGGCGACGACCGATCCCGACATCATCGGCGCACTGAGCAAACCCGCGACGTGGGGCCCAGACATCGCAGACGTGCGCGTCATCCACACCCACGGCTCCATCGTGTTCCTCGTGGGCGACGCGGTGTACAAGCTCAAGCGGGCGGTCGATCTGGGGTTCCTCGACTACTCGACCCTGGATCGCCGCGGTGCGATGTGCCGCGCCGAGGTCGCGCTCAACCGGCGGCTGGCGCCGGACATCTACGTCGGCGTGGTGCCGATCACCGCCCGCGGCGACGGAGTCGAGATCGGCGGTGATGGTCCGGTGCTCGAGTGGGCAGTGCACATGAAGCGTCTGCCCGACGACGCGTCGTGGGCGGCGATGGTCGAGCGCGGAGACCTCGGTGTCCGGCACGCCCAGGTGGTCGCGACGCGCCTCGCCCAGTTCCACCGCGAGGCCCGACGCAGCCCCGAGATCGCAGCGTGGGGCGCGTTCGAGCCCATGGCGGCCGCGTGTCGCGACAACATCGCCGCGCTGCGGTCTTCGCCCACGGTGGTGGCCGAGCTCGTGGCGCGGCTCGACGACGCGACCGAGCACGCGCTGCAGGACTGTCGCGGGCTCATCGAGCGCCGCGCCGCCGCGGGCGTGCCGTGCGAGTTCCACGGCGATCTGCGGCTCGAGCACGTCTACGATCTGGGCAGGGATCCGGGCGGCGCCGCGCGCCCCGAGGACCTGCGCATCATCGACTGCATCGAGTTCTCCGATGCCCTGCGTCACGGCGATCCGGTGGCCGACGTCGCGTTCTTGGTGATGGACCTGCGCATGCACGGCGCGTGGTCCCTCGCCGGGGCGCTCGTCGACGCGTGGGTCGAGGCCAGCGGCGACGCCGATGCACGCACGCTGATGCCGCTGATGTGCTCGTATCGATCGGCGGTGCGCGCCAAGGTCCGCGCGATCCAGGCCACCGATGACGGGCTTTCCGTCGACGAGCGCGAGCACGCGCGTTCCTTGGCCCGCGGCCACCTCGTGCACGCCTGCGCCGAGCTCGCATCGCCCGAGAGCCGGCCGTGCCTGGTGCTGGTCGGCGGGCTGCCGGGCACCGGCAAGTCGCACCTCGCCGCAGATCTCGAGCAGCGCGCCGGCCTGCAGTGGATCCGCGCCGACGCGGTGCGCAAGGAGCTCGCCGGCCTCGATCCCAACGCCTCGGGTCGCGACACCATCGAGGGCGGCATCTACACCCACGCGTGGAACGATCGCACCTACGGCGAGTGCCTCGCGCGGGCCGACGCGATCATCGAGCGGGGCGGCCGCGCCATCGTCGACGCCAGCTTCAAGGAAGAGCGGCGCCGCCTGCAGTTCATCGACTGTGCCCGGCGACTCGGCGTGCCGGTGCGCATGCTGTGCTGCACGGCGTCGCCCGACGCGATCCGGCGCCGGCTCGCCGAGCGCACCGACGATCCGTCGGACGCCGACTGGACGATCTACGAGCACGCAATGCGCACGTGGGATCCCTATGGCACCGCGACCGAGGCGGTGGTGACCGAGATCGACACCGAGGGACCGCATGCGCAGACCGTCGAGCTCGCGCTCGCGGCCATGCGCGCGGACGGGCTGTACGGCGCCCGCGGCTGAGCGAGATGCACATGCGAGAGAGCCACCGACCGCGGGTGCGGCCGGTGGCTCTGGAAACGACGGCGATGCGCCGTCTTGCCTACGGGATCAGCTCGATCTGGAACGTGCGCTGGATGGTGCCGTTCCAGTAGTTGCCGGCGCCCCACTCGTCGATCAGAACCTGCAGATCGTTGCTCGCCGGCAGCGCCGTGGGCAGAGCCGGCCCATTGTTCAGGCTGTCGAGCAGCTCGGAGCAGAAGCCGCTCTCACCACTAGCGTCCTCGTCGCAGGCCAGCTCCACGCCGACCCCAGGGACGCCGTCGAACGCAGCGATCGAGCTGTCGCCCTGGTTGGCCTCGCACGACGAGATCGTGTAGTCGCTGTAGCCTGTGGTGTCGTAGGTCCACCGCAAGTCGATCCCGGTGGGGTCCAACCCGAAGCAGCTCGCGTCCGCGTAGTCGTTGCCCGACGGGTGGTTCCCGGGCGGGATCACGCAGACGCACAGGTCGCCGCCGTTGGGCCCGGCGTCCGCGGTGAACGTGCAGTAGGTGCCGTCGCAGCCAACGAGCTCTTCCACCGGCTCGCACTCCGGCAGAGCTTGGCACTCGACATCGTCGCAGTCGGTGTCGCCGTCGAAGTCGTTGTCGACGCCGTCGTTGCAGACCTCGGGTAGGGGCACGAGGAGCTCGATCTGGAAGCTCCGCTGGGAGACCCCGTTCCAGTAGACGCCGGAGTTGAGCTCGTCGACGATGATCTGCAGGTCGTTGCTCGCCGGCACCAGCGCCGGGATGCCGGCGCCGGCGTCGAGGCTGTCGACGAGCTCGGAGCAGAACCCGATCTCGCCCGTCGCGTCCTCATCGCACGCGATCTGGACCCCTCCCGCTCCGATGAGACCGTCGAACGCGGCGATCGAACTATCCCCCTGGTCGGCCTCGCACGAGGACACGGTGAACCCGGCGTAGCCCGTGGTGTCGTACCGCCACAGCAGCTCGATACCCGGGTTGCCGAAGAAGCACGAGGCATCGCCGAGGTCGTTGTCGGTGGGGTGTTCCCCGGCCGGGATCACGCACGTGCAGAGATCGCCGCCGTTCGCTCCAGCAGCGGCCTCGAAGGTGCAGTACGTCGCATCGCAATCCTGCAGCAGCTCCGCTCGACCGGAGCAGGCCGCATCCCCCACGCATTCGAGATCGGTGCAGTCCGGTGCGCCGTCGAGGTCATTGTCCAACCCGTCGTCGCACACCTCGATGGATCCGTTGATCAGCTCGATGTCGACGACGCGATCGGTCTCACCGTCCCAGTAGCTCCCCGGGTTCCACTCGTCCACCTGCACCCACAGCTCGGAGGCGCCCTGCGTGAGCGTGGGCAACGCAGGCCCGTTCGCGTTGGGGGTCAGCTCCGAGCAGTAGCTCGGGAAGCTGCCGGGGGCATCGTCGTTGCAGCCGAGCGTCGGCACGCCGCCGAGCGAAGGGTCGGTCGCGTAGCCCGCGACCGCGCTGTCGCCGGGGTTGGTGTTGCACGTCGACACGCTGAACGCGTCGACCCCGGTCGTGAACTGGAACAGCAGGTCGCTCGCCGGAGCGCCGATGAAGCACGAGGCGTCAGGCACGTTGTCGGCGACCGGGTGGTCCAACGCCGGAATCGTGCACGAGCACAGATCGCCGCCGTTGGGTCCGCCGCCGGGGGTCAGCGTGCAGTACCCCGGGTCGCAATCGACGATGAGCTGGACCGTGCTCGCGCACTCCACCGTCCCGACGCAGTCCGGATCTTCGCAGTCGGTCAGCTCGTCGAGGTCGTCGTCCACCTCGTTGTCGCAGATCTCGGCCGGGATGCAGCCGGAGTCGTCGAAATCGCCGCAGTTCCTCGCGCACGCCAAGGTCCCGCTGCCAAACCCCTGGCTGAGACAGTCCTCGCCGCGCAGGTCGGCGCCGTCGCACGCCTCCATGCCCTCGGCCACGTCGTTGCCGCAGCTCATGATGATGCACCCGCTGTCGTCGAACCCGCACTGGGCATCGCACGCGAGCACGCCGTCGTCGAAGCCCTCGCTGACGCAGTCCGCACCGCCCAGATCGTCGGGCTCGCAGTCCTCGTCGGCGTCGATGATGCCGTCGCCACACACGCTGCTGCACTGCGACGTGTCGTAGGTGCACTCGGCGGTGCACGACAGCTCGCCGCCGGCGAAGTCGAAGTCTCCGCAATCGCGGCCGACGAGCTCGGTGCCGTCGCACTCCTCGCCTTCGTCGATCGCCCCGTTGCCGCACTCGCTGGGCTCGCCGGTGCTGGAGCTGGAATCCGGATCGGGATCGGTCGTGCTGCTGCTGCCGGCCGTGTCCGGATCGGAGGACGACGAGTCGGGATCGACGGTCAGCGTGCTCTCGGGAGAGGTCGCGGACGGATCTGCGGTCGTCTCGCCCGATTCCGAACTCGCACCAGAGTCGTTCTCCGCAGCATCGTCGGAGCACGCGGTCGAGAGCACGGCCGGCAATGCCAAACCCAGGGAAATCTTAAGGAAAGCAGGGATCGTACGGCGCATCGGACTGAGCTTCGCGAAGGACGCGCTGCGGCGCAAGCCATGTCGGTGTTCGTGCGCTTCCCCGTCGAGTCGCGCCGACCCTATCCCGAACGTCGCGGCTCACGCGCCAGGTCGGCCCGATAAATAAGATGCGATACCGAAAAATCTCTGGATAATGGTGTCGAAGGCCTGGAACCCCGTTGGTTCCAGGAATATCCCCGTGAACCACGCGCGAATTCGAACACCCGCTTTTGCCGCCGTCAGCCTCGTCGTTCTGGCTGGCTGCCCCACCGAGTCGCCGGAGGCGGACGGGGGCGGCGACACCAGCAATGGCATCGTCACGATCACCGCGAGCGGGACCTCGGCCACGGACACCGAGCCGACCGGCACTGCGACGCTCGCCGACAGCTCGACGGGCACCGCGACGATCGCCGACTCCTCGAGCGGCGACGGCACCACCGCGTCGGCGAGCGACGGTACTACCAACGACGCCAGCGCCTCCGGCACCACCTCGGAAAGCGAGACCGACGGCGACGAGAGCGACACCGGCTGCGAGGAGACCGGCGGCTTCGCGGTCGTCGACTTCTCGTACATCTGGATCGCCAACAGCACCCAGGGCACGGTGTCGAAGATCGACACCCAGAGCGCGACCGAGGTCGGCCGCTACCTGGTCGACGACTACGAGGGCGCGACCATCGGCACCTGTCAGGGTCCATCGCGCACGTCCGTGAGCCTGGACGGCGATGTGGCCGTGCTCGATCGCGGTGGTGGACTGGCGAAGTTCATCGCCGATCCGGAGCTTTGTCCCGACGTCGACGGCGATGGCACCGTCGAGACCGCGTCGGATGCGGGGTACCTGCCATGGGGCACGGACGAGTGCCTCGCGTGGCAGATCGACGTGCCCCACGCCGGCGGCAACTGCGACGGCCCACGGGCTGTGCAGTGGACGGCACCCGAGGCGCTGGATGCCTGCACGCTCGACGATCCCCGCGTGTGGGTCGCGTTCTGCAACGCCGACGACGACGACGTGACGGTGTGGCTCGTCAACGGTGCGGATGGCACGGTCGAGGCCGAGATCGCGGTGGAGAACTACAACTGCGCCACGTACGGGCCCTACGGCGGCGTCGTCGATGCGGACAACAACTTCTGGTTCGTCGATCGCTCGGCTGGCCAGGCGCTGTACCGTGTCGAGTACGGCTGTACCCCCGTCAACCCCGGCGACTGCTGGGAGTCGTTCGCCAGGCCCGCGGGCGAGGATGCGTACGGCATCACCATCGACGCGAGCGGCCGCATCTGGATGGCCGGCGGTAGCAACAGCCTCTACTCCTTCGACCCCGCGACACTGACGTACTCGAGCCTGCAGCCCCAGCTCGACGCCTTCTTTGCCAACGACGCGCCGGCGGACTCGAACACCAACAACACCCTGCGCGGTCTGACGTCGGACGAAAACGGCGTGCTGTGGATCGCGACCATCGCCAACGGCGCCTTCAGTGGCGGTGCGAACCCCGGCCTGCTGCGCGTCGACCCCGACACCGACCCGGTCGAGATCGACTTCTACGGCCCCAGCATCCTCGGCGGGATCGAGCACGCCGCGGGCACGAGCATCGACGTCGATGGCTATGTGTGGCTCGTCGACACCCTCGGCGACCAGGCGTTCAAGATCGACCCACAGATGCCCGAGGCCCACGAGGTCGTGGGCGGGCTCCAGTATCCCTACACGTACAGCGACATGACGGGCTTCGCGCTCACCCAAATTGTCCCCGGCTGAGGTTGGGCCCGCGCAGCCCCCGGCGCGCTCCCCTTCACCCACCAAGTCCAACGCGAAGGCTCGCCCGAAGCAACCGATGCGGCGCGTCATCCGCCGCGGACGGCCCACGGCGCTTTCCGAGCGTCCGCTCGTGCCCGCCGGATTTTGCGCCGGGTTTGCTCGGAGCCACGCACCGACTAAGATCCCGGCCATGGTGTCCTCCCCTCGCCTGAGCTCCCTGTCCTTGCTCGCGCTCGCCCTCGCCGCCGTTCCGTTCGCATCGCCCGCGCTCGCCGACGACGGGCCCGCGGTGCCGATGGCCGAGACCGAAGAAGATGATGCCGCACCGCGCGACGTCGCCTCGGTCAAGATCGAACTCAAGCAGCCGACCGGCAAGATCCTCGAGTACGACGGTGCGCTCATCGACTGGGGCGCCGAGGGCAACGTCACCTTCAAGCAGGACGATCACGTCCACGACGTCTCGCTGCGGATCGAGCGGCCCAGTGGCACGGCCAGCGCGATCTCGATGACCGTCGGCTACACCAAGGACGGCAACGCGATCATCGCGCCGCTGACCGTCGACTCGGAGATCAAGAAGCGCGAGGTGATCCGCATCGAAGGTGGCGTGGCGATCGCGATCACGGTGACGCCCAAGGCGAACAAGTCCGAATCCTCGCCACCGCCCGCCGAGGAGGCGCCGCCGGCCGAGGAGCCCGATGCGCCCAAAGAGCCGCCGAAGAAGAAGGACAAGATCATCGGCGGTGGCGAGAATCCGCTCGACGGTCTCGAGTAGCCGACGGTCTGGATGGCCGCGCCCGACGCACTGTACGACCGTCGCCTCGGTGAGGCCCTCGCCCTCGCCGCCGATGCCTTCGCCCACGTCGAGCGCAAGGGCACCGGCGCGCCCTACCTGAGCCACCTGCTGGCCGTCACCACCACGGTGATGGAGCACGGTGGCTCGCCCGATCAGTGCATCGCCGCGGTGCTCCACGACTACCTCGAGGACATCGACGGCAGCTCGCCCGACGAGCTCGCGGCCCGGTTCGGATCGACTGTGACGGCGCTGGTGCTCGCGCTGTCGGACACCACCCGCGCCGAGCTCGACGCCGCGGGCAACAAGCCGCCGTGGGCGCAGCGCAAGCGGGTGTACCTGGCCCACCTCCGCGACGCGGGTGCCGACGTCAAGCTCATCAGCGCCGCCGACAAGCTCCACAACGCGTCGTCGATCGTGCGCGACCGCGAGCAGATCGGTGACGCCATCTTCGACCGCTTCACGCCGAGCCGTGAAGAGACGCTGTGGTACTACCGCGAGGTCGTCGTCGCGCTCGGCCACGGCTGGGACCACGCGGTGCTGCACCAGCTCCGCCGCGTCGTCGACGCGCTCGGACGCTGATTCATGTCTTCCACCCGCGCCCGGGCGCGAACGCGGCGGAATTCGGTCGCGGTCGTACCGGCGTCCCCGCTACTCGCAGAGGATTCCCGGGATGCAGACCATGTCGGGGCCCAGGCACTGCCAGCCGCCGAAGCAGCACGAGACGTCGGTGCCCTCCGGGCAGGGGATGACGCCGATCTCACAGCAGTCTTGCTGTGGGCACACCTCGCCGGGCTCGCCGGGGCAGTCCTGGCCATCCCCGGGGCACGCCCATCCGCCGCCATCGCAGCACGCCGCGGGGCCCTCGTCGCACGCAGGGGCCTCTTGCTGCTCGCAGCACTCGGGGCCATTGCACACCAGGCCCGCTTCGCAGGGCGGCTCACCGAGCCCGTCGTTGCACTCCCAGCTGCCGTCTTCGCAACACGTCGATCCCTCGATGCACGGGGGTGCATCCACCGGCTCGCAGCACACCATCGGGCCGGTCTCGCCCGTCGAGCTCGCGTCGGTCGTCGTTGCGTCGGTCGTCGTTGCGTCGGTCGTCGTCGCGTCGGTCGTCGTCGCGTCCGTGGTCGGGTCGGTGCCGGTGTCGGGCGGCGTGGTGGGGTCCTCGGTGGTCGACGCGGTCACGGTCGGTTCAGTCGCCGAGACCGTCACGTTCGTCGCCGACATCGTCGTGGGATCGGTGTCGCTGGTGGTGTCCGCGCCCGTGCCGTTCGTGTCGTCACCGCCACAGGCCGCGCACGCGAAGATCAGGGCCAGGGCTGGCATTCCAAGGGTTCGAGAGAAACGTAGGTCAGTCATGGGGGTCAAGCTTTCCGCCGACCGCACGTGAAGCACGCAGGTCAACCCCTGTGTACGGCCATGGCCGGCTCATCCTTCAACCCACGGACGGATCTGCCACCCCGACCACCCCGAGGCGGTCGGCCACGATGCCCATGAACATCGCGACGCCCGTGGGGATGATGCCGTCGTCGAAGTCGAAATCGGGGTGGTGGCAGCCGGGTGTGTCGCCATCGCGACGTCCCGCGCCGACGAAGAAGAACGCGCCAGGCACCGCCTGGGCCATGTACGCGAAATCCTCGCCGCCGGCGATCGGCAGGCCTGCCGCCGATGTGGCGGCTTCGCCCACCACGTGGTGCGCGACGCGGCGTACAGCATCCGCACAGCCCTGGTCGTTCATCACCACGGGATATCCGGGCTCGAGCGCGAGCTCGACCCGCACGCCGTGCGCGGCCGCCGTGCCCTCGACGATCTCGCGGATGCGTGCGAGCACCCGCGCGGTGATCTCGGGCGCGAAGGTCCGCACCGTGCCCTCCAGCTCGGCGGTCGCCGGCACCACGTTGTCGGTGGTGCCCGCGCTGAAACGACACACGCTGACGACCGCGCCCCCGTCATAGCCCAAGCCCCGGGCGATCACCGATTGCAACGCGACGACGATGTGCGCCGCCGCGACGATCGGATCGCGACACAGCTGAGGCTGACTGCCGTGACCGCCGATGCCGTGCACCGTGACCTCGAGCCGGTGGGTCTGCGCGAGCATCGGACCGGGCTTGACGTGCACGTGACCGCGGGGATAGCTCGGCCAGTTGTGCAGGCCATAGACCTCGTCGACGCCCTGCAGCGCGCCCTCTTCGACCATGCGCTTGGCCCCGCCGCCGTCGACACCCTCCTCGGCGGGCTGGAACAGCAGGCGCACGTTGCCGGGCACCCGCGCGCGGTGCCGGCCGAGCAGCGCCGCGACACCGAGCATCACCGCCGTGTGACCATCGTGCCCGCACTTGTGCGCGCGGCCGGCGTGCACCGACCGATACGACAGATCCGTGGTCTCGGGCATCGGCAGGCAGTCGAGATCGGCGCGCAGGCCGATCGTGCGGCCGGTGTGGCCCGGGTGCAGATCGGCGAGGACCCCCGTCTTCGCGCACGTCCGGGGCGACCAGCCGTGCCGCTCGAGGAACGCGCGGACGATCGCAGAGGTGCGGTGCTCTTCGAAGCCGAGCTCCGGATGCTTGTGGAGATCGTGGCGGATCGCGGTGAGCTCGGGGTGCAGCGCATCGATCTCGGCACGCAGGGACGCATCGACGAGGGCCATGGGAGCGAGCGTACCGGATGCGCGTGGCATACCCCAACACTCCGTGCCACCCTCCCGGCGCATGGCCGCCACCGACGCACTGCAATTCGATGACCGCTTCGTCCGCGAGCTACCCGCCGATCCGATCGTGGATGCGCGGCGTCGCCAGGTGATCGGTGCCTGCCACTCGGCGGTCGCACCGACGCCGGTCCGCGCGCCGCGGCTGCTCGCCCACACGCCCGATCTCGCGGCGTCGCTGGGCCTGCCCGAGTCGCTGTGTCGCTCCGAGGAATTCGCCCAGGTGATGGCCGGAAACCACCTGTGGCCGGGCATGCGCCCGTATGCGGCCTGCTACGGCGGTCATCAGTTCGGCAACTGGGCCGGCCAGCTCGGGGACGGCCGCGCGATCACCCTCGGCGAGCTCGTCACGCCCACGGGCGAGCGCCAGGAGCTGCAGCTCAAGGGCGCCGGACCCACCCCGTACTCGCGCTCGGGCGACGGGCGTGCGGTGCTGCGCTCGTCGCTGCGCGAGTTCGTGTGCAGCGAGGCGATGCACCACCTCGGCGTGCCCACGACGCGGGCGCTCAGCCTCGTCACCACCGGCGACGACGTCGTCCGCGACATGCTGTACGATGGCCACCCCGCCGCCGAGCCCGGCGCGATCGTATGCCGCGTGGCGCCGACGTTCCTGCGCTTTGGCAACTACGAGATCTTCACGTCGCGGGGCGACCTCGACACCCTGCGGCTGCTGCTCGATCACACCATTCGCCACCAGTTCCCCGAGCTCGGCACCCCCAGTCCCGAGGTGTACGCGGCGTGGTTCCGCGAGGTCTGCGAGCGCACCGCGGCGATGATCGTCGGGTGGATGCGCGTCGGCTTCGTCCACGGCGTGATGAACACGGACAACATGTCGGTGCTCGGTCTCACGATCGACTATGGGCCCTATGGGTGGATCGACGACTTCGATCCGAACTGGACGCCCAACACCACCGATGCCAGCCATCGCCGCTATCGGTTCGGGCAGCAGCCGCAGATCGCCGCGTGGAACCTCGTGCAGCTCGGCCGCGCGATCCGGCCGCTGTTGCCGGGCGGCGACAACCCCAACGCCGCCGGGCTGCAGACCGGCATCGACGCGTATGTCGCCGCGTTCGAGCGCGGCCAGGGGGCGATGTTCGCGGCCAAGCTCGGGCTCGAGGCGCTGCAGCCGGGCGACGATCCGAGCAGCGACGACGCCCTCATCGGCGAGCTGCTCGGCCTGCTCCCCGCGGCGCCCACCGACATGACGATCTTCTATCGCCGCCTCGCCGACATCCCCGCCGCGACCACCCTCGACGACGACGCCCTGCTCGAGCACGTGCGGCCGGCCTACTACGAGGATGCCGTCGATGGCCGCGCCACCGCCCGCATGCTCGCGTGGCTGCGGCGATGGATGGCGAGGATCGATCGCGATGGCGTACCCGACGAGATCCGACGCGCCCGCATGAACGCGGTCAACCCCAAGTACGTGCTGCGCAACTACCTCGCCCAACTCGCAATCGACGACGCGACGACCGGCGACACCACGACGTTACACGCGCTCATCGACACGTTGCGACGGCCCTACGACGACCAGCCCGACCGCGAGCGATTCGCCGGCAAGCGGCCCGAGTGGGCGAGGAATCGGGTGGGTTGCTCGATGCTCTCGTGCAGCTCGTGACATGATCCTTCATTTCGTGCTGGGATGTCGCCGCGGATCCCCGTACGCTGCGCGGCATGGGTGCAAACATGGACGTTCGACGTTGGTTCTTGTGTCTCTCGTTGCCGCTGCTGGCATGCCCCGCGGGCGACGATGCGGCAGGCGTCTCCACCGGGTCGAGCGGCAGCGTCACCGATCCCACGGGCAGCACGCCGACGGAGGGGCCGGTCTCCGCCACCGTGGATCCCGACACCGGTCCGTCGACGCTCACCGACGGGCCCACGACCGATGGGCCCACCACCCAGGGCGAGAGCACGACATCCTCCGAGACGGGCGAGCCGTCGCCGGTGTGCGAGGTGATGTTGCCGCCCGCCGAGCAGTGCCCGTTCAAAGCCCGAGCACGGCCGAGCATCGGCGTCGCGGGCGGTTCACCGGTCGGCGGGTTCGATCTCGATGACTACGCGCAGCTTCCCGACGAAGCTGCCGGGGGCGGGGACTTCATCCAGGATCCCGACGCGGGTGGCGGCGAAGAGTGCGACATCTGGGCCCAGAACTGTCCTCTTGGCGAAAAGTGCATGCCGTGGGCGGACGACGGCGGCAGTGCGTGGAATGCCACCCGCTGCTCGCCGCTCGATCCCACGCCGGACGGCGTGGGCGATCCCTGCACCGTCGAGGGCAGCGGCGTATCCGGCATCGATTCGTGCGGCCTGGGCGAGCTGTGTTGGGACGTCGACAACGCGACCAGTACCGGTACCTGCATCGAGCTGTGCTCGTGCGATCCCGAGTTCCCGGTGTGCGCGACGCCCAACACCGCGTGCGCGATCACCAATGGTGGCGTGCTGCCGGTGTGTCTGCCGGTGTGCAACCCGCTCGATCCGACCGCGTGTTCCCAGGGCCAAGGGTGCTACCCAGGCGGTGGGCTGTTCCAGTGTGCGCCGGACGCCTCGGGCAGCAGTGGTGCAGTGGGCGAGGGCTGCGACTTCCTCAACGGGTGCGATCCCGGCAACTTCTGCGGCACGCCCGCCTGCGACGGCGCGGGCGGCTGCTGCACACCGTTCTGCACGCTCGACGACGTCGCGCCGTGTGACGGTGGTGCGGAGTGCGTGCCGTTCTACGAGCAGGGTGGCGCGCCCGACGAGTGTCTCGCGACGGTCGGGGTCTGCTTGTAGTCACGGCGCACGAGGATCGCAGGGCGCCGCGTTGCCGGCCACCCCGCGATCCTCGTCGTCGCGCTACAGTCCGAGCATGCGCAGCAGTGGCCCGATGATCGGCAGCGACTTGAGGATCGCCATGAACCCGGTCGAAGGCGCCTGCACCGTGGCCATCGACATCGGCGCGCCGACGGGGGCGCCGGAGCCGAACGACGGGCCGGCCGCGAACGAGGGGCTCTGCTCGCCCTGCTCGGGACCGTTGTAGTCCCAGTCGCCGAGGGCCTCCTGAATCTCGTTCAACGTCTCGCGGTAGCCGTCGAGAAGGCTGCGGAGACTGGTCTTCTTGGTCACATCGTTGGTACCTTGGAAGAGTTCCTCGACACGGTCCTTGCGCGGCGCGAGTCGTTGAATCGCCCGCGCGAGTGCGGCCTTGCTCTGCTCGCTCTGGGCGGGCGTCATGAACTGGGCGCTGGCGAGGTCCTTGAAGGCGCTGAGGATCGTCTGAACGGTGTCCTGGTACGCCTCCTCCTCGGTGTGGGTGTCACTCCACTGATGGATGTCCATCGGGTCGGTGCTCCCCCGGATCGGCTCGTATCCGGCCCCTGTGCCGGGACCATGGCCCGGTCCGTTCGCGAGCAGGTCGATGCTGATGTCGAAGGCCCGTTGCGTCACTCGCTGCAGGGCGATGTTGGTCGCGCGATGACTCGAGGATCGATCCCACAAGTTGAGGATCGCGCGGACGCCACGTGCCTTGTGTCGCACGATGTTGCTGGAGAAGAATTCCGACTCTGCGTTCGCGAGCGTGACCTCGATGCTGCGATTGCCCTGAATCTGCGAATGCTTGTCGAGGATCTGCTCGGTCGCCTGCTCGATCGAGACGGCGCCGCCGCCGACGGTCGGGATGGTCGCGTTGTACTTCTGATAGAGCTGCCCGTACTGCAGCATGATCGGGTCACTCGGGCTGATTGTGCCCATCTTCTGCCCCCACGCGGCTTGGCCCCGCACCCACTGGTCCATCGACAGGCCCTCCGCCGCCACGAGCGTCGCAGGATTTTCTCCGGCCTGAATCCTCGCGCCGATCTTCGCGAACTGCTCCAGGGTCACGCCCTCGAGGGCGCTCTGGCTCACGTTCGGCTGATTGGCCGTCATCTGCCGAACCGACGCTTGGGCTGCGTACGTGTGGTACTTCGCGGCGAGCGAGGAATCCGCCTCCAGCACCTGCCACCAATCGTTCCACACGTGGGCCCACTGCCCCTCGGTGAGGCCCTTGGATCGCAGGAACTGCTGGAAGTGGTTGCGGTAGCCCGGCTCGCCGTGCTCCATCTTCAGCACGCTCATCCGGTTCAGGATCTCCGCACAGTCGGCGAGGGAGTATCCGTTTCGCTTGGTTTCGAGGACGTCCATGGTGGATGGCTTTCGGTTGGGGTCACGCGGCTCCGCGAGAGCGAGCCGGCTTGGATCGCACCGCCGTGAGCGAGCGTACGTGGAGGGCGACGGGCGCTGCGTCGCGTCTTGCTCTCCGTAAAAGCAATGTTCGGGCCTCGAATTCCCCTATGATTCTGGTAAGGTGCCGCTGGGCAGGGCGTGCCCAACTTGGGCATTGGGGGGCGTGGAGAGCAGACGCGGGTCTACCCGCGCGCCCCATCGCCGCAGCGGCTCGCCGCCAGCATCCCGCACGCGGCATGCCGCGCGGCCCCGCCCGAGTACCGGCGGATGAACGGGATGCCGGCGACCGCGAGCGCGTCGAACAATGCGCCGCGCTCGGAGTCGTCGGCCCGCACGAAGCCATCGTGACGCGCGTCGTTGACGTCGATGACGTTCACGATGATCGGCACGCCAGCGAACAGCGTCTGTAGGCGCGCGACCTCGTCCGCGCCGCCGTTGATGCCGGCCATGAGCACCCAGGCGATCGTGACGCGGCCGCCCTTGATGGCCTGGTAGTCGCGGATGGCGTCGGCGATCGCTTCGATGGGGAACTTCGACGCGACCGGCAGCAAGCTGCGGCGGCGCTCGAGATCGGTGGTGGTGAGCGAGACGATCAGTCGGAACGGCAGGCGCTCGGCGGCGAAGCGCCGGATCTGCGGCACCAAGCCCACGGTGGAGATCGTGATCGCGTCGCCCGAGATCGATCCGCCGCATGGATCGCGCAGCCGCTGGGCCGCGCTGATCACGGCGTCGTAGTTGTGCAGCGGCTCGCCCTGGCCCTGGAACACGGCGCCCGTGACCCGACCGGGGGCCTCGTCGCGGATCGCCTTGAACGTGGCGAGGATCTCCCACGCCTCGAGGTTGCGCGTGAGGCCCAGCCGTCCCGTCGCACAGAACGCGCACCGCATCGCGCAGCCGACCTGCGACGACAGACAGATGCTGAATCGGCCAGGGCGATGCAGGGGGATCCGCACCGCCTCGAACTCGGCGCCACCCGGCGCGCGCATCAGGTACTTCACGAAGCCGTCGGCGGGATCATGGGCGCGCTCGACGATCTCGAGCGGGTCTTCGCGGACGAGCGCGGCGACGGCCGCCCGCGTGTGCGAAGCCACCGTCTGCCGCGGTGTGGGCTTGTCGGGATGCGCCCATGCATCGACGAGGATCCGTCGGGCATGGTGGAGGCTCAGCGGCACATCACCTGCCGCCGCGAGCTGGACGAGCTGGGCGGGCGACAGTGCGAGGATGTGGGGGTGCACGGGGGATGCGAGCGTAGCACGGCGTCATCACCCTTCCGATTGTCTCCCGACCGCTCACGGGCCGTCGGGACGGGGCGCCGAGCAGACTAGGCCGGCGGCCAGAAGCAGAGGTTTTCCGAGCAGACCATGCCGTCGGGGCAGACCTTGCCGCCGGCGCAGTCGAGCGCGCAGCCCGTGCCGCCGTCTGCGAGGATCTCGGCGCACGTGATCGTCGCGGTGCCGGTCGCCGGCGGTGCGAAGCAGTCGCAGGCGTCTTCACAGCCGCTGATGAAGCAGACGTTCGCGCCCTCCATGCCCGCCGAGCTGAGGCAGCCGACGAAGCCGGTCGCGCTGCCGCTCCCGACCCAGTTGCACAGCGTGTTGTCGTTGTTGCCGTTTGGCCCGACGCACGAGTTCCATTCGCCCGGCACGATCGGATCGCAGGCGTTGCCACCGATGCACAGACAGCCGATGCAGCTGCCGCCGCCCGGACACATGCTGTCGTCGATGCACTCTGCGTCCGCCGCGCACGCCTCACCCGTCGAGCTCTCGCCGGGACCGCTGCTCTCCGCGGAGCCGGCGGTGCTCTCGCCCGCTCCGCTACTCTCCGCGGATGCACCGGTCGAGTCGGGATCGCCGGTGGTGGCGGGCAAGGTGGTCGCGGCGGTGGCCGAGGGATCCGTGGATGCGTCGGTGTCGCTGTCGTCCGACGGACAGGCGAACAGCGCGAGCAGCGATACGGGGAGCAGCGATGCGGGGAACAACCTTCGAGCCATGGGCATGCCGGCCAGGGTGTCGCAGAGCGTCACAGAGCGCAACTTCGGCTCACGAGTCGGAGGTCGGGGGGCCCACACGGAGGAGCCGATGCACAGGTGGATCGCGATCGAAGCCGGGGGCACGCGCCAGCGGTTGAAGCCGGGCGGTGCGATGATCCGATCCTTGCGCAGCACGTCGAGCATCGTTCCCCGCCGATCGCAGGCGGCTACCGCCGGCGTCGGCAACGAGGGGAGCGCGCGCTCGGGCGGCGACCCACCCCGCTCGGCGCCAGGTTGCTTCCGCCGCCGAACATTGATCCGCTGTGCCCCGGATCACCTACCGCGCGGCGAACTCCCCTCGGCGTTGACGCCATCGCGCGCCCTGGCAGTCTACGGGCGATGAAAATTCGGGTCCTACTCCCCACCCTCCTCGTGCTCGGGCTCGGCGGCTGCTCCACCTGGCTCAACGACACCACGCCGGCCGCGACCTCGGGCTACGTCTACGCCGCGGGCGCGCGCCAGAAGGTGTTCACCACCAAGGCCACCGTGTGGCTGTGCCCGACCGACGCGAAGTCGCCGGACACCTGCCGCATCGTCGACGTCCAGGTCGCGCGCTGAACCGCCCCTCGAAGGAGACACCACCATGAACCGCATCATCCTTTCGATCCTCGTGCTCACCACTGTGGCCGCCAGCGGCGGTTGCAGCGTGGCCTACTCGAGCATCCGCCAGCAGAGCGACGGCAGCTACCTGCTCACCGAATCGCGCAGCCGCTTCCTCAAGGTCCAGGGCACCATGTACCGCTGCACCGCCGCCGGCGAGACCATGCAGTGCCAGGTGATCGCGCTGCCAAAGCCGCGCTGAACCCTCGACACACCAGGGCGTGGCGCCGGGTGGGCGCCGGATTCCCCGGAGACCGTCGGGAATTCGGCGCCCTCGCGCTGTCGCGTACGGGGCTCGCGACCCCGCCGCCTGGGCCCCTGAACACCCGTCCGGGTTCATCTCCGCTCCACACCCCTGCCCCGCCCCCCTGCCCCGCCCCCGCGACTCCGACCCGGATCGGTGCGAACATGCGCCCCGCTTCGGCCCAGCGCCGGAGCCCCACGTCTCCATGGTTCACATCCCGAACGAACTCGCGCGTGCAATCCAATCCGGCGACTGCGTGCTCTGGGTCGGCGCAGGCTTCGGCGCCCTCGCCGGCCGCCCGAGCTGGGAGCAGCTGCTCCGTCGGCTCCTGCCCGCGTGCGACGAGAAGGACCGCCCCGCGCTCACCGACCTCATCGAACAGGGTCGCTGGCGCACGGTGCTGACCTACGTCCACCGCCATCGCGGCGACGAGCCGCTCGCGGCGGTGCTCAAAGACGTCTCGGCCGAGGCCGACTCCGCGGAGATCGCGGAGGGCGCGTCGGTGCTATCCGAGCTGCCGTGGCGGGCGTGCTTCGCCACGACCTACGCGGATCTCGTGGCGCGGATCCTCGGCGGTGACGGGCCCAAGCGGCAGGTGCTCTCGCACGGCGACGCGCACCACCTCTCGCTGCGCGATCACAAGGAGCTGTTCGTGCTACGCACGCCGCCGACCGGTCGCGCGATGCGGGCCGACGGCGTGTTCTTCGACCTGGTCGAGGAGGTGGTCCGCACCCGTACGATCCTGTTCCTCGGCTTCGATCCCGACGATCCGGATCTGCTGCAGATTCTCGACCTGCTCGACCGCGTCGGTCGCGGTAACACCCACTTTGCGCTGCTACCGTGGGTCACACCGCCCGAGGCCGAGGAGCTCGCCGACCGCTTCGCGATCGAGGTCATCGCCGGCGCTGCCGACCGCACGCTGCCCGCGGTGTTCGCCGATATCAGAGTCGCGTGTGCCGAGGTCGCCGCGCGCCCGAGCCACGCCGAGGACAAGCTGACGATGCTCGATCTGGGTCGCGTCGTCCGCGGCGTCGAGTTACGCGCCGATCTGGCGATGGACGAGGCCCAGTCGATCGACGTCGAGTGGGTCGAACACCTGATGGACGCGCTGCCCGGCGGCGGCCTCGGCGGCCTGTCGGCGGCGACCTTGCTGCGCACCGGCGCGGTGCTGCTCGCCCACGGCCGCATCGATCGAGCGCGGCGCTGCTTCCAACAGATCGTCACCCAGGACGCCGGGCGCGAGTTCAGCACCATCGCGCGCTTCAACCTGGCCTACACCGCGGCGATCGAAGGCGATCGCGCGGCCGCCCTCGACGGCCTCGCGACCGCGGCCGAGACCGATCGCAGCCTCGCCGTGGTGCCGCCCCGCTTCGCGCTACGCGAGGTGCTGGGACACACCGGCATCGGCCTGCTGCTGCTGTGCCGCGATCGCGAGACCAAGGTCGACTACGAGGTCGCCGTGGCCCACCTCGCGCGGCCGGTCGGCGAGCAGGAGCACGCACGATTCCACGAGGCGGTGACCAAGCTCGCCGCGATCGAGCACCCGGCCGTCCGCGGTGTGCGGGGCGGCTTCGCCGATGGACGCCTGTTCGGCGTGATGTCCGAGCCCACGCCGGGCATGCTACTCACCGACAATCTCACCGGCGACGCCACGATGACCCTCGAGCGCGCGTGGGAGATCATCGGACCGCTCACCGAGGGCCTCGCCGCGTCCCACGACGCCGGGGTCCTGCACCGCAACATCAACCCCGGCAACGTGCTCGTCGGCTCCCAAGTGGTGTTCCGCGGCTTCGGATTCCCGCCCGTGATCGGGTTCGCCAGGCCGTCGGTGCGCAGCGCCAACGCCGGCTACATGGCGCCCGAGCTCCTCGCCGGCGGCGAGGCATCGAAGGCCGCCGACGTCTACTCACTCGCCGCCCTGTGCTACCGCCTGCTCAGCGGACGCACGCCCGCGGGCGCGGTGCCCCCGGCCACCGCACGCAACCCCGAGCTCGACCCGCGGATCGATCCGTTGCTCCGCGAGGCGCTGCATCCCGAGCCGGCCAAGCGCGCCACGCTCGCGGCGCTGCACGATGGCCTCGCGCACATCGTGGCGACGCCCGAGCTCGGCCGCGCCCAGCGACTGGCGGGCGAGGGGACCCGTCCGGGCAAGGAGACGATCGTCGATGTCGGCGTGCCGCGCGTCGCCGCCGATGGGGCCTCGGGTGCCGTGGCGGTGCCGCAGGCGATCGACGAGGCCGTGTCGGCGCCGATCGGCCAACGCCTGCTGCCGCCCGAGGATCCCGAGGATCTCGAGGCCTGGGCATGGATCCTCGAGCGCAAACCGACCCACGTCGAGGCCCGCGCCGCGATCGCGCGCATCGAGGGCGAGGCCCGCGAGGCGTTGCGTTGGGACCGCGTCGCCGAGGCGCTCAAGGTTCGTCTGCAACACTCGCAGATCGCCCGCGAGCGCATCGAGCTCACCCGCGAGGTCGCCACCATCTACGAGACCCGGCTGGGCGCGCCCGGCAACGCGTTCGAGGTCACCCAGGGGCTCATCGAGGAGCTGCCACCGGCCGAGCAGCACACCGCGATCGTCGATCTGCGGCGCCTCGCGGAGATCACCGCGGGATGGTCGCAGTTCGCGGACAGCCTGATGATCGTCGCCGAGCGCACCACCGACACCCTTCGCCACGCCGAGCTGCTCGAGGAGCTCGGACGCATCTTCGCCGAGAAGCTCGGCGCCTCCGAGCGTGCGCTCACGGCCTACGAGAAGGCGGCCGAGCTGCGCCCTGGCGCCGCGACGTGGTCCGCCATGATCCCGCTGTATCGCAAGCTCGATCGGCACGCCGAGCTCGTCGGCGCCATGCTCTCGCTCGCCGATCTGCAGAGCGCCGGCGACCGCCACACCACGCTCGTGACCGCCGCCCAGATCCTGCGCGAGCAGCTCGGCGACGAAGAGGGTGCTCTCGGTGCGATCGAGGTCGTTCTCGCCGAGGATGCCGACCACCCGGGCGCGCTGCCTGTCGGCGAGTCGCTCGCCCGCGCGCTCGATCGCAAGGCCATGCTCGTCGACATCCTCGCCCGTCGCGGCGAAGCTGCGACCGACAGCGGCGAGGCCGCGACGCGGCTGGCCGAGGCCGCGGCCATCGCCCGCGAGCTCGGCGACGAGGCCCGCCACATCGCGCTGCTGCAGTCCGTGCTGCGCCGTCGCCCCGCCGATCGCGAGAGCGCGGCGCGGCTGATCGACACCCTGCGCCCCTCGGCCGTCACCGACGGTGCTCGCCGCACCGCCCTCATCGACGCGCTGTCGACCTACGTCGATCTGGTCGAGGTCATGGGCGACAAGGCAGCCCTGTTGCTCGAGCTCGCGGGTCTGCTCGACGGCGAGGTCGACGGCCGCGAGCGCGCCGCGGACAGCCGCGAGCGCGTGCTCGAGCTGCTGCCGATCGAGCATCCGCTCGCCCTCGAGGCCGCCGCCTCGTTGACCAAGTGGTATCGCCGCCAAGACGACAACGTGGCCCTCGACGCGCTGTTGGTGCGTCAGGGCAACGCGGTCGATGCCGACACCGCCGTGCGCGTCGAGGCCTGGCAAGGTGTGCTCGAGCTGCGCAAGAGCACCGGCGCCGACGAAGCCGCGATGATCGACGCCCTGCAGAAGCTCACGGCCCTGCAGCCCTCCGAGACCCGCTGGCGTGATGCGCTGCTCGAGCGCTACCTCGCCGTAGAGGACTTCGCCAAGGCCGGGCCGCTGATCCGCGCCCAGGTCGAGGCCGAGACCGATCCCAAGCGCAAGGCCGAGCTGCTGCTGCGCGGCGGCAAGCTGCGGCAGGAGCTCGGCAAGACCGAGGGAGCCGTCGACGCGCTCGAGCAGGCGGTGGCCCTCGATCCATCCCTCACCGACGCATGGATGCAGCTGCGCGAGCTGTACACGCAGCACGATCAGCCGCTGAAGGCGATCGAGGCCCAGGTCAGCGCCGCGCGCAGCCACACCAACCGCATCGAGAAGGTGAAGCTGCTGTTCGAGGCCGGCAAGAAGTACATCGACGAGCTGGGCAAGACCGACCGCGGGCTGACGCTGCTCGAGGAGGTCGTGCACCTCGATCCCGACCACCGCGAGGCGACCGGCCTGTTGCTCGAGCGGCTGGTCGCGCAGGGCGACCTCTTGCGGGCGTGGCCGCAGGCGCAGGTCTACGTGATGCAGGTGCGCTCGCAGCAGTCGGGCGACCACGCGCTCAACCTGCGCGCGTTGTCGCTGGCGGGGCGCTGTGCGCTGGCGGTCGACGACAAGGAGCGCGCCCGCGAATACCTCGAGAAGGCGCGGGCGCTCGACGCCACCAACCTCGACGTGCTGCGGCTGCTCGCCGAGCTCGACATGGAGGCGGGCCGCTTCGCCGATGCGCTGCGGCACTATCAGTCGGTCGTGCTCGGCGTGGGTGACAAGCTCGCGCCAGGCGAGCTGTCGCGGCTGTATCTGCGCATGGCCGACGCGCGCATCGGCATGGACGAGAGCTCCAAGGCCGTACAGATGCTCGAGCGCGCGCTCGACATCGATCCCGACAACGAGGATGCGATCGCTCGTCTCATCGACCTCGGCCAGGGGGTGGGCGGCGCCGCGGCGATCGTCAAGGCCAAGCGCCGGCTCGCGGATCTGCTCGCGCGTCGCGAGGGTCGCACCGACGACGCCAGCGCCGCCGCCCTGCTCCGCGACCGCCGCGTCGCGCTGCTCGGCGAGATCGCCCGGCTGCAGGCCGATGACCTCAAGCTGCTCGAGGAGGCCGTGCGCACCCTCGAGGAGCTGCTGCAGCTCACGCCCGACGATCCCGCGGTGCTGCACCGGATCCTCGAGTTGTTCACATCATCGCAGCGCTGGCTCGATGCGACGCGCGTGCTCGGTCGGCTCGCCGACGCGCAGAAGGACGGCATCATCCGCGCCAAGTACCTGTACGCCGGCGGCGTGGTGTTCCGCGACAACCTCGAGGATCGGGTGTCGTCGCAGCAGTGGCTGGCCAAGGCGCTCGAGCTCGACCCCACGCACGAGCGGGCGTGGACGGCGTACACCGAGCAGCTCGAGCAGGGCCGCGAATACAAGGAGCTCGGTCGCGCGCTGCGGGCCCGGCTCAAGGGCCTGCCCGAGGGCGCACCGCCGGCTCGACACCTCGAGCTGTTCTCACGGCTCGGCGAGGTCTACGAGGCGCTGTCCGATCCCAAGACCGCGCTGATGGCGTTCCACCAGGCCGCGCGACTGGCCCAGGCCGCCGGCGAGGGCGAAGAGGCGGTGCGCAAGCGCCACGAGAAGGCGATGAAGCTCGCGATCTCGCTGGGCGAGGACGAGCTCGACAAGGCCGTCAGCCACGGCCACGCGGTGATCAGCGCCGCGCCGATGGAATTCGAGACCTACCACCGGCTCATCGAGCTGTATCTCAAGATGAACCGCAAGGATCGCGCACGATCGATCGCGCGCACCCTCAAGTTCCTCAAGCAGGCCGACGAGGCCGAGCTCGAGCTCGCCGACGCCAGCCAGACCGGCTCGCAGGCGCGCGGCACCATCTCGCGCGAGCTGTGGCGCGCCGCCGTCTACCCGGCGGGGACCGACGTGCGTCTGTGCGATCTGTTCGCGCTGGTGTGGCCCGTCGTTGCCGCCCGCGAGGGTCGCACCGTCGCCCACCATCGTGTGCGACGCGACGCGCGGACCGAGGTCTCGATCCAGTCGCCGACCGCGATGGCGCGCTACATCGCCCACGCCTGCCAGGTCCTCGACGCACCGGTGCCCGATCTCTACATGCGCGAGGACGAGCTCGGCGGCTTCACCGTCGATGCGCTCGCCGATACCGAGGAGGGACCCAACCGCACCGTGCACCCCAGCGTGCTCGCGGGCCGCGACGCGCTCGCCGAGACCGGCGAGGCCGGGCTCAAGTTCCGCACCGGCCGCATCATCGCCCGCGCCAAGCCCGAGCACCTGCTCTCGGCGATCGTCCCGTCGTCGGCGGGGTTGCGCAACATCGTGTGGGGTGCCGTCGCGTCCACCAACCCCGGCGCCCAGGTGCCCACCGACTGCAAATCCGAAGCCGCCGCGTACGCAGAACTGATGCAGAAGTTCTTGCAGGGCTCGCGAATGGACCAGCTGCGACAGATCGCAGCCAAGGCGGTGCGCTCGGGCGACGTCGACACGCGCCCGTGGCTGACGTCGATCACCAACACGGCATCGCGCGCGGGCTTCATCCTGTGCGACAGCATCGAGGTCGCCGGTCAGGTGATCACCCGCGAGGGCGACGACGGCAGCCCGGTGCCTGCCAAGGAGCGGGTGCGGGATCTGATCGCGTTCAGCGTGAGCGAGGGGTACTTCAAGCTGCGCAAGGAGCTGGGCTTCGGGCGGTAGTGCGCCCGCGGCTGCCGACGCCGCCGCGAGACGGAGCTGGCGGAGCCAGCCAGCCAACGCCGCGCAGCGGTCGCGACGGCCGCGAGCGCGGCGCCGCTTCGGGCCGCGACGGATCGACCTTCGCCCGCCTGTCGGGCGCGCGGCGCCGCGGCACACCGCTGACGCGGGCGTTTCGGGCGAGAGCAGCGCGCGGATGCGGCCGCCCCGGGGCGCCGACACATCGTCCCGACTCGGCATTCGTCCGCCGTTCGCCACTCGGATCCGACTTCGCCCAGCGCGCGCACGCGCGCACGCGCGCACGCGCGCACGCGCGCACGCATGGCCGCTAGCCCCGTCTCGAAATCGTGAGCTGACTCGCGGAGTGTTCTTGCGCAGCCCAGTGCATTCGAGATCCTTGAGTCCGACCCGTGCGCGTGGGATGTTCTGCGCTGGACACTCTCATGTCGAACTCGAAGTGGATCAACGGCGCAGTCCTGGGGCTCGCGTATCTCGGCGGGTGTGGTGACAACGGCTCCGCGGCGGACAGTGCGGAGTCGGGCGGGGCCGCGACGTCGGCCGACACCGGCGCGAGCACCAGCGGCAACGCCTCTGCGACGCTGTCGGGGACCGCCACGTCACCGGACACGTCCGCCACCACCACCGACGACAGCGACAGTCGCGACGGCAGTGCCGAGGACGCGAAGTTCGACGTCGGCATCATCACCGACGCGCCCATTTCCCCCTGCACCAACACCGGCAAGGGCGGCAGCGATCCGGAGTTCTCGTACCTGTGGGCCGCCAACAGCACCCAGGGCACGATATCCAAGATCGACACCGAAACGGTCACCGAGGTCGGTCGCTTCGTGGCACGCCCCGATGGCAACGGCAGTCCGTCGCGCACCAGCGTCAACCTCGAGGGCGATGTCGCCGTCGCGAACCGCAACGGCGGCGTGACCAAGATCTACGCGCTCGAAGAGCGCTGCGACGAGAGCAACGGCCAAGCCGGCATCCAGACCTCGACCGACTCCACGTTCTTGCCGTGGGGCGAGGAGGAGTGCGTCGCCTGGTACTCGCCGTTCGCCTACACCAGCCAGCGACCGGTGGCGTGGACGCAGGGCGAGTTCAACCCGACCTCGTGCCGCTTCGAGAACGCGAACCTGTGGACCGCGGGCACCAACGGCAACGGTGCCGAGGTCCTGCTGCTCGACGGCGAGGACGGTGCGGTGATCGACATGGTCAACCTGCCCGCGTTCCCATCGGACTACTACGGGATCTATGGCGGCGCCGTCGATGCCGAGGGCAACTTCTGGGGCACCAAGCTGGGCGGCGTCGTGCTCGTGCGCGTCGACATCGATGACATGACCTCGCAGACCTGGCCGGTGCCGGTGGGCAGCTATGGCATGACCGTCGATTCCGAGGGCTACGTGTGGGCGTGCTCGGGGCAGTACGGCCGCTTCGATCCCGAGACCGAGACGTGGCTGACCGGCAACGGTGGCGGCTTCGCGGGGTGCATGGCCGCGACCGGCGAGGACGGACTGCTGTGGATGGCCGGCGGCAACAGCCTCATCGGCATCGACAGGCACACCCTGACGCCGGCGGCCTCGTGGCCGGTGCCCGGCTCCTACGGCGTGAGCATCGACTACTACGGCAACGTGTGGACGGTCGCCAACGGCGCCGGCGCGCATCGGGTCGATCCGGTGGACGGCACCGTCACCTCCTACAACGGCCTGGTCGGCGCGTACACCTACAGCGACATGACCGGCTACGCGCTGACGTTCGCTGGCGGCGGCATGCCGAGCGGCTGATCCGCATGCGGCGGGCCGGCGCCGCCGTGCAACCGCGGGCGCACCCGTCCGTCCCTGGGATGCTGGCCGACCGGATCGGCCGCCAGGAATCCCCGCCATGCTCAGCTTTCGCCCCCGCACCGCCGCCCTCACCCTCACCGCCGTCGGTCTGCTCACACTCGTGGGTTGCAAGGGTGGCGCCGCCACCTCCGGCAAGTACATCCCCGAGTCCGCGACCGTCGTCGGCGGGGTCGACCTCGCCGGCATCCAAGGCTCCAAGCTGTGGAAGGACCAGTTCAAGGGTCTGGTCGAGAGCAAGGGCAAGAAGAACCTCGACGTGATGGCCGCGTGCAACCTCGGCCTCGACAAGTGGAAGAGCGTGACCGTCGGCATGACCGCCGATGGCGGCAAAGACAAGATCGCGCTGGTCGTCGTCGCCGACGGCATCGGCAAGAAGGAGAACCTCGAGTGCGCGCACGGCAAGTTCAAGGAGTCCGAGGGCGGCGAGGATCCCTGGACAGTCGCGGAGGACGGCAAGGTGCTCCAGCTCTCCGATGAGGGCGGCACCGCGTACGTCATCGACGACAACACCATCGCCGTCGCCGGCAAGGACTGGGCGGCGGACGTAGGCACGCTCATCAAGGGCGAGGGCAAGTCCGTGCTCGACGGCGCCATGAAGGACATCATCGCGCGCGCCGACTCCGGCAAGCACATGTGGTTCGCCGGCGTCCTGCCCGCGTCGATGGGCGGCATGGCCTCGGCGCAGCTCGGCGCCACTCCCAAGGACGTCGCCGGCCACATCGATCTCTCGAGCGGCGTTGCCACCCACGTGTCGCTCGGCGTCGCGACCAAGGAAGAGGCCGAGGCCGCCAAGACCAAGGTCGAGGGCCTCTACAACGCCGCGGTCAAGGACATGGCCAAGAGCCAGGGCATGTCCGACGACACCGTGAACAGCGTGAAGTTCGGCACCGACGGCGCGGCGTTCACGGTCGACGCGAAGGCCAGCGACGAGGACATCGGCAAGAGCCTCGCGCAGGTCATGCCGGCGCTGCTGTAGGCCTTGGCCGATGCCTAGCCCTCGGCGTCGGGGGCGTCGAGCAAGTCGAGCACGTCGCGCACGCGGCGGGCGAGGCCTTCGAGCGTGAAGGGCTTCTGGATGAGCTCGGCACCCCTGTCGAGCTCTCCGCGTCTCATCGCAGCGTCGGCGGGGAATCCCGACATGTACAGGACCTTGAGCCCGGGCTGCCCCCATCGCAGCCGCACGGCGAGCTCGCGCCCGGACAGTCGCGGCATCACGAGATCGGTGACGAGCAGATCGACCGCGCCGAGTTGGACGAGCAGCGCGATCGCCTCGTCGCCGTCGGCCGCGGCGTGGACGCGATACCCGAGCCCGGACAAGATGCGCACCACGACGTCGCGGACCTGCGGATCGTCCTCGACCACCATGATGGTCTCGGTGCCGGACGGCACCGCGGGGGAGCTCGGGAGCACCTCCGGATCCTCGATGGGATCGACGATGCGCGGCAGGTAGACCTTGAACGAAGAGCCGCGACCGACCTCGCTGTAGACCCAGATGTGTCCGCCCGCCTGGCGCACGATGCCGTAGCACGTCGACAGCCCCAGGCCGGTGCCCTGCCCCGTGGCCTTGGTGGTGTAAAACGGCTCGAACAGCTGCGCCATCGTGCCCGGCAGCATCCCGGAACCCTCGTCGCTGACGGTCATCACCACATAGTCGCCCGGCTCGACGACGCCGCCCTTGGCCATGCGGTGGCTCAGATCGAGGCTCGCGTTGGCGGTCTCGATCTGCACCCGTCCGCCGGCGGGCATCGCATCGCGGGCGTTGACGATGAGGTTGAGCAGCACCTGCTCGAACGCACCGGGATCGACGCGCACCCGCCACAGCGATCCGCGCGGCGTCCAATCGAGCTCGATGTGCGAGCCGATGATGCGGGTGAGCATCTTCGTCGAGCCCGAGATCACGGCGTCGAGGTCGACGATCTTGGGCACCACCGCCTGCTTGCGCGAGAACGCCAACAGCTGACGGACCAGCTCGGCGGCGCGACCGGTCGCGCGTTGGACCTCCGCCATGTCGGCGCGACTCTCGTCGTCGGCGAGACGTTCGGCCACGAAGCTCGAGAAGGTCATGATCGCGGTGAGGATGTTGTTGAAGTCGTGGGCCACGCCGCCAGCCAAGCGCCCGATCGCGTCCATCTTCTGCGACTGACGCAGCTGGTCCTCGAGCGATCGACGCTCGGTGATGTCGAGCGACAGCACCGAGATCCCGAGGTCGACCGGCGCGACCCGGAGCTCGAACCACCCCGTGCTGCCGTCGTCGTGGGTGAACTCGTTCTCGAACTCGTCCGCGACGCGGTCGCGCAGGCATCGCGCCAGGCGTTCGAACAGCGGCGTGCCCTCGATGCCGGGATAGAGCTCCATCATCGGTACACCGAGCACGCGCCCGCGGGTTCGCCGTCCCTGGCGGCACACCTCGTCGTTCACGAGGAGATAGCGCCAGTCGAAGCCGATGATCTGGAATCCCTCCCGCATCTGCGCCAGGACATCGCCCATCGCCGAGGGGCTCAGCGCCATCGGGGGCGCGTCTGGTGCACCAGATGTATGAGGAGTCTCGCCCATCGTTGGCTCGCGGGTCGACAGACCAGGTTTCAATCGTATCACACCACGCCACGGGAACTCACTCGCGCGGGCGACTGCCGTGCGCGCAAAAAACTCGCCGTCGCTCGTCGAATCACGATGGCCGTATGGCCGCGACGACCCAGCCGTCGCCCTTGCGCAACATTTCCAACGCCTCGCCGCTCCGGGTCCGCACACGGGCGCGAAACTCTGACGGCATCTCGGTCTCGACCGCCACCCAGTCATCGGCGGCGAGCCCCGCGAGCGCGGTGCCGAGCGCGTCGGTGTCGAACAGCGGGCCGTCGTCCAGGCCGGCGAACACGGTGACCATCGCCTCGACGCGGGCGGCGTCGGTCGCGGCAGCGTCGCGGACGGACTTTGCCGCCGCGCCCAACAGCTCGAGCGCCGACGCAGGGCTCGCGGCCTCGATGCCCAACCGTCGCCGCATCGTCGTGCCGGGCTCGGAGAGCCGCAGGCGTAGGGTCTTCAGGGCGTCGGCGCGCGGAGCCGCGGCGTGCGTGCGCAGCAGGGACACGGGCTCGCCGACACGCGCGAGATCCCCGTCGGCGTTGTACTGATCGAAGCGCCACAGCTCGATCACGGGCTCGGTGCCGGGGCCGCGCTGCACCACCACCACCGCATCGACGGCGAAGCGTGTGCTGCTCGCGAGCTCGAGCACCGGCTCCGCGAGCTCGCCTGGTTGGGTCGCCGCCGCCACGGTCGGCGCGAACTTCATGGCCCGAGGATCCACCGCAGGCGCGGCCTGCTCCTGGGCGAATCGACCCTCGGGCTCACGGGTACACGCGGCGAGGACGGTCGCCACGATCACGCGTGCACGCCATGAAGTGGTGCCACGCATGGGATCGGACAGGCGCACGCACCCATCAGCGTGGCGCTCACCGTGGTCGCCGGTCAAGCGTTGGCCACGGCGAAGATGGGGCGGTTGCGCCTCACGATGTGCCTGCGCGAGCGCTCGGTCGGGACGCGAGCGCCCGCGTCATTCGAGTCGGGCAGATTTGCCTCCTGCATGATTGTGCGGTGCACGACACGAGTGTTCGTGCGCAGCGGCACCCCGAGCGATACGCGGCGCCATCGCTTGGGGGTGCACGATCGGACCGGTGCATGTAGGCTCGGAGCGAGCTGCGCCGTGCCCGACGAGCCCGCACGTCCACGCGCCGTCATGGTGCCCGCAGGAGTTCCGCCCGAGCCGGAGCCCGAGCCTCCCCACGAGAGTCGCCGGTCGGCATCGCGGTGGGTGGTGCCAATGGTGATCGCGGTGGTCGTGCTCGGCGGCGCGGGCTGGTGGTGGAAAGGTCGAGATCCGGCGGTGTCGACCGCGACCGGCCCGGCGACCCGCCGCGGCGCTGCGGTCGTGGCGGTGGCGATCGAGCGCCGGAGCCTCACACTGCGACGGCGCTATCCCGGCGACGCGTTCTCCGACGCCGTCGATGTCAGCAGCCGCATCGCCGGCCATGTCTCGTCGATCGACGTGCGCATCGGCGACGAGGTCGAGGCCGGGCAGGTGATGGCGCAGATCGACGACACCGTGATCCGCCGGCAGATCCGCGAGACCAAGGCGGGACTGCAGGCCACACGCGCGTCCGTCGCGAGCGCCGAGGTCGCCACCGAGGCGGCGCAACGCGACCTCGAGCGCGCACGAGGGCTGGCCAACAGCGGCGCGATCGCCCAACAAGAGCTCGACGATCTGCGCACGTCCGCGCGTATGCGTGACAGCGAGCAGGCGCTCAGCCGCGCCCGCCAATCCGAGGCCAGCGCCCGCATCGCGATCCTCCAAGAGGACCTGCAAGACGTCGAGATCCGGGCGCCGTTCGCCGGCACGATCGCGCGGCGCGACGTCGATCCGGGCACGTTCGTGCAGCCGGGCAGCCCGATGCTGCGCCTGGTCGCAGACGAACCGCTGCGGGTGCGGTTCCGCGTGCCCGAGTACGAGCTGAGCGGCCTCGAGATCGGCCAGAGCCTGCGGCTATCGTCTCGCGCGCGCTCCGAGGTCGTGCCGCTGGGCGAGATCACGCGCTGGTCGGGCGAGGTGTCGGCCACCGATCGCACGCTGACGGTCGAGGGCGTGATCACCACCCCCGGATCGCTGCGGCCGGGCATGTACGTCGACGTCGTGGTCGAGCTCGGCGAGCTCGAGGGGGCGCTGATCGTGCCCGAGGAGGCCGTCATCGAACGCATCGACGGCGATGGCAGCTCACATGTGGGTGTGTTCGTGGTCGACGACTCCACCGCGCGCTGGGTCGACGCCGAGGTCCGCGGGCGCGACGACGGCTTCGCCGCGATCGAGGCCGAGCTCGGCGACGACGCGCGCGTGCTGGTCAGCGGCCACCGCGAACTCGCCGACGGCGCGACGATCCGGCTGGTCGACGCCGTCGCCGCCCCCGAGGAGGGCACATGAGCCTTGCTGCGCTGTGCGTCCGCCGTCCCATCGGTGTGGGCATGATCTTCGTGATCGTGTTCGTGTTCGGGCTGGTCTCGCTGCGCGCGCTCACGGTCGACCTGCTGCCCGAGGTCGACGCCCCGCGGATCACCGTCACCGTGGCGTACGAGGGCGTGGCGCCGCTCGACATCGAGACGCTGCTGACGCGGCCGGTCGAGGAGGCCATCTCGACGGTCGACGGCATCTCGCACATCGAGAGCACCTCGACCGAAGGTCTCGCGCGCGTGCAGCTCCAGTTCGCGTGGGGCATGGATCTCGAAGAGGCGGTCAACGAGGTCCGCGCCCAGCTCGAACGCATCCGCGCCGATCTTCCCGAGGGCGCCGACGCGCCTATCGTGATGAAATTTGATCTGTCGGCGGCCTCGGTCGCGCACCTGGGCATCTCGGGCTCGGGCGACGCCCGGCGCCTGCGTCACCTCGCCGAAGAGGATTTCACGCGCCGGCTCGAGGCGGTCGAGGGCGTCGCCAAGGTCGACGTGCGTGGCGGCCGTCGTCGCGAGATCCGCATCGAGCTGATCCGCAGCCGACTCGAGGCGCTGTCGATCCACGCCGAGGACATCAGCGCCGCCCTCGCCCGCGAGAACCGCGACATGTCGGCCGGTGACATGCAGCAGGGCGGCCAAGAAGTGGTGATCCGCACCGAGGGCGAGTACCGCAGCCTCGAGGAGATCGGTCGCACCGTGATCGCGTGGCGACAGGATCGCCCGGTGCTCCTGCGCGAGGTCGCCGACGTGAAGGACGGCGTACAAGAGGTCCGTGATCAGCTGTGGGTCGACGAGACCCCCGGCATCCGCGTGATGGTCTCGAAGCAGTCGGGTGCGAACACGGTCGAGGTGGTCAAGGCCCTGCGCACCGAGATCGACATCATCAACGCCGACTTCGCCGGCAAGGCCGAGATCTCGATGCTCCGCGACTCGGGCAAGTTCATCGAAGACGCGGTCTCCGGCGTGCAGTCGGCGGCCCTCTTGGGTGGCGGTCTGGCGGTCTTGGTCTTGCTCGTGTTCCTCCGCGACTTCCGCACCACGATGGTGGTGGCGACTACCATCCCCCTGTCGATCCTCGCCACGCTGACCCTGATGCTGGCCTCGGGCATCACGTTGAACCTCATCTCGTTCGGCGGCCTGGCGCTCGGCATCGGCATGCTCGTCGACAACGCGATCGTCATCGTCGAGAGCATCCACAGCAAGCGCGAGCAGGGTCTCGATCCCAAGGCTGCTGCGGTCGAGGGCACCTCTGCGGTCGCCAGCGCCGTGGTCGCCGGCACGTTGACCACGGTCGCGGTGTTCGTGCCCGTCGTGTTCCTCGGCGGCTTCGCGGGGGTCTTCTTCCGCGAGCTCGCCGTGGTCGTGTGCTTCTCGTTGGTGTGCTCGCTGATGGTGGCGCTGACGCTGGTGCCTGCGATCTGCGCCCACTGGCTGGGCCCGATCCGCGCCCGCCCCAAGGCCACCCGCGAGAGCGCCAGCGCCTACGGCAGCCTGCTCCGCGCCGCACTGCGGCGACCGTGGTCGATGGTCGTGCTCGGGCTGGGGCTGTTCCTGGTCGCGCTCGCCGGCGTGCCGCAGCTGCGCACCGAGCTCATGCCCGAGGCCGACGAGGGCCGCGTGGTGGTCTCGGTCGAGATGCCGGTGGGCACGCCGCTGGCGACCACGTCGGCGACGATGCTCGACATCGCGGACCGCATCCGCGCGGTGATCCCGGCCGAGGAGATCGAGCACTTGGTCGAGGTCGCCGGCCCCGAGAGCTGGTGGAAGCCGGCCGGCAGCAACAAGGGATCGATCGACGTGCTCCTGGTCGAGCGCAGCAAACGCTCACGCGATCAGGTCGAGATCATCGACATCATCCAAGCTGCGATCCGCGACGTGCCCGGCGCCGCGATCCAAGTCCGACCGGACAGCGGCAACCTCTTGCTCCGCATGATGCGGGGCGGCAACGACGACCGCCTGATCGTCCAGGTGATCGGCCACGATCAGCGCGCCGCAGACCTCGTCGCCGCCGAGGTCCGCGAGATCGCGACCACCATCGACGGCATCGTCTACGCCCGCGCCGACCGCGAGGCGGGCCAGCTCGAGCGCACGTTGGTGGTCGACCGCGTGCGCCTGGGCGAGCTCGGCCTGGGCGCCGCCGAGGTCGCCTCGACGGTCGAGCACTACGTGCTCGGGCGTATCGCCACCCGCTACCGCGAGCTGGGCGAGGAATACGACATGCGCGTGGTGCTGCGCGAGTCCGAGCGGGCGCGGCTGGATCAGCTCGACAGCCTCCCCATCGCGCTGCCGGCCGGTGGCAGCGTGCCGCTCGGCCAAGTCGCCCGCATCGAAGAGCGCGTCGGAAAATCCTCGCTGGCCCGCGAAGATCAGGCGCGCGTCGTCAAGATCGGCATGGGCATCGGTGAGCGCGACCTCGGCTCGGTCGCCCGCGATCTCCAGGCCGAGCTCGACGCGATGGTCAAGCCCGATGGCATCTCGCTGCGCATCGCCGGCGAGCTCCGGCAGCAACAAGAGTCCTTCGACGGCCTGTGGATAGGCGGCCTGTTGGCCCTGTTCCTGGTCTACGCCGTGATGGTCGTGCAGTTCGAGAAGCTCCGCGACCCGCTCGTCGTGATGGCGTCGATCCCGTTCGCGATCGTCGGGGTGATCGCAGCCCTTCTCGCGACCGGCACCAGCCTCAACCTGCAGTCGGCGCTCGGCGTGATCGTGCTGGTGGGCATCGTGGTCAACAACGCGATCGTGCTCGTCGACCACATCGAGACGCTTCGCCGCGAGGAGGGCATGCCGCTGCTCGATGCGGTGCGCCGCGGCTCGGTCGACCGTCTGCGGCCGGTGCTGATGACCACCGCCACCACCTTGTTGGGGCTCGTGCCGCTCGGCCTTGGCCTCGGCGAGGGCAGCGAGCTGCAGGTGCCGCTGGCGCGCGCGGTGCTCGGCGGCCTCACCACCTCGACATTGGTGACATTGGTGCTGATCCCATGCCTCTACTACGGCGTGGAGCGCTGGATCGAGCGCCGTCGCTAGGACCCGAGATCCGCGTCGGCCCGACGCGCGGATTGGACCCAGGTGTCCTATCCTCTGCAAGCCATGATGAGCGCGCGCCAGCGCCTGCACGAGTTCCTCTTCCGTCCGATGACGCGGGCCGCCCGCGCCTTCGATCTGCTCGTCATCGTCCTGATCCTCGCGAGCATCGTCGTGGTCGTGCTCGACAGCGTGCCGTCGGTGCGGGAGCGGTATGGTCCGATCTTCGATCTGATCGAGTGGGTCGTCACGATCGCATTCACGCTCGAGTACCTGCTGCGCCTGTACGCCTCGCCGCATCGGACACGCTATGCGTTCTCGTTCCTGGGCCTCGTCGATCTGGCGGCGACGCTGCCGCTGTACCTGGCGCTGTTCGTGCCGGTGGCGGCGTCCGGCGTGGTGCTGCGGGGGCTGCGATTGCTGCGGCTGTTCCGGCTGTTCGGTCGGGGGCGCTGGGCCGAACAGGGCGGCATGATCGCGCATGCGGTGCGCGCCAGCTTCCCCAAGGTGCTGATGTTCATCGCCGCCGTGTCGGTCGTCGCGGTGATTCTCGGCACGTTGATGTTCCTCGTCGAGGGTCCGAGCGCCGGCTTCGAGAGCATCCCCAAGGGGATGTACTGGGCGGTGGCGACGCTCACGACCGTCGGCTACGGCGATGTGGTGCCCACGAGCACCGCCGGCCGCATGCTCGCCTCCTTGGTGATGGTGCTCGGCTACGGCGTCATCGCCGTACCGGTGGGCATCGTGTCATCGGACATCGCGCAGACGGTGGAGGCCTATCGCAAGCGCCTGGTGTGCAACGCCTGCGACGCCCGCGGCCACGTCTCCGACAGCCGTTTTTGTCGGATGTGCGCGGCGCCCTTGGCCGTCGGCGAATTCCTCAACAGCTCGGGCAGCGTGCCGGTGGTCCGCCTCCCGGGTGATCCGTGAGGGACCCTGCCCACGGGGCTGCCCAGCCGGTGGTATGCTCGCGTCGGTGGGCCGTCAGGATTCGATGGGCGTCGACCGCGAGGTGGAGATCGCGAGCGTCGGCGCCTCGGCGACCGACCCCTCGCACGCGATCGATGTGGGTGCTGCGACGCTGCGCGCCGCCGAGCCTACCGGCGGTGACTCGGTCGAGTCCTGGCTCGCAGACCTCGCCTCGGCACCGTCGCTCTCGCTCGGACCCTCGATCGGCGAGGAGATCGCCGGCGAGTTTCGCATCGAGCGACGCGTGGGCGAGGGCGGCATGGGTGTCGTGTATCTCGCTTGGCACCTGGTGCTCGATCGTCGGGTGGCGATCAAGCTGCACCGCGCCGCGACCCGTGCAGCAGCCTCGCGATTGCTCCGCGAGGCGCGGGCCGTGGCCAAGGTCGAGCACGACAACGTGCTCGTCGTGTACGAGGTCGGCACATGGAACGACCACGTGTTCGTGGCGATGGAGTACATCGAGGGCTGGACGGCGCGGCAGTGGGTCGACGCAGCGCCGAGGTCCTGGCGCGAGGTCGTTGCCCTCTATATCGAGGCGGGCCGCGGTCTGGCGGCCGCCCACGCCGCCGGGCTCGTGCACCGCGACTTCAAGCCGGACAACGTACTGATCGGCCGCGTCGACGCAGATTCGGACCGCCGCGGTCGTGTGCGGGTCGCCGATTTCGGCCTCGCCCGCGCCGTCGGCGAGATCAGCCGGATCGAGATCACGCAGCAACGCGGCGAGGATCCCACCCTCTCCGATGACATCGTCGGGTCGCCTGCATACATGGCGCCCGAGCAGTTTCGCAGCGGCGACGTCGATGCGCGCGCCGACCAGTTCGCGTTCTGCGTGGCGCTGTTCGAGGGCGTGTTCCGCCGCCGACCGTACGAGGCGAGCACACTCGTCGGGCTCGCCGTCGCGATCACCGAGGGCCGGATCCAAGAGCCCGACGGCGCCGCGGTGCCGCAGCACGTGCGCCGCGTGCTGAGGCGCGGGCTGTCGTCGGACCCCCACGATCGCTTCCCCGACATGGGCGCGCTGCTCGACGCCCTCTCCCGCGATCCCACCGCAGCCAAGCGGCGGTGGCTCAGCCTCGCCGCGGTCATCGGCGTCACCGGCGCGCTGACGTGGGCGGCGGTGCGCCCGCCCGACCCCGGGGCCGGCTGCACCGAGACCCCAGCCGCCGCGTCGTGGTGGACCGACGATGCCAACGTCTCGCTGCGCGAAAGCTTGCTCGCGAGCGGACGCAGCTTTGCCGCGGACAGTCACGCCCGCATCGACGCGTCGCTGCGATCGCGCGGCGAGCAGGCCGAGCAGTCGCTCGCGCGTGTATGCCAGGCAGTGCACGTCGAGGGCTCGCGCTCGCTCATGCAGCTCGCGGCGCACCGCGAGTGCCTCGCCCAACGGGGACGCGAGCAGGCGGCGCTGCTCGAGGTGCTCGGCCGCGGCGATCCAGAGATCACTGATCGTGCCGTCGCAGCCACCGAGGGGTTGACCCCGATCGAGCGCTGTGATTTCGCCACCGGCGACGACGATCTCGCCGACGTCGATGCCTCGATGCGGCCTCAGATAGACGCGGCGCTCGAGCTCGTCGCCAAAGTCGGTGAGCTCAGGTCCGCCGGTCGCTACCAGGAGGGCTTCGAGCTCGGCGCGCCACGGATCGACGAGGTCGCGGCGTTGGGCAAGCCCCGGATTCTCGCGATGCTGCACCTCGAGCTCGCCTACACGCTGGAGAAGGAGCGGCTGTTCGATCAAGCCAGCGCGCAGCTACGTTCTGGCATCGCCGCGGCGGTGCGTGCCGGGGCCGATCTCGTCGCTGCCGAGCTGGCGATCGAGGGCGTCTTCGTCGATGGCTCGGCTGTTGCCTCGCGCGAGCGCGGCGAGCATTGGGCGGTACTCGCCGAGGCGTGGCTGGAGCGCGGAGGCGCGCCGGGGTTCCTGCAGCGCCAGCTCCTGGTCAACCGCGGCATGGCCCATCGTGCCGTCGATCGCTTCGAGCATGCGCTCGCCGACCATCTGGTGGCGCTCGCCCTGCTCGAGCGGGATGCGCCCGACCAACGGTACGCACGGGCGGGCATGCGCGCGGTGCTCGGCATGACCTACGTGAGGATGGGCAGGCACCCGGAGGCGCTACCGCTGTTGCGAGCGGCAGTGCGGGACTACGAGGCGAGCGTCGGCGAAGCCCACCCGACTACCGCGAACGCATGGAATCTACTGGGCGGCGTGCAGCTCGAGCTGGGCGACTACGCCGGGGCAGAGGTCTCACTCACGCACGCGGTCGAGGTCGGCGAGCGGGCGCTGGGTCCCGGCTCGGCCCGTGTCGTCGAAGCGCGGGCGAACCTCGGCGGCGTCTACGTCTTCACCGGTCGCCTCGCCGACGGCGTCGCCATTCAGGCCCGCGCGCTGGCCGACCTGCGGGCCACCGGCAGCAAGCCCGAACGCAATCACGTTACGGTGATGTCGAACCTCGCGGTGGCGCAGGCTGCGAGTGGCGACGGCGACGGTGCCCGCGAACTCCACGCCGAGGCCACCACGCTCGCCGGCAAGATCGCGGGGGAGCGGAGTCTGCTGTTCGCCAAGCTGCTCGTCACCGAGGCCGGGCTGTGGGTCACCCACGACCCCCCAGCCGCGCTCGAGCGCGCCGAGCGCGGCAGTGCGATTATGGCGACGCTGCTCCCGGCATCGGCGCCCGACCGCATCCAGGCTGCGTCCATCGTCGCGACGGCCAAGGCCTCGCTCGACCGGTGCGACGACGCCGTCCCAGAGCTCGAGCGCGCACGGGGGGAGATCGCGGCACTCATGGGCCCGACGCATCCCGACATCATCGGCGTCCTCGTCGGGCTCGGCCGCTGCAATGTGCTGGCGGGCCACTTCGTCCAAGCGATCGAGCAACTCGACGGGGCGGCTGCGGTCGCAGATGCCGCAGGGATTCCTCAGCTCGCCCACATCCTCGAGTGGCGCGCGCGCGCACGGTTGGGCCACGGTGAACGCGAGCTTGCACGATCGCTGCACGCCGACATGCTCGCCTCGGCAAAGCGCACCCATGACGCCGTGGCGGTGGCCCGAGCCGCGGCGGTCGGTCGGGAGCTCGACCGCGCACGCTGAATGCCGCTCATCCGCGGGGGCGGAGCATGCGCCGCCCGGCATGACGCCGGGCACGCGCACGCGGATTCACCGCTTGTCGCCCGGATTGTTCCCGGGGCGATTGCCCTGACCAGTGCCCTGACCGGCGCCGGGAACCATGTCCTTGTCGTCGCCCTGTCGGGCGCCCTGGCCCGGGGCTGCTTTGTCATCGGCCTGGCCTCCGCGCTGCGGGGTGCGATCGTCCTTGTTGCCCTGGCCGGGCGTCTGCGGCGCGTTGCGGGTGTCGGTTTGGGGCTGCTTGTCGTCGTGCTTGGTGGCCATGATCGTTGTTGCTTTCGGCGAGTGTTCGCGACCCACGTTGGTGTCGGCGCGTGCCAGTGCGTGTGCAAGTCCACGACCTTCGGAGCGCGCGCATGATCTCGCCGACTTCATGCGCCTGGCGCAGGGGCACGGGCCGGGGATGCACGCTTGTCGCCGCCACGGTGGGACGTGCCCGCGCGTGGGCGACGATTCGCCCGCACGCTCAGCCGTCGTCCATCGCCGTGCGCAACGCCCGGGAGAGCACGGCGGCGGTCACGACCGTGCCCCCGAGCATCGGCCCCGGCATCAGGACCGCGACGATGCCGTCCTCGTCCATGCCGGTCAGCCATTGCTCGCGCAATGCCGTTAGGCCGATCGGCCGTGGCACGCACGCACGCCAACGGCCGCTCACGCAGCGGGCGGCAAGCTCGCGCTGCGGCCACAGCGGCAGCGCCTCGGTGTCACCGGCGGCGGGCGATCGGGCCCACGTCTCGTCGTACAACCCCCACGCTTGCCCGGCGGCGACGACGTGCCGCACGAAGTACGCGCACCGCTCCACATCGTCCAGGACGTCGACACGGGCGAACGCATCGACGCCACCCCTCGCCACGATCGTCTCGCCCTGCGTCGTCGTCGGCGCGGCAACCAGCTGCAGACCGCTGAGCCACGGCTCGACCAGCGCACCGCCGAGCTCCGACGACGCTGCGTCACTGGATGCGGACACGATCAGCACCGCGGTGCGATCGTCGACACGCACGAGCTGCAGCGACTCGAGGCCCGCGCCCGGCGACAGCGCAGCCGCGAGCTCGCCGAGCTGCTCGCCCATCTGCGGCCAATCCGACTCGGCGCCGAGCTGCAGACCGATGATGCGTGAATGGCCCATCGCAGGCGCGGAGGTTAGCAGCCGCTGCACGTTGCCGCTGGGGCTGCACGTCGCAGTCGTCGCGGCTATCCTGGGCCGTGATGATGACGTCAGCCACAGCACGCGCGCTCGTGCTCTCGCTCGCGGTCGCCGGCGGCTGCAGCCCCGCGACCCCGGAGCAGCGCTTCCGCAGCGCGCTGCAACAGGGCGACGCCGACAAGATCGCGTCGAGCCTCGCCGACGGCCAGCGCGTCGATCATCGCTTCGACGGCGGGCTCACGCCGCTGCATGCCCTGGCCGATGGCCGCGGCGGGGCCGAGGCTACCGCGCTGCTGCTCGGTGGCGGCGCCGATCCCAACGCCGTCGACGACGACGGCCAGACGCCGTGGGACACCAAATGGAAGCGGCCGGGGGGGCTCTTCGCCACCGACATCGAGTTCCTCGTCACGCTGCTCGACGCCGGGGTCGAGCCAGCGGCGCCGATCGACGAGCGTGGCCGAACGCTGCTCCACCACGCTGCCGAGCGGGCAGACAGCTCGAGGTTAGTGGCCCTGCTCGTGCAGCGCCGCGACTTCCCGGTCGATATCCGCGATCTGTTCGGATGGACGGCGCTGCACGTCGCCGCGTTCGAGGATCACGCCGACTCGGCAATCGGCTTGCTCGAGAACGGCGCCGACGTGAACGCCGAGACGACCGCGATCGCCGGCAAGCAGCGCGGCGCTGACCATCCACCGTCGTGGCTGTGGAAGGTCGATCCCGGCAGCAGACCGCTCGACACCCACCGTCCGCCCCTGCGCAGCGGCTCCGCCAAGAACACCGCGGCGATCCTTCGCCAATACGGTGCGACCGAGAACCCCGCCGTCGACAACACCCTGCGGTGATCCGTCAGGCGACGTCGCTCAAAAACGGCGCGATGCGGCGGCGGAAGTCGTCGCTCCAGCCCACCGGTGTGCGGCTCGTTGGATCCACGCACACGACCACCCGCTGACCGCGGGCGTAGTCGATGTCCTCGTCCATCGGCAGCATTCGAAACGCGAACGTCAGGCTGGTGCGGCCGAGCTTGGCCACCCAGATGCGCACACGGACCTCGCCGATACCGGTGACCGGACGCAGGTATTCGATCTCGTTGGTGCGCACCAGGTGATAGCGATCGGGGCTCTCGGACGCGGACAACACACCGCCCCAGCCCATCGTGCGGGTCCAGAACGAGCCGATGGTCCGCTCGAACAGCAGCAGGTAGCGCGCGTTGTGGAGGATCTGCAACGCGTCGAGATCGTCGAAGTAGACGCCGTGGATGGCTTCGTGGAACCGCACGGCGGCCACGGTAGCAGGCACGCGCCGCACCGTCGGCCACGCCGCCCCGCGCAGTGGGTGCTATGAAGCCCCGCGGGCCCCGCGGGCCGCCGCAGCGCGGTGCGCCCGCTGCAGCGCGCCGTGCAACGACTCGGGGATCCCCCAGATCGTGTGCCGGCCACCGTCACCGACCTCGACAGCTTCGTCGAACAGCAACCCGTCCTCGAACACCCACAGCCGCGGCCCGAACAGCTCGCCCCGCGCCCCGAGGGACGCTCGGATGGTGTCGGCCGCGCGGTGCTCGAGGCTGGGCTCGGGTGCACCGACCAACGTGACGATGCCGGTGAATCGCGCGCAGCCGACCGCGCTGCCGTGCGCCGCGATCATCACGATCTTGCCGATGACCTCGGGGGGCGGCAGCTCGTCGCAGCGGTGGAACGACACCGGCGCACCGCACGTCGCCACCGCGAGGCTCGGTTGCAAGGTGACGCAGCGGATCGTGGTGGCCTCACCCGGGTGGGCCTCCCGTCGAAGGGGTTTGTTGTCGGCGTTCCGCGCCCGCGTGTGCGTCATTCGGTGGCCCCTCCGGGGCGTGTGCCGTCGTCCGTTGCGCCGGTGGATCGTCTCCACGCTCCGCCGGCTCCCTGGAACGTATCACGGTCGCGTCGACAGATGCGCGGTCGCGTCGACAGATGCGCGGTCGCGTCGACAGACGCGCGCGCCCAACCACCAAAGCGCCGCACGAGCGGCGAGATCGCGACCTCGTGCTCGGGCCCGGCGCACCAACGATGGGCGGCGCGCCAGGCCGCTGACCACTTTCGCGCCACACCCTCGGCATTCTACACCGACCCCGGGGCGCAATGCTGCGTCGGTCCGGGGCATCGTGCCCCTGCGGAGTGCGCCACCCAGTTTCGCGCACGCGCGGCGCGACGCGGACGGCGATCGGGGATTTCCGCCACGAGCTTGCTAGCCTGCCCGGTGCAGCGATGCGGCGGACTCTGAAATTCTTGCACGAGGTCGGTGGCGCCGGGCTCATGGGCGCGGTGGCAGCTCAGGCGATCCTGTCGTTCGCCGCCGACGGCCGCGGACCCCTCGAGTATGCGGCGATGCGCCACGCGATCTTGCTGATCTCGGAATGGTTGCTAATCCCATCGCTACTCGTGGTGCTGGTCAGTGGCCTGGCCTCCATCGCGGCGCACCACCCGTTCCAAAAAGCAGGGTGGGCGTGGATCAAGCTGCTCACCACCGTGCTCGTGCTCGAGGGCACCCTCGTCGCGGTGCAGGGCCCCGCGCAGGAGGCCGCGGCGATCTCGGCCCAGATCGCCGCCGGCGACACCACGCATGCCGCGGATCTGCCCGCGGTCATCCGCCACGAACGCGGCGGGCTCGGCGTCGTCACGCTCCTCTCGCTCGCCAACATCGCGCTGGCGGTCTGGCGTCCGCGCTGGCGCCGACGCCCGACCACGGCGTCGGACTAGTCGCCCGTCGACGAGTCGGGCTCGCTGGCCTTGACGATCTCGATCTCGCCGGCATCGACGTCCACCGTCCGCCGCACCACGCGACCGCGGCTCCACTCCCACCGGATCTCGTGGCGACCCGGTGTGACCCGCACGCTTCCCAAGGGCGTGGTGCCGACCGGCTCGCCGTCGATGCTGATGGAGGCGGGCGCCGATCCGGACCCAGTGCCGATGCGCAGCAGTCCCTTTCTCGCGAACGGATCCAACACCGCTGCCGGCTCCTCGCCGGCGGCGTGCGAGTGGGTCGAGAACGGGTCCTTCATGCGGGGCAGGTCGGACGTCGGCGCGCCGCCCGACGCCGACGAGCGGCGCGCCGACACGATCGGGGCGCGCGCCGTTTCGGTGATGTCCTCGGGCACGTCGGCCGCATCGATCGGCGCGTCCACCGGCAGCTCGATCGACAGATCGAGTTTGCCCTCGGGCACGTCGAGCTCGCGCGTCCAACCCAGATGACCGGCGCGCTCGATCGCGATCGCGTGGCGCCCCGGCACCAGGTTGGTGGCGACGAACGGCGACGGGCCGGCCAACGCGACGCCATCGATGCGTACGCTCGCGTCGCGCGGCTGCACCGCGAGCACGAGATGGCCACGGGCGGGCGACACCGGAGGTGCCACGGCGATAGCCGGCGCGATCTCGGCGGCACGCGGGGTCGCGGCGACGGGCGCACGGGCCGGCCACGCCGCCACCAACACCACCGCCGCGGCCAAGGCCACAGCGCTGCTCGTCGCCGCCACCGTCCACGGCAACCATGGCCGCCGCAGTGGTGTCTGCGGTGCGGCGTGCAGCGAGCCCATCACGCGATCGGTGAAGTCGTACGGTAGTTCGGGCACGGTGAGGGTCTCCAGGACGTGGCGTGGCGCGAGCTCGTCGTCGCCGCCGTTGGTGTAGTGTGCGTCAACCACGGCGCACCTCCTGCAGTCGGTCCCGCAGCGCCGCACGCGCGCGCCACAGGCGGGATTTCACGGTGCCGACATCGAGGTCGAGCGCCATGGCGATCTCCGCGTAGTCGAGATCGTGATGCGCACGCAACACGAACGCCGCGCGCATCTCGGGGGAGAGCGTCTCGATCTCCGCCGCGATCACCGTCGCGATCGCGCGACGCTCGGCGACGAGATCGGCACGATCCTCGGCCGGAACCACCGACCCCCTGACTCGCAGACCAGGGTGCCAAGGTTCCGCCCCCGCCGCCGCGGGCCGCACATTCGTCGTGTTCGCCCCCCGCGCGCGCCGGTTTCTTCGTCCCACGGCCGACATCCGGCACGATGGTTGGATGCAGACCGAGCGACGCGAGCTCCGCAGCGATGATCCCGCCGGCGCGATCCGGATCTTCTTGGCCCGCAACGCCACCGAGGCGGGCATGCGTGCAGCGGTCGTCTCCGACGACGGTGGGCGCGTCATCGGGGGCGTCGGCGACGGCGACCTCGGCACCCTCGCCACGGTCGGCACCTCGATCCTCGACGTGCGCGACGCGGAGGACCGCGACGCCGTGTGCACCGAGCACGGCCTCGATGCGCGCGAGCTCCACGTGGTGCGCCTGGGCGTGGGCCCGCACCGGTTCGTGATCACGTCGCTCGGCGCACCGCTGTCCGCCGCCGGTCGCCTCGGCGCCGCCCTCGGCCGCATCCTCGCCCCTGACGGGCTCGCAGCGGCCTAACGGGCTCGCGGCGGCCTAACCCTTGTACTCCATCATGCCGCGCATCGCGGCGCCGGCCTCGGCGGCGATCTCCTGCTTCTCCACGAACAGCTCGTGGCAGTCGGGACAGATCTTCCGGGCCTTGCGGTCGGCGGTCACGCGGACGAGTTCGTCGGATTCTTCGCCGCAGTCCTGGCATTCCATGCCCCGAGCATGACGCGGCGGCGGTGCGGCTGGCAACGGTGGCGACGTCTCGATCGAGCGAGGCCTCGCGCTGTGGTCGGGCTGGCCCGCCGGTGGGCCACGGGCGGCCCGCCTGCGGGCCACCTGGGCCGCGCGTGGGTCTCCGCGCGTCGCCGCCACTCGCAGCGGTCTTCGGCACGATGCCTGCACAGCGGCGGCGCATGCGACACGCCCCTCTGCTCCTTCTCCCGATCCTGTCCTGCGTCGCGGAGCCCACCGGCCGGCCCATGCCCGCACGCATCGTCGGTGGTGCCCCCGCCGACATCGCCACGTTCCCGCATCAGGTCAGCGTCACATCGGCTCAGGGATTGCGGTGCGGCGGCGCGATCGTGGCGGCGGGATGGGTCGTCACCGCGGCGCACTGCGTCGACGACCAGCCGCGCGGGCTCGAGGTGCTCGCCGGAATCACGCGGCTGTCCGATCGCAACGACGCCCAGCGCAGCGCGATCGCCCGCGTCGTGCTGCACCCGGAGTACGACGGCGGCTCTCCCCCGCGCCACGACGTCGCCCTGCTACGGCTCGCCGTCCCCCTCGATCTCGATGGCGACTCCGTCGCCGCGATCCCGCTGGTCGACGCGGACGACGTCGACGACGGCCTCACAGATCCGGGCGTCGTGGCCACCGTCAGCGGCTGGGGGCGCACCGACGAGAGCGGTCCGCTGTCGGACGTGCTGCGCACCGTCGACGTGCCGATCGTCGACAACGCCGAGGCCTCGGCGCAGTACGGCGTGGCGATCGACGACACGCTGCTCGCGGCCGGCGTCGATGTCGGCGGCAAGGACTCGTGCGCGGGCGACAGCGGCGGCGGCCTGGTGGTCCCGGGCGACGATGGCGACTGGCGCCTCGCGGGGATCGTGAGCTGGGGCGCCGGCTGCGGTCGCCCCGAGCTGCCGGGGATCTACGCGCGCGTGTCGGCCGTCCACGCGTGGATCGATCGCAGCTTGCACGACGAGGCGCCGGCCTGCGACGACGGCGAGTGGGCGTGCCACGACGGCCCGTGCATCGACGCCCGCTGGCTCTGCGATGGCGAGGCCGACTGCGACGACGGCACCGACGAGCTCGAGTGTCACGGTGGCTGGCGCTGCGACGAGGGCGAGCTGCTGTGCGACGGAGCGTGGTGCGTGCCCGAGAGCTGGGCCTGCGACGGCGAGGCCGATTGCGACGACGGCACCGACGAAGAGGACTGCGCGTGAGACCGGTGCCCACCGCGACAGTCGGCTCAGGTGCGCTGGCGCAGGTGCTGCCAGATCGCCGCGAGCTGAGCCACGCGCCGCGACGCGCGTCCGGAGCCGGCGGGCGTGCACGACGGCAGGCCGATGCGTGCGTGGTACTGCTCGACGGCGCCGGGCCGCGCGCTGTCCCACCCCGCCGCGACGCGGCGCAGATCGAACACGGTCCGATCGGCCGGCACGCCGGCGTCGGCGAGCAGACGCAGCGAGTGATCGCCCCACGCGCACAGGATGTCGTCCGGGCGCACGAACGCCTGCCAGTCGGCGACGAATGCCGCGCGGGGCCGCCCTGCCTCCAGCGCGGCGGCGTCGAGCTCGAGCTGGGCCGCCGTGCCGGCGGCGAGCGCCCCGTCGGGCGCGACGGTGGCGGTGAACAGCTCGACGGTCGCCACGCGCAGCGCCACCCACCGCAGCAGCTCGCCCAGGCCGCTCGGTCTGCGCCGCGGGCTGTCGAACGGCCAGCCGTTGGCGTCGCCGAACACACACACCACGTCGTCGCCGCGGGTGCGCAGCAGCTCTGGCAGCTGCGGCCGTGCCCGCTCACGCCGCGGCGCGGTGCGGACCCGGCGATGATTCACCCGCGCGATGTGATCGAGCTGCGTGTCGACCATCGCCCGGAACGGCCGCAACAGCGCCTCGAAGCGATCCGCGTCGCCCTCGAGAGCCCCGAGCACGTGCACCAGCGCCTCGATCGTGGACACGTAGTCGTCCTGGGGCTCGCGGCGGATGCGGTACTCGCTGGGGCCCGGCGGCACGAAGGCATAGCGCGGCAGGGCTGCGAGCGCGGGGTTGCTCCGCACCAGCTTCTTGGCCTGCGACCAGGTGCCGTCGACGACGATCAGCGTGATCGGCGTCTTCGGCGGATCGACCAGGATGTCGCGGGCGCCCACGCCGGGATACAGCAGCGCGGCGGGCCGCTTTGGATCACCGAGCGCCCGCGCCAACGCCGGGGTGCCGTCCCAGTGCACCCCGACGTGCAGCTCCGAGTTGGGCAGGCACAAGCTGGCCATGCGCGCGGTGCCGATCGCCATGTCGCGCTCGCGGGGGTGTTGCAAGAACACCACCCGCGTGCGCGTGGCGATGCTCGCGAGATGCTCGCAGTAGCACACGCTGCGCGGCCGCCGACAGCGGGGGCACACCGCCCGCGGCTCCGTCGACGCGCGCCCCGTCGACGGGGGCCCCGGCTCGATGGCATTCGACATGACCGCGACTCAGCCGAAGTTCTCGCCGCCCTCGGCGAGCCACTGGGCCTCGTCGGCGGTGCTCGACCGACCGAGCCGCGCATTGCGGTGGGGGAAGCGACCGAACCGCTCGATCACCGCGAGATGGCGCTTGGCGTAGTCCACCCCCATCTGGCGATCGGCGTCGTCGGGCAGCGCCGAGAACAAAGCGACCGCGCGGCGCTGGGCGTCGAGATCCTCGGCGTGCTCGAACGGCAGGTAGAAGAACCAGCGCTGCAACGGCAGCACCTGCTGGTCGAAGCCGCGCGCGATCGCCTCGTTCGCGATCGCGACCGCCTTGGCGTCGGCCTCGAACGCGCGGGCGCTGCCGCGGTGCAGGTTGCGCGAGAACTGATCCAGCACGAGCAGCAGCGCCAGGCTGCCCTCGGCGCTCGTGGTCCAACCGTCGAGCTCGCCGGCGCAGGCCGGCCCGTGCAGCGCACCGAAGCGGGTGCGGATCTCCGTGTCGGCCGCCTCGCCGCCGGCGAACCACAGCGATCGCATCGTCCCCCACTGGTCGCTGTCGCGCGGGCCGAACCAGTACTGCAACACCGCGTCTGCGCGGGGGTCGAGCGGGGCGTGGTTCGGCGCGTGGTCGTCGTTCATGGCGGGGCAGATCTACCAGCGCACAGCTCCCGCCACCACGCGGAGACTGCACTCGCGGCGCGCGCGCCTGCGCCTGCCCGGACGCAGCGTCTGCGCGTACAGGACTGCTACGCTGGCGACCAATGGCCGATCGGCCCTTCGATCCCGACGCACCGACGTGGACAGCGGTCCCACCGTCGCCGCTCGCGGTGCCCGCCGCCGCCGTCCCGACGTGGCCGCCCGCGCCCGCGACGATCCCCGGCCCGCGCACGACCCACGGCTCGACGGGGACCTGGCCGGGGACGTGCGACGGCGCGACCGCCCAGGTCGCGATCCCGCGCTCGGTCCTGCCCGAGGGCACGATCGTCGATCAGCACTATCGCATCGACGGCGTGATCGGAGCCGGTGCCATGGGCGTCGTGTACCGCGCCCACCACCTGCGCCTCGATCGGCCGGTCGCCCTCAAGCTGCAGCGCACGGTGGGCGAGGACACGGCCCGCCTCGAGCGCGAGGCTCGGGCGATGGCGCGGCTCGATCACCCCAACGTGGTGCGGGTCTACGACGTCGGCATGCACGAGGGCGATCTGTACATCGCGATGGAGTTCGTCGACGGCGTCTCGCTGCGCGCGTGGCTGGCCGAGGGCCCGCGGCCATGGCGTGCCGCGCTCGAGGTGTGCCTGCAGGCCGGCCGCGGCTTGATGGCGGCCCATGCCGCCGGCATCGTGCACCGCGACTTCAAGCCCGACAACGTGCTGGTTGGACGCGATCCGATCTCGCCGCGGGGAGTCGGCCGGGTGCGCGTCGCCGATTTCGGGATCGCCCGCGGCGTCGGGGTGGTGGCGCCCGACGCTGCGCTCGACGGCGCCGGACTCGGCCCCGATCTCACCCGCACCGGCTCGGTGCCCGGCACGCCCGCGTACATGGCCCCCGAGCAGTTCAGCGGCCGCGCCGACACCCGGAGCGACGTCTTCGCCTTCGCCGTGGTGCTCTACGAGGCGCTGTGGGGCGTCCGACCGTTCGCGGGCTCGACCCTCGCCGAGCTGATCCACAACGTGATGCACGCCCGGATCCGCCCGGTGCCCGAGTCGAGCCCGGTGCCCGTCGCGATCCTCCGCGCCGTGCTCGGCGGCCTGGCGGTCGACGCCCGCATCCGGACCGCGTCGATGGCCCTGCTGCTCGGCGAGCTCGAGCGCGGGAAGATCCCGCCACGCTCGGGGCTCGCCATCGTGGGTTCGATCGCGGCGGCCGCCCTGCTCGGCGCTGGAGCGCTGGGCGGGGTGGCATGGTGGGCGACGCGGCAGGACGAGGCCGTCGTGGCCGATGACGGCGGCCAGGACGCGGACACCGAGGATGCGATCGTGCGTGAGGCCGCGATGCCCCGCGAGCCGCGGCCGATCCCGCTCGCCGCGCCCGCGCCCGCAGCCGCGCCTCGGCTCTCAGCCGAGCAGGCGCGGGTCGATGCCGAGCGCGAAGCCGCCTTCGCCGAGACCGACGCGGTCGCGAGAGTTGGCAAGCAAGCGCTGGCCGATCTCATGCGCGGCAAGGATGTCGACCCCGCCGCGCTCGAGGGCCTGCTCGAGGCCGAGAGCGCCGACGTCATCGCCGCGAGCATCGCGGGCGTGATGATGATGGACGCCGATTCCCGCGCCGACGAGGGCGGCTTCCGCCGACCCGGGTGGGACGGCACCTCGAAGCTCGTGTGCAAGCTCGGCGACAAGTTCCGCTTCGAGGGCGAGACGTTCGTGCTCGAGGGCACCGCCTTCATGACGATGTACGGCTGTCAGCTGCAGCTCATCGACTGCGACATCACGGCCGACATCATCGCCCACGTCATGACCCGCTCCGAGCTCACGATCTCGGGCGGCACGCTGCGGCCGCGCAGCAAGATCGTGCAGCAGCTGCGGGGCGCGGTCACCGTGTCGGGCATCGAGGTGATCGGCGCCCCGCAGACGGGCTTCGAGATCCTCGGAGGCACGTTGGATCTCGCCGACGTCTCGGTGTCCGCACAGACCGCGGTGTCGGCGTCGGCCGAAGCCGTGGTCACGGTCGTCGGTGGCCGCCTCGAGGGCAGCGTGGCCGCGATCGACGTCAGCAGTCGCGCGCGGGTCGGCGTCGCGGGCACTGCGGTGGTCGGTGTGCGCCGCACCCGGAGCGGCGGCATGATTCTCGACTCCGCCGCCGCACCCCGCGACTGATCGGGGCGCCTCCCAGCGATCGTCGCGGGCCTGCATCAGCTACGCACCAGCCCTGCGGAGGAGGAGGGATTCGAACCCCCGGTACCCTTTCGAGCACAACGGATTTCAAGTCCGCCGCCATCGACCGCTCGGCCACTCCTCCGGGCGCGGCAGATTATCCGCCGCCCGCGGGCGGGCGCAAGCCCGATCGCGCTCACCCGTCGCGCCCGCTGCGAGAGCCGCTGCATGCTCGCGGTTCGCTTCAAGCTGCCGCTCGGGCGCGCGCTCGAGGCGTTCGAGCTCGCGCGCACGCCCGGCGTGCTCGAGGTCCTGCTCGACGCGACGCGATGACGCCGAACGTCAGAAGCGACCGCCGACGACCATCCCGCCGCCGCCGGGGATCATCGCCGGGGCGAACGCCGTCTTGCCACGTCGACCACGGCGGCTGCGCTTGTCCTGCTTGGCCTTCTCGGCCTCGGCCACCGCGGGCGTCCACCGCTCCCACTTCTTGTAGCCGACGTAGTAGCCAGCGCCGACGCCGAGGAGCATCGCGCCGAGCAACGTCACCGCCGCGCCCATCGGGATCAGGAACTGGTCCTGCTCCTGGTACTTGCACTGCAGCGGACCATCGTAGCTGCAGTTTCGCGTCACCAATCCGAAGGTGATCGTCGCGGCGAGACCGACGCCGAGCACCGCACCGCCGGCGATCATGAGATTCACGCCCTTGCGCGGCTTCCCGCCGATCTGGGGCTCGGGCGGACGGTCGGCCATGGGATCGACCGGTGGCGGCGTCGGCTCGGGCGGTGGGGGCTCCTCCGGCTCCGGCTCCGCGACGGGCGTCTCGTCCGCGGGCGTCTCGTCCGTGGGCGTCTCGCCCGTGGGCGTCTCGCCCGTGGGCGTCTCGCCCGTGGGCGTCTCGCCCGTGGGCGTCTGTCCGGGCGGGGTCTCGCCCGGCGGCGCATCGGCGGGCGGAGTCTCACCGGGCGGCGTCGTCGGCGGCGCCGTCGTGGGCGCGGCGGTGGCCGGCGCGGTGGGCTTCGTCCCGCTTGACGGGGCGGCCGCCGCCGCATTCCACGGCGCGACGCCGACCGCGAGGATCAGCACGGAACAGAGTGCGGGACGGACGAACGCGGTGCGACGCATGGAAATCGACCTCGGGTTGTCGGCGCGGCGAGACCGTCCGACCGACGGGGGCGGAGTATCGTATGTGGGCGCGGCCGCGACAAGGGATGTGGGCACCAACGGCGAAGCGGGGCGCCGCTTGCGGTCGAACCGTCCCCAAAGGCGGGCCCCAAGCGAGCGCGCGGCACTCCGCTGTCGTAAACCGCTGAATTCGGCGCTGGCCGGCGACACGGCGGCATGGTGCCCTGGCGGACGTGCGCGGTCGCACGTCCGTCAGGGCCACGGCAGCCTGTCGTCGATCCTCACCCACGCGCGCTACAGTGGTAGTTCGTGCCGATCCTCGCCCACCTCGATGACCCTCCGCGCCCCCGCTTGCCGGGGATCCTCGTCGGTCTGGCCCTGGCGCTGCCGGTCGGCGCAGTGATGGCGTTCTGGGTGATCCCGTCGCTGGTCAACGCGGTACTCGGTGGGGCCCGCGACCTCGACGGCCGCCTGCGGGCCGAGGACGGCTACATGACGGCGGTCTGCACCACCGCGGTCGATCCGGCACGCGACCAGTCGATGTGCGGCTGCGTGCTCGGGACCGAGTTCCCCTCCCTCGACTGTCAGCTGCCGTTCCGCATGTGGACCCTCTCCCGCCAGCGCGAGAGCTGCGCAGATCCAGCCACCCACGACGCGGCGATCAGCTTCTGCACCTGCGTAGACGTCGTCGGCGACGCGGTGGACGCCGCTGCCGACAGCGAGCGCGACAGCGAGGCCGCCGCCTACGAGAACTGCATGGCGCTCCCCGACGCGCTGTACCTGCCAACGGTCGAAGCCCTCACGCCACCCCTCACGCCACGCTGACTCACTGCGCCCGCCACCGCAGCCGCCACGTTCGCATGCCGCGGCGCGTGGTGGTGTCCTCGCGTTTCGACCGCACGCCATAGGGATTGTCCCGCGTGAACCGCCATGGCCCCGCGACGTTCACGAAGCCGCACGTGGGATCGCCGTCGACCTCGGCCATCGCCTCGAGGGCGATCTCGTAGACGTCGCTGGCGAAGTGCAGCTCGCCGCCGCGTCGCAGGCGTGACCGGATCACAGCCAGCAGCGCCGGCTCGATCACCCTGCGCTTGTGGTGCTTGGTCTTGAACCATGGATCGGGGAACAGCAGGTGGAACCGATCGACGGAGTCCACACCAAGCACCCGGTCGAGATCGACGTTGATGTTGCAGTACGCGATCCGGACGTTCGCGAGGCCCTCGGCATCGGCGTCGCGCTGCGCCCAGGCGGCAACGCGTGCGCGGATCTCGAGGCCAACCACGACGCGATCGGGGTGGGCGCGACCCAGCGCGCGGCTGAATTGCGCATCGGCGCAGCCCAGCTCGACATCGCACTGCGCCTGCGGCCCGAGATGGGTCGGCCACGGCAGCGGATCCGCGCGCCCCTCGGAGTACGTCACCCCCAGCGGATTCACGTGATGCCGAGTTCGGCGGCGCTTTCGTCCCATCGCGGCGGCGCAGTGTGCCCCAACGCCGCGCACGCGTCACCCGGGCGGCGCGGCCGCACGTGGCCCCCGCAATGGGTGGGCGTGCGCAACCGGCTTACGGTAGGCTGCTGACGATGGCGTTCACAGGGCAAGGATCTGCCTCCGACGGCGAGGGCGCTGCTGCGGCCCGCGACACACTGGTCGAACTGTTGTCGATCGTCACCCACGATCTCAACAATCCGCTGCAGAGCCTGGTGGTGCTGCTCGAGCTGAGCATCGACGACGCGCCGGCGGGCAGCGAGGCGCGCATGCGCGCCGAACAGTGTCAGCTCGCGGCCGAGCGCATCCGAAGCCTTTCCGCGGCGCTCGCGGGGCTGCTTCGCGGCCGTCGCGAGGATGGCCCGCGCATCTGGGCCCGCGCCGAGGCTCTGCTCGCGCGTCGATTCGAGCGTGTCGGCGTGGTGACGCGGGTCGACGTTTCACGGCTCGCCGACATCGCGCTGCCCTCGGATTTCTTCCTCGCGCTGTGCGGCAGCTGCCTGCTGCTGCTCGCGACCGGGGCCAACGCTGCGCTGCGCTCCTTCGACGTCGGGGTCCTCGGCGGCGTCGACGAGAGCGGTCGAGCCCATCTCGATCTCACGCTCGTGGCGATCGAGCCCGGCGTCGGCGCGCCCCCGACGTGGGACGAGGACGGCGCCGCGCGTCTCCGTGCCCTCGTCGCCCCCCTCGCGGGCGTGCTGGTCGCGGTCGCTCCCGGGTCGATCCGGCTGACCGGGCTCGAAGAGGACGCCGTGACGTGAGCTCGACGGGTGCGCAGGTCCACGTCGAGCACGGCGGTCGCGTACTCGTGGTCGAGGACGATGTCCTCGTCGGCAACGCCCTGGCGATCTCGCTGCGCCGGGTCGGCTTCGAGGTCACCGTCACCCGCGGCGTCGAGGAGGCGCTCGCGGCCTACGACGCGTCTTCGGCCGATGTGGTCGTCACCGATCTGCTGATGCCCGGCGGCACCGGCCTCGATCTGCTCAACGCCCTCGAGCTGCGCGACCCGCTGGTGCCGGTGATCATCGTCACCGGCGACACCAGCCTGCAGCCGGTGGCCGAGGCGGTGCGCAAGCACGCGTTCGACTACCTCACCAAGCCGGTCACGCGCGAGCTGCTGGTGTCCACGGTGTCGCGGGCGATCGACTCGCGACGGCACAACCAGGCCAAGCTCAGCGCCGAGCAGCGGTTGCAAGAGGAGCACCGCCTGCTCGCGGTCCGGCACCAGCGCACCGCGATGCTGCTGTCGGTGCTGCTCAACCGCGCGGTCGAGGGCATCATCGTCCTCGACAAGGACGGTCGCCTCGTCGACGCCAGCGACAGCTTCGTCGCGCTGGTCGGCAGGCCGCTGCACGATCTCCTCGACGCCGACATCGGCGAGCTGTTCGATCCCCACCCCACCGAGGGCGACATCCAGTCGCGGGTGGTCGGGCTCATCGCCGGTCCGCTCGTGCGCGGGCACTGGCGCGGCGAGATGACCGTCCGCGCCGCCCGCGGTCGTCGGCTGCCGGCGCGCGTCAGCCTCTCGGTCTGCGAGACGCCCAGCGTCGAGATCAACGAGCCGCAGACCCGCTATGTCATCGCGCTGCTCTACTACGAGACCTCGCACGAGGAGCTCAGCCGCCAGCTGCAGCAGGCCGATCGCCTCGCGACCATCGGCCTGCTCGCCGGCAGCGCCGCCCACGAGATCCGCAACGAGCTCGGCCCCCTGCTCGGCTACCTCACCATGCTCGAGCAGGCCGGCGGCGACATGCCCACGGCCGGCGAGATGATCAAGATCATGCGCGAGAGCGTGAAGCGGGTGCAGGAGCACATCGAGCAGATCCTCTCGCCGCTCCGTCCGCGTGTGCGCACCCGCGGCGCGGTGTCGCTGCGCGACGTCGTCGATGGCATCGTCACCCTGCTCCGCCGCGCCGGTCGCCTGAGGCGGCTCAAACTCGAGCTCGACTCCCCCGACGAGGACGTCATCGTCCACGCCGACAAGAACGAGCTGCACCAGATCGGGCTCAACTTGCTGACCAACGCGGTCGACGCCCTCGGTGATGGCGGCGGCGCCGATCGGGGCAACATCAGCGTGCGCATGAGCTACGAGGGCGACTTCGGCGTGCTGCGGGTCGCCGACTCCGGGACCGGCATCCCCGAGGCCATGCGCGCGCGGGTGTTCGAGCCCTTCTTCACGACCAAGGGCAGCGGCGGCACCGGGCTCGGCTTGCCGGTCGTGCTCGACATCGTGCGCAGCCTCGGCGGTCGCGTGGCCCTCGATGCCCCCGACGAGGGCGGCACGATCGTCACCGTGTCGGTGCCGAAGTACCGCCCGGATCTGGCCTCGCCCGACTCCGAGCTGTGAGGCGTCGGCTGCGGGCGAGCGGCGGCACCCCCCGACACGGACGCGCGCTGCGCCCTCGCCTTTGGCCCGCGCGACGCTTGCCCGCTGGCCTGCGCCGGACTTAGTGTGCGCGCCCATGCCCGTCCTCGGACTCTCCCTCTCGGCCGAGAACGCCCGCGTCGCCGCCGGCCAAGACGATCGCGTCGGCCTCGTGCTGCTCGAGCGGACGCTCCACGAGCCGCCGCGCCTGGCCGCGATGCAGCGCTGGAGCGCCGTGGTCCGCCGCCGCTTCCCCAACGCCGAACAGGCGCCGTTCGTGTGGCACCTGGTCTCGCACGATCGCGACGATGGTCTCCGCGGTCGCTCGCGTCGACGGCCTGCGGGCGATGAGGGGGCTTTCGGCGGGCTGCAGGCCACCGAGGAGGTCGCGCGCGCATGGGATGTCAGCCGCTTGTGTGTGCAGGGCTGCGGCGGATCGCGGGTCATCCTGCGCACCGGCCCGTCGCTCACGCCGGGCGTGCTCGGACGCCGGCGTCTGCGTGCGTTCGCCGAGGCGCGCGCCGCCGAAAGCATCACCATCACGTGGGAGCCCGAGGGCCTGTGGGAGCCCGATGTCGCCCGCGCGTTCGCCCGCGAGCTCGGGATCGCCGTCTGCCTGCCGGCATTTCTCGGCGGCCGCCCCTGCTACGAAGATCCTGCGGGCCCTGTGTTGGTCGGCCGCGAGGTGTGGCTGCGCATCGGTGGCACCGGTCCGCACAGCCGCATCGACGGCGCCCAGACCGACGCCCTGCTCGAGCACGTCGAGGCCGTGCCGGATGCCACGCTGATCTTCACCGGGCCCCGCGCACTCAAGCACTTGCGCGAATTCGCGGCGTTCCTCGCGGTCTAGCCGGGTATCCGTGCCGTAAACGTGCCTGCGCCCGACCCCCGGCGTTTCCGAACCCCTTAAAGCACCACGCCGCCGCGGGTCCCGAAGGACCGGCGACGGCGTCTGCGCATTCAACGCAGATCGGCGCGTGAGCGCCTCAGGCGGCCGTCTTCTTGGCCGTCTTCTTCTTGGCGGCCTTCTTCTTGGCCGTCTTCTTGGCGGCCTTCTTCTTGCCAGCCTTCTTGGCCGTCTTCTTGGCGGCCTTCTTGGCGGTCTTCTTGGCCGCCTTCTTGGCGGTCTTCTTCTTGGCGGCCTTCTTCTTGGACGCCTTCTTCTTTCCGCGCTTGGCGGGGGTGGTCTCGGTATCGCCTTCAGCCATGTCTGGTCCCTCCTTCAAAGGGGCAACGGTAGGTCGGACGATACGGTCGGGATCGGCGCATGTCAATAACAATTAACATCTTTGTCGCCTAATTACGTGAAGGTGAGCGATCCTTTTAGGTAGGTGAACGATCCTGATATGTGGGTTTTTATCTTACCTTTACGTTCACGTTGACTCGCGCGTGCTGCGCTCAAGAACTCGAAATTGCAAGCCAAATTGCAGACAAGGGGGCATGGCTCGCCTATGCGATCTGGGTCGGCCGGTGTGGTGAGAGAGCGCTTTTTGCGCGTTCCACCGGGTACCTGCCGGCCTCCCCGAGACACTCATGCTCCAGCTCACTTGGACCTCCGCGACCCCGCCTGCCAGCAACCATCTCCTCGCCGTGGCGGTGCGGGATGAGCCCGAGGCCGCCACGGTCGATGCCCGCTTCGGACCCGCCCTGCGCGGGGCCCTGACCGCCGCCCGGTTCAAGGGCAAGCCCGGCGAGAGCTTCGCGTTCACGGCCGCCCACGGCGACGCCCTCGAGCGCATCGTGCTGCTCGGCATCGCTGACCCCGCGGATGCGTCGCAGATCCGCACCTTCGCCCACGACGCGGTGCGTCAGGGCCACGCCGCCGGTGTATCGACCGTCGTGCTGGACCTGCACACGTTCGTCGGCGCAGCCCTGCCGACCGACGCCGCCGCCACAGCCCGGCTCGGCGATCTGATCGCGCAGGGCTGCGAGCTCGGCGGCTACGCGTACGAGCACTACATCGCCACCGACAAGCGCGCGCGCAAGACCGTGCAGCAGGTGGTGATCGTCGCGCCCGAGACCGCAGCCGGCGGCGCCTATGGCATCGCCCGCGGTCAGATCACCGCGGCCGGGATCGCCCGCGCCCGCGACTTCGTCAACGGACCCGGGGCGTTGGTCACCCCCACGCACCTCGCCCAGGTCGCCACCGAGATCGCGGGATCCCTCGCGGCCGATCACGACGTGTCGATCACCGTGCTCGATCGCGACGAGTGCCAGCGTCGCAACATGGGCTGCTTCCTCGGGGTGGCCCAGGGCAGCGCAGAGCCGCCACAGTTCATCCACATGACCTACCGCCCGCGCGGCACCTCGCGTGGCCGCGTGTGTCTGATCGGCAAGGGTGTGACGTTCGACTCGGGCGGCTACTCGCTCAAGCCCACCGACGGCATGCTCGACATGAAGATGGACATGGCGGGCGCCGCCGCGGTCATCGCGGCCTTCGAGGCCGCGGTCCAGATCGGCGTCCCCTACGAGGTCCACTCGATCGTCGCTGCCACCGAGAACATGATCAGCGGCAGCGCCTATCGTTTGGGCGACGTGCTCACCGCGTCGAACGGCAAGACCGTCGAGATCAACAACACCGACGCCGAGGGCCGCCTGACCCTCGCCGACGCCCTGGTCTACGCCGCGAAGCTCGAGCCCACCGTCGTGCTCGACTTCGCCACGCTCACCGGCGCGTGCATGGTCGCCCTTGGGCCCCGCATCGCCGGCGTCATGTCCAAGGACGACGCGTTGGTCGCCGACTGGCTCGCCGCGGCGTCTCGCTCGGGCGAGGCGATGTGGCGGCTGCCGCTGCCCGACGATCTCAAAGAGCAGCTCAAGAGCAAGATCGCCGACATGAAGAACACCGGCGAGCGCTACGGCGGTGCGATCACGGCGGGGCTGTTCCTCTCGGAGTTCGCCGAGGGTCTGCGTTGGCTACACTGCGACATCGCCGGCCCGGCGATGGTCGGCAAGCCGTACGGCGCGACGAGTGTCGGCGGATCCGGGTTTCCGGTGGCGACGATCCTCGAGTTCTTGGGCGCCGATCTGCACTGACCGCGAGCGGTCAGTGTGGGTAGTTGATCTCTGCGACCTTGCCGTCGCGGATCGACACCATGATCTCGGTCGATGTCCCGTCGCACTCGAGGTTCGCCTGCACGTAGCGGCCCGCCTTGGGTCCGCTCGTGCAGCGGATGAACGTGTGCTGGCGCGTGGGCTGACCGTTGACGTCGCGGTTCAGCGTGTCTGCGGGTGGACCCCACGCCATGAAGGTCGCGAACTCCTGGAAGCCGAGCTCGACGTTGCCGTCGGCCGTCGCCGTGCGCTCGTCGGGAGACAGGGCGATCCACTTGGCCCACAGGCCCTCGCGCTCGAGCAACGCCTGCCGGTCTTCGTCGCGCGTGCGAAGGAATTCCTCCTGCTCACGGCTGTTCTCGAGGATGTAGTAGAAGCGTCGGTCGAGCTCGGGCAGACGCTCGGGATTCATCGCGCAGCCGCTGAGCATCACGCCGACCAGCAGGCCGACCAGCAGGCCGATCAGCGGCCCGGCCGGCAAACCGGCGAGCACGGCGCCGCGAGACACGGGGCCCGGCGACCCGGGTGACCAGTCGGGCCGGTCGGGCCGGTCGGGCCAGTCGGGCCAGTTGGGCCGGTCGGGCCAGTCGGGCCAGTCGGGCCAGTCGGGAGAGTGCGCCATCATCGACATGATCGAGCGGATGATTCCCCACGGGCCCAGCGCGCACAAGCGCATGCATCCACGAGCGCAGGCGTCCACAGGCGCATGCATCCCGCTCGCGGCAGCGCCGATCCAAACTCACGCCCGGGGCGAGACGTGGGGATTTCGCCGATCCCCGTGCAATCTGGCGGACATCTCCGGCCCGCGCGCGCCCATGTGCACCGCGCTCCCCCCAACCGATCCCCCTCGATCCCCAATCGCGGTCAGCCAATTGCACGAAACGGCGTTCCCGAACCCGTTGACGCAGCTCCCCGCATCCGCTATACATACGCGGCCTAAGTTGCCTGTCGTCTGACGTGTGCGCATCCAGCGTTTCACGGAGGGGCGTCCGGACCGCTGCCGGCAAAGGAAGAGCATGCTCATGCCTGACTCGTTCGTCGTAGGCGACAAGACGGTCTATCCAGGCCACGGCGTCGCCGAGGTGACGGGACTCCAGAACCTCCAGATCTCGGGGGCGACCATGGAGTTCTACGTGCTGCGGGTGCTCGACAACAACATGAAGGTCATGGTCCCCAAGCACAACGCGGCCGCCGTCGGCCTGCGCAAGCTGGTGAGCCAAGCCGAAGTGGATGCGGTCTACCAAGAGCTCCGACGCCGTGGTGGCAAGATCTCGACCGCGACATGGAATCGCCGCTATCGCGAGTACATGGAGAAGATCAACACCGGCTCGCTGGTGGAGATCGCAAGTGTGCTGCGTGATCTGAGCCTGCTGCGCACCGACAAGCAGCTCTCCTCGGGCGAACGCGAGATGCTCGAGACGGCCAGACAGCTGCTCGTGCAAGAGCTCGCCTTGGCCAAGGGCCAGGCCGAGACGCTGGTGGCCGACGAACTCGACGCACTGTTCGCCGCAGCCTGATTTCGCCCTTCGGCTGCAGCCCGTCGCGGACACCTCCGCCGCGGGCTGCGCTCGTTTCACGCCGCCGCTGGTAGCATCACATCGGCGCGCACGTCGCCCGCGAGCGCGCGCCACTGGATCGCACGCTCGAGGAAGACCTCCGAGCAGGCGGTGCGAGCCGCGCGTGCATCGCCACGCACGTAGAGATCGAGGAAGCCCGGCACCTCGGTCCAGCCCGTCGGAATCGACCCGAACGGTTGCCACCGCAGGTGCACGCGGCTGCCCTCGAGCAGGCCTTCCCACGGCAACCGTGCGTCGGGAATCCGCGCCGCGAAGGAACGGTCGCGCGCGACCTCATCCCACAGCAGCTCGAAATCCTGGGCGCTGACCGCTTCGGTGCAGCCGTGCGACATCATGGCGCGCAGGTTCACTGGGCGGCACATCAGGATGTCCTCGGGCGCGAAGCGAAGCTCGTCGCCCCGCATCTGGAACTGCCGGTGCACCCACCCGCGATCATCGACCTCGTAGAGCGTCATCGCAACTTCGCCGTCACCGGAGACGATGGTGACGCGGAGATAGTAGAGCTGGGGCGGGTCGTGGCGCGTCGCGGGGATCACCTTGCCCGCTCATCGTCGCGATGGCGGGCGTCTTGAGCGGGGGCGTCGCGAAGGCCCGCAAGGCCGTCCGACGGCACGTAGCGGGGCGGCCTGCTATGCTCGGCGCGCTGTGCTCGCCCGCTCGACGCTGCTCTTCGCCACCTTGGCTTCCACCTCGGCCTGCGCGCTTGGCGAGACCGCGGCCCCGACCGGCGTCGTCCCCTCGTACCTGGCGATCGTCGTGGCGCTCGCCGACGATGACATCGCATCGGTTCGGGCCGACGCCGACGAGCTCGGACGGATCGCGGCCACGATGTCGGCATCACCGGGCATGGCGAAGGTGGCTAGCGGCGCCAAGGCCCTCGGCGGCGCCGACATCGAGGCCACCCGCACCGCGTTCAAGTCGGTGTCCGATGGCATGATCGAGTACATGCGCGCCGATGCCTCGACGCAGGCCGGGAACACCATCGTGTTCTGCCCAATGGCGTTCGCCGACACGGGCGCACTGTGGGTGCAGGCCCACGGCAAGATCGCCAACCCTTACTTCGGTGCGTCGATGATGCGCTGCGGCAACAAGCTCGCGTGGGACGCCGCCCTGCCCGCCACCGCCGCGCTGTGACGGGCGGCTCAGACGTCGAGGTTGCGGACATTGAGCGCGTTGGCCACGATGAACTCGCGGCGCGGCTCGACATCGTCACCCATCAGTACGCTGAAGAGTTGATCGGCCTCGTGGTTGTCGGCAACACGGACCTGCAGTAGCGCACGCTTCGTCGGGTCCATCGTGGTCTCCCACAGCTGCTCCGGGTTCATCTCGCCCAGCCCTTTGTAGCGCTGGATCTGCAGGCCAGCGCGACCGGCCTGGTCCATGTGGCCGACCAGCTCCACGAGTCGACGGGTGCGCACGACGACCTCACCGGCCTTGGTCAGCGACAGCTCGCCCTTGCCGAGACCCGCGATGTAGCGCCGCGCGGCGAGCAGCTCACCGAGCTCGGGTGACTCCACCAGATCGCGGCTGAGCACCTCGTACTGCGTCACACCGTCTTGCAGCACGCGCAGGCGGATGGCGTGCAGCGCCGAGTCGCCCTCGTCGAGCACGACTTCGTGGCCGAGGCGGATCCGGGCGGTGGGATCGGCGTCGAACAGCGCCTGCGCGCGGCCCTGGACGACCTCGGCCATGCTCGCCAAGCGGGAGGTGTCGGCGAACGCGTCGCGCAACGCGTCGCCGCCGTCCTCCTCGATCAGATCGAGCAGCGCTTCGATCACCGGACCACGGTGATCGCGGCCGAGCCCGTGGACCATGTCGCGGTAGCGAAGCGCACGGCCGGCGACCTCGGCGAAGACCTCGCGGCTCACCGCGTGCTCGCCGATCGACAGCTCGAGGCTCTCGATGGAGTTGTCGATCACGTAGCGATCGAGCGCGGCCTCGTTCTTGAGGTAGACGTCTTTCTTGCCGGCGCGGACCTTGTACAGCGGCGGCTGGGCGACGTAGAGGTAGCCGCGATCGATGATCTCGGGGAAGTGGCGGTAGAAGAACGTCAGCAGCAGCGTACGGATGTGCGAGCCGTCGACATCGGCATCGGTCATGATGACGATGCGGTGGTACCGCAGCTTGTTGATGTCGTAGGTGTCCTCGACGCCGGATCCGAGCGCGGTGATGAGCGTGACGATCTCCTGGCTCGACAACATCTTGTCGAGGCGCGCCTTCTCGACGTTCAGGATCTTGCCACGCAGCGGCAAGATGGCCTGGACCGCGCGGTCGCGGCCCTGCTTGGCGCTGCCGCCGGCGCTGTCGCCCTCGACGATGAACAGCTCGGTCTTCTCGGGGTTGCGCTCCTGGCAGTCGGCGAGCTTGCCCGGCAGCGACAGGCCATCGAGCACGCCCTTGCGGGTGATCGTCTCGCGGGCCTTGCGGGCGGCCGCACGGGCACGCGCCGACAGGATCGCCTTGTCGACGATCAGCTTGGCGCTCTTGGGCTTCTCCTCGAAGAACTTGCCGAGCTGGTCGGTGAGAAACTGCGAGACCAGGGCCGTGACCTCTCCGGAGACCAGCTTGTCCTTGATCTGCGAGCTGAACTTGGGATCGGGGTGCTGGATCGACAACACGGCGACGAGGCCCTCGCGGACGTCCTCACCCGACAGCGGCACCTTGTGCTGCTTGAGCGCCCCGCTCTCCTCGGCGTACTTGTTGACGATCTTGGTCAAGGCGGTGCGGACGCCCGTGAGGTGGGTGCCGCCGTCCTTGTTGGGGATGTTGTTCGTGTAGCACAGGATGTTCTCCTGGTACGCGTCGGTCCACTGCAGCGCGAGGCCGATGCCGAGCTCGGCGGGCTCGCCCTCGTGCTCGAAGTTCTCGATGCCCTTGAACTCGATCGGCTCGCCGATGACCGTCTTGTTGAGCGCGAGCAGCTGCACGAACGCTGCGATGCCGCCCATGCCGTCGAACGACTTCTCGCGGCCGTCGCGGAGATCCTTGAGGGCAAGGGTGACACCGGGGTTGAGGAAGCTCAGCTCCCGGAAGCGCTGGGCGAGCAGCTCGAAGTCGATCTCGGTGGTGGTGAAGATCAGAGGGTCGGCGTGGAACGTGATCCGGGTGCCGCGCTTCTCGGTGGTGCCGATGACCTCGACGTTCTCGACGACGTCGCCCCGCTCGAAGCGGGCACGATGCGCCTTGCCCTCGCGCCAGATCTCGAGCTTTAGCCAGTCCGACAGCGCGTTGACGACCGACACGCCGACACCGTGCAGACCGCCGGACACCTTGTAGTTGCGGTTGTCGAACTTCCCGCCAGCGTGCAGCACCGTCATGATGACGATGGACGCGTCGATGATCTCGCCGTGGATCTCCTTGGGACCCGTGGGGATGCCGCGACCGTTGTCTTCGACCGACACCGAGCCGTCGAGGTGAATGGTGACGTCGATGCGGTTGCAGTGGCCGGCAAGCGATTCGTCGACTGAGTTGTCGACGACCTCGAACACCATCTTGTGCAGGCCCGAGCCATCGCTGGTGTCGCCGATGTACATGCCTGGGCGCTTGCGAACCGCCTCGAGGCCCTCGAGGACGGAGATCGAGTCGGCGCCGTAGTCGTCGATCTTCGGTGCGGTCTGGTCGCTGGACATGGTTGCAAAACCCTGGGGGTGCCTGTCGAACGCGCCCAGTTCGGCCGCGCGAGACACCCGTCGGACCCGCCGTTGGAACGGGGCGTTCGGGGCGTGGAACATAGCACGCAGAGCGCCTGGCCACCAGCGCGGAGCGCGGTGGATAGCCTTTTGATTTCAGACGCTTAGGCCACGGCCTCAGGGGGCGGTGAGGAGCCCGCGACAGACCCCCACCAAGCGGCACGACGCGCTGGGCGGGAGCCGCACGAACTCGGCGGCGGTGGTCGTGAGCACGCACTGGCCGACCAGGGCACCCAGGCGCTCGAAGAGCATGGCGCTGCGCGCCGGATCGAGCTCGCTGGAGACGTCGTCGAGGAGCAGCAGGGGCGCGGTGCCGGTCTCGTCGCGGGCGAGCTCGAGCTCGGCGAGCTTCAGCGCGAGCACGATGGCGCGGGTCTGGCCCTGGCTCGCGAACTCGGCGACGGGTCGGTCCTCGAGCGTGACCTCGAGCTCGTCGCGGTGGGGGCCGACGCTGGTGGTGTGCCGCAGGCGGTCGCGCTCGCGCCGTTCGGCCAGGCGGGCCCGCAACGCGGCAGCCCGCTGCGCCTCGGGGACCTCACCGGCGGCGCTGACGTAGCGCAGCGATAGCGCCAAACTGCGGCTGGCCTGGGCCGGCTGAGGTCCGTCGCTGCCGTGGATCTCGGTGAACCCGCGCAACGTGCCGGGGACGAGGGCGGTGAGCAGCCGCTCGCGGCGGGTCCAGATGCGCGCACCGATCTCGGCGATCTGCGCCTCGTAGGTGAGCGACAGGTCGTGCTGCGCCGTGGCGCCGAGGCTGTCGTCCCGCAGCACGGTGTTGCGCGAGCGGATGACCCGCTCGTAGGCCTGCACGTCGGTGATGTGGCCGCGCTCCCTGGCGAAGAGCATGCGGTCGAGGAACTGCCTACGCTGCTGGGGGCCGTCGCGCAGCACGGCGAGATCCTCGGGCGTGAACAGGACCGCCTGCAGCCGCCCGTAGAAGTCGGCCGCCGAGCGCACCAGCTTGTCGTCGGCCCGCGCGGTGCGACGGGTGCTCGCCACACCGCGGTCGAGCGAGACCGCGAGCCGGGTCGGCAGATCGAGCTGCAGATCGCGGCCGCCCGCGACGACCTGCGCGCGGCTGAGGTCGCGTCCGACCAGCGCACCGAGATCGCTGGTCCGAAACGATCGCAGGGTCGCAAGCAGGTAGATGGCCTCGATGATGTTGGTCTTGCCGGCGCCGTTGTGGCCCCACAACACCGTGAACCCGTCGCCGAGCTCCAGGCGCGCGCGCTCGAAGTTGCGGAAGCCCTCGAGCTCGAGCGTCGCGAGTCGCATGGCCGGGGATGGGGGACGGGGCCGGGCAAGGCTGCGCCCGCCCGCCCGTCAGATCTTCATCGGCATGACGACGCCGAGCAGATCGGGGCCGTCGACCGGCTTGATGACGCAGGGGTCGAGCTCGCCCTGGAACTCGAGCGCGACGTCGCCGCCATCGATCGCCTCGATGATCTCGATGAGGTACCGAGCGTTGAAGCCGGCGACCAGCGCCTCGCCGTCGTAGTCGACCGACATCTCCTGGTGGGCGACGCCGAGGTCGGGATTGTCCGCCGTGAGCTCCAGCTTGCCCGTGGACAGCGCCAACCGGACGGTCGCGGTCTTCTCCGGCGCCATCACCTCGGCGCGCCTGAGCGCCGCCAGCAGCTCCTCGCGGCTCACGGTGACGCGCCGCTGGTGCGACGACGGAATCACGGCGCGGTACGGCGGGAACTGGACGTTGTTCAGCTTCACCGACATCGAGAGCTCGTCGGCGCGGACGAACATGTGGGTGTCGCCGATCGCGAGGCCTATGTCGCCGCTGACGCGGTCGAGCATGCGCCGGATCTCGACCATGCCCTTGCGCGGGATGATGATCCCCTTGTCGAGCTTGGGCCCGGGCAGCCGCGCCGAGAAGCGCGTGAGTCGGTGTCCGTCGGTCGACACCATCGTCGCCTGCTGGCCATCGCACTCGAACAGCACGCCGTTGAGGTTGATGCGCGCCTCGTCGGTCGAGACCGAGAATATGGTTTTGTGGATGAGGTCGGCGAGCACGTGCCCGGGGACGTCGCTGAACGCGAGCGTCTTTTTGCCCTTGCCGGCGTCGGGCAGTTCGGGGAAGTCGCTCTCGGGCATGCCCATGAGCTTGAACTCGCTCTTGCCCGACACGAGCTGGACCCAGTGGTTGTCGAAGCCGCGCAGGCGCAACGGGCCTGGGGGCAGCGTGCGCACGACACCGTGCAGGTGGCGGACGCCGACGGTGACGGTGCCCGTCGACTTCACGACCGCGGGGATCGACTCGGTCAGGCCGATCATCAGGTCGGTCGCCGAACACACGAGGTGCCCGTCGTTGGTGGCGCGCAGCAAGACGTTGGCGAGCACAGGCATCGTGTTGCGCTTGTCGGCCACCGTCTGCGCGAGCGCGAGCGCGGACAGTAGGCGTGCCTGGTCGATCTCCAACTCCATGGGGCTCCTTCGGGTCTCGGACGGGCGGGCTCTCGGACGGGCGGGCTCTCGGACGGGTGAGTCGGCCGAGAGTAGATCAAAAGATAGAATTAAATTACCGTCGTCGTCGTAGGGGTGTTCAAAGGTGAGTAAGTGACGCACATCTTTGATAAGACAGGGGAAATCAAGTGGACGACGGCGGGAGGGCGGAGTGGACGGCGGCGGTCGGCCGGGGATGGCGGACCGCGCGATGGCGCGGCACAGGTTCGTCCACAGGGTCGTGCCCTGGTTGTCCACAGCGGTGGCCGGGCATGCTTCGTCCGAGACGCCGCGGCATCTCGGGAGAGGATCGGCGGATCACGTCCGCCGCTTTTGGGATCAGCCGGGTTGGCCGACGAGTTGGTGACGCAGCGACTCGATGACGCCGCGGAGCTCGGGGTCGGTGGTCTGGATCTCGGCCATGCGACGGCAGGCGTTGATCACGGTGGAGTGATCCTTGCCCCCGAAGCGGAGGCCGATCTCGGGGTAGCTCGAGCCCGTGAGCTCGCGGCTGAGATACATGGCGATCATGCGCGGCCGGGCGATGCCCTTGTGCCGACGTTGACCCTTGAGATCGGTGATGCGCACCGAGAAGAAGCCGGCGACGGCCTTCTGGATCGCCTCGACGGTGAGCTGCGACGCCATGCGCGGCGCCGCCGTGTCGCCCAGGACGTCGCGTACGAACTCCTGGGTGATGGGCACGCCCTTGAGCGCGGCGAAGGTCGACACGCGCACCAAGGCGCCCTCGAGTTCGCGCACGTTGCTGCGCACGAGCGTGGCCAGGTAGACGGTGACGTCCGGGGCGATCGCGATGCGCTCGTCCTCGGCCTTCTGGCGCAGGATCGCGACGCGGGTCTCGAGATCCGGAGGCTTGATGTCGGCGACCAGGCCCCAGTTGAGGCGCGACGTGATGCGCTCCTCCATGCCCTGCATGTCCGACGGCGTGCGATCGGCCGTGACCATGATCTGCTTGCCCGACTCGTACAGCGCGTTGAAGACGTGGAAGAACTCGTCCATCGTGCGGTCGCGACCGGCGATGAACTGGATGTCGTCGACGAGCAGCACGTCGCAGTCCTCGCGGTAGCGCTTGCGGAACTGGTCGCACTCGTTGAAGCGGACCGCCGAGATGAACTCGTTCATGAACCGCTCGGCCGACAGATAGACGATGCGCAGCTCGGGTCGCCCGTGGTGCAGGGCGTGACCGACCGCGTGGAGCAGGTGGGTCTTGCCGAGGCCGACCCCGCCATAAATGAAGAGCGGGTTGAAGCGCTTGCCCGGCTCCTCGGCGACGGCGTGGGCGGCGGAGGCCGCGAGCTCGTTGCTGGCGCCCTTGATGAAGGTGCCGAAGCGGTAGCGCTCGGACAGGCCAGTCGGCGCCGAGCTGCGGCGTGCCGGGGACACCACGGGCACCGGCGCCGTGGGGGGCTCCGGGATCGGCGCGGCGTCCTCGGCGACGTCGACCTCGATCGTGTACCGCTCGTGGGTGCGGGAGAAGATCTCCTGCAGCACCGCCTCGCGGTAGTGGTTCTCGAACCACTCCTTCATGAACAGGCTCGGCGCGCGCAGCCTCAGCACGCCGGGGGCCGCATCCACCATCACCATGGGGCGCAGCCAGAGCTCGTAGGTCTCGCTGCCCAGGCGCGGGCGCAGACCTGCAAGGGCATCCGTCCAGATGTCCGTCATAAGGCTCCGGTCCACAGGCGTCAGGTCGCTGTGGATTTCACGTGAAGTCGCGGGAATCAGAGGAAAAATCCTGAGAGATGCGGGGGGATGTCCACAGCGTTCGCCGGCCCACTTTCGGGCCGGGCTCGGGGTTGTCTCCGAGCTGGGGGCTCGGGGGGGATGCCGGGGCCGCGGACGAAGGGGAGCGCGCTGCGCCGCCCTTGGACAGAAACGCGCGGTGTTCGCGAACCGCACCCGGCGAGGGCCGCCGGGCGAGGGGCGTGCCTTCTACTCAACCTCGTGGACCCCCGGCAACCGGGTCGTTTCAGGGCTGTCACAAAGCCTTGAGATCATTGGGGTTTGATAGGCGGTCGGCGGCCGGTGCGGCGCCAGGAGTGGATCCGTCGGCCACTTGGCCGCGTGATCCACCGAGGATCACTCCCGAATTGGGGAGGGGATCGGGAGGGGGCACGTACGTCCCAGACACCGAGCGGACTTGCGGACCCGTGCGCACGGAAGTCCGCTTTCCAAGCCGGTTCGCGGGCTCGGCTGAATGCAGCGCATCACCCCAGCGGCCGCCCGTGCCAAGCGCAGATCCCCCAGGGCCATGGTGGGCGCACGCCCGACCGGTTTGACACCCCACGCGCGCGCTGCTATCGATCCGCCCCGCCATGAAGCGCACCTACCAGCCCCACAACATTCGTCGCAAGCGCACCCATGGCTTCCGCGCGCGCATGGCCACCAAGAACGGCCGCAAGATCCTTTCCGCACGTCGTCGTCGGGGCCGCAAGCGCCTGACCGTCGAAATCGGCGGCAAGTAATCGCGGTGATCCCGGGCGCGCAGCGATTCGGCCGCGCCTTCCGGCTGCGGCGCCGGGTCGACTTCCTCCGCGTGCAGGGCAGTGGTGGCAAGCTCCACGTCCGGCACTTCCTCGTGTTCGTCGTGCGCAACCCCACCACGCCGCAGTTGCCCCCGCCGCGGCTGGGTGTCACCGTCACGCGCAAGGTGGGCAACGCCGTGACTCGCAATCGCATCAAGCGCTGGGTTCGGGAGGCGTTTCGCCGCCACCGCACAGGGCTCGCGGCGGGACTCGACATGGTCTGGGTGGCCAAGCGCAGCGCGGCACAGACCGCCTACGCCGAGGTCCTCGCCGACATGGAGCGGGTGTGCAGCCGCGACGAGTTGTGCCGAGGTCCACAGCCATGAGCGATCGTTTTCGTGGCGTCGTCGCGACTGTCCAACGCGCGCTGCAGGTGGGCGCGATCGGGTTGGTCCGTGGCTATCAGCTGATCGTCTCGCCGTGGCTGACCCCGAAGTGCCGCTTCCATCCCAGCTGCTCGCACTACGCGTGCGAGGCCCTGCAACAGCACGGGCTGCTTCGCGGTATCTGGCTGACCGTGCGCCGCCTCGGGCGATGTCATCCCTTTGGTGCCGGCGGCTTCGACCCGGTCCCTCCGGCGTGCGGGCATCGAGCCCTCGAGTCCGCCACGCCCACCCGGAGCTGTCCATGAGCTTCCAATCCCGAACCATGATCGCCCTGGCGCTGTGCGCCATCATCTTCGTCGCCTTCGACTGGTTCGCGCCCAAGCCCGCCGAGCCGCTGCTCGAGGACACGGCCGCGGTCAACGCCGAGTCCGTGGCCGAGGATCCCGATGCCGAGCTGCCGACGCCGCAGCCCGACGTGCCCTCGACCGAGGAGTCCGAGGTCCCCGTCGGCAACATCGCCGCAGTCGATCGCGAACTCCGCAACGACGTCGTCGCGCTGCGTCTGAGCAACCGCTCGCCGGCCCGCGGCGGAATCCTCGCGGGGATCGAGCTGCTCTCGGCCCAGTTCAGCGGCCAGATCACCGCCACCGACAGCCTCAAGCTCGCCGGCGCACCCACGCTCGAGATCAGCTTCGCCGACGCGGCGAGCGACGTGAAGATCCCGAAGAACGCCTCGTTCGAGCTACGCGACGACGGCCCGCGCCACGTCGAGCTCGGCTACCGCGGCAGCGACGTCGAGGTCACCGAGCGCTTCGAGTTGCTCGAGGGCTATCAGGCCAAGCTCGTGGTGAGCGTCACCAACCGCGGCCAGATGGCGCAGGATCACCGCCTGCACGTATCGACGCGCGTCGGCGTCACCGACAGCCAGTACGATGTCAGCCGCGGCCTGTGCAACACGGTCGTCGACGGCCTCGACTTCGAGGATGCATCCGACGTCGAAGACGGCCCCATCAACTACACCGGCCCGGTGCAGTGGTCGGGTGCCGACAACAAGTACTTCGGCCTGTTCATGGTGCCGAGCCAGCCGGCGGCCGACTGCGAGATCAGCCTGGGCGAGGGCAACTTCGTGGTCACCCGGCTGTCGGGCGGCGTCGTCACGCTGCAGCCCGGGGAGAGCCATAGCTACGAGTACGGCATCTTCGTCGGTCCCAAAGAACTCGCGCGGCTGCGTGACTTCGACGTGGTCAGCGCGCCGGATCTCACCCTCGAGAAGGCGATCAACTGGGGCTTCTTCGGCGGCCTGTCGGAGTGGCTCGGTCGTCTGCTGCTCGGGATGCTGCGGTGGTTCTACGGCGTCACCTACAGCTGGGGCATCTCGATCGTGCTGTTGACGTTCGTCGTCAAGCTCGCGACCTTGCCGTTGACCCTCAAGCAGATGAACTCGATGAAGCGGATGCGCGAGATCCAGCCCGAGATGGCGAAGATCAAGGCGAAGTACTCCGACGATCGGGTCAAGCAGGGCCAGGAGATGCAGGCGCTCTTCCAGCGCTCGGGCGTGAACCCCTTGGCCGGTTGCCTGCCGACGCTGGTGCAGCTGCCGATCTGGTTCGCGCTATACTCGATGTTGTCGGCCGCCGTCGAGCTGGTGCACCAGACCTTCTTGTGGCTTCCCGATCTCACCCAGCAAGATCCCTACTTCTTGCTGCCGCTGTCGCTCGGCGCACTCATGGTGGTCCAGAACCGCATGATGCCGAACACCATGGACGAGGCGCAGGCCAAGATGATGCGGTGGCTGATGCCCATCATGTTCACCCTGTTCATGCTGTTTTTGCCATCGGGTCTGGCGGTCTATATCTTCGCGAACATCGTGCTCTCGATCATCCAGACGCTGATCCAGGTCGGCATCGGCAAGAAGCCGGCGGAGACGCCGGCGTGATCGCGGCACGCATCGAGTTCTTGCGCGACGCATGCGGGGCCCTTGGCCTCGGCGGCGCGCAGTCCGTCTGACGACGGCGGGAGGCGAGCAATGTCCGAAACACCCATCTCGAGCACCAAGGGCACATCAGGCGACGGCGACCGGCCGGTGACGGCGGCGGACCGCGAGGGCTTCGCCGACGCGGTGCCGATCGTGCGCTCGTTCCTCGAGAGCGTGCTGGGTCTGCTGGGCATCGAGGTCGAGGTCGACATCGACATCGAAGAAGATGGTCTGCACTGCGACCTCAACACCTCGGCCGACGATGGCGGGCTGCTCATCGGTCGCCATGGGGCCACGCTCGACGCGCTGCAGTACCTGACCTTGCGGGTGCTCCAGGCCGAGGGCGTCGAGCGGATGCGCATCACCCTCGATGTCGCCGGCTACCGCACCCGCCGCGAGAAGACCCTGCGGCAGCTCGCGCAGAATGCCGCCGCCAAGGTCCTCGACACCGGCGAGGCCTATCACTTCGAGCCGATGAGCGCGATGGAGCGACGGGTCGTGCACATGACGATCCTCGGCGTCGAGGGGCTCGGCACCGAGTCCGAGGGCGAGGGTAGGCGCCGGCACGTCGTGGTGTTCCGCGAGCGTGGGGACCGTGCGCCCCGTGACTCGCACGACTGAGCCACGGTGAACGGGCGGTCGACGATCGAGCGGTCGACGATCGAGCGGTCGACGATCGTCGGCATCGCGACGGGCACGCCCGATGGCGGCGTCGCCATCGTCCGGATCTCCGGGCCGCGGGCACAGGCGATCGCGTCTTCGATGGGGACGGGGAGGCTGCCGCCGCGTGGCCTGGTGCGACGGCCGCTTCACGTGGGCGACGGGCGCGAGGATGCGCTGGTGGTGATGATGCCACAGCCGGCGTCGTTCACCGGCGAAGACGTCGTGGAGCTCCACGTCCACGCCGGGTTGCGCAATGTGCAGCGGGTGGTCGCGCAGTGCGTGGCGGCGGGTTGCGTGGCAGCGGGGCCCGGCGACTTCTCGCGTCGCGCGTTCGAGAACGGACGCATGTCGCTCGATCAGGCTGAGGGGATCGCGGCGCTCATCGGCGCCGAGACCGACGCCGCCCTCGAGCAGGCGCGGCGGCTCGTGGCCGGTGAGCTCGGGCGCGACGTCGATGCGCTGTGCGAGCGGATCGCCGAGCTGCGGGCGGAGCTCGAGGCCGGACTCGACTTCCCCGACGACGTCGAGGGGATCGGGGCAGCGGGCGCCGAGGGGCCGCCGCAATGGGTTGCGGAGCTCGAGGCCATCGCTGGGGTGCTCCGCGACTGGCGCTCGCGCTACGACGCGGGGGCACGGGCGCGCGCGCGACCGCGGGTGGTGCTCGCCGGCCCGCCCAACGCGGGCAAGAGCTCGCTTTTCAACGCGCTCGTCGGCCATGCGCGGACGATCGTGTCGTCGCAGCCAGGTACGACGCGAGACTACGTCGAGGCCGAACTCGCGCTCGGTGATCATGCGTGCGTGCTGGTCGACACCGCGGGACTGCGCGAGGTGACGGATGTTGCCGAGCGCGCGGGGATCGAGCGGTCGCACGATCAGATCGAGGGCGCCGATCTGGTGCTGTGGCTCGAGGCGTCCGATGCCGGGCCCGCGTCGTTACCGACGGTCGCGTTCGATGTGCAGTGCGTGGAGACCAAGCGTGATCTCGGCGCGGCGCGACCGACGTGGCGCGGCGTGTCGTCGAGCGATCCGGACGCAGTGGAGGCGCTGCGTCGTTGGCTGCGGGTGCGCTTGGTGGGCGAGGCGGGCGCGGGTTGGATCGGGCTGCTGCGCCACCGCGGCCGCACCGAGGCTGCGCTGTCGGAGCTCGATGCGGCGCGTGGCTGCGCGCGCTCGCCCGAGTTGGCCGCGTTCCACCTCGGCGCCGCGCACGACCGGCTGGCGGAGATCCGCGGGCGGACGGCGCTCGGGCCGGTCGGCGAGGATGTGATGCGTCGAGTCTTCGAGCGCTTCTGCATCGGGAAGTGATGCGGCGCTCACTCGCGCAGTCGCTCGAGCAGCGGTGTGAGCAGGCAGCGTGAGGGCGCGGCGCGGTGGGGCAAGGTACCGAGGTGGGCCACCGCGCGGGCCGCCACGATTACGCGGGCGTTGAGCGGCACCGAGGCGTCGGGGGGATCGACCTCGCTGAGGTAGAAGCCGCGTGGCTCGATGCCGAGGGCGCGCAGCCCATCGATGGTGCACAACGTGTGGTTGATGGTGCCGAGGCCGGCGCGGGCGACGACGATCACGTCGGTGGCGAGGGATGCGATCCATGGTGGTTGCCAGGTGCCGCCGGGCATCGGCACCCACAAGCCGCCAGCGCCCTCGATCAGGATGACGTCGGATGGGTGCCCCGCGATCGTGCGCTCTAGAAGCGCCAGGCTGCGTGCCACGGCCGTGGCATCGCCGGGCGCGTTCGCCAAGAATGGAGCCGGATCGTCGGCGAGGCCCGGCGCGATCGGGATCGCGTAGTCGAAGGCCACGAGGTCGACGGTGGTGAGCCCTGGCCGCGCGGCGGCGGCAACGAGACGATCGGCGTCGGAGGGCTCGTCGGGGTCGCGGCTCTGCACCGGCTTGTACGGCAACGCGCGCACGCCGATCGCGGTGGCGCGCTCGAGCAGTGCGCACACCAGCGCGGTCTTGCCGACGGCCGTGTCGGTTCCGACGAAGTAGACGCGTGGAGGCGCGCTCTGTGGAGTGGTGCTCATGGGATGGCTCTGAATCCGGCGCCGCGATCGACGACGAGTGGAAGGCTTGCGCGATCGAGGAGCTCGATCAGCGCGTCGGCGAACGCGTTGATGGTCGCGATGTCGTGACCTGCACCCACGGTGACGCGCAGTCGTGCGGTGCCGACCGGCACGGTGGGGGGACGGATGGGTTGTACGTGCCAGCCTCGCTCGAAGAGCGCGCCGGCGATCGAGAGCGCCGCATGGTTGTCGCCGATGACGATCGGGAAGATCGGCGACGGTGCGTGATCGAGGCCGAGTCGGCGGGCGAGATGATGGGCGGCGCGCCACAGCCGGGCGCGACGTAGATCGCCATCATCGCCGCGCACACGATCGACCGCGGCGGCGAGCTGGGCCACCACGGTGGGGCTGGTGCCGGTCGAGAACACGAAGCTGCGCGCACGCGACCGGATCCACGCGCAGACCGGTGCGCTGGCGCCGACGAACGCACCCGCGCAACCGAAGGCCTTGCCGAGCGGCGCGACCACGACGGTGGGCACGATGCCGTGGCGCGCGAGCAGTCCCTGTCCGCCTTGGTGCAGGCCGATCGCGTGGGCTTCATCGACGTAGAGCGCCCCGCCGCGCGCGAGGTGCCGACGCAGCGCGTCGAGATCGACCAGATCGCCGTCCATCGAGAACGTCGACTCGGTGATCCACCACAGCGTCGCGTCGGCTTCGGGCAGTGCGAGGTCGTCGGGCGCGGTGCGGTGCGCGAGCACACGGATGGACGCGCGCGCGAGGCGGAGTCCGTCGATGAGCGAGGCGTGGTTGAGTGCATCGCTCGCGACGATGTCGCGTCGCTCGACGAGGGCGGGGAGCACACCGACGTTGAGTTGGTAGCCGCTGGGGAACAGCACCGCGTCGTCGGTGCCAGCGATCGCGGCGAGAGATCGCTCGAGCGCGCGATGTTCGGCGAGATCACCACACACCAGTCGTGAGCCGCCGGCACCGGCGACACCGGTCGCGGGCAGGCGCGCGTCGGCGAGATCGAGGTAGTCGTTGGAGCACAGCCCGACGACGGGGCGGCCGTCGAGTCGGTAGCGAACACCTTCGCGCTCCGATATCGGCGGGGCCCGCCGCGAGAGGCCGGCCTCGTCGAGGTGCGCGAGACCGGCGGCGATGCGGCGCTCGAAGGTTCCCAAGTCCGCCGAAGAGTACGGCACCGCGTGGCGGTCGTGGCATCCTCGGTGGCCGTGCGCGCACAGCTCGAAGCGATCGCAGAACGGCTCGGCGTCGAACTCGCACCGGCGGCGGTCGACCGCCTCATGATCCTGCGCGGTCTGTGGCTGTCGCAGGGCCGGGCGATCAATCTCAGCGGCGCGAGCACCGACGCTGGCCTGCTCGAGCACCTCGGCGATGGCCTCGCCGCATGGGCGTGTGCGTCGATTGCGCGGACGTTGGAAGGCGACGCTCGGTGGCTCGACGTGGGCTCGGGTGGCGGGTTTCCCGCGCTCGTGATCGCGGCCGTGGCGCCGGTGCAGCTCGTGCTGGTCGAACCGCGGCACCGGCGGGCGGCGTTTCTCGAGTTTGCCCTCGCGTCCATTGGGCATAAGTCCCCCGTGGTGAGGGGGAGGCTGGGCGATACCACGTGGTGCAGATACTGTCTCGAACAGGGGATATCGGCGGATAATCCATCGTTCGCGATCGCGTCGTCGCGTGCGGTTTTCTCCCCAGAAATTTGGCTCGAGCTTGGGGACAAGTTGGTGATGCACGGGGGATTGGTGATCGCGCACCTGCGGCCCGAGCAGGACTCCGTGGCAGATCGGGCGCCAGCGCTCATCGTCGACTGGAATCGCTCGCGGATCGCGGGTTTCGTCCGGCCGGCGTCGGTTTAAGTGCTGTGTTCCACGTGGAACACGGGGGTCTGTAAAAGACCGAGGGCGCCATCGCGGGGTCGACGGCGCGGTTCTGAATGGAGCCGAGCGGATGTGGCGGCCTCGCTGTGGCCGTCCTCCGTGCCTCTGTCTGCGGGCCGGTGCTGCCCCAAAGGAGTCTCCCGTCAGGCGCCACAAGCGCTCGGCGACCGGCGCCCACGCCGGCGAGCTGCCGTGGATGGGCCCTGGTCCTGCCATTGGGAGGCTCACTGCGCCTCGCCTTCGGCGGTTCGAACCGGGGGGATGTTCCACGTGGAACATCGGAGCGTGTCCCGGGCCTCCCGGCTCCGCCGCTCGGTGTTCCACGTGGAACAAGTCCGCGCCCACCGCTGCACGCTCGGGGCCGCTGGGGGTCGCACAGAGGCTGGGATTCTAATCCCCGTCCCGCCGAGGCCGGGGGCAAGGACGGTGGGTGAGACCCTCGGGCCAGACGCCAACCACAGCCCCAGGGGGACGCGGAGGGCGCTACCCGTCAGCCTGCCGCCCCATCATGTGTTCCACGTGGAACACCAGCCGCGGAGCACTCCTCGAGATGCCGCTCGATCTCCTCGACCGGGACGTCGGAGATCCCCCGCGCCTCCTCGAGCAGCGCCATGCCGTTCTCCACGTCCCCCCGGCGGCAGGCGATCCACCCCTTGGTGTCGACGTAGTTGCCGTTGCCCGGGTCGTCCGCGAGCGCGGCGTCCACCAGTTGGTCCGCCCGGTCTAGATCTCGCCCGGCCAGCGCGAGCCCGTACGCGACCGCGTTACTGATCGCCGGATCTCCCGGCGCGATCTCGAGCGCCCGCTCCAAGGCAGCGAGCGCCTCGTCCTGGCGGTCCAGTTCGAGCAGCCGGAAGCCGAGGAACTCATGGTACTGCGGCCGCCCATCCGGCCGCGCGGCGATCTGAACGATCTCGTTGGCGGCGAGGGTGAGCACGATGACGACGGACACCCGCAGCCAACCCCGCTGGGATCCGGCCCAAAGCGCGAGGCACCCGAGGGCGAAGCCACCGACGTGTCCGGCCTGGGCGATCACCGGGACGATCGCACCGACGACGAACAGCACGACCAGCGTGACCCCGAGCCCGATCGGCGAGACGGCCGCGAGCTTCTCGCGGGTGGCGGCGTCGCCGAGCACCCGTCCGACGAGCAGCGCCCCGGCGAGACCAAGGACACCGGCTGACGCACCGACGACGACCGGTGCCTCCGCCCACACCAGAGAGCCAAGACAGCCGGCGAGGCTGCTGCCGAAGAACAGTGCCGCGGTCCGCGCCGCGCCCCACGTCCGCTCCGCCCACTCTCCCACCGACCACAGGCTCCAAATGTTCAGTGCCAGGTGGATCCAGCTGCCGTGGAGCAGCCCGGTGGTGACCAGGCGCCACCACTCGCCGTCGACCCAGACCCGCGCCAGGGCGAGGGCGCCGAAGCCCTCCATCGTGGTACGGCAGCTCCCCAGCCCGTACAACGACTCGAGGGCGATCCGCCCGGGGTGCCCGCTGGTCCACGCGCAGGTGCCCACCATGGCCAGAAACGCCGCGACGCACACCACCGTGATCGCTGCGGTGACCCACGCCGCCCGCGCCCGGACGCGCCAGGGCAGGGGGGCCACATCCGGAACCGGGGTTGCCACGCGGGCACGATAGTCGATTCCTCCGCCGACCCGCCACCGCGCGCTCGCATGGACCCCGGTCCCGCAACCCCGCGTGGCCAACCGCAGTGGCCAAGAGATCGAATCGCTTGGCGCCGTGACCGCTGAACCACGCTTGCCGTCGTCGGTCGCCGGTTGCTATCGTCGCGCGTCGTTTCGGAGCCTGTGCCCCCGCACGCCGCTCCCGACGCCTGATGCACCGACGGGAGTCTGCGCCACCGCGCCCCCGGAGAACCGATGGCCCGCCAGAACCTCCTGATCGTCGACAACGACGTCCGAAACCGGCGGGTGCTCGAGGTCAGCCTGCGCAAGGCGGGCTTCAGCATCACGGCCGCCGAGACCGCCGAGGAGGCCCTCGAGTTCGTCGCGCACGCCGAGCCCGATCTCATCATCTCGGACACCGAGCTGCCCGGCAACGACGGCTTCGAGCTGTGCACCCAGCTCAAGGCCAATACGCGCTGGCGTCAGATCCCGTTCATCTTCCTGACGAACGACAAGTCGATCGAACAGAAGGTGCGCGGCCTCGAGCTCGGGGTCGACGACTACCTGACCAAGCCGATCTACGTGAAGGAGATCACCACCCGCGTGTCGATGCTGCTGCAACGCAAGCAGCACGAGCGGTTGGAGCGCAAGGACGCCCGCACCAAGTTCACCGGTCGGCTCGCCGACATGGCGGTCGTCGACCTGCTGCAGACGATCGAGATCAGCCGCAAGAGCGGCGTGATCCACTTCGGCACCGAGTTCGGACCGGCGACATTGTGGTTCCGCGACGGCGCGGTGATCGACGCGGAGCTCGGGCGCTTGCAGGGCGAGGCCGCGGTCTACCGCCTGCTCGGCCTCGGCGACGGCGACTTCGAGGTCGAGTTCAAGACCATCAACCGCAGCCCCGCGATCGAGGCCAGCACGCAGATGCTCTTGATGGAGGGCATGCGTCGCGTCGACGAGTGGGGCCGGCTGATGGAGCAGCTGCCGCCGCTGGGCTCGGTGCTCGCCGTCAACGCCGACGGGCTCGAGGAGCGCCGTAGCGAGATGTCCAACGAGCAGCTCGCCATCTTGCGCCGCTTCGATGGCCGCCGCACGATCCTCGACGTCGTCGACGACAGCGGCCAGGACGACCTCGACGTGCTGACCGCGATCTCGACGGCGTACTTCGAGGGTCTGCTGACCCTGTCGCACAGCCCCCTCGAGCGCACGCCCATCGAGGACACCGGCGCGATGGCCCTCGAGGCCTGGGACTCGCGCACGGGCATGCCGCAGGCGGTGCCCGATCGGGTGGAGCAGGAGGTGCTGCCGGAGACCGCCGAGCTCCCGCCGCCGCCGAGCTACCCCGCGCCGTTCCCCGCCCTGGTCGGCTTCGACGAGGACCTCGACGACGCGATCGTCGGCATCCCCGACGGCACGCCGGTCCCCGGTCCGCTGCCGGGCAAGCGGGCCGACGCGGCGGCCTCGACCGAGGTCCTGACGGTGCCCGCGGTGCCGTCGTCGACCGACCCAGAGCGCCTCCAGGCGGGGTCGATGAAGGGCGAAACTGCAGCCACTGCGGTCTCGCCCCTCGAGCGGCGCTCCGATCGGGCGCCGATCCTGGGCCGCATGGTGGCCAGCGGTCCGGCGCTGCAGACCAACGGCACGATGTTGCGGCCGAGCCCCGCGGTCATCCATGCCCTCGCCGAAAAGCTCACCGCGATCGAGCAGGGCGCGCCCGACGTCTTCGACGACGACGACGAGCCCCTCGACGCGCGCATCCACGATCCCAGCGACGAGCACGTCTCGGTGCCGGTGCTGATCCGCGGGGCGCCGCCGGTGGACCTGCCGTCGCGGCCGCCGAAGATTGCGCCCGCCCCTGGACAAGTGAGCCCGCCGGCGGGGGTGCCCCGCGCCGCGGCCAGCGGTGTCTTCGACATGAGCGACGACCCCGACCCGGAGCCGGCGATGCTGCCGCGATTCACCGGCGACGTCGGCCTCGAGGGGCGCATCGACGCCGAGCTCGGCCTGGTCTCCGCCGTCGTCGATGAGCCGCCGACGCTCGAGCTCGACACCAGGGCCGACGCGATGCCGACCGCCGCGCCCGAGGCCCTCGACGAGACCCTCGACGGCGACGACCCCGAGCGGCCGCTGATGGCGGCCGGGACCCTCGAGGAGCGCGAGGACGTCGGTGTCCGCATGACGCGGCCTGCCGAGGAGTCGCTCGTGGAGGGACGCAGCGACGCCCGCCCCTCACCCGAGCCGATGCCCGAGCGATCGCCCTTCGGACTGGTCGCGGCGGCGATCCTCGTCTTCGCCGCCGCGGGCTTCGCCGTGGGCCTGAGCCAGGATCGTGGCGAGCCGCCGGCCATACGCTCCGCGGATCGTCCCGCCGCATCGTCGGACCGAGGACCCAAGTCGGCCGGCACCGTGACCACGCCCGCGGAGCTCGGCCCAACCGCGTCCACCCGCGACGATGATCCGCGACCCGAGCCCGTCGACATCAGTGCCCGCGTCGATGAGGCCGAGCGCCTGTACCGGCTCGGTCGCGTGAACGAGGCGCGCGCGCGGATCGACGACGTACTTTCCCGCGAGCCCAAGCAGGCGCGCGCGCTGGTGCTGCGCGCCAGCCTCCACATCGAGGAGCGCCGCCTCGACGACGCCCTCGCCGATGCCACGCTCGCCGCCGAAGCGGCACCCGAGTTCGCCGACGCCCACCTCGCGATCGGTGTGGTCCAGCAGGAGCGTGCCGCCCTCGGCGACGCCGCGACCGCATATCGCCGCTACCTCGAACTCTCGCCCTCGGGCCTGTACGCCGAGACGGTGCGCCGCCAGCTCGAGCGCCTCGACGCCAAGCTCGGCGCCGTCGCGCCCACGCCCTGAACCGGTGCCCAAGGTCCTCGCCATCGAGAGCTCGTGCGACGAGACGGCCTGCGCCGTCGTCGACGATCTGCGCGTGCGCAGCAGCGTGGTGCGCTCGCAGATCGACATCCACGCGCGATTCGGTGGCGTCGTGCCCGAGCTCGCGAGCCGACATCACCTCGGCGCCATCACGCCGGTGATCCGCGCGGCGCTCGAGGACGCGGGCACGCGGCTCGCCGACCTCGACGCGATCGCCGTCACCGAGGGGCCGGGACTCGTGGGCGCGCTGCTCGTCGGTGTCCAAGCGGCGCGAGGACTCGCGCTCGGCAGCGGACTGCCGCTGTTCGGCGTACATCACCTCGAGGGTCACCTGTTCTCGGCGCTGCTCGATCCGCCCGACGACGCGGGCGCAGCGGGCCACGTGGTGCCGCGGCACGTCGCCCTGTTGGTGTCCGGGGGACACACCGAGTTGGTCGAGGTGCTCGGGCTGGGTCGCTATCGCCTGCTCGGCGCGACGCGAGACGATGCCGCCGGCGAGGCGTTCGACAAGGGCGCCAAGCTGCTCGGCCTCGGCTATCCCGGCGGCCCGGTGATCGATCGGCTCGCGGCCCAGGGTGATCCCCGCGCGCACGCGTTTCCCCGCAGCATGATCGATCGCGACGGCTTCGAGTTCTCGTTCTCGGGGTTGAAGACCGCGCTGCTCGTCCACGTGCAACAGCGCGGACAGCCGAGCACGCTCGCCGCGCTCGCCGACGTGTGCGCGGCGTACCAGGCCGCGATCGTCGACGTGCTCGTCCGCAAGGCCCGCCGCGCGGTGCGGCACTGCGGACTCGACAGGTTGCATGTCGTCGGGGGTGTCGCCGCCAACCGCGGGCTGCGCGAAGCCGCCCTGGCCGCGGGCGATGCCGACGGCTTCACCGTGGTGGTGCCGCCGCTGCGCTACTGTGGCGACAACGCGGCCATGATCGGCGCCGCCGCGGCCGCGCGCGTCGCAGCCGGCGTCGCGCCTTCGGTCGAGCTACACACATCGTTGGCGATCGACGAGGAGCGACAACGCCTGCCATGAGCTTCGAGTCACCGAGTGCAGTCCTACGTCGCCACGGCCTGTGGGCCCGCAAGAGCTGGGGGCAGAACTTTCTGCACGCGCCCGACGTGCACGAGGCGATCGCGACCGCGTCGGGGGCTGCACCGGGCGTGCGGGTGGTCGAGATCGGCGCCGGCGTCGGCTCGCTCACGGCGCGCCTGTTGGCCCGCGGCGCCGAGGTGTGGGCCATCGAGCGCGACCGCGATCTGTGCGCGGTGCTGCGGGCGGAGTTCGCCGACGAGCCGCGCTTGGTACTGCACGAGGACGACGCGGTGCGCTTCGAGTACGCCCGCGCCGTCGACGAAGCCCACCCGCGACCGGTGATCGTCGGCAACCTGCCGTACCAGATCACCGGCCCGCTGCTGTTCGCGCTGCTCGATCGCCACGAGATCACGGGTGACTGGGTGGTGATGGTGCAGAAGGAAGTCGCGCAGCGGATCGTCGCGCCGCCGGGCAACCGCACCTACGGCGGACTGTCCGTGGTACTCGGCCGCGTGCGCCAGCTCGAGTGGGTGATGCAGGTGTCGCCCGGCGCGTTCACGCCGGCACCGCGGGTCGACTCGGCCGTGATCCGACTGCGCCCGCGTGCACAGCCCCGTGGCGAGGTCGGCGACGAGATGGCGTTTCGTGCCCTGGTGCGCGCCGCGTTCCAGCAGCGGCGCAAGACCCTGCACAACGCGCTGTCGGCCCTCGGCGGCCGCGATGCTGCGGCGCGGTGGTGCGCGGCGTGTGGGATCGATCCGCGGGCGCGGCCCGAGACCCTGGGACCCGAGCAGTTCGCTGCGCTCGCGCGCGAACGCGAACGCGAGCGCGGGACCACGGACGCGGGCTCCGACGTGGCGGGCTCGGACATCCCCGATCGCGACCCCGACGGTGGGAGCTGATCCGCGATGCCCGAGTTGCCCGAGGTCGAGTCGGTCCGCCGCGGACTCGTTGAGGCGCGGCTGCGTCAGCCCGTCGTCTCGGTGTGGCGCAGTGAAGCGACCCTGCGCATCGGCACCTCGCGCGGCGCCGAGCAGCTCGAGCAGCTCGTCGGCCACACGCCGGGCCCCGTGTTCCGCCGCGGCAAGTACCTGCTGTGGCAGTTCGACCGCGGTGATGGAACGGGCGAAGGGCCGCCGCTCGGACTGCTCGTGCACCTGGGCATGAGCGGACGCTTCGGCCTGGCGCAGGCCGGGCAGGCCCACGCCTCGCACACCCACTTCGTGCTCGGCTTCGACGACGGGCGCGAGGTCCGGCTGGTGGATCCGCGTCGCTTCGGGGCGCTGCGGGTGGCGTCGCTCGAGGCGCTGCGATCCCAGCCGCCGGTCGGCATGCTCGGCCCCGAGCCCCTGGATCGGGGGTTCGACGGGGCGCAGCTCGCCGCGCGGGCGCGTCGAAGCCGTCGACCGCTGCGCGAGGTCCTGCTCGATCAGCACGTGGTCGCGGGCATCGGCAACATCTACGCGGTCGAGGCCTGCCACCTGGCCGGGATCCATCCCCTGGTCGGCGCCCATCGTCTGCGTGACAGCGCATGGGATCGGCTCGCGGTCGCGCTGCGCGACGTGTTGCAGCACGCAATCCGCAACGGCGGCACCACGCTCCGCGACTTCCGCGACGTGTCGGGTCACGCCGGCCGCAATCAGGACGAGCTGGCGGTGTACGGTCGCGCAGGCCAGCCGTGCCCGCGGTGCGCGACGGTGCTGGTCGGCTTCGTCAACGCGGGTCGCTCGGGGGTGTTCTGCCCGCAGGATCAGCCGCGGCCCCGCGGCCATGTGCGGTGATCCGCGGCGCGAGGGCGATCTGCCGGTTCGGCAAACCAAAGGCGAAAGCCGAGTCCCGCGGGGGAGCTCGGCTTCGCCGGTACGATTTCGAGGATCCGCCTTGGGGTGCGAGTGCGGCCGGGGGAGACACCACTCGCGACGGAGACTCTCTTGGTTGTTCGGTTCCGCAGCTGGGCTCCCTTGGGGAGCGAGCCCATTGCTTGCAGCGGGTGTGCCAGGCAAGAGGTGCCCGAGATTCAAAGTGGATCTTGCAATCCCGAGGCGGACCACGTCAGAGCGCTGACGGATCGCCAGGGTTCCAACACGGGACGATCGTCAGGGAAGTGCCGGGGCGTCCTTCGCGGGAACCCGGATTCGTCAACGCCGTGTCATGGGGGGCTCGGCGGCCTGCACCCCCGCCGAGAGCCAGAGGCCGCTGCCGGCAGGCGAGCTTCGCGCGGGTGCAGACCGAAGCGGAGGGCTGCTGCGTTGGCACGCCGAGACTCTCCTGCGTGTCCTGGGCCATCCCACTGCCGCTGTACTGCCGACCTCGCTCTGCGAGGTTGCCCCAAGCGCATGAGGCGGCGCACACTTCGGGTGGCATCGAGGCGGCGGAGGCGGTTGGCCTCCGACGAGCGCGGGCAAAGCTGATGGGCGTCTCGGACCAAGACCCGCGCACCGACGAGCTGCTGATGGATGCGTTCCGTCAGGGCGACGCAGGTGCGTTCGAGCTCCTCGTATCGCGACACAGCCGCGGCCTGTTCAACTACCTGCTGCGGAGCGTGCACAACCAAGCCCGCGCCGAAGAGCTGCTGCAAGAGGTCCTCGTGCGGGTGATCCGCTCGAAGGATCGCTACCAGCGGTCGGCGAAATTCACGACGTGGGTCTACACGATCGCGCGCAACATCTCGGTCGACGAGAGTCGGCGGGCGCGGTTTCGCGATCACGAGTCGCTCGATGCTCCGCGTCGCGGCCGTCCCCACGAAGAGGGCCGCACGATGCTCGCCGCGATGCCGGCCGATCAGGTGCCGACGGACGAAGGCGCCGATGCGCCGCGCCTGCGCGAGCGGCTGTCGCACGCCATCGACGAGCTGCCCGACGATCAGCGCGAGGTCTTCTTGATGCGACAGGTCGCCGGGCTGTCGTTCCGCGAGATCGGTGAGGCCGTCGGCGCGCCCGAGAACACCGTGAAGTCGCGGATGCGATATGCGCTCGAGAAGCTACGCAACGATCTCGCCGACCTCGAGCAGGACTACCTGCCCGAAGCCGTCGCCGCTGCGGTGCCTATGGGCAAGGGGGGCCTCGTCCATGGCTGAGCCCGCCGAATTCTCGACCGCCGAACTCGATCACCTCGAAGATGCGCTCGAGGGGCTCGAGCTCGCGCCGCCCACCGGAGCCATCGCACCGCGTGTAGGCGATCGCCTCGCCGAGTACCGCAACATCTTGGCCCTCAGCCGCGCGGCGATGCCGATGGTCGACGTGCCGCGGGGCCTGCTCGACGACGTGATCGCCCAGGCGCGCGCCGCCGCGGAGGTGCCCACGGTGGTGTCCAGCGCGACGCCGACGGAGCGACCCGGGTTCTGGGCGCGGGTCCGTCGCTTCGGGCTGCTGCCCGGCTTCGCGCTGGCCGGCACCGCTGCAGCGGTGATGCTGACGGTCGAGAGCAAACCCGACTTGCATGACTCGGCCGCGATCGAGGCACCCGTTGCCGTCGAAGGTGCACGCGACTCCGCACGTGTGGAGCGTCGCAGTACGGCAGGGCCCGCGCCCGCCGCAGCGCCCGCGCCCGCGACCGCGCAGGACCAGGCCGCCGCGGATCGCCACGAGCCCGAGCAGGCCGAGCTCGGGCTGGAGATCCAGCGCGACGAGTCGAGCGATCGTGGGAACGCGATCCCCGGTGGCGCAGCCCCCCCCAAGCGCGCCGCGGTGTCCGCGGTGTCCGCGGCGCCCGCCTCGCCCGCTGCAGAGCCGATCGAGAAGAAGGAAGTCGACCTCCGTCGCAAAAACGACGCGCCGACCGCCGACGCCGAGACTCCGCGGTGGGACATCATCGCGCGCGGCGATCGTGCGCGGCATCGCGGCGAGTGTGGGGCGGCCCGCAACGAGTACTCGCTCGCTCTCGGCGACGTCGATGCCCGGGTCCGCGCCCGCGCCCACGCCGGGCTCGGTCTGTGCGAGGCGCAGGCGGGCAATCGCTCGGCCGCCGACGCGGCGTATCAGGTCGCCCGCGAGCTCGACGGCGAGATCGCCAGATTCATCGAGGACGAGCGTCCGCGTGGCGCGGGCACGTCGGCGGCCAAGGCCAAGCCGAAGGCGAGCACGAACGCCGGTAAGTCCAAGGTCGACGACGGGCCGGATCTGCAGCAGCAGGCCGAGTGACACGCTCGCGGGCGTCGGTCACAACAGCGACAGATTGGTGTCCTTGCAACCCCAGCTCTTGCGGGCCTCGGGTGGCAGCGCGCCGTTCTTGGCCTGGTACGCGTCGAGGAACCGCCGCGTGGCCGGGTTGATGTAGCCGCCGCCCGCGATGGGTCCGAACTCGGACGCGTAGCGCGAGGCGATCGAGGCGAACGCGGTGTCGCGGGCGTCCTTGGCAACGATCGACGCCGCAGCCACCGCGGTGTGGATCGACTCGCCGTGATCGAACGCCTCGAGCGCGGGGAACAGGGCGCGAAGCGGAGAGAACAACACGCGGCCATCGCACACGATGCGCTCGGCGTCAGACGCGGCGAGCTCACGCAACATCTCGCAGGCGACGCGCCGCTCGAGCGCGTTGAGCTGGCCGCGCATCGTGTAGTGATCGATCTCTTCGACGTCGACCAGCCGCACCTCGCACGCCGCGGCTTTCCGCCGCACCAAAGCGGCGAGCTCGGCCCGACGCGCACAGGCGTCGGCACCGGCGCCGAAGTTCTTGCTGTCGACGACGCCGGCGCGGCACAGCGCGCCCGCGGTGTGGCGATCGAGGGCGACGACGGAGATCGCCATCGGCCCGAGGATCGGGCCTCTTCCGGCCTCGTCGACGCCGAAGACCCGCGGACGGCCGGTCACGAGGGCACCGATCCCACCGCATGGGCGAGCGCGTCGATCGACGCGAGGACCGTCGCGCGCAGCCGCAACGCCTCGGCCTCGGGCGCGCTGCGGGCGTGACGTCCGGCGCGGGCCCGGGTGCGCTCGACCGCGCGCACCAAGCTGCGCGCGCGGGCAGCCCATGTCGCCGCGAGCGGCGCGAGGGCCTCGCGGAACGCATCGCGTGCCGCCATCTCGCCACCGGAGATCGCGGCGCTCGCCGCGGCCACAGCGACGTGCAGAAAGCCGGCGGCGACCAGGCCCTCGAGGTGACCCGAGGCCCACGACACGAACTCGCGATCGAGCACCTCGCTCGCAGCCGCGTCGTCACGCACCAACTCGATGAGCGCGCGCTGCAACGCGGCGAGGGCGGCGTCGCGGAAGCATGCCGCGAGATACTCGGCGTCTTGGGCGTCGAGCACGGACTTCGGCGAGGTCTTGGTGCCACGCAGAATGCCGAGCGACAGTGACTCGCGGACCAGGACGTCGTCGACGTCGAGCAAGCCCGAGACCAGGGCGTCGGCGAAGCGTCCGAGCACGAGCGGCACCGTGCCGCGCGAGCGCGAGTCGGCGCCGGCGGCGGCTCGAGCCCGCGCGTTCAGGGCATCGATCGCGCCGAGCACCGTGTCGCGCGCGGTGTGCAGCGCCTCGGCGAGTCGGCGGTGGGTCAGCTCGCGCTTGAGTTCTCTCGCGCGCGTCAAGAAGTGGCGCTCGAGCGCGGACTCGACCGCATCGAATGGATCCTCGCCTGTCTGCTTGCCGGTGCGGAACGCGAGGGCATCGCGGGCACGCAGCGGCACCACCTCGACCAGCACCTCGCCGAGCTGATCACGCAGGTAGGCAGCGAGCTCGCGCTGCTCGGCGTCCTCGAGGGTGTCGACCTTGTTGAGCACGCCGAGCACGCGACGGCCACCCGCGCGCAGGCTCGCGAGCATGCCGACCTCGGAGGCCGCACCGCTGCGCGTGGCCGAGAACAGCCACACCACGGCATCGGCCTCGTCGATGAAGCCACGCGCCACCTGCTCGTGGAAGGGATCGAGCGCGTTGAGGCCGGGTGTGTCGACGACCGCGGCGTCGCCCATGCGCGCGCCGATGCGCTCGATCTCGACGTGACGGATCTTGGCGGCCGCGGTGGTGTCGAGGCCGTGCAGGAACTTCTGCACCTCGTCGGCCGACAGCGTCTCGATGTGCCCGTCGCGGTAGTGCACGCGACCGCCGCCCGACGGCCCGCGTCGGAACACGTTGATCGTCGTGGTCGTGGGCAGCACACCCATCGGCGCCACCGCTTCGGCGAGCAGCGCGTTGACGAAGGTGCTCTTGCCGGCCGAGAACTCGCCCATGATGGCGATCGTCAGCGGCCGGGCGAGGCGCTCGCGGGCGGCGATGACCTGCGCGAGCGACTCGCCCACGCCCTCGAGCGTCACGCCCATCACCCGTGTCGGTACCGCGGCCAGCAGCGCGGTCGCATCGCCCAGCAGATCCTCGAGCCGCGACTGCGCCGGCGTGTGCACCAATGACGCCAGTAGCTCGCGCGCCCGCGGCAGCGCCGGCCACTCGACGAGCGCCGACACCAGGAGATCCTGCGCGGCGTGGGCATCGCCGCGGCCGAGGCATAGCTCGGCGGCGGCGAGATCGCGCTGCGCAGACAACAGCGCGACGCGGGTGTCGTCGCTGCGCACCGGGCTCATCGGATCGGGGCCAAAGCCGCCGCCGAGGTCCGCGTCGGCGCGGAACCGGGGCCGATCACCCGGCACGAAATCGCCGGCGACGTCGGTGTGATCGCAGTCCGCCAGCCGCAGCCGGGCCCGCACCAGCCGCAGCTCTTCGACCGCGGTGCCCTCGTCTGCGCGCAGCCGCGTCATCACCAACGTCTGCACCGACTCCGGGAACCACTCGAGCCGCAGCGCGGCGTGGGCGAGCTCGTGCAGGTGGCGATCGCGGGCCCCCTTGGGCGCGAGCTCGCACGCGCGGGCCAGCGCCTCGACGAGCTCGCGACGGATCGCGGGCTCGATAGTCTCCTCGGGGCGCGCGTGGGCGCGACGCAGCTCGGCCAGCGCCCACAGCCGCCGCAGGGCCGCGTTCTCGGGATCGCGCTGCAGCAGCCGCAGCGACAGCGCGCGCGCGTCGATGCCGGTGCCACCCACGGTGAGCTCGACCCACAAACGTGTACGATCGAGCTCGACGTCCTCGTCGTCGAAGGTGGAGAGCGCGGCGAGGGCCGCGACCCGATCGCTCTTGCTCGCGAGCACGCGGATATGGAGCTCGCCGGCGTCGCGATCGTGCGCGTCGATCTGCAGGGCTTCGCGAACCCACGCGAGCGCGTCGTCGAGTAGATCGGCGGCGAGGAGGTGCTCGACGCCGCGGACCAACACCATGTGGCGGAGCACGACGCCGGCCTCGGCCGGCAGGCGCGACTTGGCCTTGCGGAGCTCGCGGAGCGTGCGGTCTTCGTGACCGAGCGCGAAGTGGGCGAGTGATGCGAGCAGATGGATGAGAAAGCGCGCCTCGCCGAGCTCGGCCTCGGGCAGACGACCGGGATCGCGGGCGGCCCGCCGGAGATCGTCGAGGCACGCTTCGTGGCGACCCTCGAGCTCGGCGTGCGCCGCCCGGAGCAGCTGCAGCGGACCAGGTCCGAGATCCTCGCCGAGCGAGTCGATGACCTCCGTCAGCGCGCGCACCGGCTTGCCGCCGCCGAGCCCGTCGTGCACGTGGCACAGGCCCGCCGACAGCCGCGCCAACGGATGCTCGAGCAGCGGCTCGGGCAGCGCCCGGAGGATCCCCAGCGCCTGATCAGCAGCACCACCCAATCGCAGGGCGCGGGCGCGATCGAGCGGCTCGCGTAGCCCGTCGGGCGTGGTGACGCTGCTCGAGACCTCACCGATCAGCTCGCCGACGCGCCGGGCAAAGCCGCCGAGCGCGTCACCGACCGTGCGTCTTCGTCCCGGCGGATCTTGACTCATCGGCGGGCAGTCTACCCGCGGGGGCAGACGGCGTCACGGCGTGTCGTCGTGCTCGTCGCCGCGGAGGCGAACCTCGAGCTCGGCGAGTTCGACTTCGAGGGCGCGGAGCTGCAGCTGCGCCCGCGTGCGCCGCGAGGCGATCACCTCGGCCGTGCTGGGCGCGTCATCGACGGTGAGCGTGGCCTGGGCCTGGCGCAGCACGGCCGCGAGCTGCTCTGCGATCGCGCGGTTGGCCAGCACCAGGTGCTCGTCGAGAGCGGCGACGTGCTGATCGACCGTGCGACCGATGGCCTCGTGAAGCGCCGCGCTCGCCCGTGCCAGCGCGGCAGGCAACTCGGCGCGGGCCCGCATCCGTGCGTCGCGCAACGAACGCTCGCGCAGGACCACGGTCGCCAGCGGGCCGGCGACGGTCATCACCATGCCGGCGACGAGGTTGCCGAAGTACATCACGGCAGTGCCCACCAGACCGATCGCGATCATGCCGAGTTCGAGCACGACCGACGGCGGATCGAGGTAGATCGTCGGGCCGCGGAAACCCAGCCGCAGGGTCGCGAACGCGAGCAATCGCCGCACGCGCTCGGAGTGGGTGTGGATCGCCTGCTGGGTGAGATCGTCGAGCTCGCCGTGCAGCCGCGTGCTCTCCTCGGCGGCGAAGGCGAGCATGGCATCGTGCAGCGCGCCGGGGAGATGACTGGCGAGCACGCGCTGGCTGGCGACGCCGATCGCCGACGAGGCGCTGGCGAGCAACTGGCTGCGAAACGCCTCGATGCGATCGCCGCTGGCCGCGATCACGCGGGCCTGCGTCGTGGCCATCGCCGCCCGCACATCGGTCATGTCGAGCTCGTGCTCTTCCCACTCGCGCTCGAGCGTGCGGATCTCGCGACGCAGCGCGTCTTGTTCGAGCGCCAGGGCGTGGGCGGCGACGCCGGCGTTGTGCGAGAGCAGGCGCGCATGACCAGCCAGGCTCGCGCGGGCGCGTGCAGGCAGCACGTCGCCGCGGCGGGCGGCGAGCTCGAACAGCAGCCGGCGCAGGCGCAGCACCTCGGTGACGCCGTGACGGTCAGCCTCGGGCTCGCGCAGCGCACCGCGGGCCTCGGTCTCGAAGATGTCGTCCTGCGCGATCGCGTCGCCTGCGATCGCGCGCAGCTCCTTGCCGAGGTACTCGCGCAGCGCCGGGCGGTCGGGCTCGGCGATCAGATCGATGCGGTTGACCGCAAGCAGCAGCCGCGCGCCCGAACTCGACAGCCCGCCCACCGCCGCCAACGCGTCGCGGAGAAACGCCATCTCGGTGCGGTTGAGCAGCTGCGTCGAGTCGAGCACCAAGATCAGCACGTCGGCGCTCGGGAGCTCACCGCGGCTGATGGTCGCACGCCAGTTGGCGATGTCGTTGATGCCGGGCGTGTCCACGAGCTCGAGACCCACGGGCAACACGTCGGCCTCGACGTGGAGTTCGAGGTGACCCTGGGCCGGGGCTTCGCCGCGAGGCGCACCCTTGGCGCGGACGACGAACGCGGCGGGCTCGAGCGACTCGGGCGCACCGTCTCGAGCCACCGACCACATGCCGGGCGTGTCGGTGGCTCGCACGATGACGGTCGCGCCGGTGGTCGGTGTCACCCCGACGGGCAGCGCCTCGCGGCCGAGCAGCGCGTTGACCAGTGAGCTCTTGCCTTGCTTGATCTCGCCGAGGACCAGCACTCGCACCACGCCGCGATCGAGGCGTCGCGAGGTGTCGGTCCGGATCGTCTGTGCCAGCGCGGTGAGGCCGAGGGCCTCGGCGATCTCCCCCAGGCGCGCGGACACGGGCACCAGCGCATCGGCGTCCGTCGTCGCGGTGCTACGTGCCGCCACGGTCACGGTGTTCGGGTCGGAAATCGGCGCGGTCACAGCAGTCCCAATCTTCGGGTGAGTCGAGCATCGCAACGCGCGAGCGACCACGCGCCGACGAGCGCGCGCTCCATCTCTTCGTCGCGCGCGGGCGGCTTCTCTTCGTGGGCCGGCGCGGCGGCGCGGCGATACGGATTGCGCGCCGGTCCATCGGCGGCGGGGGCATCGCTGGTGTCGGGCTCGTGGTCTTGGTCGTCCGGCGCGGGCGGAGCGTTGGGGCTCGCGAGCGACGGCGCCTGATCGGCCTGGAGATGACGGGCGAGAAGGACCCGCAGCCGCGCCATGGTGGTCGAGCGATCGAAGTCGGCGAGCGATGCCTCGCGCAGCTCGAGCGCGGGTACGGACGGCAGCCACGGCGCCCGGGTCTCGGCGTGGGCGCGCAGGGCCGACAGCGCCGCGCCCAGATCGCCGCAGGCGATGAGCCCGCCCCGGTCTGCGGAGAAGATGCCAACCTGCGACCACGGCCGCAGCAGCGTCCGCACCAGACCGAGGCCACGCTCGGAGCGATCACTCATCAGGTGTGCGGCGAAGACCGGACCGTGATCGCACTGCAGGTGGCCGAGCGCGCCGCCGATCGCGAATGCACGCTCGTGGGCCGGCAGCACGAGCAGCTTCTCGACGTCGATCACCAACCAGTGCACGGCGCCCTTGGTCGTCCCTAGCGGCGTCGCGATCGGCCAACGGGCGGGCGCCATGCCCCGCACCAGCAAGCGCAGCGCCGGCATGGGTGCCCGCAGCAACCGGGCGATGTGGGCGATCTCTTCCATCAGTGACAGCGGCGCGGTGCGGGAGGGATCCTGGAGGATCGATCCCGTCAGATCCGCGACCATCGCGTTCCACTTGTGGTCGACCGCCCGCATCAGCGGATCGCCGAAGCGCGAACTCTCGAGCCAGGCGGTGCGCCGCAGATCCACGCCGTAGGCGTAGGCCGAGCGGGCAAGGCGCTGCTCGTACGCAGAGACCTCGCGCCGCTGGAGAAGCGCAGTGACGTCGCTTGCGACGTGGAGCACCGCGGGAGTGTAGCAGGCAGCGGCGGCGCGCCTGACCGAATGAGGCGCGGTCGCGGCCGGCTGTGGGGGGCGGACCGCCGTGCGCAGGCGGGCTCGACGCGGATCGGTGCCCGCAGGCGCCCAGCGAAGGTTGCGGAAGCCCGCCAAACCCGGTATCCCGGCCGCCGTGTCGGCACTTACGCGCCGTGGCGACCTTCTCGATGTCGATGTCGAGCGCCCTGTCTGGTCCAAGGGTGGTCGGCCGCTCGCGGGCATGTTGCTGCGCTTTGGCTTCGCGGGTGTGTTCTTCGCGCTCGCTCTGGCGATCAGCGAGCCGTTCACGCGCATCATCTTCGTCGCGTTCGCCGTCGCCGTGCTGCTGCTGCTGGTGCCGATCATGGATGGTCGGCTCGCCGCCATGGGCGCCGCGATCGCGGCCGCGGATCGTCCGCGCGCGGCGAAGTGGCTGACGCAACTCGAGCAGCAGCGCATCGTCACGGTGTTCGCGCCCCACGCGTGGGTGGCGCTGCAGCGTGGTCGACTGCACCTGGTGCTCGGCAACGGTCGCGCCGCCGCCAAGGCGTTTGCCGACTGCGCGCGCATCAGCGGTCACACCGATCTGCCCGCGTTGGTGAGTGCCCAGGCCCATGCGCTGCTCCTCGCCGGTGATCGCAAGGACGCGCGGGCGCTGCTCGGCGCGCTCGATGCCAAGTCCAAGATGACGCCGCGGGATCAACTCGATCTCGGCATCGCGCTGCTCGAAGAGTCCGGGCGCACCAACGCCGCGCGGACCCACCTCGAGGCTGCGCGCGAGCACCTCGGCGGTCACCCGCGGCTGCTCGCGGGTCTCGCCCTCGCCTATGCGCGCTCCGACGCGCCCACCGAGGGGCTGCCGTTGCTCGAGGCCGCGCAAGCCGCCGACGAGGGCGACCGCGACGAGCTCGCCGCAGAGCTGATGAAGCGGGCGCGCAAGGCCCTGCGACCGGCGCTCGATGCCGCGGAGAAACGCGGGCGCAGGGCCCAGGCCGCGGCTTCGCTGGCGGCACGGAGCGCCGGCGCCGTACCGGCGCCGACCAAGCGCAAGGAGAAAAAGGAGCGGCGGAAAGATCGCCGCGAGCAGAGACGCGAACCGGGCGGGGTGCAGCCGGTGGAGACGCCTGGCGCGGATGCGAAGGCTAGCGCCGACGCGGAGGCGAAGCGGACCGCGGAGGATGACGCCGCGAAGCAGCGCGCGGAGGATGACGCCGCGAAGCAGCGCGCAGACGCGGAGGCGCAGCAGCGTGCCAAAGCCGAGACCCGCCGGCGTGCGGAGGCCGAGGCTGCTGCCTCTCGTCGTGCGGAAGAGGCCGCCGCCGCCGCAGCACGCCGCGCCGCAGAAGAGGCTGCCGCCGCCGAGCGCCGCCGCGCCGAGGAGGCCGCCGCGGTCGCGAAGCGCGAGGCCGACGAACTCGCCGCGGTCGCAAAGCGCGAGGCCGAGCAAGAGGCCGCCGCAAAGCGTCGCGCCGCCGAGGAGGCGGACGCCGCCCGCCGTCGCGCGGCTGCCTCGGGCCCCAAGCCCACCTTCCTGGCGCCCCCCTTGCCGCCGACCAACGCGGCACCACCGACGGGCACCGCACCACCGAGTATCGCCGCACCGAGCATCGCCGTACCGAGCATCACCGCCGCACCGAGCATCGCCGCACCGAGCATCGCCGCACCGCCGGTCGCACCGGCAGCCGCCGCGCCACCGTCGATCGACGCCAGCGGGTGGGACGATCTGCTGGGCGACGTCCCCGCGCCGCCGTCCGCCGAGCCCAAGAAGACCTGAGCCGCTCGCGAACCGAACCCGCCCGAGTGGGGGCGGGCCGGCTGGCAGTTCAGCCGCCCTTGCGCAGCTCGGTCAGCACTTGCTTGGCGAGCGCCTTGAGTGTGTCGAACACGCCGATGCCCGTGGTGGCGACGGCCTCGAACTCGGGGACCTTGGTCGGGTTCAGCACCTCGGCCAGCTCCTCGATCGGGACGACCGAGGGCAGGTCACGCTTGTTGTACTGGACCACGTACGGCAGCTTGTCGAGGTCGTACCCCTGCTCGGTCAGGTTGTCGCGCAGGTTCTCGAGGCTCTCGATATTGGCCTCCATGCGCTCCATCTGCGAGTCGGCCACGAAGCACACACCGTCGACCCCCTTGAGGATCAGCTTGCGGCTGGCGTCGTAGAACACCTGACCCGGCACCGTGTAGAGATGGAAGCGGGTGCGGAAGCCACGGATCTCGCCGAGCGACAGCGGCAAGAAATCGAAGAACAACGTGCGCTCGGTCTCCGTCGCCAACGAGATCATCTTGCCCTTCGCGTCAGGCTTGGTCTTGTTGTAGATGTACTGCAAGTTGGTGGTCTTGCCGCACAGGCCGGGGCCGTAATAGACGAGCTTGCAGTTGATCTCGCGCGAGCTGTAGTTGATGAAGGACATTGGCGCCGTATCGGGAGCGAGAACGACCTTCAGTCGTTGAAGAGGTTGTCGATGTCGGCGTCGGTGATCTCGGCGAAGACGCTCTGCTGAGGCGACTGGGCCTTCTTCGCGACATCCTCGAGGATGGACTCGAGCTCCGTGCTCGCCTTCTTCACGCGCAGCTTCACCAACCCGAGCGTCGTGTTCTTGTCGAACAGCGCGAGCAGGATGACGCGCCGACCGATGAGGCTCATGTGGACGCTGGCGTCCTTGCCCTCGTGGAACTGCGCGGTGAACTCGTCCTCTTCGATCAGCTTCGCGATGCCGCCCGTGGCAGCGACGTTGCCGGCGACCAGCGAGCTCAGCGAGGTGGTGTCGAGCTCGGCGGCGGACCCGGACGCAGCGATGAGCTGACCGTTCTTGTCCACGACGAGGATCGCCCGCGAGCGTGAGTCTTGCTGCAGACGGTCGGCGACGGACTGGATCCGCCGAACCTCGTCCTCGTACATCACGAGTTGGGGCGTGAGCATTTCGAATCGGTCTCCTCGGGGGTTGAAGGCTCCAGGAGCCCGGCGAACCTAGCAAACTCGTCTGTGCAAGTCCACGGGCACCGGGGCCGTTCGGACGCGGTCCGTCGTGTTCGATCCCGTGCGCACCCCGAGCGCCGACCCGAGCCACCGGAACGACCCGCGAGCGACCCCCTACAGCACACGTCGCTCTTGGAGCGCACGATGCAGCGTGGTCACGTCGGCGTACTCGAGCTCGCCACCCACCGCGACGCCCGAGGCGATCCGCGACACGCGGACGCCCAGCGGCGCGATCAACCGCGAGAGGTAGAGCGCGGTCGCGTCCCCCTCGACGTTGGGGCTGGTCGCCACGATGATCTCCTGGACGATCGCCGCGTCCTCCTCGCTGGCCCCCAAGCGCCGGAGCAGCGCGTCGACGTGGAGATCCGCCGGCCCGATCCCGGCCAGGGGATCCAGGACACCGTGCAGCACATGGTACAGGCCTCGGTACACACCGGCGCGCTCGATCGCCATGCGGTCTTGAGGCTGCGCGACCACGCAGATCGTGGTGCGATCGCGACGCATGTCGCTGCAGCGTGCACACCACTCGGTCGCCGTCAGGTCGCAGCACGCCCGACACAGCTTCAAGGTCTCGTGAACGGAGCCGATGGCCTCCGACAGCGTGCGGATGTACTCGGGATCGGCACGAACCAGCGCGAGCGCGAGCCGCATCGCCGACTTCTCGCCGATGCCCGGCAGACGCGAGAGCAGCGCAGCAAGCCGCTGCAGGGGATCGGCCGTCGGCGCGGTCACAGGCCGGGGATCGATCCGGGCGGCATCATGCCCGGCGGCATCATCGACGACATGCGCTCTTGGGCCAGCTCCCGCGCGCGATCGAGCGCGTTGTTGACCGCGGCGACGATGAGATCCTGGACCATGTCGCGATCTTCGGTGAGCACGGTCGGATCGATCTCGATCGACACCAGCCGCTGGCCGCCGGTCGCCTTGGCCTTCACCATCCCCGCACCGGAGGATCCCTCGACGGTGACCTGCTCGAGCGCGCGCTGCATGTGCGCCATGGTCTCTTGCATCTGCTGGGCTTGGCGCATGAGCTCGGCGAGATCGAGTTCGGGCATGACCTGGCGAGGTTAGGCCGGGCAGGGGATTAAGTCACCCGGGCCAAGCAGGGGGCCGTACCGCTCGCAGAGGAGGGCCGGTTCACTCGCGGAGCCGGTTCACTCGCGGAGGGGGCGCGTCGCCGCGATCTTGGCGTCGAAATCGTGCAGCAGCGCCACGATCGTGGGATGCTCGCGGGCTTCGACGGCGATCCGCGCCTCGAGTCGGGCGCGGCGGCGGCGGTCGACCAGCACCAGGCTCGGGCGATCGGGCAGCGACGGTTCCTCGTCGACGAACTCGAGTGACACCGGCGCGCCCTCGATGTCCCGCGCTGCCTGCTCGACGAGCGCACGCAGCTCGATCGACGCGAGGCCGGTGTGGGCGAAGCTGCCGCGCGTCGCCGAGATCCGCAGCAGACCTTCGCCATACTGCAGCAGCCCGACCTCGCCGAGCACCGCCGATGCATAGCCGTCGCGCTCGCGCACGGTCGATACCAGTCGACTCCACGCGGCGAAGGTGACGGGATCGTGGACGTCGTCGTCGTCATCGCCGAGCGCACCGGGCTCGAGCGGTGCGGGCGCGGCGTCACCGTTGGTGCCGACGTCGCGTGGGCGATCGTCAGCGCGCGCCTCGGTCCGCGGCGTGCCGTCGGCCGAACTGGGTGGGTCGCGGTCGCGCGACGCATTGCCCTGCGCGCCACCGCTTCGCGGAGAGGTGGCGGGGTGCGGCACGTCGTCGTCCTCGAACGGCGCCGGGATGACCTCGATCGGCGGTCGTGCGGGCGGCCCTTGGGCCGCTGGTGCGGCCTCGGTCCGAGCCGTCGAACCGGACCCCGGCGCGAGGTCGGCTCCGATCACGCCGTTGCGCTGGGCGAGCTCCCACAGCCCGCGCTCGAACGTGGACGCGTTCGCAGCGGGGGCCGGACGCGTCGCAGACTCGGGCGTGCGGGCAGACTCGGGCGTGCGGGCAGCCTCGGGCGTGCGGGCAGGCTCGGGTGCGTGCGCAGGCTCGGGTGCGTGCGCAGGCTCGGGTGCTGCGTGCGCAGGCTCGGCGCGAGTCGGGGATTCTTCCGGGCCCGCGCGACGATCGTTGCGCACGGGTGCACCCCGCACTGGTGCCTGCCCGCTGCCGCCGCGGCTCGCCTGCCCGCTGCCGCCGTCGCCACCTCCGCCGCCGTCGGACAACGACTGCAGCCGCTGCACGAGATCGCCGAGCGGCACCAGCGGCTCGCGCTGCGCAATGCCGAGCAGGCCCATCTCGAGCACCAGTCGCTGCGATCGCGCCTGCGGCAGGCGGTCGATCACGCGCCACAGCCGATCGAAGGTCTGCGCCAACGTGGCGACGTCGACCACCGCTGCGCGACCGATGAGCTCGTCGAGCTCGTCGGCGGTGGCGTCGACGAACATGTCGCGGTTGCGGCACGCGCGGGCGACCGTCAGATCCCGCAGGTCCTCGAGCATCTGCAGCGACAGCACCGTGAGATCGTGGCCGGCGGCGGCGAGCGCATCGAACCGCTCGAGCACGAGATCGGGATCGCGGGCGAGCACGGCGTCGACCAGCCCAGCCACGGCGCTGCGGTCGGCCTGCCCCAGCACGGCGCGGGCCTCGAGCTCGGTCACCTGTTTGGCGTCGGTCGCGAACGCCAGGACCTGATCGAGCAGCGTCATCGCATCGCGCACCGAGCCGCCCGCGGCGCGTGCCACCAGCCGCAGGCCGCCGGCATCGACGCCGAGGCCCTCCTTGCGCAAGATGTCCTCGAGGTGGGCGATGGTCTCGGCGACCGAGACGCGCCGGAAGTCGAGCCGCGACACCCGCGAGAGGATCGTCGCGAGCACCTTGTGGGGCTCGGTGGTCGCGAACACGAAGTTCACGTGGGCCGGCGGCTCCTCGAGGGTCTTGAGCAGGGCGTTGAACGCCGACGTGGTCAGCATGTGGACCTCGTCGATGATGTAGACCTTGCGACGGGCCGTCTGCGGCAGGTAGTTGACCTGCTCGCGGAGGCTGCGGATGTTCTCCACCGAGTTGTTGCTCGCGCCGTCGATCTCCATCACATCGACGGATCGACCCTCGGTCACCGCGAGGCACTGCTCGCACTCGTTGCACGGCTCGGGCGAAGGACCACGCTCGCACACCAGCGCCTTCGCGAAGATGCGCGCGGTGGTGGTCTTGCCCAGGCCGCGCGCGCCCGCGAACAGGTACGCGTGGTGGACCCGATCCTGAGTGATGGCGTTGCCGAGGGTGCGACCGATGTGCTCCTGACCGACCATGTCGGCGAAACGCAGCGGCCTGTACTTGCGGGCGAGGACGACGTAGCTCAAGGCGGCATCCTCAGTCGATGAGCGTGAGCACGCCCAGGCGCTGCGCGTGACCGATCAGCTCCATCGCGATGTCGCGGCTGGCCTCGGGGTGACGGCGGTGGGCGGGCACCGGGATCTCGCCGCGGGCGAGCATCGCCCGCATCTCGGGGTGCGCGTCGTTGTTGCCGCGCACCGTGAGCAGCTCGGACAGGCGGGCCTGGATCTTGGGTAGCGAGATCGCGGGCTGCGGATCGTCGAGGTACGCCGGATCGATGCAGCTCGACAGGTCGTTGGTCGCCGTGACGCGGGCGTTGATCGGCGGCAGCGAGAACCGGGTGGTGAGGGTGGAGATGACGGACACGTGCTCGAGCACGGTGTTGTTGACGCAGCCGCGGCGCACGTGGGGGCCGATCACCAGCGATGGCACGCGCATCCCCAGGCGGGTGAAGGCGGGGTTCTCGTCGACGGTTTCGGGCGGCGGCACATGATCGTAGAAACCGCCGTGCTCGTCGTAGGTGATGATGAACAGGCAGCGGCCCCACTGCGGGCTCTGGGCCAGCGCCTCGTGCACGGCGGCGAGCAGCACCTGGCCCATCGTGACGTTGGCGGCCGGATGGTCGTCGTTCTGGCCTTCGCCGCCGAGCAGGCCAAAGTTGGGATCGATCATCACGAACTGCGGCAGCGTGCCGGCTTGCGCGGCCTGGAAGAATTCGTCGAGGCCGTCGGTGAAGCTGGCGAGCGGGTTGGCGAAGCCGCCCCATGCCCACGGCACATCGCTGTAGTAGTTGCGCGCCGAGATCGGCGGCTGCTGCTGGGCGAGGACGTCCCAGATGCTGGTGATGCCGAAGTTCGGAAGGTTGCCCTGCTGGCCGTTGGCGCTGGCGCAGTGCAGGTAGAAGCGGTTGGGCCACGTCGGCCCCAGCACCGCCGCGAACCAGTGGTCGCACAGCGTGTAGCCCTCGGCCAGCGCGTACGAGATCGGCAGGTGCTCGCGGGTGTGGTAGCCCATCACCTCGGTGTGGAACGCGGGCTCGATGAGCTCGTGCTGGATCACGAAGCCGTCCATCTTGCCGAGGTTCCACGTCAGGTGGACGGCGTCCCAGCCGTGGGGCGGATCGGCGACCTCGAGGTTGTCCATCGCGAACACAGCGATCGCGTTGCCACCGAGATCCAGGTTGCTCTCGCTGCCGTCGAGCCCGTCGACCGTCCAGCCCTCGAGGAACGTCGCCGAGCCGAAATAGTGATCGAAGGAGCGATTCTCCATCACGAGCACGACGACGGTCTCGATCTCGGCGAGTAGCTCGGCGGCGGTGAGGCCGGCGTCGCCGTTGCACGCGTCGACGGGCTCACCGGTGGAGGAGTCGTCCGATGGATCGCCGCTCGACGAGTCGGGATCGACACCGCTGCTGCCGTCCGCCGAGCCCGATCCGCTCGATGGATCGGTGCTCGTCGACGCTGAGGAGGGGTTGATCGTCGTGCCCGAGCCGGAGCTCGAGCCCTCGTCGCCCGTGGCCGACGCATCGTCGGCACCACAGCCTGCGACACCCGCGAGCACCGCGCCCATGCCCTGCATGGCGCGGCGACGCGACACCAACCGGTGGATCGACTCGAGGTCCTTTTTTCTCATCCGCCTGCCCTCGAGCGGAGAGTACCGCGAAGCACCGCGCGCCTGCGCCGCGCTCGGGCGGGCCAACCCGGTGGGCCTCGCCGGGGAGGCCCGCGCGGCTTCAGAACGTGAAGTGCTGGGAGATGATCTCTTCGGGTTCGCCGGTCTTGGGCGTGGTCCGCGGCTCGACCTTCTCGGGCACCGGGACGTTCGCGGCGTCGAGCTTCGCCGCGATGATGTCCTCGAGGTAGCCGCTGACGCTCAAGCTCTGCTCCTCGCAGAAGTTCTTGAGCCGCTGGTAGGTGATGCCCTTGACAGAAATACTGCGGCGCGTTTGTCGCTTGGCCATGACTACCCCCCCGTTTGAACCCTCACTGGGCTCGAGACGAGATCTCCTCGTGGAAGTAATGCAACCCTTCGAGACACGCAAGGGTCATTCCACAAGATGTTGTGGAGCGCCCTGTGCGCACACACTACATGATGTGGATAAGGTCGAGCAAGTGATCGACATCGCTGGCTTTTGATCGAAAGATCCGGGCTCCCAAAAAACACTGCATTCACCATGGTGTAACTTGGTGGATCCAATAATTCGTGCCGATCTCGAGCGATCTCCGAGATCTCCCCCAGACGTCCGCCGGGTGCGGAGGCGTCCTCGGCACCGGTGCGAAGCCGCGCACATCATCGGCGACGCTCCTGGCAAACCTCCGAAACCGACCCGCCATCTAGCATGCACGGATGCGGCAAACCGCGTCCGTCACCCCTGGGCACCCGCCCAGGGCGTGATCCCACGGGGCCTTTCGCGTATCGTGAGTGCTCGGAGGGTGCGTTCGTCGCGATTGGTCGGCGCCCGTGCACTCGCGCCCATGCAAGCCGAAGCCGAAACCAAAGTGGTGGAGGCGAGGTCCAAGCCCTCGCGACCCAACCCGACGCCGTCCAGCGGTCTGCCGCACGATCGGCAGATCGGTCGCTACGACTTGCTGCATCGGATCGGTCACGGCGGCATGGCGACCGTGTACCTCGGTCGCGCCGTGGGCACCGCGGGCTTCGAGAAGCTCGTCGCCGTCAAGGTGATCCACCCCCACCTCGCGAACGAACCCGACTTCGTCGAGATGTTCCTCGACGAGGCTCGCATCGCGGCACGCATCCGTCACCCGAACGTCGTCGAGACCCTCGACCTCGGTCGCGAAGGTGACGCGTTCTTCATGGTGATGGAATTCGTCGAGGGCGACACGCTCGCGACGTTGTTGCGGGAGCTGCGATCGGCGGGCGAGCTGCTGCCCGTACCCAGCGTGCTGCGGATGGTGGCCGACGCATGCGAGGGCCTGGCCGCCGCCCATGATCTCGTCGATCCGGACGGTGTCCCGTACCACCTGGTGCACCGCGACATCTCGCCCCACAACTTGCTCGCCGGCCTCGATGGTCGGGTGCGCGTGGTGGACTTCGGCATCATGAAGGCCGCTGGCAAGCGCAGCAACACGCTGACCGGCCAGCTCCGCGGCAAGCTGCAGTACATGTCGCCCGAGCAGGCGCGGGGGCACGCGATCGATCGTCGCACCGATGTGTTCGCCCTGGGCGCGGTGATGTGGGAGCTGCTCACCAACACGCGGCTCGTCAGCGGCGAGACCGAGTCCGAGATCCTGGCCCACGTCTGTCAGTTCACGCTCCCCGAGATCGAGGAGCTGCGCGCCGATCTACCCCCGGCGGTGCGCCGCATCCTCGCGCGAGCGCTCGAACCCGATCTCGAGCGCCGCTACGTCGACACCCACGAGATGCTCCGCGACCTCCGCACGGCACTGCGCGCGTGCGAGAGCGCCGAGGATCCGCGCGAGTCCATCGCCGCGATGATGAAGCGCTACTTCGAGGATCGCATCGCGTACGTGCGCGCGTCGGCCAAGCCGCGGAGCGCCGAGCGCTCGGCCGAGCGTCGCGCCGATCTCGAGCTCGACGACGACAGCCGACCCGACCGATCGCGCACGCCGACGGCAGTGGTCGGGCGCGCGACCGAGAGCTCGCCGTTGCGCGAGTTCCCCGAGATCCCCACCCAGGTCACCGAGACCACACCGCCGCGGGGCGGCCGCTCGTGGACGCTACTGCTGGCGCTGCCGCTGTTCGGCGCAGCGCTCGGTACGGCGATCGTGACCTACGCCCAGCGCGGGCGGGATCCCGTCGCGCCGGAGCTCGAGCCCAGGATCACCGAGACCGAGCTGCTCGCCGATGCCGCTGATGCCGCTGCGGCGCAGGCCCCCACCTTCGTGCGCTGGGTGTTCAACACCGAGCCCCAGGGCGCGAGTGTGACCATCGAAGGTCGACGGCTCGAGGGCACGACCCCGCTGTCGATCGAGATGGAACGCAGCGCCGAGCCCGTGTCGGTTCGCCTCGAACACGAAGGCTTCGAGTCGTACGAGGCCGAGCTCGCGCCCGTGGGTGCGCAGAACCACGGGCATCGCTTCGTCCCGCTGCGCACCGAATCACGGACGACTGCGGTCGTGAGGCCCACGCTGCGCTTCAGCGCCCGCAAGTCGACGCGTCCCAAGACCTCGCCCGCCCCCGACGAGTCCACGACGCCGCCCGTCGCCCCGCCCGCGCCGTCTGGTGATGGCGGGCCCGAGCTCGCCGACATGCCCGATCTGACCCGGACCAAGCCCCGCCCGCCGGGCAACTGATCCGCGACGCGCCGCCGACTCCATGCTCGCCGTGCTTCGTTGGTCGTGTGCCGTGTCGCTGGCGGTCCCGTTCGTCACCGCGTCGCTGCGCGTCGAAGCCCGCACAGCAGAGCCCACCGCACCCGTCGCGCCGACCGAGCCCACCGCGGCGGTCGAAGAGCCCGAGCCGGTGTCGACCGCGGAGCCGGGGTCGACCACGGATTCGATCCACGACGCCATGGTCAAGGCGTTCGCGGATCACTTCCAGCAGGGCCGGCTGCAGTATAACCGCGGATCCTATGCGCTCGCGGCCGCCGAGTTCGAGCAGGCGTTCGCGGCGATCCCCGCCGAGGCTGCGCTGCAAAACGTCGTGCTCTCGCACGAGCGCGCCGGTGATCACGTGGCGGCCGCGATCGCGGCGCGCCGGTATCTGGAGTTGCCGTCGTGCGACGGCAGCGGCGTCGACGTGGCGCTGTGCGCCACGCACCGCACAAAGCTCGAGGAGTCGCTGGAACGGTTGCTCGCACGCGTGGCCGAGCTGCGGCTCGAGGTGGCCCAGGGCGTGGAGCTCCGCGAGATCCGGATCAACGGCCGTCTCACCGCGTTCGAGGATTTCCCCGTGCTGGTGGCCGCCGGGCGCGTCGATATCGAGCTCCTCGGTCAGCGCGCGTCGCAGCGCCGCCAGCGGGTGATCGAGGTCCGGCCCGGCGAGGCGCAGACAGTGGTCGTCGACGGCTTCGAGGCGTCGCCGCGGACGCCCGACGAGCGAGGCCCGACCGGCGGCAGCGCGCCAACTGGCGGCGGCAAGTGGCTGCGTCCGGCGTTCTGGGCCGGCGTCGGCACCACGTCGGCGTCGCTGGTGGCGCTCGCGACCCTCGGCGGGCTCGCGATCCAGGCCGACCGCGAGTTCGAGCGCCAACAGGCCGCGTTCAACGCCAACCGCCCCGAGTTCGATCCCGACGCCGAGCCGATCGACGAGTACCCCCGCGACGCCGAGCGTCGCTTCCTGACGATGCGCCGCGCCGCCAACGTGATGATCGGCGTGAGCGCGGGCCTCGCGACGCTCACCCTCATCGTGGGCGTGGTGGCGCTGACGCGGCCTCGCAATGTCGGCACAACCCGCGCGACCACGCGGATTCGCTGGCAGTTCGACGGCGCTGGCCTCACCGTCCGCTACTGATCCAGACGGCGTCTGCGCCCCTGCGCGTCCTTGATTCCCTGCGCCGCGGCTGCCATAGCTTGGGGATGCAAGACCTCCGGTGGCCGACGTACGCCAACCGCAACCTCGTGCTCGACGGCGCGGTGTTCGACGACGTCGAGCCCGGTCGCGGAGCGGTGCGCGTGCGCGATCGCGAGGGCAACGTCTATCTCGATGCGGTCGGTGGCATCGGCTGTCTGCCGCTCGGTCACGCCCACCCACGCTGGGTCGCCGCCGTCGAACACCAGATGCGCAAACTCGTCGCGGCCGCCGGCACGTTCTGGACCGAACCGCAGCAGCGTCTGGCCGCCGAGCTCGCGCGGCGCATGCCGTGGCCCGAGACCCGCACCTTCATCGCGAACACCGGCACCGAGGTCACCGAGGCCTCGATCAAGCTCGCGCTGCGGGCCACCGGGCGCGACGTGATCGTCGCCTTCGAGCGGGCATTCCACGGGCGCACGCTCGGTGCGATCGCGATGACGGCGAACGCCTCGTATCGCGAGCCGTACGTCGCGTGCCTCGGCGAGGATCGAAAGGCGTTCGCCCACATGAACGTCGCGCGCGCGCCATGGGGGGATCTCGACGCCGTGCGGGCGCTCTTCGAGCGCTATCCCTCGCGCATCGCGATGGTCGCGATCGAGCCGATCCAGGGCGAGGCGGGGATCTTCCCGGCCAGCCGCGAGTTCCTCGTCGGGCTACGGGCGCTGTGCTCGGAGCAGGGCGCGTTGCTCGGCTCCGACGAGATCCAGTCCGGCAGCGGACGCACCGGCCACTTCTTGGCCTGGACCACGCTGGTCGGCGACGATCCTGCGCTCGCGCCCGACTTGGTGTGGTTGGCCAAGGCGATCGGCGGCGGCTTCCCGATCGCGTCGTGCAGCACCCGTGCGGATCTCGCCGAACACATGGTGAAGGGCAGCCACGGCTCGACGTTCGGTGGCAATCCGCTGGCCTGCGCTGCCGCCCTGGAGACCCTGCGCATCCTCGACGACGAGGGGCTGCTCGCCGCCGCGAGGGATCAGCTGCCGGCGCTGCAGGCGATCGCGGCCGAGGATCCCGAGCCGCGCGTCGCGGAGATCCGCGGGCACGGGGCGATGATCGGGATCGAGATCGCGGCGAGCGCGACCAGCGACGTCCAGCCGGCGGCCGCGCTCGGCGATGCGATGCAGGCCAAGGGTGTGCTCGTGACGATCTGCGGCGGACACACCGTCCGCATCTTACTGCCGTATCACTGCGGCACCACCGAGCTGCGCCAGATCTGGAGCACGCTGCGCCAGGTGCTCGCCGCCTGATGTTGCGCCGGCCGTTGCCTGCTACTGTTGCCCCGCGATGATGTGCGTGCACAGGCCCGCGGCCACGGGGCCGATCCTCTCCGTCCTTCTGCTGGCTGCGTGCCCCAAGAACAGCGGGCAATTGCCGACTTGGGGGGGCGAGGGCGGAGGAGACGGGGTGCTCGCCGCCCACGATCCGGCGGCAGTGGACGACGTCGGCGAGGCGGATGCCGACGTGACCGCGGACTCCGACCCCGCCGCCGCAGATCGGTCGACCGACGCGCCGAACGCCGACCCGGCCACTGCAGCGTCGACCCCCGCCGATCCGGCCGCAGATCCGGCCGCCGATCCGGCCGCCGATCCGGCCGCAGATCCGGCCGCAGATCCGGCCGCCGATCCGGCCGCGCCCAGCCCCGCGCCGCTCGCCCTGCCAAAGCCTCTGTACGGCAAGATCGACGCCTCGTGCGGCAAGGACGAGGGGCTCGGCACCAAGCTCAAGCCGTTCGTGCTGAAGTCCGTCGAC
>JBBQJI010000008.1:0-141267 GCA_038325765.1 Nannocystales bacterium
CCACAGGTCCTGTGGGCAGCGTGGGCACCATGAAGGGTCCCGAGGGTGCGGGCGCGATCATCGTCCGGTCGTGGTCGGGCGGACTCGGAGACGACGGCGCGGGTCCGACGACGCTGCGCTCGGTCAATGCCGGGATGTACCAGTCCCCGGAGGTGGCCGGCTGCGCGGGCTCGAGCTCGATGTGCAGCGATCCCTCCGGCGACTGCAGCCCGATCTCGAGCGAACCCATCGCCTCGATGTCGGCACGCGCGCCGTGGACCAGCGTTTGCGCCGCGTCGGCGTCGGCGTCGGCGTCGGCGTCGGCGTCGCCCGCCCGCACCAGGGTCGGCATGCTGTCGGACGACGGGAACGCCTGGAAGCCGCCCCCGCCGTCGGGCGCGGTGGAACCACCCCCGAAGGGATCCGCATGCAGCACCTGGCGGAACTGGCCATCCCACGCGTCGAGCACGAGTCGCGGCGTTCGGGCCGCGGTCTGCTCGGCGATCCACGCCGCCCACTGCTCGCGCGACGTCGTCCAACTGCTCACGGCGCGTCGTCCTCCAACAGTGCCTGTCCGAGGCGCAGGTGGGTCGGGATGGTGTCCTCGACGAGGTGCATCCCGGGCTCGGTCAGCACGATCACGGTACTGCCGAGGTGGAACATGCCGATCTCGTCGCCCTTGAGGAGGCGCGCCGGCGGATCGCAGCGATGCACCTGCAGCTCGCGGGGATGGGGCACGAAGCGATGGTACGAGCAGCTCATGTGACCGACGCCGAAGGCGGCCACCATCACCACGGCGACGTGACCATGGCCGGTCTCGAAGACGTGGACCATGCGCTCGTTGAGCGCGAACAGCCGCGGCACGCGGGCGACGGCGGCGGAGGTCACGGGCAGCAGACGGCCGGGCACCAGCGACACCCGCAGCGCGAGGGCATCGCACGGCGCATGCACGCGGTGATAGTCGCGCGGGTGCAGATAGATCGTCGACGCGGTGCCGCCCACGAAGCGCTCGGCGAGTTCCTCGTCGGCGAGCAGCTCACCGATCGTGAACCGCTGCCCCTTGGCGACCACCGTGGTCTCGACCCGTTCGACGCGCGCGCTCTCGCGTAGCTCGCCGTCGCACGGCGCCACCAGCGTGCGGGCCCCACGGTCGATCGAGCGCGCCCCGGCCCGCATCGGTCGGGTGAAGAACGCGTCGAAGCTCTCGAAGCCGTCTTCGAGCGTGAGCGGATCGATATCGCGATCGTTGACGCCGAAATAGCGCATGTACGCCCCGACGGCGACGCGGCCCATCTTGGGGGGCAGGCGCAGGCGCGCGGCCATGCCCATCGCCCTGCTCACGAGCGTCGCCGCGTAGTCGGGCGACGCATCGATCACCGCCGCAGCAACACGCGCACGCCATGGATCGACACGATTGGCCATGCGATTTCGCCGGCAGCCTATCCGAGATGCCACAGGCGGAGCAAGTCCGCCCCGCGCCGCAAGTCCGCCCCGCGCCGCTGCGCGAACCCGCGCCGCTGCGCGAACCCGCGGCGCACCGGGCCGAGCCCGCCGTAGCCGCCCTTCACCGCGCCGTTTCCCCATCATCGCGGGTGAACCGCGTCGCGGTTCAGTGCGTGCCGTCGTCGCGCGGCGCTTCGGCGGGGAGCGGGCGAATGCAGCCGCGCACCTGCTCGATCGACTCGATGCCGAGCTGAGCCATCAGCGCCCGCAGCTCCTCGAGGACGACCAAGGCCGCGTCGGGGCGGGCGAAGTTGGCCGTGCCCACCTGGATGCAGCTGGCCCCGGCCATGACGAATTCCAGGGCGTCCTCGCCACCGAGGATCCCGCCCATGCCGCAGATCGGCAGCTGCGGCAGCGCGGTCGCGACCTGGTGCACCATCCGCAGCGCGACCGGCTTGATCGCGGGGCCCGACAGACCGCCGTACATCGTCGCGATGCGCGGGCGACGGGTGCGGACGTCGATCGCCATGCCGGTCAACGTGTTGATGAGCGAGACCCCGGCGGCGCCGGCCTGGGCCACGGCGTCGGCCATCGCCACCACATCGGCGACGTTCGGGGTCAGCTTCACGACGATGGGGAGATCGGTGACCTCGACGCAGGCGCGGGTCAGGCGATGTGCGACCTCGGGTACGGTGCCGAACTCGATCCCGCCCTTCTTGATGTTCGGGCACGAGATGTTCATCTCGAGCACGTCGATGCCGCGGCCGCGGCCGGCCTCGAGCAGACGCGCGCACTGGACGTAGCTGTCGAAGTCCTCGCCGAAGAAATTGACCCACACTCCGACGCCGAGTTCGTGCAAAAAAGGGAGCTTTTCGGCCAGGAACACCTCGGCGCCGACATTCTCGAGGCCGATCGAGTTGAGCATGCCGGATGCCGTCTCGCAGATGCGCGGCAGCGGGTTGCCAAAGCGCGGCTTGGGCGAGATGCCCTTGGTCGACAACCCCGCCAGCCGCCGCAGGTCCATGAAATCGGCGAACTGCTGGCCGTACGCGAAGCAGCCGGACGCCGCCAAGATCGGATGGGGCATATGCAGCGCGCCCATCCGCGTACGCAGATCCACGCGCGCCGGGTCGATGGCGACGTTGCGCGGTGCTGCGGTCATGGCCAACGCACCTGCTTGGCCTCGAACACGGGGCCGTCGGTGCAGCAGTACTGATACGGGCGTGGGCCGTGGACCGGCACGGCGCAGCCGAGGCACACGCCGAAGCCACAGGCCATCTCCTCCTCGAGGCACAGCCACGTCGGTACGTCGTGGCGTAGGCCGATGTGGCGAACGGCAGCGAGCATCGGCGTGGGCCCGCACGAGAGGATCTCGACGGACTCGCCGGCCGCAGCGGCGGTGGCGAGGCGCTCGTCGAGGGCGGCGGTGACATAGCCGCGGACACCCGCGCTGCCGTCTTCGGTCGCGAGCACAGAGCGGATGCCCCAGGCGGCGAAGTCGTCCAGCAACACGAGATCGTCGCGATCGCGGCCGCCGTAGTATAGCTCGAGCGCGCTGGCATCTCCGCGCGCGTGGGCCTGGCGCGCCTGCAGGTGCAGCGGCGGCAGACCGACGCCACCGGCGACGAGGACCTGCGTGCGACCGGCCTCGGGCACCCGAAAGCCGCGGCCCAGCGGCCCGGTGACGGTCACCGCATCGCCGGGACGACTCGCGACGAGCCGCGTGGTGCCGCGACCATAGGCCTTGAGCAGCACCGCGAAGCGACCGTCGGGCTCTGCCCACAGCACGCTGAAGGCCCGCGGGTTCAGCAGCTCGCGGCCCCACTCGCCGCGCAGCATCACGAACTGCCCCGCGACGACGTCGCCGAGCCCCGCGCCGTCGGCCCGCAGCTCGAGCACGACGTAGCCGCCGCCGAGGCTGCGGTTGAGGTCGACATGCGCGGTGAATTGCGTCGGCACGGCAGCGCAGTCATAGTCGACGCGTCGGGTCGTCGTCCAGCACAGGCGACGTGAGTCGGGTCCGACGCAGCGCAACCGCCACAACGCGGCTGACCCGGCGCCGCTGGGTCGGGTGCAGGCACAAAGGTCCTGTCACGACGGTCGCGGCGCCGCGGCCGGTGCGGCGAGCTCCGCCCGCAGCAGGAGCGCGTCGTCGGGTGGGTGCTGGTAGTAGCCGCGGCGATGGCCGACCACGACGAACCCGGCGCCGGCGTACAGCGCCAGCGCAGGCGCATTGCGGCGGGCGACCTCGAGATCCACCGTCGCGCACCCGGCGGCGGCGGCATCGGCCAGCACCCCCGCGAGCAATCGCGCCGCGATCCCGCGTCGGCGCCACTTCGGCGGCACCGCGATGCGGTGCAGGTGCGCCTCGTCGACGACGTACCATGTGCAGGTGAAGCCGACCACGGATCCGTCGAGCGTGGCGACGGTTACCCGGGCGATCGGACGGGCGAGTTCCTCGGCGAGCATGACCTCGCTCCACGGTGGCTCGAAGCACACCGCCTCGATCGCCACGATCGCATCGAGATCGTCCACCGACGCCGTGCGCGCGACGACGTCGGGCGGGATCATGCCTGTTGGAGCGCCGCGGCGAGACCGTCGAGCAATCCGCCGCGCCCCTCCATGCCCAGATCGGCGTGGGTCGAGGTCAGGTAGACGTCGCGGCGCGGGATGCCGGCCTGCTCGGCGGTGCGGTTGACCCATAGGCCGCGCTCGGCCGCCCCGAGCTTGTCCGACTTGGTCCCCACCAGCATGACGCGCACCGGCTCGAGCCCGGGGCGACCGGCCAGGAACTCCACCAGCGCCCGATCACGCTCGTCGAATTCGCGTCGACAGTCGACCAGCAGCAACGCTGCGCGCAGCGACTCGCGACGCTCGAGGTAGTCCTCGACCATGTCGGCGAAGCCGTCACGCACGTCGCGGGAGACCTTCGCGAAACCGTAGCCCGGAAGATCCACGCAGCGAACCTCGAGCGCGTCGACCTCGGGTCCCCGTAGGATCCAGGTGAACGCGTTGAGCAGCTGCGTACGGCCGGGCGAGCGGCTCACGCGGGCGAGCGCGCCCTTGTGGGTGCAGGCGTTGATGAGGCTCGACTTGCCGACGTTCGAACGGCCAGCGACGGCGAACTCGGGCAACCCCTCGGGGGGCAGCACGGCGCGCGTCGGTGCACTGCGCTCGAACTGCGCGTCGGTCACCCGCCAGTGTTCTCGTGTCATGCAGGGCGTTCTCGCCGTCAGACTATCCCGACCGGTCGCCGCCGTGTAGCCTCGCTCGCTCACAGTGGACGTCTACGGACTCACCGGAGGCATCGGCAGCGGCAAGTCGGCGGTAGCGGACCTGCTCGAGCAGTATGGCGTCCCCGTGGTCTCGGCCGACGAGCTCGCGCGCGTCGTCGTCGCCCGCGGCAGCGACGGCCTCGCGCAGGTGGTGGAGGTCTTCGGCGTCGCGGTGCTCGACGAGCGGGGCGAGCTCGATCGCCGCCGCATGGCCGCGCTGGTCTTCCAAGATCCAGCCAAGCGCCAACAGCTCGAGGCGATCTTGCACCCGCGCATCCGCGAGCGCTTCGAGCAGGTGCTCGACGCGATCGAGAAATCGGGGCACGCCGTGGCCGTGTACGAGGTGCCGCTGCTGTTCGAGAAGAACCTGCAGAACGACATGAAGGCGGTGATCCTCGTCACCGCCGACGAGGCCGTGCGCATCGCCCGGGTCTGCGCCCGCGACGGCGTCACCGAGGCCGAGGTCCGCGCGCGCATGTCCGTGCAGCTGCCCGAAGACGTGAAGCGACGCCGCGCCGACTACGTGATCGTCAACGATGGCGGCTACGACGAGCTGCGCCGGGAGGTCGAGTTCCTCCTCGCGCGCTTCTTGCGGGTCGGGCCGCTGCGACCGTCGTTCGCCGCCGACCGCCCCACGGTCGAGTTCGACGACGCCACGCCGCGGGAGCCGATGCCATCCGGTGGCACGGCGCGGCTGTTCGGCTTTCCCCCCGCCGCGCCGGACGACGAATGACGCCGGTTCTGGGCGGCGTGCGCGTCGTCGATGCGTCGCGGATGATCCCCGGCGCCGTGCTCGCTCGAGGGCTCATCGCGCTGGGCGCCGAGGTGATCAAGCTCGAAGATCCGCGGGGCGGCGATCCGATGCGGGCGATGCCGCCGCTGCGCGCGGGCATCGGCGTCGGCTTCGCGACGTACTACGCGGGCGCCCGCTCGGTTGTGGCGCGGCTCGGCACACCGGCGGGCAACGACGCACTGCTGTCCCTCACCCGGGACGCCGACGTGTTCGTCGAGAGCTTCAGGCCGGGCACGCTCGCGCGGTGGGGCGTGGACCCGACGCGGCTGCGCGCCGCGAATCCACGCCTGGTGACCGTGTCGTTGCCGGGGGTCCCCGGCAACGACGGGGCCGCCGACGTCGCGCACGATCTCAACGTGCTCGCGCGGACCGGACTTCTCGCGCGGCTCGGCGAGAGCGCGGCCACGCCCCGCGTGCAGCTGGCCGATGTGACCTGTGGGCTGCTCGCCACCCAGTCGGTGCTGGCTGCATTGCTGAATCGGGTCGGCACCGGCACCGGCATGCACGTCGAGCAGCCGCTGTGTACCGGTGCGCTGCCCCACGTGGTGTGGCCGTGGGCGGATCACGCGGCGGCCGGGGCGATCGGCGCGAGCGAGCGCCTCATCGGTGGCCGCTGCGCGGCCTATGCCGTCTACCGTTGCGGCGATGCCCGACGGCTCGCCGTCGGCTGCCTCGAGCCCAAATTCTGGCGGACGCTGTGCGAGCGGCTCGAGCTGCCGCGCCGCACCGCGCTCCCGAACCTCGTGGTCGACGGCCTGCGCGATGACGATGCGGGAGCGCTCGCGCTGGCGGCACTCACCGATGTCTTCGCGACGGCGCCCGCCGCCCAATGGCACCGACACTGCGGCGGTCTGCCCGTCGACATCGTCGTCGACGTGGACGAGGACGAGGACATCGGACTGCCGCGAACGTGGCTGAGCCCACTGTTCGAGCAGATTCCCATGCCCGAGGGTGCGCCGCTGTCGGTGCCCACGCGTGCGCTCCCGACCTTCGAGCATCGGCCGCACGGATGTGCACCGACCCTGGGCGAGCACACCGAGTCCGAGCTGCGGGCATGCGGTGCACCCGACGACGTGATCGCTGCGTGCGTGGGTGCGGGTGCCCCACGCGGCTGATACACTCGCCGCTGGAGGACTCGTCGTCCATTGTGCCCACCGCCCGATCCCGGGGCGCGTGATGCCGCGTCACGCGGCGTAGCGCCGACCGGTGGCTCCGTACCACCGCCGCCCGTCGTCGGCCCAGCCCCGGCCGTGGGCGCAGCGACCCAGGGCGCGGGCGCTCGCACGGTGGTGTCGCGGCGGCCGCGTGCGGCGGAGCTCCAGGCCGAGCCCAACGAACTGCTGCCGACCATGCGGTTGCCACCCGTGGAGGCGCGGGCGCTGCGACGCAAGGTGGCAGCGGAGGCTGGCTTCCCCGAGCCCGAGGATGGTGGCGAGGTCTCGCGACCGAACCCGCTGCATGCCGAAGTTGGCGCGCCGCGTGCCAAGGAGCACCCTTTGCACGCCGAGGTCCGCGCGGTGGTGCCGACCGCGTGCGTGAAACCCGTGCAGTTCGAGCCGCCGGGCGCGGCGGCGGCTGTCCGTCCCCTCCCCGGCCGCTCACGGCTGCACCGGCCCCCGCTGCCGATGCCCGATGTGCTGCGAGCGGGGCCCCGTCCGGCGACACAGCGGCCGATCGCGTCGACGGCACCGACCGCGGCGGCGGCGGCGCCGTGGCCCGCCGTGCCGGAGTCGGTCACCGAGATCGACACCGCCTCGCTCGTGCTCGAGGTCGCCGAGTCGCTCACGGCGACCGCGAGGGTGACCGAGGCCGACGCAGCACCGCCGCACGCCACCGACCCGGCGTACGTCGCCTCTGCCGCGAGTGCGACCGCCTTGGCGGCCGATGGGGCGAGTGAGCGCACCAAGGTCCACCTGTTGACGCCGCACGCCGGCGCGTCGGGGGGCGACGCCGCGTTGCGCCTCCGCTCGCCGGGCACGGCGAGGCGCACTCGATGGCGGCCGGACACACCGCGGTTCAGGTCGCGCCGCCGCGCGCGACGGACCTCGATGCCGATCAGAACCGGCCGCGCAGCGGAGGCTGGGTGATCGGGCTCGGCCTCGCGGCGAGTGTCGCCGCGGGGGTGTGGTGGTTCGCGCCGCGCACCACCCTCGACGCGGGCACCACCGCGACCGCCAGCCTCGCGCCGCTCGGCGCGGCGGTGCAGCCCACGGTCGAGTCGACGCGTCGTGTCGATGCGCCGCCGGTGATCGAGCCTCTGCCGGACGCCGACGCTCCCGACGCCGACCTGATCGCTGGCGACCTGATTTCTGGCGACCCGATCGCTGGTGCCCCGGTCGCTGGCGCGCCGGTCGCTGGCGCGCCGACCGACGGAGCCCCACTCGACGCCGTGCCGAACGTGGACGCGGTCGTGCCGCCCGCAACCGCGCCACCGCCAGCCGGTGCCGCGGCGTTGCTGGCGATGCTGCCGACCGAAGCTACACCCGTCCACGTGCCCGCATCCCCGACGGCCGCGGCCCATCCGCCGACCCCTCCGGTCGCCGCGCCCACACCGACCAAGGCCCGGCTCAAGGCGACGAAGCCCAAGTCCGGCAAGTCGCCCACACCCACGGCGGTCGCCAGCGCCCCACCCAAGCCCCTTGCCCCCGCGCCGAAACCCACGCCGGCCCTCGATGCCACCGCGTTGCTCCGCGACGCCGAGAAGGCGTTCGCCGATGGCCGCTTCGGCACCGCCCTCCGCAACGCCCAGCGCAGCCTCGCGGATCGCCACGATCCGAAGGCGGTTCGCATCGTCATCCTGTCGGCATGCAAGCTACGGCGCGAAGACGTCGCGCGCACTCAGATGTCGCGGCTTCCCTTCGTTCAGCGCCGCGCCGTCCGCAGCACATGCAAAGCCTCGGGCGTCGACGTCTGAATGACGGCGAGTCGCGGAGCCTACCAACCGCGGCGCCGGCCGACGAACGTGCACCCGATCGCCCACAGGCAAGGCAACGCCAACACGCCGACGTGGCCGAGCCACAGGTGGGTGTGGTGCACGATCGGGCAGTGCAGGAACACGCCCGCGATGCCCACCATCGCGCTCGCAGCCGCGATGAGGCCCGCCCGACGTCCAGGGCGATCGCCGTCGCGCGCGAGCAGCCGCAGGGCGATCCACGCCGGGACGCCGCACAACGTGCCGAACACGAGGCAGCCCGCGGCGCGCCGGACCAGGTCGGCGCCGTCGAGAGCGAGTGACGCGGGGTGATCGAGGTGCGCCGCCGGAAGCGATGCCAGCGCGACCGCGACGAACACCGCGAGCAGCTCGGCTATGCGACCGAGCCCCGTGCGCGCCGGTCGATGCATCGGTCGCAGGGTGAGCGCAGCGGCCAGCGCGACGACGACGGCGAGCGCGGCACACTCGGCGAGCAACCGCGCCGCAGGGTATACCGCGAGATCGGGCCTGGGCGTCGCGACCACCACGAGCAGCGGCACGGCCAACACCGCCGCCATCCCGATCGCGATGCGGCGCGGCGTCGCGCCGCTGCGCAGACGTGCCAGCGGCCGATCCTCGCGCTCGATCGCCGCGAGGACGCTCGCCAAGCCCGGCGCCGACGCAGCGGCGCCCACGACTGCGCGCGGCAAGCTCTGCGCCGCTGCGAGCATCGCGGCGCACGCGGCACAGCGGCGGACGTGCTCCGCTGCCGCTTCCCCGGCGGGTTCTTCGCCCGCCTGAACTCGCCGCTGGATCTCGTCGCAATCCATCTCGGCTACGGTCCCTTGGCGTCGTATGTCGACGACGGTTCGATGGTTACCCCGAGCGCCTCGAGGTGGCTGCGGAGCTTGGCATAGCCACGGTGGGCGCGGACCTTCACCGCCGTCGGCGTGGCGCCGACGACCTCGGCGACCTCGCGGAAGGTGAGGCCCTCGAACCAGTGGAGCATGATGACCTCGCGCTGCGAGTCGGGCAGAGCGGCCAGCGCGGCGCGCACGTGGCGGCCGTGCAGCAGGTCGCCCGGCTCGTGATCGCGGCCGCCGGCGCCCACCTCCGCCTCGTCGAGCGCATGCTCCGGCTTGCGGCCGAGCCGGCGCAGGTGCTGGCGACGGAGGTTGAGCGCGATCGTGTACAGCCACGGCCGCAGGGCCGATCCCGGGCGGAAGTCGACGCGCGCGCGGTGGAGGTGCAAAAACGACTGCTGCACCAGGTCGTTGGCATCGTCGCCCCGCAGCCCAGCCCGCACGAACAGCTGCCGCAGCCGCGACGAGTAGCGCTCGAAGAGCTGCGCGAACGCTGCACGGTCGCCGCCGACATGCGCCGACATCAGCTCCTCGTCGCTGCTCGCTCGGTCCGCGGGGGCCACCAAGGCGTCGAGGTATACCAGCGTCGCCCCGCGAGCGGGCCCCGCCGGGGACGGCTCACAGCTCGATCTCGGCCACCAGTGGCAGGTGATCCGAGGCCGCACGCGCCACCGCGATGCGTCCGGCGACGACGTCGCAAAGGCGCACGTCGCCGCGGACGTACAGCCCGTCGAGGGCGCGCATGGGCGCGTAGGCGGGGAACGTCGACCGGCGCCCGGGCGCGCAGCGGAAGCCGGCGGGCGTCAGCATCTCGGGACCCAGCGTCCCCCACACGTCGTTGAAGTCGCCGCCGACGATGATAGGCGTGCGCGCGTGCAGGCCAGCAAACGGGTGCTCGTCGAGGAACGTCTGCAGCTGCCACCTGCGGTCGCGCTCGAGCAGACCGAGGTGGAGGTTGAAGGCGTGCACGGTGCGCATCCGTCCCCGCACGCGGACGCGGAGGCGGGCATGCACCACGCTGCGGGCCTTGCGCCCGAGCACCGTGACATCCACGTTGCGGGTCTCGAGCATCGGGAAGCGGCTGAGGATCGCGTTGCCGTAGCACCCGCCCCCGCGCAGGAAGTGGTTCGGAAACCACGTGCGGTGCCGCAGTTCCAGCCCCTCGCCGAGCACGTCGACCTGTCGGTGGCCCCGTGATCGCGCGGCGCCGTCGTCGACCTCCTGCAGCAGGAGTAGATCGGGCTTGTAGTGCGCGATGGTCTCGATGACGCGGTCGGGCCGATAGCGCCGATCGAGCCCGCCGATGCACTTGTGCACGTTGTACGTGACGACGACCAGGCGCATCGATGCAGGCCCGTGGGCCCTCAGGTCAGACCGGTCTTGCTGACGACGCCGCGGAACATGTTGAGCGTGCGCTCGAGGCTCTCGATGACCTCTTCGAGGCTGCGGGCATCCTGCGAGCGGATCTCCGAGTCGGCGCGCTTGAGCACGCCCTCGGCCTTCGCGATCGCGTCGCGGCCGAAGCTGGTGCCGCTCATGATACCTTGCACCTGCGGGAACAGCTCGCGGACCTCGCCGATCAGACGCTCGGCCTGCTGCCGTTGCCGCTCGAACTCCTCGGACGCCCGCACCTCGACCATGTAGTGCTGGCTGTGCTCGACGAGCTTCTGCAGCTCCTCCTCGGTGAGGCCCGAGGTCGCGGTGACCGTGATGCTCTGCTCGTGGCCGGTCTCGAGGTCCTTGGCCGAGACGCTCACCAGGCCGTCGGCCGAGATCGAGAAGGTGACCTCGACCTCGACCTCGCCGCGCGGGGCCTTGCGCAGCCCGGAGAGGATGAACTCGCCGAGCAGCTCGTTCTCGGCCGCCTTGTCGCTCTCGCCTTGGAGCACGAGGATCTTCACCGACGTCTGATAGTCGCGGACGGTGGTGAAGATATGCGACGCGCTGGTCGGGACGGTGCTGTTCTGCTCGATGAGTTTGTGGAAGTACCCTCCGACGATCATGATGCCGAGGCTGTGCGGCGTGACGTCGAGCAGCAGCACGTCGATGCTCTCGTCGACCAGCGCGGCGGCCTGGATCGCGGCGCCCAGGGCCACGACCTCGTCGGGGTGCACGCCCTTGCAGGGCTCGAGCCCGAAGAATTCGGCGACCCGCGCCTGGATGAGCGGCATGCGCGTCATGCCCCCGACGAGGATGACGTCGTCGAGGTCGCCCCGGTCGATGCTCGCCTCGCGCAGGGTCTTCTCGCAGATCATGATCGTGCGATCGATCAGATCCCGCGTGAGCTCCTCGAGCTCGTCGCGGGTCAGCGTCTCTTGCATGTGGAACGTCTGCCCCGACGGCGTGGTGTAGAGGAACGGCAGGTCGATGAGGGTCTCGCGGGCGACGGAGAGCTCGCAACGGCCCTTCTCGGCCGCGTCCTTGATGCGCTGCATCGCCATGCGATCGTCACCGACGTGGACGCCCGTGCGCTCCTCGAACGACTGGGTGAGGCGGTCCATCACCCGCAGATCGAAGTCCTCGCCGCCCAAGAACGTGTCGCCCGCGGTCGACACCACCTCGAACACGCCCTTGCCGATGTCGAGCACGGAGATGTCGAAGGTGCCGCCGCCCAGATCGTAGACCGCGACGCGGCGCTCGAGGTCCTTGCCGAAGCCGTAGGCGAGCGCCGCCGCGGTCGGCTCGTTGATGATGCGGATGACGTCGAGGCCGGCGATGCGGCCGGCGTCCTTGGTCGCCTGGCGCTGGTTGTCGTTGAAGTACGCCGGCACGGTGATGACCGCGCGCTCGACGGTGCCGCCGAGGTACTGCTCGGCGATGAGCTTCATCTCCTGCAGGATGAACGCGCTGACCTCGGGGACGCTGTAGACCTGGTCGCGCAGCTTGATGCGGACGTCGCCGTGCGGCCCCTCGACGATCGAATACGGCGCCGACTGCAGCACCGCCCGCGCGGCGGGGGAGTCCCACCGCCGACCGATGAGCCGCTTGGCGGCGTACACCGTGTTCATCGCGTTGGTCACCGCTTGCCGCTTCGCGATGTGCCCGACCAGCCGCTTGCCGCTCTCGGACATCGCGACCATCGACGGCGTGGTCTTGTAGCCGCCCTTGTTGGGAATCACCGTGGGGACGCCGTCCTCGACGATGGCGACGCAGGTGTTCGTGGTACCCAGATCGATGCCGACGACGTTGTCCATTCGCGGGGTCTCTCGGCGCGGATGCCCCCCGCGCGACGATCCGAAGGCTAGGGTAACTTGATGGAATTGAGAAGGGCGCGGATCTCCGCATCACCGGGGCGGTGGCGATCGGCGATCGCCGCCTGTTCCCGTGCGGTGTGCTGCTGACCCACGGCGAGGAAGGCACGCGCGAGCATCACGTGCAGGCGGGCGAGGTCGGTGGGGCGACGCCCGTTGGAGCTCCCCGCCATGCCCTCGGCCCGCAGCGCCTCGAGGGCGCCCATGGCGTACTGGCGGCCGCGGCGAGGATCCTTGGCGGCGATCACCTCCGCGGCGTGGGCCAGGTTCTCCACCGTGGGGTGGGCGTCGGCCGCCTCCAAGAACAGTCCTACGGCCTCCGCCGCTTGGCCGAGGTCGCGCAGGATGAGCGCGCGGCTGAACGCCTCGGTCGCGCGCTTGGCCCGCGCGACCTCGAGGCAGCGCTGCCAGTTGTCGCGCAAGGTGGCATCTTGCGGCACGAGTTGCAGCGCCAGGCGCCAGGCGTTGGCGGCCCGCGCCAGGTTCCCGAGCTGCTCGGCGGCCACCGCCTGCTGAACATACGCATCGAGCTGCACGCGCATCGCCGCGTCGAGGGCCTCGCGCTGGCGCGAGGCCCGACGCATCGCCCGATCGAAGCGCCGCGCGGCGGCCTCGGACTCCTCGTGCGCCTGACGCAGCTCGTGCTGCCTTCTGGCCGCGTCGTCGACCATCTCGGCGCGACGCTCGGCCTCGGCCTGGCGTTCGATCTCGATGTCGACGTACGGCGCCCGGACGTCGGCGGTGCGCAGCGCCTCCTGAGCCTGCGTCGCCCTGCGGAACAGCGCCGCGAGGTGACCATGGTACGGACCTACGACCTGCCCGAAGTACGAGTCGGGGTGGAAGTCGCGGCTGACCTCGTGGTAGGCGCGACGGATCGCGCGCATGTCGTGGGTCGGCCACATGCCCAACATCTCGAAGGGCGACAGGTCCTCGAGGCGGTCGACCAGCGCCAAGATGCGCTGCTGCTCCTCGACGGAGATTGCGAGCGCAGCATCGACGCGTGGATCGCCGGCGTGGACGCGGGGCCACGCCGGCGGCGCGGAGCGACCGGGCGCGGGCGTCGCCTGTGCGACCTCGGTCGCGGCGTCGTGGGCCGGCGGCGGACTCGCTGCGATCTCGGGCACGTCGTGCCGCGAACGCGCGGCCGCGAGCTGGGCCACGAGGGTCTGACGGCGGCGCTCGGCCAGCGGGCCGGTCGGTGTGGGGCTCCGGGGACGCGGCGCCGCGAGGGGCTCGAGCAGCTTCGCCGCCCCGAGGTGGATGAGCTTCACGAGCGCCGCTTCGGCCTCGGCCGGGGCCAGGCCGCAGGCCTTGAGCACGTCGCCCACCCGCACCGGCGCGTCGAGCCGGCTGAGCACGAAGTACTCCGTGGGGCTGAGCGGCAGCTCGTGCAGGGGTTTGGTGGGCTCGGCCACCACGCGCGCGGAGGGATCCCAGGCCATTGACGGTGCACCGAGCTTAGGCCCGGGGCGCGGACAAGTCATCCGCGGCAGCGGTGCACGGGCAGTCGCGTCGTCCCCGATGATGCCGGCGGCGCCCGCGGCATCTGCCATACTGCCCGTCGGCTCTCTGACGTGTCCCGACTCGCTCGCCTCGGCGGGGTGCTCGCAGCCTGGTTCGCCGCCACCGGCTGCAAGCCGCCCCCTACCCCACCCGCGCCGCCCCGTGCCAGCGCGGTCCAGCCCAGCAGTGCGGTGCTCGCCGACGCCGACGTGCTCGTGCAATCGATCAGCGGCCGCGACCTCGCGCGCGTGCGTCAGTGGATGACCCCCGAGCTGCGCGGACGCCTCGACGCCGAGACGCTCGAGGAGGCCGCCGGTCACCTGCGACGCGAGTTCGGTGCCGTCCAGGGCGTGCTCGAGGAGCGCACCCATCGCGAGGGCACGCTGCTCTGGTACTCGGGGCTGTGGGTCCACCGCACCGACGCCCGCGCGCCGGTCGTGACCGCGGTGCTCTACCAGTTCGCCCTCGACGAGCGCCGCCAGCTCGCGCGCCTGCTCATCCGCGAGCACTGGTTCATCGAGAACCTGCGTGCCCCCGCCGACACGTATCTGCCCGTGGCGCGGCTCCACTTCCCCGGCAAAGGCGAGTGGACGATCAGCCACGGCGGCCGCGCCAAGGCGACGAACCACCACTTCGACACCCGGATGCAGCGCTTCGCCTACGACATCGTGGTGAAGAAGAACGGCCGTCGCAAGGCGCCGAACGCCCCGAGCTCCGACAACCGCTCGTACTACTGCTATGGCCGCGAGATCCTCGCGCCCGCGGCAGGCACGGTGCTCCTCGCGATCAACGACAGGAAGGAGAACATCCCCGGACAAGCCGGCACCAAGGGGGGCAACGGCGTCGTCATCGACCACGGCTTCGGCGAGTTCTCGTCGCTATGGCACGCGATCCCCGGCACCGTGCGGGTGAAGACCGGCGACACGGTGAGCCCGGGTCAGGTGATCGCCCAGGCCGGCAATAGCGGTCACAGCAGCGGGCCGCACCTGCACTACCACCTGTCGACGCGCGGCCGCGCCGGAGGCGACATGGGCCTGCCCGCGCCGTTCGTGGACGTGTGGCACGACGACACCTGGCGCGAGGTCTACGAGCCGGTGCGCAACGATCGAATCCGCAACGATCCGCCCAAGGGCGTGGCACGGCGCGACCAGGCCACAGGCCCGCGGATCCTCCTCGCCTTCTGAAGGCGAAATGCCCAGCGATCGGGCGACGGGACGGGACGTCCTCTGGCAGTCATCCGCCGCGCTTGAGCGCCCGCGGGTGTGCGCGCTCGTAGACGTCGAGCATCGTGCCGAAGGTCAGGTGGGTGTAGCGCTGGGTCGTCGACAAGCTGGCGTGGCCGAGCATCGATTGGATCGTCCGCAGATCGCAGCCGCTCTCGAGCAGGTGGGTCGCGAACGAATGGCGCAAACCGTGGGGTGCGATGCGGGCACGGGTGCCGGTGGCGTCGCAGCGCCGGTAGACCAGCTCGCGCGCCGCCCGGACGCCGAGGCGACCGCCGCGATCCCCGATCCACACCGCGGCCTCGGGCGAGCGCGGGGTCATCAGGCTCGGACGCACGGCGAGCCACGCACCCAGCGCCCGGAGCGCCGCGGCGCCGAGCGGTACGATGCGATCCTTGTCGCCCTTGCCGCCGACGACCCGTACGCGCAGGGCGCCGCCCTCGCGCTCGAAGTGGCCGAGGTCCAAATTGCACGCCTCGCTGACACGCAGACCCGCGCCATAGATGACCTCGAGCAGGGCCCGGTCGCGCACGCCCGCGGCGCCTGGCCGCTGCGGCGCGTCGATCATCCCGGCGACGTCGGCGGCCGGCAGCGCGACGGGCAGTTTGCTGCGGCGCTTGGGGCTGCCCACGAGCTGAACTTCGTTGTCGGTGCGCGCACCGCTGTTGCGGAGGAACTCGCCGAAGGTGCGCATCGTCGACAGTTTGCGCGCGATCGAGGTCGACGACAGCGTGCGGTGACGGGCCGCGAGCCACGCCCGCACCGTCCGCAGGTCCAGGTCGTCGACGCTCGCTGGCCGTCCCCGTATCGCGTCGACGAACTCCTCGAACTCCCTCAAATCACCGGCATAAGCCCGCAGCGTGTGCGGGGAGAGCCGCCGCTGGGTCCGGAGGTGCTCGAGGAACAGTGCCGCGGCCTCGCGCATCCCGTCCGGTGTACGCCACTCAGGCGGCGGTGGCCAACTCTCGGCGGCCCTCCGGGGTCATCGTTCTGCGCTCCCCTGCCACGTCACGGACACGGGACGTCGTGCTGGACCACCGCGCGACGCCCTTCGATCTCGGCGATCGCGGCGCAGGCGTCGGCGCCCAGAGCGGCCTCGCGGGCGTCGAGGCGGTCGTCGGAGCGGAACGTCTCGTTGGCGACGACGGGGCCGAGATCGCGGGTCGGCGTGCGCGAGACGTCGAGCTCACCGAGATCCTCGAGGGCCTCGACGCCGGCGAGCGAGGCCAGAGGATTGCCCGCGAGCCGCGCCCGCGTGAGCCCCGGGAAGTTCGCCAGCACCCCGATCGATGCGATGAGGTTGTCCTCGGCGTGCAGCTGCTCGAGCAGGATCAGCGGCGCAAGTGCGTCGAGATCGCCGGCGCCGGTACGATCGAGGTGCACGGTCTGCAGCGATGGTGCGAGACCGATGTCGGCGACGGCCTGGGCCGACAGCGCGGTGTCATCGAGTTCCAAGGTCTCGATGCTCGGGAGTTCTGCGAGGAAGCCGAGCGAATCGGCGACGCCGCGCTCGAAGCTGAGCCGACGGAACACCGCGAGTCCGCGCAGCGCCGAGAGATCGAGCGCAACTCCATCGCCGCCGACGATGAGCGTCCCGAGCAGCGGCAGCGTGGCGACGGGGTCGAAGTCGACGACGGGGTTGTTGCGGACGTCGATCTCGCGCATGTCCGGCAGCCCGCGGACCGCCTCGAGGCTCTGCACGCCGTTGTCCGCGAGCGCGAGCCGCCGCAGGCTGACGAGCGTCTCGACGCCGGCGAGCGAGGTGACCGCGTTGCCGCCTAGATCGAGCACGGTGAGCAGCGTGCGTCCGGCGAGCGGCACCGTGGTGCCGATTTCGTTCTCCTGGGCGACGAGGCGGTTCAGCTGGCCCATGCCCTCGACTCCCTGCAGACCGGTGAGCGCGTTGCGGGAGGCTTCGATCGCGAGCATCCCGGTGGCCGCGCGAAGCGGCTCGAGGCTCTCGACGAGGTTGCCCTCGACGTCGACGAAGTGCAGTGCCGGATGCTCGGCCAGCGGCCCCAGATCAGAGATCTGGTTGTCGGAAATGTCCACCGAGAACAGCGCCTTCATGTCCGCCAGCGCGTCGATCGAGTCGATGGCGTTGTCGCGCACGACGATGCCGATCATCGCCGTCGCGCCGGCCACCGGCGACAGATCGTCGATCGCGTTGTTACCCACGTCGAGGTATTCGAGCGCGGTCAGCGGAGCGAGCGGCCCGATGTCCTCGATGCCGTTGCCGTCTACCACGAGCACCCGCAGGCGCACGAGGTCGGACAGCGTCGACAGATCGCTCACCGCGTTGTCGCTGAGCTGCAGCTCCTCGAGCAACGGCAGCTCTCGCAGCGGCGTCAGATCGGTGATCGCGTTGCCCGCCAGGCCGAGGCTGCGCAGGCTCTGGGCGCACTCCAGCCCGGTCAGATCGGCGATGCCGGCATCAGGCGCACGCAGCCCGGGCAGCGCGCGCAGGGCCTCGGCGAGCACGACCCGCGGCGGCGGCTCCTCGGCGTCTTCGGGCGGCTCGGGCTGGGGCAGGATCTCCTCGAGGATGGCGCGCAGCGCCGCATCGGGCACCTCGATCGCGCCCACGCACAGCTCGATCTCATCGCCGGCACCGATGGTCCCGGGCGGCGGGTCCTCGGTGCAGCCCCCGGGCGAGTTCAGCGCCGCGGCGAGGACGGCAGGCAGACAGCGGTGTCGGAGCACTGCCGGACGTTAGCACGCCGGCGCGGACCCGCGTCACACCGGCACCGGCAGCAGCGTGGAGCCCACGAGCCGGCGCTGCAGCTCTTCTTTCTCGGCGTCCTCGATCCCGTGGTCACCGATGATCACGATGTGCCCGCGGAAACCATGGCGCTCGTGGAAGTCCACGAGTTCGTCCATCGCCGCGTGCAGCGTGTCTTTCTCGGTGTGTTGGTTCGGCACAAGCGCCAGGTACATCGTGATGTCCGGCGGCGCGATCTCGGTGATCTCGGTGTGGAGGCGGATGACGTTGCCCTCGATCGACGACGGCAGGATCGACTCGCGCGACACCCGATACACCGCCTCGCGCTGCACGGTCCGCGTCATGTGGAACACGACGATCTGGCGGTACGGGATGCCGCTGGCCTTGCCCTGCGCGCGCGCGATATCCAGGGCCTGGTGCAGCAGCCTGCCGATGCGCACCCCGCCGACGGCGACGACGACGGTGCGATCCTCGGTCTCCAGTGCGTCGCTCTCCACGGTGTCGATGACCCGGCGGAAGTACGAGTACGCGGCCCGGAGGATCGGACGATGGTTGTAGCCGATGAGGATCGCGCCGACCGCAGCAGCGGCGATGACCAACAGCGCCCGCATGTCGCGGATCTGCTCGCCGAAGCGGTCGTAGAGGCCCAGCAGCGCGAAGGAGAGGAACGCGAGGCCGACCAGCGCCGAGATCGGCAGGCTCACCCCGCCGATCATGATGTTGAACGGCGCGCGGTAGAGCCGACGGTCGCCGGGCTTGAACTTGCGCAGCAAGATGAACGCGACGACCCCCGAGAACATCACCAGGCCGAACGACGCGCCGTACCAGCGCTCGAGCACCTCGATGTCGGCGCCGCCCTCCCAGCACAGCGCGAAGATGGCGAGGAAGAACATCAGGTTGATGCGCGACAGGACCCCGCGATCGTTGGGATCGAGCAGCGCACGCGGCAGCAGGTTGTCGCGGGCCATCGTCACCCACAGGCCGCGGGCGCCCGCGAAGCCGGTGTTGGTCGCGCCGATGAGCATCAACGCGGCGCTGCCGACGATGACCAGGTTCCACGCCTTGCCGAGCATGGGCACGCCGGTGACGCCGGTGACCGCCGCCTCGCCCAGCGCGGCCACGAGGTAGCCGGCGGCGCCGACGAGCTGGTCGGGTGGCAGCACCATGAACACCAGCAGCGTGATCGATCCACCGACGCCGAGCAGGGTGAGCAGCATGACGCGGTAGATCTTGCGGATGTCGCGGCGCGGGCGCTCGAGCTCCTCGGGGATGTTCATCACCGACTCGACCCCCGACGCGCCGAGGATCGACGAGCCCAGGGCCACGGGGATGAGGGCCGCGCCCAGGGTCAGGAACCCCGGGAGGTGGCGCCCGCCACCGCCGCCGCCGTGGCCGGTCGGGTGGCCGCCTTCGGTGCTGACCTCGGTCCCCGGCGGCACGACCAACGTCGCCCCCTCGAGGAAGTTCTCGACGGGGATGCCGTGCATCGCGACGTAGATCACGCCGAAGATGATCGTCACCGCCATCACCACGAGGTTGACCAAGAAGATGGTCCTGCTCACCTGCACGCTCTCGTGCAGGCCGTGATTGTTGAGCACGAACAGCAGCACCAGCGGCGGCAGCATCACCACCACGGCGCGGGGGAAGATCGGCAGCAGGGCGATGGCGGCCACGGTGGTGAGCAGCACCGTCGGCACCGTCGCTCGCCAGCGCTCGGGCATGACCCAGATGCCGAAGGCGAGCGCCGGCAACGTCGAGATGCCGATCGCCGCGACGGTGTGGCCGCTGTGTCCGCCGCCGACCAGCGACATCACGTAGTCGCTGAACGACAACAGGCTGACGATCGCGGTCGCGACGTACGAGAACGAGATCGTCACGCCGACCGACGCCGCAGCGATGACCGCGAGCTTGCCCAGGTGACTGAGGGCATAGCGGGTCATCACGTAGGTGCCGCCGTTCGACAGCGTCAGCAGCACCGCCTCGACGTAGAGCGGCGCGAGGACGAACAGCAGCGCGTACAGACCGATCTGGAACGCCGGCGTGGCGTACCCGACGCCCGCGACGATGAGCGCGCCCGACGAGTAGTACGGCGACGTCAGCGGGTCCGGGGCCACGAGATAGAGCCCCTGCCGCCAGCTCAGCTTGGCGTGCGGAGGAGGCTGCCGACCCGCGGGGTTGGGTTCAGACATCGCGGCGCCGGGTTATGCACCCGGGGCCCATTGTCTGCAATCGGCTGGGGCCGCGGCGGCCCCAAAGGGTCCGCGCGGCCCTGTGGCCCGCGACGTGGAGCGGCCCCGGGGGCCCTACTGCGGCGGCGGCGGCGACATCTCGCCGGTGGGCAGCGGCGCGGGGTCGGCCTTGGGCGCCGGCGCGTTCTTGAAGAGCTCGCTGCGCTCCTTGTGGATCTGTTTGTAGCTCATGTCGGAGATGACATAGAACCATTCGCCGAACCGCTCCCGCAGCTGCGTGGCCCGCTCCTCGCCGCGCTGCGGCGGCGCCGCGTCGTCCTGTTCCGGCGCGGGCGCCTCGCCCTTGTCCAAGGTCGGATCGTAGGCGACCTCGACGAACATGTAGCGGTTGGCCGCCTTCTCGTCCTCGCCGCCGCCCTGCGCGGGGGTGGTGGGCTCGTCCGTGCCGTCGCCGTCGGCACCGGCCGTGAGCGCGAGGCCCGACTCGTACGTGATCTCGCCGAAGTACAGGCTGTAGACGATGCCGTCGTTGGTGACCACGCGGGCCTCGCCCTCGTTGCCGAACAGCCGCTGGCCGTCGGGCGTGACGAAGAAGCCCTTGGCCTGCAGCGCCTGCAGCGTGAGCGGCTTGGGCCGTGGCCGCACCCCGACGATCTTGATGCTCGAGATCGCGGTGATCATCTGTCGCACCTTGGCGGTGTCGATGATCTTGCCCGCCGGCACCTCGACCCCGTCATCGGCGGTCCACTCGTCCTTGCCGTCGACCGTGGCCAAGGTGGCGCGGATCGGCGCGCTGCCGGTGACCTTGCCGGCCCGCTCGTCGACCGTGTAGGGGTCGTAGAGCATCGTCGCGATCTCATCGCGCTTCACTTTGAGCAGATCCTTCTCGATCCACTCGGCGAAGTTGGTCGAGATGTCGAGCTCGAGTCGCGATCCGTAGACACGCTTCTCATCGGGCACGCGCACGTAGAAGAAGCCCTGCTTCTCCGCGATCGCCTTGCCGACGAGGACGTCGACCAAGGTCGCCCCCGATCCGTCCTTGATGGTGATGCGCTTGGCCTTCTCGTCGCCCTTGCCGTCGGCGCCCTCGGGATCGAGCAGGCCGAACTGTGCGTGGTCGGCGACGTTGTCGCCGTAGTAGATGTCCTTCTTGACGTCGATGAACGAGGCGGCGGCCTTGCCCATGCGCTCGGTGCCGTCGGCGGGGTAGTCGTTGTGGCTGGGGATCACCCAGCGCCCCTCTTTCTGCTCGACCGAGAACCGCACGATGCCCGACGAGGCCTCGTCCCAGCTCACCACCGACAGCGCGGTCGCCAGGTTGGGGTCGGTGAACCCGGGGAACATCTCGGATCCCGTGTCCTCGAAGCTGACGGCGGTCGCCTCGCGCGGCCGCATGTTCCAGGCCCAGCCCGCAGAACCCAAGGCCAGCGCGACCATGATGACGGTTGTACGGTTCATGCGCCCTCTCCTTCGCTGCCCTTGGTCGTCCCGGAGCCCTTGCGCCTGGTCTGCGGGATGGCGTCGTGCTCGCGCCTGCGCTTGCGGAAGTAGATGAAGCCGCCCAGGAACAGGGCCGGGATCGGTGGCAGCAGCACCGACTCGATACGGATGCGATCCTCGATCTCGCGCGACTGCCTTTGGTAGCGGGTCTCGACCTTGCCGACCGCCTTGGCCTTCTCGCGCTCGATCGACTCGGTGCGCGCCTGCAGGCGCCGGTTCTCGGCCTGCTCGGCGCTCTTGAGCATGATCTTTTTCGTGGTCTCGTCGAGATCCGAGCGCTGCTGGATGGTCTCGACCGCCGCCTCGAGCGACTTCTTGGCCTCCTCGAGCTCGGCCTCCGCCGACGCGTTCGCCGCCTGCGTCTGTTCCTCGCGGTCCTCGCGCTCTTCCTTCTTGAGGTCGTCGACGGTGGTGAGCCGACGATAGGCGGCCTTGCGCTTGCGCAGCTCGACGAAGCGATCGTCGCCGATCAGACCATCGACCACATTGAGCAGGAACGTGACGTTGTCGAAGCGGACGTCGTCGAGCCCGTCGCCATCGACGTCGCCGCCGCGCTCGTGCATCGCGTAGAAGTTGTTGCCGAACAGATCGAGGTCGGCGATGACCACGAGGTTGCGGTCCTTCTTCTCGCCATCGGCACCGCCGGTGACGCGGGCGGCCATGATCTTGGGCTGGCCGTCGGGCGCGACCACCGTGAGGCGGCCGTCCTCGAGCTTGCCCGGCCGCGGCGGCATGGGGCCCTGGATGCCGAACAGCGGGTGCCGCTGCACCATCGCCTCGAACAGCGCCCAACCGGCGGTGGGACCGGTCTCGAGCAGCGGCGCGAACTTGTCCTCCCAGCCCGGCGCAGCCGTGAGCTGGCCGCCGAACATCAGCACGATCTCGGTGAGCCCGTCGACCGACGGATCCTTGCCGACGAAACTGTTGGAGCCGTCTTGACGCGGTCCCAAGAACACGATCTGGCGCGGGACCTGATCGAGCGACGGATGCGGGTTGTACGAGTCCGAGAGGATCTGCTCGGGATCCCAGCTGATGCCGTTGTCGCGCAGGAACCCCGCGTAGTCGCCCTTGGGCTCCGCCGGCGGTCCACCGCCGCCGAACATGTCGTTCTGCTGGCCCGGCGGCGGCAGCTTGTCTTCCTTGGGGGAGGTGCGAATGTCGAACAGCGGGAACGGATCGACGGTGAGCAGCGCCGGCCGTCCGGCCTCCACGTAGGCGCGCACGTTGTCGAGCTCGTCCTGCGAAGCGCTGGGCAGCTGCGGCACGAACAGCACGTCGATGTCCTCGGGCACCGGCTGCTTGGGGTTGAGCGAGCGGACCTCGTACTGCTTGCGCAGCTCCTCGACGATCCGCCAGGCCGGCTGCTGGGTCTTACTCTGGATGTCGAAGTTTCCCATGATGGTCGCGTCGGTCCGCCAGATCCCCACGACCTTCTTCTTGTCCTGGGTGACGACCCGCAGCGCCCGGGCGATCTCGTACTCGACCGACAGACCGCGATCGAGGAAGCCGATGATCTCCTCGCGCGGGCCCGACACGAAGGCGAGACCCATGAAGGTCGTGAGTTCCTCGAGGCGGCCGCCTTCGCGATCGACCAGCGACCGCGGCATGATGTTCCACTTCTCCATCGCCTCCTCGGCCTCGGGCGAATAGAGCTCGGGCTCGACGATGCGCACGGTGAGCCCCTCGCCGCCTTGGGCCTCCATCTCGCGGAGCAGGTTGAGCAGGCGCAGGCGGATCTCGACGTACTCGCGCGGGACCTCGCGCGACACGAACGCGTGGACGACGACCGGCCGCTCGGCGGACACGCTGCGGATGAGTTCCTCGGTCGCCGGGGTCAGCTGGGACAGCTGCGCCGACGTGATGTCGGCGCGCGATCGGGCGCGCGTGGTGGCGTAGCCCAGGGATCCGACGGTCAGCGCCAGGGCGCAGAACCGGATGAGTCGGTGGTGACGGATGTGAAGCGCCATGACTACCAATGCCTCCGGCCGAGCAGGAAAGAGCACAGGTACAGCAGCACGGCCGTGCCCCCCGCGAAGTAGATGACGTCGCCGAGCCGCACGATGCCCTCGCCGAAGCTCGCGAAGTGCGAGTCGACCGCAAGCGCCCCGAAGGCGTCGACGAAGCGATTCTCACCGCCCTCTTCGTGCAGCCACGGCAGCAGTGAGGGCAGCCAGAAGGCCAGCCCGACCACCGCGCCCAGGCCACCGGCGAACGCACTGCCAGCGACGTCGCCGCTGCGGACCACGTACCAGCCCAGGGCGAACAGCAGGCCCAGGATCGCCGTGCCCAGCATGCCCGCGGCCCACGGCTCGCTGCCCGCGAACACGAGGCCGGCGCAACCGAGCGCGCCGAGGATGAACGCCACCGTCGCGTTGGTGGTGAACATCGACGCCACCAGCCCGACGGCGCAGAACAGACCGCCCATCATCCAATAGCCGAGGTAGGTGGACACCATCAGGCCCGGATCCGGATCGCCGAGGTAGGCGAGCACGACCACGTGGGCGACCGAGAAGGCGAGCGACACGGTGAACATGCCCAGCACGCCGAGGTACTTGCCGAGCACCACCTCGCCGTCGCGCACCGGTGATGTCAGCAGGATCTCGTCGGTGCCGCCGCGACGCTCGTCGGCCCACGCGCCCATCGTCACCGCGGGCACGAAGAACATGAGAATCGCCGGCATGAGTTTGTTGAGCTCGGCCAGATCCGCGAGGTTGCGGGCGAAGAAGCCCCCTTGCATGAACGCGGCCGCGGCGGTGGTCGCGATGAACAGCGTCAGGAACACGTACCCCGTGGGATTGCCCAGGTACTGGCGCAGGTCCTTGCGGACGATCGCCCAAACCACTCCGGTGTCGATGCCGAGCATCACGCCACCTCCTTCGCGCCGCCTTTGGCGCCGGTCAGCTCGAGAAAACGGGCCTCGCTGCCGCGCGGGCCGGCGAGTTCGTCCTTGGTGCCGGTGAACACGACGCGGCCGTCATGGACCATCACCACGACGTCGGCAACGGCGTCGACCTCTTGGAGGATGTGGGTCGACAGCAGGATCGTCTTGTCCTTGCCAAGCTCGCGGATGAGCGCCCGGACGTCGCGGATCTGCAGCGGGTCGAGGCCGGAGGTCGGCTCGTCGAGGATGAGGACCTCGGGATCGTGCAGCAGCGCCTGGGCCATCCCGACGCGCTGCCGGTAGCCCTTGGACAGCTTGTGGATCGGCTTGTGGAGCACTTGGCCTATCGCGCACCGCTCGACCACGCGATCGATGCGGCGGGGGCCGTCGTCGAGCCGGCGCAGATCGACGAAGAACTGCAGCGACTCGTGGGGCGTCATGTCGCGGTACAGTGGGCCGCTCTCGGGCAGGTAGCCGAGCCTGCGCGCCAACTCGACACGCGCGACGTGGTCGGTAGGATCCAGCCCGAGCACCTCGACGCGACCGGCGGTCGGCGCGAGGTAGCCCGTCAAGATCCGCATCGTCGTCGACTTGCCGGCGCCGTTGACCCCGAGGAACGCAGCGACGGTGCCCTTGCGAACCTGAAAGGACACTTCGGTCAAGGCCGCGAAGTCGCCGAAGGATTTAGAGATTTTCTCGGCCCGGATCGTCACGGGCCGCGTCGCGCTGTCCGCTTCGGTCATCGCCACTCCTGATGGTTGGTCATCGCCCAAGTGCCGCTGCTCGGGTACCACGGTTCGTGGCCGGCCGGCGCCCCCGATGGTGTGCCTCGATCGCGTGAGGCCATCCGCCACGCGCACGGGGCGCAGGGGTTGGGCGGGCGTAAGTGTGGGATGACGTGCGCCGCAGCGCAAGCCCCCCCTTGGCGGCTGCGCACAATGCCCAGGCGGACCCTGTCCCGTGGCATAAGGTCAGGGCCCATGACGCTGCCGCGCGTTCATCACGCCGCCTTCGCGATCCTCGTGCTCTTTGCCGTTGGTTGCCGTGATCCCGCGACCGTCGAGCCGGTGCCCGCGACCACCCAGGCCGCGACCCCGGCCGCGGCGCCGACCTCCGCGGTGCCGACCTCCGCGGTGCCGACCGCAAGACCCGAGGGCGCCGGCGGATCCGACGTCGTCCCCGCCGCCGTGGCCGACGCGGGCGCGCCCCGATCGACACAGCGCGATCCCGCGGCCGCCACCGGCCTGGGACCGGCCAGCCTCACCCCCTTGAGCGACGAGCAGCGCACGGTGTTCATGGCCGGTGAGGCCGACGATCCGATCCCGGTCGAGATCCACTACGTCCAGAGCAACGAGACCCGCCACGATCTGTGGTTCGACTTCGTCGCCGACAAAGGCGGCGCCTTCGTCGGCGTCGGGTCGGATCAGAGCTTCACCGTGATGGCGGTGCAGCGGGCCGAGTTCGCCTTCCTCATGGACATCGACTATCGCGTCGTCGACCTCCATCGGATGTACGACGTCCTGATCCGCGCCCACGACAACCCGCGCGCGCTGGTCGACGCGTGGCACGAGCGCAACGAGGCGAGCACCGGAGCGATGCTCGCCGAGGCCCTCGGTGAGATGGACGAGAAGGCGCGCGGTCGCCTGCTTCGCGGCTTCGTGACGGCGAGAGAGACGGTGTACCGCCACCTCGAACGCGTCATCGCCCGCACCCGCGGCGGCGAGCCCACGACGTGGCTTTCCGACGCCGACAACTACGCCCACGTCCGCGCGATGTACCAGACCGGCCGGGTCCGGATGATGCCCGGCAACCTCGCCGGCGACCGTAGCCTGCGCACGGTCGGCGCCGCCGCGCGGGCGCTCGGGGTGCCGGTCAACGCCCTGTACATGAGCAACGCCGAGGAGTACTTCAAGTACATCCCGGACTTCGTCGCGAACATCGAGGCGCTGCCGACCGCGCCCGGCAGCGTGGTGCTGCGCACCATCTACAGCAAGAAGTGGGTCCACGCCGATCTGTGGGCCTACCAGGTGCAGCAGCTCGACGACTTCCGCGTGCGGCTCGCCGACAAGAAGAATCGCTCGCGCAACCCGATGCTCCGCTACGCCGATCTCGAGGGTGAACTCGAGAAGGATGCCGGCGCCGAGGGCCTCACACTGGTCGCGCTCGAGCGCCCGGCTGTCCGATGACGTCGGCTCCTACGATCGGGCATGGCCACGATGGCTGCGCCCCGAGACCACTCATCGACGCGTTCCTCGTCGCGACGATGATCGCCTTCGCGACGACCTCGCTGCTGTTCGACAGGGCCGCCGCGATGGACCTCGTCGCCGCCGACAGCGTCGATCCCTTCGGCCGGCTGCTGTGGCAGTTCGGCACCGCCTACGATCCCCTGGTCGCCCTGAACCCGCTGTTCTTGCGGGTGATGTCGGGCATCTCGGCGTTCGTGTTCGGGCCCTTCTACGTGTGGGCCGCCCTGGCGCTGTGGCGCGGCGATCCGCGGCTGCGAACGCCGGCCATCCTCTACGCGGCCGCGATGCTCTATTCGATGGCGCTGCACTTCGCGGTCGAGCTGATGGGCGATCTACCTCCGACCAACGTCGCCGTGTTCGTGCTCGTCTACACGCCGTACTGCGCCCTGCCGATCGCGCTGCTCACCCGCGTGCGCCGGGCCTGAGCCCGAGATTCGGCGACTGCCGGCGAACCGCGGAACCGTATCGTCGCGAAGCGACGGTCAGGCGGGAGGACGCGGCAGTGTCCTTCCCGAGTCTCGAGCGAGTCGGTCCGGACCCAGGCTGCCGAAGACCTCGGCGCCGTCGTCGGTGACCAGCACGATGTCCTCGAGGCGAACGCCGAATTCGCCGGGCACGTAGAGACCGGGCTCGTCGGACATCGTCATGCCCGGGGCCAGGACCGCCGTGCCGCCGCCGACGAGGTACGGCGGTTCGTGGACCTCGAGCCCGATGCCGTGGCCGAGGCGGTGGGTGAAGTAGCGGTCGTCGCCACCGTAGCCAGCCTCGGCCATGACTGCCCGCGCGACCGCGTCGACGCTACCGGTCGTGACGCCGGGCCGCACCGCCGCGAGGGCGGCCCGCTGCGCCCGCGCCACGGTGTCCCAGGCCCGCCGCAGCGCTGCGCTCGGCTCGCCGACCACGGACGTCCGCGTGATGTCGGAGCGGTAGCCGTGCAGCGATCCGCCGGTGTCGATGAGCACGACGTCGCCGCGACCGACCGCCCGATCGCCCTCGCTGCCGTGGGGGAACGACGCGGCCGGACCCACCAGGGCGAGCACCCACGGCTCGGTCAGCCCTGCGGTGCGCAGCGCCTGCTCGACCCAACCCGCGATCGTCGACTGCAGCGTGCCGATCTCGATGCGGGCCATGACGGCCGCGATCGCCCGCTGCGTGACCTCGTTGGCCCGCCGCAGCCGCTCGAGCTCGGCCGGCTGCTTGGTGATGCGACACGGCCCGAGCACCACGTCGTCGCGCACCCACGTGGCCTCGGGCCACACCCGCTCGAGGCCGCTGGCCACGAACTGCCGCGTGGTCGGACACACCGCGATGCGGGCGCGGGCGAGCCCCGGGAACGCGGCGCCGAGTCGAGTGAACGGATCTTCGTGCTCGCGCCAGAGCACCAGCTCGTGCTCCGTCACGCGTTCGAGCAACGTCCGCCGCTCGAAGGCCGGCCCCACGATCGTCGGCGGGCCCTCGCGCGGCAGCACCAGCAAGAGCGGCCGTTCCGAGCGACCCCAGCGGGGGCCACCGAGGTAGTCCATGTTGGCGCCGGGCTCGACGATCACAGCGCCGATGTCGAGCGCGCGCAGCCGGGTGCGGGCGGCGTCGCGGTGGGCGGTCCACTCGGCGACGTCGGGGCCAGTGATGCCGTCACACAGGCCCGTGAGCTCGCCGAACGCAGCGCTGGGATCCGAAGCGACCGCGGGTGGTCGCGCCCGTTCCGCCGGCAGGTCCGTCGTCGCGCCACCGGGTGCGCGGCAGCCCGCAGCCGCCCAACCCGCCGACGCCGCGAGCCCCACGAGCGCTCGCCGCCTCGAGACGCCCGCCTTCACATCGATGCCAGCAACCGCGACTTCTGTTGGGCGAATTCGTCGTCGGTGATGAGTCCGGAGATCCGCAGCTCGTTGAGCCGCTCGAGTTGCGCGGCGAGCTCGTCCATGCTGCGATGCGGCGCCGCGCCGGTGGGCGGATACCCCTGCTGGCCGGCGTGCATGGACGGGTGCATCGACGCGGGGTGCGCGTGCGAGGGATGCACGGGCGGCGGCGGGTACGGTGGCGGATACGGATAGCCGCCCGGTGACGGATAGCCCGGCGGCAGCATGTTCACCACGATGCCCGGCTGCAACGCAGGCGGGTTGTAGCGGCGGTTGAACTCGTCGGGGTCCATCAACGCCAGCACGAAGAAGTCGATCACGCCGAGCAACGCCGGGATCAGCGTGAAGCTGAAGATCATGTACGCGACGCCCGCCCCGATGCGCCCGAGGTAGAACTTGTGCACGCCGATGGTGCCCAGGAAGAGGGCGAGGATCGCCGCGGTGCTCTTGTCCTTCATGCACGCTCCGGATGGTGCTGACGATCCGCCAGCGTCAACGATGCGGGGGTCCCGATCGCCTCGCCATATTGCAGCCGGTAGACCCACTCGCCAGTGTCGAGATCGAGATCTTCCATGACGTCGCCGGAGTCCTTCATCGCGACGAGCGCCTCGACCAAGGCCCGCTCCATCCAGCGCAGCCGGGCGAGCAGGCCCTCGAACGTCATCGCGCCACCTTGCGCGAGCACGGCGTGGACGCGGCGGGCACGCTCGGCGAGCACGTGGGGATCGACGGCGGGTGAGGCGGCGACCGGAGGCGGAGTTCTGAGCTTGCGCATGCCGAGCACTGCGACACCGCCACCGAAGGTCACCATTCCACCGATGAGCACCACGCCGACGAAGCCCGCCGACAAGACCGACGCCCCCAGCCCGATCCCGAGCAGCGCCAAGCCCAAGCCGCCGAGGATCATCGCGCGAGGCGACACCGGGACGCCCTCGACGAAGCGCTCGAGCGCATCGGTTTGCCGCACTGCCGGCAGTTGACCGGTGGGCACGCGCACGAGCGCGCCGCCGGGGGCGGCCGCCGGGTGCTGCGAGGCACCCCAGAGCTCGGCGACGCTATGTCGGGCCACGGCTGGAGGCTAGCACCGGCCACAAAATCGTGGGGCCGCGCATCGGTTCCAGCTCGCTCGGGCCCGCTGCAGCCGCGATCAGCCCGCGGTCTGACCCGCGCCCGGCCGACCCCAGCGCCGCGTCGCGCGCCGATCAGCGACGCATGCCCGGAGCCCGACTCGCCGGCGACGTGAGGGCGAGCTCGGCATCGGCGCCGCGGCGTCGATGCCCCCGCGAAACCTCCGCAACTCGGATGACATCCCTGTGCGGCTCCGCGGCCAAGCGCGCGAGGACGCGCGTCGCCCATCGACGAAGCATGCAGCGCATGCAACGAGCGCCGGAGATCGGAACGCACCCGGCGTCCGTGCGTGCACGATTCGACCTCATCGAGATCTGGATCTGAGCGCCGCATCTGGGGCTCGTCACACCCGCGTGGCGCACCGATCGACCACACCCGGCGTGTCGCGGAGGATGGCGGAGGGTGCGGTGACTTCGACCACGGAGCTCCGCGCATGGCCGCGTTTGTGACGTGCCCTTCCCTTCTGTTAGTGTCACCCTGCCTCGTCCCATGCGCCGCAACAATCGATTGAGTGGACTGACCTTCGCGATTCTCGGCGCATCCCTCACCGGTAGTGTGGCCGGCTGCGATGCCCTCCAACCCGGCGGCGCGTTGCTGTACGTGTTCTCGACGCACCACGCGACACCCGAAGACGGCGCCTTCCCCGACCGCGGCGGCGACGAGCAGCCGCGCGTGTTCCAGACCGACGAGGACTGGACCATCACGCTGGTCGAGGCCTTCATCACGATCGAGCAGATCACGCTGGTCTCGTGTGGCGGGCGCGAGATCCCGCTCGACATGTTCTGGGGACCGTGCCCGGAGGATCTCCGCATCGAGGATCTGCAGACCCTCACCGTCGCCGGCAACAAGGTCGACCCCGCCGAGTACTGCGAGCTTGTCGTCGACTACGGCAACTACCGGACCCCCGAGATCGATCCCGGCGCCGCGGACACCCGACACGAGACCCCCGACAACCCGGCGGTAGACGGCGCCACGGTGTACCTGCGCGGCGCTGCCGCCCGCGCCGGCGACGAGACGCAGATCCCCTTCGAGCTGCGCGGCGAAGGCACCCGATCGCTGCGCCTCGATCTCAGCGAGGTCGAGGGCGGCCGGCCGCTGCGGATCGACCACACCGAAGACTTTCCCAAGATGCTGACGATCTCGAAGACCTACGACCGGTTCCTCGATGGCGTCGACTTCGAGGATTTCGACGAGCACGAGATCGAATCGGATCTCGACGCCGTGCTCGCGGCCGAGACCCGGGTTCAGATCGATCAGCAGGTCGTGATCGACCCGTCCTGAGCGCGTGCGCGGCGATCAGTCCTCGAGATCCGCAAGCGAAGGCAGCGTCCCCGACGAAGGCTCGTCCTGGGGCGCGGGCGTGGGATCGGCCTCGGGGCCAACGTCGACGGGCGCCGCATCATCGACCGGCGGTTGGCCGCCCTCCGGATCATCGTAGAGGTCGAGCAACACATCGCCGGTGGGCTTGGTGCCCGCGACCGCCTCGTCGAGCGGCTCGGTACCCGGGACGAAGTACTCCTCGAGGGTCTGCATGTCCGCGGCCTCGGGCGGCGCGAGCAGACCCGTCACGGCGTCGATCCGTCGCACCGTCACCGTCGCGGGCGGCGTGAAGCCGCGGGGAGCACCGGTCTCGATCGCCTTCACCGCGTCGACCCAGATCGGCGCCGCCGCCCGACCTCCGGTCTCAGACTTGCCCAGCGGTCGTGGCCTGTCGAACCCGACCCATGTCACCGCCACCGTGCGCGACGTGAAGCCGGCGAACCATGCGTCGTGGTGATCGGCGGAGGTCCCCGTCTTGCCGGCGACCGGGCGCCCCAGCGCCTTCGCGCGGGTCCCGGTGCCCGACTGCACCACCTGCGTCATCATGCTCGTCAGCACGAACGCGACGTCGGCGGAGATCACCTGCTCGTCGGCGGTGCCGGGCGAGACGGTGCGTCCGTCAGTGAACTCGATGCTGCGGACGAACAGCGGCGCGCGCCGATTGCCACCGCGCGCGATCGTGAGGTAGCCGGCGAGCAGCTCGAGCGGCGTGACTTCGCCGGTGCCCAGGGCGATCGACAGGTCGTTGGGCTGCTTCGACGCGACCCCGGCCCGTCGCGCGAAATCCTGGACCGCGGCGATGCCGATCCGATCGGCGATCTTGATCGCGATGGTGTTCACCGACTGCGCCAGCGATTCCCGCACGCGGATGTCACCTCGATACACATCGGCCTCGAAGTTGGTCGGGCGCCACTTCTCGTAGATCTCGGGGGAATCCGACACCAGGCTCGCGGCGGTGAGCTGTTTGGACTCGAGCGCCGCGCCGTAGACGAACGGCTTGAACGCCGAGCCTGGCTGGCGCAGGGCCCTCGCCGCGCGGTTGAACTCGCCGGTGGCGTAGCGCGATCCACCGACCATCGCGAGGACCTCACCGGTGTCGACGTCGGCGACGACCACCGCCGACTCGGGGCCGGCGGCAATCTCGGCGGTCGGCCACCCCACCGGGGCGGTCGTACCGTCGGCGCCCGCGGCCGCGGTGATGCGGATCGTCACTGCCGCCCCCTCGGGAAACTGCTTGGCGCGCGCGACGTCGGGCTCGGCGTATCGCGAGCCGTCGGGGACGCGGATGAGCACGCGATGCTGACCGATCCGCGCGGCGACCCCGTCTTCGCCCAGGCTCGGATCTGGGGCGTCGACGAGGGCCAGATACTGCTCCCCGACCGCGAGCACGGCGTCGCCGTGGGCCTCGATGCCCGCGCGGACCTTCGCCTTGGCCGGCGCGAGGCGATGGGCGTACCCCTGGCGCACATCGAGCGCCCGCAAGCCCTCGAGCACCGCGGCGCGTGTGGCTCGCTGCGCGTCGAGGGACACGGTCGTCACCACGCGGGCGCCGAGTCGTGGAAGTTCCTCGGCGCCGTACTCGGCCTCGAGCTGCGCACGCACCTCGTCTACGAATTCCTCGGCCCCGGACTCCACGCGCGGCCGCGCCGATGCGTCGGCGAGCCCGAGCCCACCGTCGAGGAACGGCTGCACCTGGGCCGTGGTCGCCAACTGATGGCTGACCATCTGCCCGAGCACCCACACCTGGCGGCGCTTGGCGTGCTCCGGGTCGCGCAGCGGCGAGTCGCGACCGGGCGCCTTGGGCAACGTCGCCAGCAGTGCGGCCTGGCCGAGATCGATGTCGCGGACGCTCTTGCCGAAGTAGAATTGCGCGGCCTCTTCGATCCCGTAGCGCCCGTGGCCGAGATAGATCTCGTTGAGATACAGCTCGAGGATCTCGCGCTTGGTGAAGGCCTGCTCGAGCCGGCGCGCGAGCACGAGTTCTTGGACCTTGCGCTCCAAGGTGCGCTCGGACGACAGCAAGAAGATCTTCACCACCTGTTGCGTGATCGTCGACGCCCCCTGGCGGACTTCGCCCGCGCGCACGTTCACGACGAGCGCCCGCACCATGCCGACCAGATCCATGCCCTCGTGCTGGAAGAAGTCGGCGTCTTCGGCGGCCAGGAACGCGCTCTCGACGTGACTCGGGATGTCGGCGTAGCGGATGACCGTGCGCCGCTCGCTGTAGATCTCGCCGATGACCTCGCCATCGCGGCTGAGGATCCGCGTGACCTGGGGTGGCCGATGGTTGCGCAGGCCCTCCTCGTCGAACGCCGCGATGCCACGGGCGTACCACCAGAACACGCTAGCGACCGACGCGACGGCTGCCAGTCCGCCGAGCACGAACACGACGAAGACGACGGCGAGAATTTTCTTGGCGCGCGAGGGCGGCATCGTCTTGCGCGGCGGCGCGGCGCCAGGCCACGTCGGCCACGTATCGTAACCCGGCGCGCGCCCACTGCGAGGATCGTGTCCGCCGCTGGGCCCGATCACCACGGCACGCGCCCTGCGACGCCCGCGAGCACGATCCCCGCGCCGCGCACCAGCGAGCCACTGCCGGCTCCTTCGCGACGATCGGCCCGGGTCGCGAAGGTCCACCCCGCCATGGCGTCGACGTCGAGCCAGCGCAACACCGGCACCCGCACTTCGAGCTGCGCGAGCGTGCCGGCGGCGCGGGGCTCGAAGCCATGGCGCTCGCCGCGGTGCGCGAAGCGAGCGAAGGCGCCGACGCGCCGCAGATCGGCGCCGACGACGAGCGCGAAGGTGTGCCCCAGCGCGCCGGGCCGCATCCGGTACTCCATGCGCGCGGTCGCCCCGCGCACGTGCGAAAATCGCAAGGCACCCATCGCGCCGACGCCCGCGGGGATGTTGTCGCGCACCCAGACCGACTTCGGCGCCCGTGGCTGGGCGAGATCATCCGGCGTCGATCCGGTCGTGCCGACGAGCGGGGCCTGCTGGCGGGTGGCGCCGTAGAACACGTCGAAGTACGCGGGATCGTACCCGGAGCTTCCCACGGTGAGCTCGATGCTCGCGCCGATCTCGACGCCTCGGCGACGACCGAGGCGCCCCTCGGCATCGCCGCCGAGGTGGATCCCCCTGCCCGCGCTGCCGAGCTGCACGAGGTCGAGGTAGGGTCCAGCGCTCCACCTCCATCGATCGGTCGCGCGGTACTCGAGTTCGATCGCGCCGGCCACCACGCCGCGGCGTCCTGCGTGGCGCAGTCGGCCGCGGGGGCCGAGCGCGAATGCGGCCGGGTCACCGTCGGTCACCACCAACGCGCGTGGCGCCGTCGGATCACCGACGACCGACGCCCCGAGCCCGGCCCCGGCCCAGCGACCGAAGACACGGGCTCCGAGAATCTGCGAGCCGGCCACATCCCCCGCGATCGCCTCGACGCTCGCCGCCGCCGGCTGCTCGAGCAGGGCGCCGCTGAACTCCGCTGATAGGCGCGCACCCGTTCGCCGCCTGTCGACGTCGAGACCGTTCGCCCAGCCCCGCACGAGGCTGCCGTGACCGAGCGTCATGTCGCGTTGGACCCCGAGCGCGAGCTCGACGTGGGCGTGGGCACGGCGTCCGATGGCATGGTCTTCGCGGTACTCGAGCATGCGCAACACCGCGAAGAAGTCGCCGACCTCGTCCCAGTCGCGCAGGCGCAGCGTCCCCGGATCGTCGGGCATGCGATCGAACAGTCGCAGACGCAGTGGCACGGCGATCGCGAGGCGTACCGGCGCGACGGCGCGGAGATCGAGCGAGATTGCGGGCTCGATCTGCACGGCTGGATCCTCGAGGACGCTCCCGAAGCCCAGGCCCAACCGGGCGTGGCCGCGGACGCGGCGGTGCGACGGCGGCCGCAGCGGCGCGCTCGCATCGAGGATCACCTCCCCCCGCCCGACCCGGGCCATCGGGCGAACCGCGACAGTCGGGCGAGCCGGGGTCGGCGAGGCGGGCACGGCGACCACCGCGAGCAGCGTCAGGATCACCACGTCTCGCCGTCCGGCGGCAGCTCCCCGTCCATCGCCGGACGGCCCGGCGCATCCGCGTCGGCCGGATCGGCGTCGCTCGGCGCCCATTGCATCCGCGGCCGCTTCACGGGTTCGGCAGCGCCGTCCTCCCGCTCCGGGAGCGCTGTTGGCAGATCCTCGGGCGCCTCTTCCCGGGCCGGCGAGCTGCCGTCGCCGAGCAGACCGCTGAGCGCCCGCTGGCCACCCTGGGCCGCGAGCAACGCATCGATCTCGCCCAGGCACGCGCCCTCCGAGTCGCGATCGCTGCCATCGAACACCAGTTCGACATCGCGCCACAGCGCGTAGTCGTCGTCGGAGAGCCGCTTGCGCTCGTGCATGATCGAGAGGATGCGCGCGAGCTTCACCTTCATCGATGCGCTCGGCGCTCCGCGGCAGTAGTGCACGTGGCGTCGCACGGGGCTCGGGAGCATGAGCGCGAGATATGCTGCCTCGGGCGGCGTGAGTGCGTCGGGCGTCTTGCCGAAGTAGTGGCTCGCGGCCCGCGTGACGCCGTAGACCCCCGGACCAAACTCGATCACGTTGAGATAGACCTCCATGATCCGGTCCTTGCCGAGCGCGGTCTCCACCCACCAGGTCAAGAACAGCTCCTGAAATTTTCGCGACAGCGTGCGCTCGTGCGACAGCAAAACGTTCTTGACCATCTGCATGGTGATGGTCGAGGCGCCGAGGCGCACCTTGCCGGCCGCAAGGTTGCGCTGCATCGCGGTGCGGAACTGCGACGGCAGGAAGCCACGATGCCGCCAGAACCCCCCGTCTTCGGTGGTGAGGACCGCCTGCACCATGTAGGGCGAGATCTGCTGCAGCGCCGTGAACGAACCCGAGTATGGGAACAACTGCACCGATCGCTGTCGGCCGTCGCGCATGGTGACACGATGGGTGAACCCGCTCCGGAGGCGCTCGGTGGACGCATGGGTCGGTACCGCCGTGGCCTTGCAGTTGCCGATGCCAACCGCGCCGTCCAACACCAGGCGATCGAGATCGGCGAAGTCGGCCTCGAAGCGGACGTCGAGATCGAATTCTCCGTCGAGCACGAAGCCCTGCAGACTCGGGATGAACCCGGCCGGGATCGCGTCGAGGACGTCCTGGCACGGCACCCTCGGGATCCGGGCATGGGTGCGATAGCGGCGGTGTCGACGCTCGGGCGGATGCAACAGCGCCGCCTCGAGTTCGAGGGTGATCCCCCGCCGCTCGAACACCGCCCGGTCGATGTCGAGCCGATGGGCCGCGGGATCGATCTCGGCCGAAAAGCCGAGCTCGAAGCCGATGTCGCGGACCGGGTCGCGGGCGAGCATCGGGTGATCGACGTTGATCCCCACGAGCGAGACCTCGCCCTCGACCCGCGCGATACCGCCGCCGAACACCACCGCGAGTTGGCCCCCGACCGTGGCGCGCTCGGAATCCACGAGTGGCAGCCCGCCGAGCACCTCGGGCACGCGGCCGAGTTCGAACTCGGCCATGTCGAGCCGCAGCGATCCCGCAGAGAGGTCACGCCGCACGCGGCCTGCCAACGACCACAGCCGTACATCGCCGTCCTGCTCGGCCCGATCGGAGAAACCACCCGCGAGGTCGACGGCGATCTCGGTGAGCGCGGTATCGCTGAGCTCGACCCAGCCGTCGACCCCGGACACCGCGATCTGGGGCGTCACCGGGGCGCCGACGCCGGTCAGCTGCACCCGTACGGGGAACGTCGGTCGCAGGCCCTCGGCCGTGCGCTCGGTGTCGATGTGGGCGAGCAGGCGACGCGCGGTCACGAGCGGAGCGCCGCGGGGCTGGATGCGGACGTCGGCCAGCTCGACGTCGCCGCTCCAGCGCTCGGGATCGATGGCCGCCGTGGCACGCAGCTCGAGGTGACGGACGGGGCCGGCGTTCGGCCCATCCGCATCGTCGCGGACGGCGAGCCATACGTCGCGCGCGATGACCTGCTCGAGCGCGAGCCGGACGCGCCCCGTCTGTGGGTCGCCGGTTGCTCCATGGTCGTCGGCCGCCGGGCGACGCGTGCCCCCGCCGAGCGCTGCGAGTTCCGCGAGGTCGGTGCGCGTGCCATCGACGCGGCCGCCGTCGATGACGAGACCGATGACGCGCACCTGACCCTCCCACCATGCCGAAGGATCGAGGCGGACGCGCACGACCTCGAGCCGCACCAGCGGCTGCTCGCCCGAACCGACCGACACGCCGGTCACGACAATGTGGTCGAGGCCGAGCTCGACAGCGTCGATCGCCACCGGTTGTTCCAGGCGGCGGGACAGCCCATCGACGAGGCGCCCGTGCGCCCAACTGCGCGCCCAACCCGGGACCAGAAGCACGCCGACCCCGAGAAGGACCGCCCAGATCGCAGCGCCGGACAGCAGCCAGATCCAGGCCCGCGACGGGGACTTCGGTGGGGGAGAGCGCCGCATCGTGGACTTGGCCGGCCCCAGGAGACTACAGGGTTCGACGCCGGAAACGACGCGCGAAGTCCCCCTCGCCGATTCCCTTCTTCCGCAAACGCAAACGGCGACCCGGTGGGGTCGCCGCGTGCGCGCGAAGCAGATGCCCGATCAGCCGGCGCTGCCACACTGGATCGCGAAGAACAGCTTGCCGCTGTGCTTGGCGTCGCTGAAGCTGCCTGCGCCGATCATCATCAGGCCGTTGTCGACCATCGTGTAGTCGAGAGACACCAGAGACTTCGAAGCATCGCGGTTCGACAGCTCGGCGTGCAGCTTGAGCTTCGTTGCATCGCCGCCGATGAGGGTGAGCCCGAGCCGGTGACCGCTGCTGAAGGATGTCTCGGCCTTGGTCGCGAGCACCAGCTTGAGCGCCTTTCGCTCGAGCAGATGGAAGCCCTTGTACGCCGCGAACTCGTCGTTTTGAAGGGTTTCCTTCATGAAGGCGAGCTCGGGAGGGATCGTGCCGTCGCCTTCCTTCGAGGCAACGACGCCGGTGACCTGGCAGTTGGCCTTTGATGCGGCCTCCGCTGCGGCCGGCGTCGCGAGCACCGCGGAGAAGGCGACGACCGGCGCGAAGACGGCGGCGAGCACGGGCGCGAGCAGGCGGGTCTGTGGGCTGCGGTGCTTCATAGCGAACGTTCACTCTTCTGCGGGGCGGCTTCTTCTTCGACGTAGAGGACGGTGACGACGCCGGTGTGCGAGATCCGCCCCTGGCTGCCGCCGAACTCGATGCCGTGGATCTCGGCGTCGGCGGCTCGGGGCGCCGGGAAGGACTCGGCGATCACCGTCGGTGGGGCAGCGGGCGGGCTGGGAGCGGGTGCCACCTGCGGAGCCGACGGCTCGACAGGCTTGGGCACAGACGCGACCTCCTCGGGTTGATTCACCGCGGTCGGGGCGACGAACTGCATGGCCACGACGGCGATGGCCGCCGCACCCGCGGCCGCGAGTGCAGGCATGCGGAAGGGCCCGAACGCCGCCGATACGCGCTGCCAGAACGACGCGGGCGCCTCGGCGGGCCGCGCTGCCTCCTGCGTGATGGTCCGATCGATCTCGTCCCAGATCTGCTCGAAGCGCGCGCGCGGCACCTCGCTCGCGCGCAACTCCATGCTGCGACCGACCAGATCCCGCATGAGCGACATCTGGTCGAGGTGTCTGCGCAGCGCCGGGTCCTGATCGATGCTGCGGGCCATCCGCTGTGCGGCAGCCTCGTCGAGTTCCCCGTCGAAGAAGGACTGGAGATCGCCCGCGTGGATGGGGATGTCGTTCTCGTGGTTCATGGCAACGCGGCCTCGGTCTGGAGTTCGGTGGCGCCGTCTTCGCTGGCCTCGGGCAGGTGCTCGAGCCGTTCTCGCAACAACTTCTGCATGTTGCGTCGGGCGTGGAAGAGACGGCTCATGATGGTGCCCTTGGAACAGTTCATCGCCTTGGCCATCTCGGCATAGGACAAACCTTGGAGCTCTCGCATCACGATCACGGCGCGATGCTTGTCGCTCAGATACTTCAGGCTGTCTTCGACGGCGGCGAGTATCTCCTTGTTCTCTACGGCGTCACCTGGACTCCCCAAAACCGACGAGGGCAGCGCGTCGACCGGTGAGCTGTCCTGCTCTCCATCGTGGCGGATGCGGTCGTCGAACTCCACGTCCCGCTTGCGCGTGCTGCGGCGGAGGTGGTCGATGCAGAGGTTGGCGGTGATGCGATAGAGCCAGGTGTAGAAGCTCGACTGGCCCTCGAAGTTGGCCAGGTAGCGGTACACCTTGATGAAGGCGTCCTGCACGACGTCCAGTGCATCCTCTGGGTTGCGCAGGAAGCCGTGAGCCACTGCGTAGACCTTGCGCTCGTAGCGCTCGAAGAGGAGCTGGAACGCGCGCCGATCCCCGCTCTTCGCGGCTTCGACCAACGTGTGGTCGTCGGCATCGGTGGGGACCACGAAAATCTTCGTCCTTCGACGGCCGCCTGGGCCGCCCATTCAGGCAGATTGGCCGGCCTCGCAGGACCCCAGCCTGGCTGGGACGAGGATCGACATGACGCGCGTGCGCCGGGCGGTTATACCTTCGACCGAGGTCGACTGTGCACCCCCGTTCGCCCGAGCAGGACCAAAGGTGAACGAGGGCGCGTATTTGCAGCGCCTTCTCGACCGCGCGCGATGGCTCTCAGCGGGGCGCGCGGCAGCGGTCGTGGCGTGGGATGTCGCCGTCGTGGCGGCCGTGATCGCGGTGCTGGCGGGTGCTGCGGTGGCCTGGACGCTGCGGGGGGACCTCGCGGCCAGCCTCGCGCCGGTCGCGTTCGGGCTGCTCGCCGTGGCCGTCGCGGGCTTCGCGGCGCGGGGGTTCGCCCGCAGGGCCGGCTCCCGCCATCGGATGGTCACGAGCATCGCGCGGACGCCCGGGCCCCTGGGCCCGTCGACCGACGCCGCCGATGCCGCCCTGCGCCACGAGATCCGTGGGGCGTACGACCTGATCGAAGGAAGGGGCCGCGGCGGCTCGGCTGCCCTGCGCAGCCGCTATGTCGCGGACGTCGAGGGTCGCCTGGTCGCGCGTGGCGTGACGGCCAACGCGGCGCTTGGCAGCCCCCGCATCGCGCGACGGCTCGCGCTCGGCTGCCTCGCCGCACTCGCGCTCGGTGCCGCCGCGCAGATCGAGGGCTGGCGCGTGGGCTTCGATCGGGCGGTACGCGGGCTCGACGGCCGCGATCCTCTGCCGGCGCAGCCGGTGTGGTCGACGCTCTCGCTCGAGCTCGCGTATCCCGAGCACACGTCGCGGCCCGCTCGCACGGTGCCGAACCCCAGCGGCGCCCTGCGGGCACCCGCGGGCACGCGGGTGGTGCTCACGCTGACGCCGCGGGTCGCCGCGAGCACCGGAGCGGTGGTGGTCGCTCACGACCCCGACGAGCTCAGCCGAGGAGCGCCCTCCGAACGCACAGCGCTCGACCTGCACGACGATGGCACGCTGCGGGGGGAGTTCACGGTGCGCGGCTCGGGGAGCTGGACGGTCGTGCTCGGTGAGCAGGACGAGCACACCTCGGCCGCATTGCCGATGGAGCTCGAGCCCGACCGGGCGCCGGAGATCGACGTGCCGCCGTTGTCACCCGCGGATCAGAGCGTGCGCGACGACGACGAGGTCACGGTGCGATGGAGCGCACAGGACGACTTCGGCGTCGCTGCGGTGGAGCTCGTGTACCAGCTCGCCGACGGCACCACCCACCGACTGCCACGGCAGAGTCCCGCGGAGCCCAGCCGCACCTGGCGCTCGCAGACGCGGTGGGACATCTCGATGATCCCCAGCGAGGGCCGCAACGAGGTGCTGTACTGGCTCGAGGTCGTGGACAACGATCCCGGGCTCGGGTTGGTACCGATCGTCGACGGACCGGGCAAACGCACCAAGTCGGCGACGATGCAGCTGCAGGTCGAGGACGAACAGGCCGAGCACGCCCAGAACATCGCGAGCCTCCGCGAGCTCCGTGATGCGGCGATCGATGCCCTGGCCGCGCGCATGCTCACCGGGGCGTTCACGGCGGGGGCCGAGGCGATGCCGGTCCGCATCGACGGGGCCCGAGGGCTCCTCGCCCAGACCGAGGCGTTGCTGACCGGCATGGCCGCGACCGTCGACGCGATCTCGGTGGACGCGCTGGCGCAGGACCGCGACGCCAGGACCCTCGCGGGGATCCATGCCCGCCTGCTCGAGATTCATCGCCGCGAGGCGGCGGCCCACACCGCCCTCGCCCCCGGCGTCGAGCACGACGACGAGGCTGCCGCCGAGAAGGCGCTCGACCGCATCGCCCCCGTGCACGGCCAGGTGCGAGCCGCCCTCGAAGACGAGATCATCCGCATCGACGACATGGTCGACGGCATGCTGCTCGAGCGCCTCGAGACGCTCGTTGCGCGACTGGAAACGACGCAGCGCAAGCTCATCGAGCTGCTCGAGGCCCTGCAGGCGGGCGACGAGAGTGTGCGTGGGCAGATCGAGCAGCTCGAGCAGCGGCGTCGAGAGGACCTCCGCAAGCTCGCCGAGATCCGAGCGCAGCTGCGCGAAGAGCTCGATGAGGAATACATGAACGCCGACGCGTTCGCGATCCTCGAGCAGATGGCCGCCGACGAGGAGCTTCAGGCGATGCTGCAGCGCGGCGAGGTCGACCGCGCCCTCGAGCGGGCACGCGGAGAACTCGACGAGGTGTCCCAGATGCGCAACCAGGTGCAGGAGCAGACCGGCGCCGGCAGCCCGGCCAGCCCGTTGTCCGAGGAGGAGCGCAAGCGTATCGAGCTGCTGCGCGAACTCAGCCGGCTGCAGGACGAGGAGGGATCGCTGCGCGGGCGCACCAGCGAGCTGCAGCGGAAGTGGCGCGATGAGGTCGCCGGCCATCGCGCGTCGCCGGATCAGGCCGAGTCGGCGCGCAGCGGTGCAGCGGCGCTCGACGAGATGCTCGAGGGCATCAACGATGCGCGGCTCGGTCGCGATGCGCGGGCCGGACTCGAGGACGCGAAGGCGGCGCTCGAGCGGCTGGGCGCGGTGAGTCGAGCCGAGCAGCCCTCGGCGCTCGAGCTCGCCGAGTCCGCGGAGGCCGCCCGTGATGGGATCGCCCGCGCGCTCGGAGGCGCGGAGCGACGCGAGAAGGAGGGTAAGGCCCTCGAGCGCGCACAGGCGCGGGCCGAGGCGCTGCGCGACGGGTTGGCCGGTCAGTTGCCATCGGCGTCCGAAGTCCTGCCCGAGGCCGAGCGGGCCGAGTTCGACGCGCTCGGCGAGCGTCAGCAGGGTCTGCGGGAGCGGGCGTCGAGCCTGCTCGAGGGCGAGCTCGGCGATCTATTGCCGCCGGCGGGGCGGCAGGGCATGCGCCGCGCCGACACCGGCATGGGCCGAAGCGGCCGTGCGCTCGATCAGGAGACGCCGCGCGAAGCGATCCGGGGGCAGGCCCAGGCGTGGCAGGGCCTCCAGGACGCGATCGACAGCCTGCGGCGGGGCTCGCCGCCGCCGCCGGCGGGCGCCAGTGGCGAGGCCTCCACCGAGGCCGATCGCGATCGTTCGCTCCGCGATGCGCTGTTGGACGCGATGCGCGAGGACGCGCCGGCTGGCTTCGTCGATCCGGTTCGGCGCTACTACGAGGAGCTGCTCCGATGACCCGCCGAAAGCCCACCGCAACCCGGCTCGCGCTGCGCGCGGCCCTCGCCATGGGCGTCGTGCTCGGGACGTCGACGCCGGGCCGCGCGCGCGCCGAGGACGACGACGAGATCGCCGCGGTGGAGGCCGCGCTCGGGCGCTGGGACGTGGCCGAGGCGAACCGAGCGCTGGGCGCGGTCGCCGAGGGTGACGCCAAGCAGATCAAGCGCGCTGTGATCGCGATCTACGAGGGACGCTACGCCGACGCGGAGCAGATCCTCGCCGAGGCGATCGCCCGCGGGGGCCTGGGTGGCACCGACGCGCTCGCTGAAGAGGCCCGCTACTACCTCACGCTATCGCGCGGGGGCCAAAAGGCGCTGGGCGCCGCGATCACGCTGACCAGCAGCGACGGTCACGTACAAGCGGTGTTCGCCGACGCCAAGGACGCCGTGCTCGCGCCCTATCTCTTCGAGGCGATGACGGCGGCGCGGGACGTGCTCGGCCGCGAGCTCGGCGTGCTGCCCGACCATGCGGTGCGCTTCGAGTTCCTCGACGACCCGACCAAGCTGGCGATGGTCACGCCGCTCACCGTCGCGAACATCCGCACCACCGGCACCGTGGGTGTGACCAAGCACCGCCGCGTCGTCATGATCACGCCGCGGGTGATGCTCCAAGGCTACGGATGGCTCGACACCGCGGTGCACGAGTACGTCCACTACCTGCTGACGCTGCGCACGGGCAACCTCGCGCCGGTGTGGCTGCAGGAGGGGTTGGCCAAACTGTACGAGACCCGCTGGCGCCGCGAGACGCCCGAGCCGCTCGACCCCGCGGTCGCGTTCCGGCTGCACCAGGCGATCGTGCGCGACGATCTGGTCACCCTCGAAGAGATGTATCCGTCGGTGGCGATGTTGCCGAGCGCCGAGCTCGCCGCGCTCGCGTATGCCGAGGTCGAGACCATGCTCGCGTTGCTGCGGGAGCGTCGGGGGACGGTCGGCATCACCACGCTGCTCGATCGCGTGCGCGCCGGCGACGACGCCAAGACGGCGCTGGCGACGGCGTGGGGCGACGACTTCACGGCGTTCGACGCCGAGTGGCGGCGCGTGACCAAGGCCCGCACCGCGAAGGGCCGCGAGGGGGCCATCGACAAGCCCACCTTCAAGGAAGGCGAGGCCGATCCCGAGGAGATCGGCGACGTGTTCTCCGAGCTCGGCGGCGGCAAGGCCAGGCAGCACGCGCGTCTGGGCGCCCTGCTGCAGGGCCGCGATCACCTCGAGGCGGCGGCGCTGCAGTACGAGAAGGCGCGCGGCGCGGATGCCCGCGCAAGGCGGGATCCCACGCTCTCGCGGCGACTCGGTCGGCTCTACGTGGAGCTCGAGCGTTGGCGCGACGCGGTGACGCTCCTCGAGATCGCCGCGGTCGAACAGCCCGACGACGCCAACCTGGCCGCCGCGCAGACCCGCGCGCTGCTCCGCACCGGACAGCGGGACGCCGCCCTCGAGGCTGCGGGACGCACCCTGCGCAACAATCCGTTCGTACCGACGATCCACTGCGATCTCGCCGAGCTCGCCAGCGACCCCGCGGTGGCGGCCCGCGAGCGCGGGCTGTGTCGCCCCTGACGGATCAGGCGACCGCGGAGACGCGGGCACGGCTCGATGGGCCGGTCGTGGCGGCACGGCTCGTGTCGCGTGCGGTGGGTGTGGCGCGGACGAACGAGGTGTCGATCTGCCGCAACAGGCGACGCAGGCTCTTGCATACCGGCGCTGCCTGACGCACGACGACGCCGACCTGGAAGCCCGCCTCGCGGGGACCGATGCGATCGAGCACCAGGCGCACGTCGCCGATCACCGCCTGGATCTCGCCGTCGGCGGCCGACTGGGGCTGGGCCTCGACGTCGAAGAACACGTGGGCGAGGCGGCACAGCGCCCGCGCGGCGAGCTGCTCGTCGAGCGCGGGGACACAACGGCCGGTGATGACCTCGGCGTGGCGCAGCAAGAAGGCGCCGAGCACATCGGGAGTCTGGGCGAGCCGGGCGAGCTTCTCGACGACCTCGGGGTGGGCGAGGGCGACCATGTGGTCGAGCTCCGCGGCGTCGGTCGTCGATCGCACGCCACCGGCGAAGATGCCCTCCCAGCGGCCGACGATGGTCCGGGCCGAGCGCGTGATGCCATGGACCCACGTGGCCTCGGCGTCGCGCCACGCGAGGATCGCGTGCACTGCGTCGGCGCCGACGAGGCCGCCGGCAGTCGCGTGGACGGGCTGCCCCGCCTCGAAGAACACCACACCGCTGCGCTCGGGCCGGGTCGCGGTGGCGCCGACGCGCAGATGGAGGACACCGTCGTGGGCGGCCGCGCAGTGGAGCGAGAGCAGCTGGGCGGTCGGCACCCCCGAGCACGAACCCGAGAAGCCGGCATCGGCCGTCGGCGTGCGCATGACCTGCAGCAGCGCCTCCAGATCGAAGGGCTTCACGAGGATCGCCACCGCCCCGAGGTGGCACGCGGATGCGACCTTCGCCTCGTCGGCCCTGCGGGTGATGCCGACCAGCGGCACGCCGTCGAAGCGACGTTCGACCTCTCCGACGACATGGGCAGTGACATCGTCATCGGCGTCGAGATCGAGCACGAGGGCATCGATGGTCGTGGTGGCGAGCAGCGACTCGACCTCCGCGGGCGTGGCCGCGATCAGCTCGGCATTGCCGGCGTTGGTCTGCGCGACCAAGTGGGCGGTGTGGCCGGAGTCGGCGTCGACGATCAGGATCCTGGGCGCGTGATTCATTCGCGGTTCTCGCAGTTCCCGCAATGCATCGGCCGCGCCGGCCCACGGTTGAGGCGCGAGAGATGTCCCGAAAACGCACCGTGTGTGAGGCGGCCGTGGCACCGGACTTGCTCAATGAGTCCTCCGCATGCGACCCCGTGTCATCGCACCGCCACGCGGCGCCGCTGGTCCCCAAGGCGCGGGCGCATCGTCCCCCACCCCACCGCGCGTGTGGGCGTTCGGCGGCGGTAAAGGTGGCGTGGGCAAGAGCGTCCTGGCGTGCAACGTGGCGGTGCGCATGGCCCAACTCGGCCACCGCGTGGTGCTGGTCGACGGCGATCTGGGCGGCGCCAACCTCGACACCCTGCTCGGCTGCGCCCGGCCGCGGCGCACGCTGTCGCACTTCTTCGACCGCACCGTCGCCTCGCTGAGTGACATCGCAGTGGCGACTGGCGTGGATGGATTGACGCTCGTGGCCGGCGACGGTGAGTGTCTCGGCGCCGCGAACCCCGTCCACGCCCAGAAGCTCAAGCTCATCCGTCACATCCGCGCGCTGCCGTGCGATCTCGTGGTCATCGATCTCGGCGCCGGCACGAACTTCAACACGCTCGATCTCTATCTGGCGGCGGATGTCGGGGTGGTCGTGACCACCGGCGAGCCGACCAGCTTGCAGAACTGCTTCGCCTTCATCAAGACCGCCGTGCTCCGCGACGTCGAGCAGCGCACGGGCGTCCAGCGTCGCGCGCACGACGACGTGTCGCTGCGCCACATGGGTACCGAGGGCGCCGAGGTCCGCGCAGCGCTACATCGTCCCACCTCGTTGGTGGTCAACCGCACGATGCCGGCCGAAGCGAGGCGGGTCGCGAACCTCATGCACGACCTCGCCGGGCGGTTCCTGGGCGGTCAGGTGCGGCTCGCCGCGTCGATCGCCGATGATCCGGCGATCGGTCGATCGATCCGCCAGTCGCAGCCGGTGGCGGTGCTCGAGCCGGCGTCACGCGCGGCGATCGATATCGACGCGCTCGGGCGGGAGTTGTGGCGCGAGCACGCCGACGACGCCGGATCCCACACCGGCATCAACGAGGAGATCGAGCACGAGGGCCAGCGGCTACACGTGCAGACCGAGGATCTCGGCGCGCAGCAGTGCGCGGTGCGGACCCAGGTGTTCCGCCCCGACGGCAGCGTGGTCTTCAGTCGGCGCACACCGTACGTCGACGCCTTCTTCGAGCGGCTGGCCGCGATTCCGGCCGATAGGGCGCGCTTTCACCACGTCGCCATCGTCCGGGCCCTGCGGTCGGGGCGCGTCGAGCCCCTGAGGAAGACGGCATGATCCCCGGAATGTTCGTGGCGACGGTGCTGTGCGGCGGCGCGATCGGGGCGGTGGCGCCGGCGGAGAAGCTGCAGGTCAGCGCCAGTGTGATGGCGGGCACCGGGATCAGCCTCGCGGGTGTCGCCCGTCGCACCTACGCCGCGCGATCTCCTCTGTTCCTGCTCGCCGAGGTCGGCTTCGTGCATCCGGATCTCGAGTGGCTCGAGTTCGCACCCACGATCGCGCTCGAGCTCGAGGGCCGCGTGGGTGTGGGGGCCATCCCGAAGCTGCGCGCTCGCTTGCCGGGCAAACGGGTGCGCGTGTGGGCGATGGTGGCGCTGCCCGTCTTCTTCGCGCCGTACAGTCTGCTCGGAATCCAGGGCGGAGCGGGGCTCTCGGTGACGCTGCATCAGCGCGTGGCCCTGGTCGCGGAGTTCAGCGGTACGGGCTACGTGTGGGGGAGCGACCTGATGAGTGGGTCGGCGCTCGCGAAACTCGATCAGACCTTTGGCGTGCGGGTGAGTTTCTGATGCAACGGACCGGTTTTTTCGTGGCGATGGCAGTCATGGCGGTGGGCCTGCAGGCGGCGTGTCGGCCGGCGACGTGCCTGCGCGACTCCGACTGCGCATCGAACCAACAGTGCTCGGCGGTCGAGTGCGTCGCGCGGCCGGTCGACACCGACGGCACCAGCGGCGGGACGATGGGCGACGACACCAGCGGCACGGCGACGGCGGAGCCCGGGGGCACGACGTCCGAGTTCGGGGGCACGACGACGGACGGGACGAACGGCGACGGTCCGGGCCCGGGGCGCGACACGGCGACGGCATCGGGTGGGCGCGCGGAAGACGAGACGGCTGGAGACGGGTCCGAGGTCAGCGCGACCGGCAACGACGGGAGCACGGGCGCGAGCGACGGCGGCGATACGACGGGTTCCGACGGTGGTTCGTCCTCGGACGCGAGCACCGACGTGCAGATGGATTCGGGCATCGAGATCGAGACGGGCGGATCGGGCACGGGCACGGGCACGGGCACGGGCACGGGCACGGGCACGGGCACCAGCGGGTGAGAGCCGCCGGCACCGTGGCGCACAATCGGCCCGACACGGGCCGCACGATCGCGGGCGTCAGACCATTGACCCCCCGGGATCACCATCCAATAGTACTTCGCAATGGGACTCGCCGCGGATCACATGCTGCGCGGGGCTTCGGTTCTGATCGTCGATGATCACGAGCCGCACCGCACGCTGCTCGCAAACTACCTCGGCGCCCTCGGCTGCGACTGCAAGACCGCGGGTGGTGGGACCGAGGCGCTGGCCTCGATCGCGCAGCACCCCTTCGATCTCGTCCTGCTCGATCTGCGCATGGACGATCTCGATGGGATGGAGGTCCTCAAGCGCGCGCGTGACTCGGGCTACAACCGCGACTGCATCATGATGTCGGCCGAGGGCACGATCTCGCACGCAGTCGAGGCCATCCGACTCGGCGCCAGCGACTTCCTGGTCAAGCCGTTCGAGCTCGACCAGCTCCACGACTTGATGCGGCGGGTGCTCGGCGCCCGGTCACCGGCCGCCCGCGGGGAGCGCGACCCGCGATTGCTGTGGCGCGACAAGTTCGCCCCCGATCTCATCGGCGAGGCCACGGTGCTCCGCGAGGTGTTCCTCGTGCTCGAGCGCATCGCCCACACCGATTGCACCGTGCTCATCCTCGGCGAGAGCGGCACCGGCAAGGAGCTCGTCGCCCGCGCGCTGCACGAGGCGTCGCCGCGGGTGAAGAAGGCCTTCGTGCCGGTGAATTGCGGGGCGATCCCCGAGACACTGATCGAGAGCGAGCTGTTCGGCCACGCCAAGGGCGCGTTCTCCGGGGCGAGCTCGTCCCGGGACGGCCGTTTCGCGGTGGCCGACGGCGGCACCCTGTTCCTCGACGAGATCGGAGAGATGTCGCTGGCGGTGCAGGTGAAGTTCCTCCGCGTGCTGCAGGAGCAGGAGTACGTGCCGGTCGGCGAGACGCGGCCGCGCAAGTGCGATGTCCGCATCGTCGCCGCCACCAACAAGAACCTCGAGGCGATGGCCGAGGCCGGGACGTTCCGCGAGGATCTCTACTACCGGCTCAACCTCATCCCGCTGCACCTGCCGCCGCTGCGCGAGCGCCGAGACGACATCCCCGCCCTGCTCCGTCACTTCCTCGACATCCAGACCCGACGCCGAAACTCGCGGGTGGGCGCCATCGGCGACGAGGCGATGGACGCGCTGTGCCGCTACTCGTGGCCGGGCAACGTGCGCGAGCTCGAGAACACCATCGAGCGCATGACGCTGCTGCATTCGGGCACCGGCGTGCTCACCATGGCGGATCTGCCGGTCAAGCTCGTCCGTGAGGCCCGCCGCGATCTGGTCGCGATGACCGCGCCCGAGCCCGAGCCCGCGGCGGCACCTGCACCGGTCCCGGTGGCGATCGAGAGCGCCGCAGAGCCGGTGGCACCCGTGCGCATGCGCGTGGCCGATGACGGACCCGTCGGCCCCGCAGTCCCGAGCCCGATCGACTACGGCGATTCGATGCCGATCGTGCTGACACCACGGGCGCGGCATCTGGCGTCGCCCGAGGATTTCTTGCTGCCCGAGGAGGGCCTCGATTTGCGCCGCGCGGTCGAGATCTTCGAGAACAACCTCATCGACCAGGCCCTGGTGCGCACGGGCGGCAACAAGAACCAAGCATCGATGCTGCTCGGCCTCAATCGGACCACCTTGGTCGAGAAGCTCCGCAAGCGGCAGCGCCGTGACGGCGCGGCGAACGATCCGCTGGGCTAGCACTCGTCGATCGTGGATCGGCGTCGGCACGCGTGTTGCTCTTCTCGACACCGTGAGCCTCGGCGTCAAAACCCTCGCGGTCGTGCTGGCCCTCGGCTCGCCCGTGGCGGCCAAGATGCAACCGCGACGTCGCGCCGCGGTCCGTGTGCTCCCGGCCGCCGCCCAGGTCATCGGGGTCATGCGCGAGGAGGTGCTGGAGCTGCCCGTGGGCACCGGTGCCCAGGTTCGCGCGCTGCCCGGCGCGCTCGGCCTCGAGATCGAGATCGGCGTGCCGCACGGCGCCATCGACGACATCCTCGACGCCGTCCCCGAGCCGTGGCGGATCGACGTGCGCGCGCTCGAGGGCGCGACGCGGATCCGCGTGGTGCATCCGCGGCCACCGGTGGTCTTCGCGTCGACCCAGGCCGGCTTCGTCCTCCGCGTCGCCTTCGGCACCGCCGACGAGCAGACCCGACTGCGGCGCCTGGCGACGTTGGTGCGCATGCCGCTGCCCGAGCCCGAGGATCTCGGATCGGAGCTCGAGGTGTGGCAGGACGCCGAGCGGGCGATGGCGGCGGGCGATCTCTCCGAGGCCAAGCGCCTCTGGGAGCGACTCGCCGATGTCCCGCGGCTGGCCGACCTCGCGTCGCTGCGGGTCGCCGAGCTGTTCATCGCCAGCGGCCACATCAACGAGGCCCTCTCGCAGCTCCGCGACGTCTCGCGGCTGCACCCACGCTCGGTCGGCGCCGCGCTCGCCCGGCTCGATGTCCTCCACCTCGAGACGCTCACCGGACAGGCCACGCCCACGGTGTCGCAGGTCGACGTCGCCGCCGGATCGCTCGAGCGGGCGGCGTTCGACACCTTCGCGCGGGTCCGTGCCGCGCTGGTGCTCCGCGAGATCGGTGACGCACCCGCCGCGCTGGCGCGACTGCCCGATGGCGCGCCGCTGCCAGCGGTTTGGCGGGATGCCGCCTCTGCGCTCCGTCAGGATCTCGTCGCGGCGGCCGTCATCGGGCCGCTGCTGCTCGGCGATCCGCGGGCGACCGCCGCGGCATGGGATCGCTGGTCGACGAAGGTGGGCACCCTGGCCGAGCAGGACGCGATCAACGACATGGTGGCCGAAGCCCACGAGGCGCTCGGACTCTTCGAGATCGCGCTGCCGATGCTGCAGTCCCGCCTGCGCAACAGCCCGCGCCCCGCGCTCGAGGCCGACCTCGTCGGCCGCGTCGCCCATGCCTACCGTATGCTCGACGACGTCGAGCGCGCGAGCTTCGCCCTCGATTTCCAGCTCGCGGCGCACCCCGATGCGCCGGGCCTCGTCGCCGGGATCGGGGCGATCGCGATCCGCCGTTGCGTCCGCGACGGGCTCGCGTCGGCCCGCGGCTGGCTTGCGGGCGCCCGCAAACGGGCCGCATCGCCGGCGACGTCGCGGGCCATCGACGACATCGAGGCCGAGCTCGTCCTCGGCTGGGGAACCCCGGCTCAGATCGTGCATTCGCTCGGGGGCGAGAGCGACGGCACCATGCACCCGACCCACGACGACCCCGTCACCGCCACCCGCCACGCACGCGCCCTCGCCGTGGCGCTGGTCCGCGTCGGCCGCCACGCCCGCGGTGCCGAGATGCTCCGCGAGCTCGCCGGCCGCACCGCTGACCCATCGGAGCGCGACCGCCTCTCGTACTACCTGGGCGTCGCCGAGCATGGCCTCGGTCACGTAGCCGATGCCGACGCGATCTTCCGCCACATCTCGACCCACGGCACGACCTACGGCCAGCTCGCCATCGCCCGACTGCAGGAGCGGCGGCTGCAGACCACCGTCGACGCCTTGGTGGCGACGGCCGGGGGCGCGTCGCGATGACCGATCGCCGCACGCTCGCGCTCGACGCCGCGCCGCTGTCGGGGCTCGATCGCCTCTCGCAGCACCTGCGGTTCCGTGGCGAGCGCCAGGCCGTGCTCGCCGGCAACCTGGCGAACCTCGACACCCCCGGCTACCGGGCCCGCGACCTCGAGTTCGAGGAGCGCTTCGATCGGATCGTCGAGGGCGGCTCTACCCAGCGCTCGATGTCGTTCGAGACCGAGGCCACCGTCAAGGACGACGAGGTCCCCGACGCGGACGGCAATACCGTCTCGCTCGAGGGCCAGATCGCGCAGATGGACGAGAACACCCTGCAGTTCCGATCGGTCGCAGAGCTCCTCTCACGACGCATCGGCCTGCTCCGCTACGCCGCCAACGACGGCCGAGGATGATCGACGATGACCCTGCTCCGCACCATGGATCTCACCGCGACGGGCATGACGGCCCAACGCACGCGCATGAACGTGGCCGCCATGAACCTGGCGAACCGCTCGTCGACCCGCACCGCGGAGGGCGGACCCTATCGGCGGCGCGAGGTGGTGCTCGAGGCCACGCCGATGGAGCGCGGCTTCGAGTCGGCGATGCGCGGCGCGATGGCCGAAGATCCGGTCATGGGCGTGCGCGTGCAGCAGGTCGCGGTCAGTAACGCGGATCCCAAGCTGGTCTACGACCCCGGCCACCCCGACGCGGATGCCGCGGGCTACGTCGCGATGCCGAACGTCGACTCGATCGCCGAGATGGTCGATCTCATGGGCGCCGCCCGGGCCTACGAGGCCGGCACCAACGTGTTGTCGACGGTCCGCTCGATGGCCGAGCAGGCGCTCAGGATCGGCAAATGAGACTCGCAGGCGTCCAGGACATCAGCCCATCGACCTTCGCGCCCGCACCCGGCACCGCCGAGGCGCGCTCCGGGGACTTCGGCGCACGCCTCGAGTCGGCGATGGCCGATCTCGAGACCACGGCCGCTGGCGCCGACGCTACCTCCGAGGGGCTCGTCACCGGCGAGGTCGACATCCACGAGGCGATGGTCGCGATGGAGAAGGCGGATCTGGTGTTGCGGGTGGCCGGCACGGTCCGCAACAAGGTCATCGATGCGTACCAGCAGTTGTTGCAGGCGGGCGGAGGCTGATCCGACGTGGAGGCGCTGACCAAGCTCCTCGGCCAGCTCCGCGATCTGTGGGGCCGCACCGGCCCGCGGGCGCGCGCGGGACTCGTCACGGTCGCCGTGCTCGGGGCGATGGCTGCGGCGCTCGTCGCCACGCTGGGCGGGTCGCCCAAGCGCGTGCTGTTCTCCGGGCTCGATCCCCGCGATGCGGCCTCGGTGGTCGGAGTGCTCGACGGCGCGAAGATCCCCTACACGCTCAGCGCCGGAGGCAGCGTCATCGAGGTGCCCGGTGCCGACGTCGATCGGGCGCGTCTGATGCTCGCCGAGCAAGACCTGCCCAAGGGCGGGAACGTGGGCTTCGAGCTGTTCGCCGAGCAGAGCTTCGGCCTCACCGAATTCGCGCAGAAGGTGAACTACCGCCGTGCGCTGCAGGGCGAGCTCGAGCGGACCATCGGCGCCCTCGATCCGATCGCGACAGTCCGCGTGCACATCACCCAGCCCGACCGGGTCGTGTTCGAGGACGAGAAGCAGCCGCCGACCGCGTCTGTCACCGTCGATCTGCGCCCAGGTCGACCGCTTGGCGAGCGCCAGGTCGGCGCCATCCGTCACCTCGTCGCCGCCGCGGTCGAAGGCCTCGATCCGGGCGATGTCACCGTCGTCACGACGGACGGCACGCTGCTCAGCCGCGGTGGCGCCGATCAGGCGGCCGCCGCCGCCCTCGACCACGAGACCGAGCTCGAGCGTGGCCTCGAGCAGCGGATCGCGCGGCTGCTCGAGCGCACCGTCGGCGTCGATGGCGTCGAGGTCACGGTCTCGGCCGAGGTCGACTTCTCGCAGACCGACACCACCGAGGAGAGCTACGATCCCGAGCAGACCGCGATCCGCAGCGAGGCGCTGCAGGAGTCGTTCGAGGGCGCCGCCGCCGGACGGCCCGCCGGCGTGGCGGGTGCCGCCGCGAACACGCCAGGCGCCGCCGCGAACCCGCCGGGTGCCGACGGCGACAGCTCGAGCCGGACGGTGCGCTCGCGCAGTTTCGAGATCGGCCGCACGGTGGTCCACACCGTCGGACCCAAGTCGACCGTCAAGCGCCTGACCGTGGCGGTCCTGGTCGACGGCAACTACACCACGCCCGAGGGCGCGACCGAACCGGTGTACTCGCCCCGCCCCGAGGCCGAGCTCGCCGAGCTGCAGGCCGTGGTCGAAAACGCGATGGGCTTCGACTCGGCCCGTGGTGACCGCGTCAAGATCGCCAGCACCCCGTTTCGCGATCGCATCGGCACCGACCAGGGCATCGCCGCACCGGAGGCAGCGGCGACATGGATCTGGGCGGCGGGCGCAGCCGCGGCCGTGGCGGTCGGACTCGCTGTCTGGTTCGTCTTCGGCCGCCGCCGCGGCAAGCGGGCGCTCACCGGCGAGATCGTGTCGCTCCCCGCACGCGTCGGCGAGGTCGAGACCGCCCTCGCTGCCGCTGGCCAAGGCTCCGCGGGCGCGCTGGCCGGCCAGGCCGCCGGAGCCCTCCCCGCAGCCCTTCCCGCCACCCCCGAGGCTGCCCGCGAGCGGGCGCTCGCCCTCGCATCCGCCGACCCCGAGCGCACCGCCGACATCATCCGCGGCTGGCTGCGCGCGGATCAACCCGCCTGAGGACTCCCCGTGCCCGAACGTCCGCTCACCGGTACCGAGAAGAGCGTCGTCCTGCTGCTGAGCCTCGGCGAGGATCAGGCGGCGAACATCCTGCAGTTCCTCGACGAGTCCAACGTCCGCCAGCTCTCGGAGTGCATCGACAAGATGACCTCGGTCTCGCTGGTCCAGGCCGAGGCCGTGTTCGCGGCGTTCGAGGGCGAACACGCCGCCAACGCCATCGCCATCGGCTCGGGCGCCCGCCGCATGCGTCGCATCGCCAGTCGCGTGCTCGGCCAGGAGAAGGCCGAGGACCTGCTCGCGCGCGAGATCGAGGCGCCACAGCCCCTGCGCCTGCTCAACCGCATCGATCCCGAGACCCTCGCCAGCCTGCTGGGCAAGGAGCACGCGCAGTCGCTCGCGGCACTGCTCGCGCACGTCGACGTCGACAAGGCTGCGGCGGTGCTCGGGCACCTGCCCACCGACGTGCAGGTCGACGTGGTGCGGCGCATGGCGAGCCTCGAGTCGATCCCGCACACCACCATCCAGGAGGCCGAGCGCGCCCTGCGTGACGAGCTCGCGCTGGTCAGCGAGGCCAAGGTCGCCACCATCGACGGCCTCAAACGCGCAGCCGAGCTGGTGTCGCGGCTCAAGGGCCAGATCGGCGAGAAGCTCATCGAGGCCATCGACGACGGCGACGAAGAGCTGGCGGTCGCGATCAAGCGGGCGATGTTCACGTTCGAGGATCTCATCAAGGTCGACAGCCGCGACATGCAGACCGTGCTCAAGGAGGTCTCGACCGACCAACTCCGCGGCGCGCTCAAGACGGCGACCCCCGAGCTGCGCGCCCACATCCTGGGCGCCATGAGCCGACGCGCTGCCGAGATGCTGATGGACGACCTCGACAGCATGGGCCCGGTGAAGCTGTCGGCGGTCGAGGAGGCCCAGTCGGCGGTCGTCGAGATCGCGCTGTCGCTGCAGCGCGACGGCAAGATCACCATCGCCGGTGCCGGCGGTGAGGAGATGGTCTGATGCGCACGCGCTACGAGCCCCCCCACGCAGGGGTGCCGGGCGAGACACCGACGCCTGTCGCGGTCAGCTTCGCTCGTGTGACGCCCTCCGCGGTGGTGCCATGGGTGCTCGGCGAGGCGGCCGCCAATTCGATGCCACCGGTTGCGGTCCCGGACGAGGACGCGATCGCCCACTGGCGCGAGCAGGCCCGCGTCGAGGGCCTGGCGCTGGGGCGCGAGCAGGCCGAGGCCGAGCTCGCTGCCACGCAGACGCAGCTCGCCGACGACGTGCGCGCGAGCCTGGCGTCCGTCGCCGAGCTCCGCGCGTCGCTGGTGGAGTCCTACCGCAGCGAACTCGCGGACCTCGCCATCGCCGTCGCCGAGGCGGTGATCCAGCGCGAGCTCGGGGACGGTCGCGCCGTGCTGGAGGGTTTCTTGCAGCAGGCGCTGGTCGAGATGGATCCCCACGAGCGCTGCACGATCACCGTCGGATCCGCCGATGCCGCCGCGATCACGGACTGGGCGCGGGAGCGTTGGCCGGCGGCGCTGGTGCGGGAAGACGGCGCGCTGCGTCCGGGCGAGCTCCGCGTCGAGGCGAAGAGCGGCCGCATCGAGGTCGATCACGCCGAGCGCATGGCGCGGGTCCGGCGATTGGTGCTCGGGGAGCGCGAACCGTCGTGACGGCGCGGCCCCCTGCGCTGTCCAGGACCATGCCGGCGGCGCTGCGCGATGGTCTGCGCGCGCGCGTGCAGGGCTGCGTCACGGCGGTCATCGGCCTCGTGGTCGAGGGCACCTGCGCCCACGCCACGGTCGGTCAGCTCGTCGAGATCCGCACCGCCACGGGCGAACTCGACGCCGAGGTCATCGGCCTGCGTGAGGGCCGGATCCTCGCGATTCCCCTGGGCGACGTCCGCGGCATCGGCATCGGCGACGCCATCGTGTCGCGGCGCAGCACAGCGCAGATCATGTGTGGCGACGGACTGCTGGGCCGCGTCGTCGATCCACGCGGGATTCCCATCGACGACCTCGGCGCCGTCGTCGACGCCGAGGTCGGCCAGGCGCTGTACGGCAGCGCCGGCAACCCCCTGCGCCGCCGACTCCTCGACACCGCGTGCCCGGTCGGCATCCGGGCGATCGACGGGCCGCTGGCGCTCGGTCGGGGCCAGCGCATCGGAATCATGGCGGGCGCCGGCGTCGGCAAGAGCCGCCTTCTGGCCGATATGGTCACGGGCACCCAGTGCGACGTCGCGGTGGTCGCCCTCATCGGTGAGCGCGGCCGCGAGGTCGGCGAATTTCTCGAGCGTACTCTCGACGCCGCGGCTCGGGCGCGCACGGTCGCGGTGGTCGCCACGTCCGATCAGTCGCCGCTGCTGCGCATGCGCGGTGCGTTCGCGGCCACCGCGGTGGCCGAGCACTTCTGTCGGCGCGGCGCCGACGTGCTGCTGGTGATGGACAGCCTCACCCGTTTCGCGATGGCGCAGCGCGAGATCGGGCTGTCGGCCGGCGAGCCGCCGGCGACCCGCGGCTACACGCCGTCGGTGTTCGCCATGTTGCCGCGGCTGCTCGAGCGGGCGGGTCGCTTCGAGCGGGGCTCGATCACGGGTATTTATACGGTGCTGGTCGAGGGCGACGACCTCTCCGATCCGATCGGTGACGCGGCGCGATCGATCCTCGACGGCCACCTGGTGCTGTCGCGCAACCTCGCCTCGCGGGGACATTTCCCGGCGCTCGACGTGTTGGCGTCGGTCTCGCGCGTGATCGATGCCGTGGTTCCGCGCGAGCACGCCGCCGCGGCCGGGCTGCTGCGGCGCTTGATGGCCGATCTCGCCGAGGTCGACGAGCTGGTCGCGCTCGGTGCCTACGCCCCGGGCTCGAGCCCTGCCTTGGATCGCGCCCTTGCCCGCAAGGCCGACCTGCTCGCCTTCCTGCGCCAGGGCGCCGGCGTGACGGTGCCCGCCGCTCAGACCGTGGCTGCGATGGCGCAGCTGGTGGAGGGGATGTCGTGATCGCCCGGCGTCGACGGCTCGAGCGCGTGCGGGGTCGGCAGCGCGACGAGGCGCGCGCCGCCGCGCTGCGGGCCCAGGCTGCCCACGCCACCGCCACCATCGCGGTCGGGCAGGCCGAAACCGACTGGCTCGTCGCCACCGCGAACGCGCCGACCGTCTCGGTGATCGAGCAGGCGACGGCCACGTTCGATGGTGCCGCGCAAGGGCTCACCGCGGCTGCCCAGGCGGTCGAGTCGGCCCAGGCGCGAAAAGTGGCGGCGGCGCGCGCGTGGCAACGCGCCGATGCGGCGCTGGCCCGGGCCCGCGCACTTCGAGAGGCCGGCCAGCGCCGCGAAGAGGCCCGCGAACAGGACGAACTCGCCGCACGGAGGACACGATGAAAACCATGATCGCGATCGGACTCTCGCTCCTCATCGGCTGTGGCAGCGACGCGCGCGCGCAGGAAGATCCGGCGGCCCTCGACGCCCCCGATCCCGCCGAGCCCGCCGAGCCCGGGTCGAGCGGCGGCAGTCCGAGCGAGGACGACTTCGAGGATGGCGACGCCGGATCCGCCGAGGGCATCGATGACGCCGCGGCGGCCGAGGCCCTCGCCCGGGTGGACGCCGCGATGGCGGCAGCGAAGCAGCGCGGCGAGCAGGAGCGCCTCGCCGTCGCCCAGCAGAGCAACGAGCTCACGGCCACGAGCGCCGAACTCGACGCTCGGCTCGCGTCGATCGCCGGGCTCGAGGGCCGCATCGACGAGCTTCTCGGGGCCGGCAAGGTCGAGCGCGAGCACCGGCGCGAGCGCGTCGATCTGCTCGCGAACCTCATCGCCACCATGTCGCCCCAGGCGGCCGCGACGATGTTGGCGCAGATGTCCGACGCCCAGGCCCAGGATCTGTTGTTCTCGGTCGCGCAGACCGACAAGCGCAAGGCCGCCAAGCTGATCGCGACGATGCCCCCCGACCGGGCGGCGGCGATCGGACAGCGCTACCTTACGCGGGACCCAGCCAAGCCCGAGACCCTCACCGCCGCGCCGACCAGCCCCGCGCTGCAGACGGAACCCGAGGCTCCCGCCGCACCAAGACCCGCAGCGTCGCCAGAACCGGCGCCGACGCCCACGGCAACGGATCCCGAAGCCGGAGCGCCGACACCATGAGCGCGCCGGCGACCGTTCACGCCGCACCACAGGCGGGCCTCCAGATCGCGCCACGGGCGGGGCGCGAAGCGGCACCGGCGGGGCGCGAAGCGGCACCGGCGGAGGCTCGCGGCACCCCACGCCGCGACGACGATGCGTTCGAACGCGTGCTTCGCCGCAGCCTCGAGGGGCGAGCCGAGCGCACGGGCGAGGACGCCGGTGACGCGCGACGTCCCGCCATCGAGGACGCGCGGCCGGACGATGACCCGCGGCGCGACACGATCGAGGCCGAAGGCTCCGGCTTCGACGGCGCGCTGCAGGCCGCCGCCTCGATGATCACCCCGCCGCGCGAGGTGGTGATCAATGACGCGGCCGCGCCCGGCGACATGGAGGGCGCAGGGGATGCGCCCGAGCAAGCCGCGGCGCCCGTCAGCGGGGAGCCCGGACCACCGGCGATGGCGTCAGCAGACGACGTGATGGGTGGCGGCGACCCGGCGAGGTCCGGCGGCGACGCACGGGACGAGGGGCACCAGGAGCCACCGCGGCGCGCGGCCCAATCCGCCGAATCGTATGCAAACGAATCGTCCGCAATCGGCTCGTCCGCAATCGGCTCGTCCACAGTCGGCTCGTCCACAGTCGGCTCGTCCGCAGTCGGCTCGTCCGCAGTCGGCTCGTCCGCAATCGAATCGTCCGCAGTCGGCTCGTCCGCACTCGAATCGTCCGCAGTCGAATCGTCCGCCGCGGATGTCGCGACGCAGGCCGGCGCGTCCTCCGAGTCCGGCGCACCTCGCCCCGCCCGAGCGACGGCATCGGGCGCGCCCGATGCTGCGATCGCGGCAGAGCCCGTCGCTCCGGCGCCGCCCGACGCCGCAGCGCCGGTCCCCACCGCCGCGCCCAGTCTGCCCGCCGCGGCGCCGACCGCCGATCCGTCCACGACGATGACACCGGCGGTGCCCACCGCGCCGCCGCCGGAGGCCCGCGCCGCGCCGGCCGAGCCCGCGGCGCCGGTCGTGCTGTCGCGCGCCGAGGATCTCGCGACCGCGATCGAGCGCCTGCGTCCGATCCCCACAGGCGGCGCGATGCTCGAGGTCGAAGCCCCAGGCCTCGGCGCGATCCGCCTGCACGTCGCGCGCGAGGGCGAGCTGCTGCGCATCCGCATCCACGCCGGCAGCGAGGCGCTCGCGTGGTTCGCCCGGGAACACGACGGCCTGTGTTCCGCCGCGCGCCAGGCCGTGCCCGAGGCCGCTGCGATCGATCTCCAGCTCGAGTGCGGCGAGCAGGGCCGTCATGAACACGGTGCCGACGCCCAGACGCAGCGACGCGCCGAGACGGACGCGCTCCGTCATCCGCGACGACCCGCCGCGCCGGCATCCCCGTCGCCGAGCCCCGTGGTGGGCACCGCGGCGCGTGGCCTCGTCGACGTGATCGCGTGAGATCCGGCGCCCTCGCCCCGCCGCCGGCGCAGCGCCGACCCACGGCGGGACGCACCGAGCAGACCCGATGGATCGCCTGGCACGGGCGTTGAAACAGTCACCACCGGGCACACCCCACCATCATGGATCCCACCACCGCCACGACCAACACCGCCGGGCTCGGCACCACCGGACTCCAACCATCGGGCAACGCGGCCATGGGCAGCGCCATGGGCAAAGACGACTTCCTCAAGCTGCTGATGGCGCAGATCCAATACCAGGATCCGATGAGCCCCATGGCCGATCACGAGTTCGTCGCCCAGCTCGCGACGTTCTCCGGCCTCGAGCAGCAGATGGTCGCCAACGAGCGCCTCGGTGAGCTGCAGCTCGCGCAGCTCAGCGCCGGCAACACCCAGCTCGCGGGCTTCATCGGCAAGAGCGTGGTCGCACGCGGCGACACCGTCACCCTCGGCGAAGGCGCCGTGCCACCGGTGGCGGTGCAGCTGAGCGGCGCCGCAGCCACGGTCGAGATCACGATCCGCGACGCCAACGGCAGCGTCGTCGCCACCATCGATGGAGGCGCCCGCCCCACCGGCAGCACCGAGATCGCGTGGAACGGCACCGGCGTCGATGGCCAGAAGCTGCCGCCCGGCGACTACACGGTGTCGGTCACCGCCCGCGACGCAGAGGGCAACCCCGTCACCGCCTCGCCGCTCGTCAGCGGCGTCGTCAGCGGACTGTCGTTCGAGAACGGCTTCGCCGAGCTCCTGGTCGGCTCGCGCCGGATCCAGCCCGCCGACATCCTGTCGGTCGGCTCGGCGCCGGCCGATGCGATCCCATCCCCCTCACCCACCGAGCCCGCTGGCCTCGGCGGCTAACCCCTCGCCACGAGAACCACAATGTCGATCTCATCCTCCATGTACAACGGCGCTGCCGGACTCGGCAGCCACTCCGACGCGATGGGTGTCATCAGTGACAACATCGCCAACGTCAACACCGTCGGGTTCCGCTCGTCGCGGGCCAATTTTTCCGACGTCCTGGGCGGCATGCTCGCCGGCTCGAGAACGGGCGCCGGCAGCATGATCGGCTCCGTGCAGACCATGTTCGACGAGGGCTCGCTGCTCGGCACCGGCAACGCCACCGATCTGGCGATCGGCGGCGACGGGTTCTTCCTGGTCAATGGATCGGTCGGCGGGGTCGACGGCACGTACTTCACCCGCGCCGGCCAGTTCCAGCTCGATAGCAGCGGCATGCTCGTCAATCCCCAGGGATTGCGTGTGCAGGGCTACGGGCTCGACGCGAACGGTGCTCAGGGCTCGACGCTCGGCGATCTGCAGATCAACACCGGCACGCTCCCGCCAGTCGCGAGTACCTCGATCGGGCTCGACGCGAACCTCGATGCTGGCCAGGCCGTCAACGCGCTCCCGTTCGACATCAACGACCCGGGCGCGACCAGCGACTACCAGACCTCGGCGACGGTCTACGACTCGCTCGGCAACGCGCGACAGATCACGATGTTCTTCAAGAAGACGGCGGACGCCCCGACCGCGCAGTGGAACGTGCACGTCGCCGCCGCAGGATCCGACGTCACGCCCGCGGTCGCTCAGGATTACACCGAGCTCGCCTCCGGCACCCTCGACTTCGACACCGCGGGTGCGCTGTCGGCCTCGACCCTCGGTGCCATCAACGTCCAGTGGGCCGGCGCCGCGCCGGCCACCCTCACCGTGGATCTGGGCTCACCGACGGGCGCAGGCGGCACGGGTGTCGACGGCCTGACGAGCTACGCCGGCGCCTCGGCGGCGAGCTTCCTCGAGCAGGACGGCTCGCCTCCGGGTGAGCTCTCCGACTACCAGGTCCAGCCCGACGGCACGATCGAGGGCCGCTACAGCAACGGCGAGACCCGCTCGCTCGGCCAGGTCGCCACCGCGACGTTCACCAACGTGAACGGCCTCGAGCGCCAGGGCGACTCGCTGTTCCGCGCCACCACGCAGTCGCAGGATCCCCTCGTGGGAATCCCCGGGAGCAGTGGACGCGGGGCCATCGTGGCCGGCGCGCTCGAGGGCTCGAACGTCGATCTCGCGCGCGAGTTCGTGACGATGATCGCGGTACAGCGCGGCTTCCAAGGCAACTCGCGCACGATCACCACCGCCGACGACATGTTGACGGAGCTGGTGCAGCTCAAGCGCTAGTCTCTGACGCTCCGAAGGCGGGCGGCGACGCTCCCCGGCCATCCGGGGGCGGGCCGCCCGCCTTCGCGTGGGGCTGCCGGGGCCGGGCCGGCGCCCGATTCGGGCCCCTGTGCACCCCAGGCGGCTCGGCGGAGGCCGCCGTCGAACAGGCACCCGGGCGTCGGGACGCTGACGGCGAGCCCGGCATGAACGATGCAGCAGCGACGGTCGAGCGAGGGGAGTCCGCCCCTCGATCCGACACCATGTCCGACGCACCCGCGAGCGAACCGAAAAAGGGCAAGTCGCCCATGCTGCTCATCATCATCGCCGTCGTCGTGCTCGGCGGCGGTGGTGCGGCGGCCTACTTCATGTTGGCCGGCGGCAAGAGTGCCCCGCATCCGGCAGCCGAGGGCGAAGAGGCCAAGCCCAAGGCCGAGGGCGAGGCCGAGGGCGCATCGGGGGCCCACAAACCGACGATGGGCGGCGGTCCGATCGCCGAGTTCCAGTCGATCATCGTCAACCTCAACGAGCCCGAGGGCACCCGCTACCTCAAGACCACGGTCGCCATCTCGCTGTCCGACGAGAAGTTGGTGGCCGAGGTCGACCGGCTCAAGCCTGTGATCAAGGACCAGTTCATCCGCGAGCTGAGCGAGCTGAACTTCCGCCAGACGATGGGCGCGAAGAACAAGCTGGCGATCAAGCGCCGCCTGCTCAAGCGCTTCAACGAGCTGCTCGGCCCCGACGCCGGCACCGACCTGTTCCTGACCGAGTTCATCGTCCAGTGACCCCATGGCCCACCTCGAACCCATCCTCAGCCGCGAGGAAATCGCGACGCTGCTCGGCGACGCCGAGCGACACCGCGCCAGCCCGTCGCGGATGCAGGCCATCGGCATCGACCTGCTCGCCGAGGACCGTCACCTTCGCCAGCTGATCCCGACACTGCAGGTGGGCTTCGCCCGCCTCGCCGAGGCCCTGCGCCGCGTGTTGACCTCGGTGCTGCGCGCCGAAGTCCAGGTGAGCGACGAGCCGGCCGAGGTCGTCAACGGACGCGGTATGGCGGCCATCGCCTCGCGGGCGTCGTGCATCGTCGCACTTCGCATGAAGGGCTCCGGTGGCCCCGGCGGCGGCACAGGCGGCGGCGGCACAGGCAAGGGTGCGATCGCCGTGCTCGCCCTCGATCCGGTGTTCACCTTCAGCGTCATCGAGCGCCTGTTCGGCGGCGGCGGCGGACCACCAAAGATGCCGCAGGGCCGCAGCCCCACGACGCTCGAGCGCCGGATGCTCACCCGCGCCCTCGCGCCGCTGTTCGACGCCCTCGACACCATGCTCGAGCCTCTGGGCTACTTCGCGTTCGAGGTCATGAGCGTCGAGAGCCGGCTCGAGCTCATCGCCGGCTACGCACCCGACACCACCGCGCTGCACGTGCCGTTCACCTTGGCGATCGGCACCCAGCTGGCGAGCTTCTCGCTGGCGCTGCCGTCCACGGCCCTCGAGCCGCTGCGCGGCAAGCTCGGGGTCCCGAATCCGGACCCCAGCAACAGCCCGGAGATGTCGCGCCTGGTCGCGGAGATTCCGGTGTCGGTGTCGGTCGTCCTCGGCCACGCCGAGATGACGCTGCGCGCGCTGCTGCGTCTGCAACCCGGCACGGTCCTCGCATTGAGCCAAGGTCGCAGCGACGAGCTGCCAGTGACCGTCGAGGGTGTCGTCAAATTCCACGGCACCCCGGTCCAGCAAGACGGCATGGTCGCCGTCGAGATCACGCGGAGAGAACTATGAGCCACACCATCGACGATCTGAGCCTAGTCCTCGACGTTCCCGTGCAAGTCACCGTCGAGCTCGGTCGCAAGACCCTGCCGATCGGCATGTTGATGCAGCTGGGGCCAGGCGCCGTGATCGAGCTCGGCAAGGCCGCCGGCGACAGCCTCGACGTGCTCGTCAACGGCAAGCTGGTGGCGCGCGGCGAGGCCGTCGTGGTCGGCGAGAAGTACGGGATCCGCATCACCGAGGTGGTGAGCGGCAGCGAGTCGGGCATCGCCGCCAACGATGGCGGCAGCAAGAAGGGCCAGGTGACCAGTGCTGCATGACGAAAACCGGTACCCGAATCATCGTTGGACGATGCTCGCGCTCGCGGGCACCTTGCTCGCCCCGGCGCTCGCCGAGGCCGGCGAGGTCGAAGTCAGTCTCGCGGAGGATCCGGGCGGCGTCACCGTACGCATCCGCGGCCTCGTCGAGGGCGCCCAGGCCGATCGTATCGTGACCTCGCGCAGCGGCGCCCTGCTGTTCGTGCCGGGCGAAGACGCCCTGCCCCAGCGCCTTCGTCCGCTCGAGCGCCACCGCCTCGACTACGTGCAGGTCGGCCGCGCCGGCGATCGCGTCGCGGTGCGCGTGGTCCAGCGCAAACAGGCCAAGGGGCTGCTGTCGAAGCACATGCACAGCACCCCCGTCGCCGGTGGGTTCGACGTCCGCATCCAGGATGTCCCGGTCCCCGCGTCGCAGCTGACACCGGCGCCCTCGACCGTCGGCGCAGTGACGCTGGATCATGCCGCCGCCCTCGCGCAGATCGCCGGCACACAGGCACCTGTCGCCGTGGTCGCGGTAGCACCCACGACCGCGCCGGTGGCACCGACGATCCCCGCGCCGCAACCGGTGGCCGTCGCCGCGGCCGCACCGGCCGAGCTCCCGGCGATGCCGAGCGCGCAGATCTTCGGCGACGACGCCCTCGCCCCCGACGCCGTCGACGACAGCCCCCGTTGGGCGGCGGCGGCGGCGACGAGCCAGCAGGCGCCGCTCGATCTGAAGCGCAGCGCACCGCAGATCGGCATGGCGTGGCTCGCCACCGCGATGCTCGCGTTCTCCGGGCTCGGCCTGCTGTGGTGGCGCCGACGTCGTCCCATGCTCGATGCGCCCCAGCCCCTGCGCGTGCTCGCACGGGTCGCCATCGGACCCAAGCAGCAGATCGTGTGGATCTCGGCGGGCGGCCGCTCTCTGCTGGTCGGCGCCACCGAGCAGCGCATCGAGATGCTCGCCGATCTGTCCGAGCCGGCGGCCCAGGGCGCCTTGGCCCCGCAGCCCGTCGCCGATCCCGTCGCGGCTGCGACCGCGGCTGCGACCGCCGCACCCGATGGCCGCGTCGCCGCGTTCAAGCAGCGCCTGCGCGCCGCGTTGGGCGACGAGGTCGCCGGCCGTCACGACGAGGCCGTGCTGCCGCCCCACCTCGAGATGCTCACCGGCGATCCGCGCTGGGTGGGCCGCAAGGAGACCGCGTGATCGCCCACGGTCGACCAGCGACCCGGGCGTGGATGCGACGGATCGCGCTCGCCTTCGGACTGCTCGGCACCTTCGTGGCGGCCCCGGCGATTCATGCGGCGCCCGCGGGCGGTCCCCCAGGTGGTCCGCCGATCGCCGCGGTCGCGCCCATCGCCCCGATCTCGGCGGTGGCGACCCCTGCATCGGGAGCCGCGGATGGACTCGGGATCGGCGATGGCAGCGTGACCGGAGCCATCGCCGACGCGCTCGCGCCCGGCACTTCCGCGGGTGCCGACGCGCCGCCGGCCTCGGGCGCCCGCTCGGCGCTGCAGATCCTCGTGCTGATGACGGTGCTGTCGCTGCTGCCGGCGGTCGCACTGACGATGACGTGCTTCACCCGCATCATCATCGTGTTCTCGTTCCTTCGGCAGGCGCTGGGCGTGCCCGGCGCGCCGCCCAACCAGGTGCTGTCGGGTATGGCGATCTTCTTGACGCTGTTCGTGATGGCGCCGGTGTTCGCCGACATCAATGCGCGCGCCATCGAGCCGCTCCAGCGTGACGAGATCACGATGACCGAAGCGTTCGAGCGCGGCAGCGTGCCGCTCGCCGATTTCATGCTGCGGCACACCTCCGACGAGGATCTGCGCATGATGTACGACATCTCGGAGCGTCCCCGCCCCGCCACGCGCGAGGACGTGTCGCTCATCGTGCTCATCCCCGCCTACACGCTCAGCGAGGTCCGCACCGCGTTCACGATGGGCTTTTTGGTGCTCATCCCATTTTTGGTGATCGACATGGTCGTCTCCAGCGTGCTGATGGCGATGGGCATGGTGATGCTGCCGCCGGCACTGGTCACGCTGCCGCTCAAGGTCCTGGTCTTCGTCCTCGCCGATGGCTGGGGACTCATCGTCCACTCGCTGGTCCGGAGCCTGGTCACGTGAGCCCCGAAGGTGTGATGGACGTGATGATGCGGGCGATGAACATCTCGCTCGAGGTCGCGGGCCCGCTGCTCGCGATCGGCCTGTCGGTGGGCCTGTTCATGGGCCTCATCCAGGCCGCGACCCAGCTGAGCGAGCCCGCCATCGGCTTCGTGCCCAAGCTGCTGGCGATGGGCGCGGCGCTGGTCTTCATGGGCGGCTGGCTGCTCGAGCGGCTCACGTCGTTCGGCCGCGAGATGCTCGGCGCGATCGCCAACATCCACTCCTGAGCCCTGCCCTGAGCCCCGCTCCGGCCCGCACTGCCTCACACGGCCCCGCATGTCTGGCGTCCACGACCTCGCCGCGTTGCTGCCGGTGCTCGAGCCGCTGGCGATCCTGACGCTGCTCACGATGGCGCGCGCGGGTGGGCTGCTGCTCGCCCTGCCCCACAGCTCGAGCACCGCAGTCCCGGGCCAGATCCGCGCGATCTTGGTGGTCGCTCTGTCGCTGTCGATGGTCGGGCTGGCCGCCCCCAGTGCGGCCGCGCGCTTCGATCTGCTCGGTCTCGTCGTCGCGCTCGTCGGCGAGATCATCATCGGGCTCGCCCTTGGCTTCGTCGTCCACCTGGCCCTGGCCGGGGTGCGGATGGCGGGCGAGATCATCGGCGTGGAGATCGGCCTGTCGTTCTCGGCGGTCGCCGATCCCGCCAACCCCGGCGCGTCTACGGCGACCGCGTCGCTGCTCGGTCACCTCGGGATGCAGCTGTTCTTCGCGCTCGGCATCGATCGCACCTTGGTGGCGGGACTGGCCCACAGCATGCGACGTGTGCCCTTGGGTGGCGGCCGCATCGGCGGCGCCACCATTGCGACGTTGACGGAGCAGGCCTCTGGCGCCTTGGCGGTGGCGCTGCACCTGGCGCTGCCCATCCTCGCGACCGGCCTCGCCGTGAAGTTGGCGCTCGCGGTGCTCGCCCGCTTCGTGCCGCGGCTGCAGATCTTCGCGTTGGCCTTCGGCATCACCCTCGCGTGTGGTCTGGTGGCGCTGCAGCAGGCCCTGCCAGGGCTCGCCGAGGCGGTCGCCGGCCATCTGCGGGCCAGCGTCGTCGTCTTCGACCGGACCATCGCGACGATCGAGACGCTTTAGCGCCGCTTGGGGACGTTCGGCCCGAACGTTGCAACTCAGGCACGGGAATGTCCGACGACCGCACCGAAGATCCGACCGCGAAGCGCCGCGAGGACTTCCGCGAAGAGGGCCGCGTGGCCAGCAGCCGAGACGTCGGCGCGGTCGTGCTGTGCGCCATCGTGCTCGGTGGCGTGATCATGGGCGGACCGGCGCTCGCGGCCGAGGCGTTCGGCATGATGACGCGCTCGCTGCAGCGCATCGGCGAGGTCCATGGCGGCGACACCGGCATGCTGTGGCAGGTGCTGCGCGACGCGGGCGGCGCGATGGCACTGGTGGTCGCCGCGACCGGCGTCACCTTGGCGTTCGCCACCGCCGCCATCGGCCTGGCCCAGACCGGTGGGCTGTGGTCGGGCAAGCTGCTGGCGTTCAAGCTCGATCGCATCGGCCTGCTCTCGGGCCTGCAGCGCACCTTCGCGAGCGGCGAGGCGTTCACCGAGATCGGTCTCACGGTCGCCAAGGCGATCGCCATCGGCACGGTGCTCTGGGTCATCCTCGACGACGAGCTCGCGCGCCTGCCCGGCCTGCTGCAGCTCGAGCGTCACGCGGCGCTGCGGGAGATCGGCGCCCTGCTCCACCGCGTCTGCGTCGCCGCCCTGATCGTCACCGGCGTGCTCGCGGCCGTCGACTATTTCTTCAGCCGCCGGCGGATCTCCGAGCAGCTCAAGATGACCAAGCAAGAGGTCAAGGACGAGCACAAGCAGCAAGAGGGCGACCCACAAGTGCGTCAGCGGATGCGCGCGCGGATGCGTCAGATCGGCCGCAACCGCATGCTCGCGGCGGTTCGCGACGCCGACGTCGTCATCGTCAACCCCACCCACTACGCGGTGGCGCTGCGCTATCGCACAGGTGAAGGCGGCGCGCCCAAGCTCGTCGCCAAGGGCGTCGACCACCTGGCCGCCAAGATCCGCGAGGTCGCGCGGCGCCATCAGGTGCCGATCGTCGCCAACCCGCCGGTGGCCCGCGCGATCCATGCCGCTGGCAAGGTCGGTCGCGAGATCCCCGCCGAGCTCTTCGAGGTCGTCGCCCGCGTCCTCGCCTACGTCTATCGCATGACCCGCTGGAGAAACGCCGCATGACCGCTGTCGCCTCGAACACGACCGGTCGCACGGTCGCCATCGGACTCGTCGGCATCGTGATGATGCTGATCGTGCCGCTGCCTCCGGTGGTGCTCGACGTGCTGCTGACGTTCAGCATCACCGTCGGGCTGCTGGTGTTCCTGCTCGCGGTGAACTTCGGCGACCCCGCGGAGTTCTCGAGCTTCCCGTCGGTGCTGCTCATCTCGACGATGCTGCGGCTGTCGCTCAACATCGCCTCGACCCGGCTCATCTTGCTGCGCGGACACGAGGGGCCCGATGCCGCCGGGCACGTGATCCAGGCCTTCGGCGCGTTCGTGGTCGGCGGCAGCTACCTCGTCGGCATCATCGTGTTCGTCATCTTGGTGATCATCAACTTCAAGGTGATCACCGCCGGCGCCGGCCGTATCGCCGAGGTCGCGGCGCGCTTCACCTTGGACGCGATGCCCGGCAAGCAGATGGCGATCGACAACGATCTGGCCAACGGTCACATCAGCGAGGTCGACGCCAGAACGCGTCGCAAGGCGATCTCCGACGAGGCCGACTTCTACGGCGCGATGGACGGCGCCAACAAGTTCGTCAAGGGCGACGCGGTCGCCGGCCTCATCATCACGGCGATCAACATCGTCGGCGGCATCATCATCGGGGTCGCCCAACAGGGGCTGTCGTTCGCCGACGCGGCGACGACGTACACGATCTTGACGGTCGGCGACGGTCTGGTGTCGCAGATCCCCGCGCTGCTCACCTCGACGGCGGCCGGCCTCATCGCCTCGCGCACGGCCACCGGCGAGGATCTCGGCACCACGTTGGTGCGGCAGCTGCTGGGCCAAGCCGAGCCCCTGTACGTCGCCGGCATCGCGCTGGCCGGCATCGCGCTGGCGCCCGGCATGCCCACCATCGCTTTTCTTGGCCTCTCGGTGGGTTGCTTCGCGGCTGCCCGCCGGGCCCGACGCCTGGCCGCCGCGCCGCCGGTCGCCGAGGCCGAGGCCAAGAAGCCCGGCGACGCGGAGGTGCCGCTGCACGACCTGCTCGAGATCAAGCTGCTCACGCTCGAGGTCGGCTTCGATCTCGTGCCGATGGTCGACCGCAACCGTGGCGGCGATCTGCTCAAGCGCATCGCGGCCGTGCGCCGTCAGCTGGTGCCGGAGCTCGGCATGGTCGTGCCGCCCGTCCACGTCCGCGACAACCTGCAGCTGCCCTCGGGCGAGTATCGGTTGCTGCTGTCGGGCCAGCCCATCGGCACCGGCGTGCTCCGCCCTGGGCGCCTGCTGGCGGTCAACCCCGGCGGCGCCACCGGCGAGCTCAAGGGCGAGCGCACCAAGGAGCCGGCCTTCGACATGCCCGCGGTGTGGATCAGCACCGGCGACCGCGAGCGCGCCGAGCTGCTCGGCTACACCGTCGTCGATCCGGCCACCGTCGCCGCCACCCACATCACCGAGTTGCTGCGTCGCCACGCCGCGTCGCTGCTGGGCCGGGCCGAGACCCAGGAGCTGCTCGACGCCCTCGCCCGCACCCAGGCCAAGTTGGTCGAGGAGGTCGTCCCCACGCTCATGCCGCTGGGCGAGCTCATCAAGGTGCTGCGCAACCTGCTGCGCGAGGGGGTGGGCATCCGCGACCTCCGCACGATCCTCGAGGCCGTCGCCGACCACTCGGCCACCGTCAAGGATCCCGACGTGCTCACCGAGTTCGTGCGCGAGCGGCTCGGCCGTCAGATCACCGCGCGCTTCGTCGACGAACGCGGCCAGCTCCAGGCGATGGTGCTGGGGCCCGACGTCGAGGCCGCGCTGCGCGGTCGCGGGCCCTCGGGCGTCGACACCCAAGGGCTGGTGCCGCGGGTCGTCCGCGGCCTCGAGGCGGCCCTCACGGCCTCCAAGCACGGCGGCGAGCCGCTGTTGTTGGTGGCGCCAGAGCTCCGGCGCCCCGTCGCCGCACTGGCGGCACGACATGCACCGGGTCTTGCAGTGATGAGTCTTCGCGAGCTCGACCCCACCACCAAGGTGACCACCTCGGGGGTCGTGAAGCTGGCGGCGTGAGCCACCACGGGAGCCACCACGAGAGCCAGACGTCATGGAAGCCCGCACGTTCCAAGCCCGAGAGATCCGCGAAGCCCTGGCCCTCGTCCGCCGCGAGCTCGGACCCGAAGCTGTGATCCTCGAGACCCGCCGGGTGCCTGGCCGCGCGCTGGGACTGCTCGGGGGGATGATGTTCGAGGTCACCGCCGCCGGTCCCGAGGGCGCAGCGCACAGTGCCGCCGCAGCCAACGACCCGGCGCCGATCCGCGCCCTCCTCCCCGAGCGCCGCGCCGAGCGGGCCCGCGAGCAGCCGCGGGCCTCGGTCCGCTCGCTCATCCAGGATGATCCGGCCGCAGCCATCGCGGCCGCGCGCGGCAGCGTCGCACCCCACGCCACACTCCGCCGCCGCCTGCTCGCGGCGATGGTGCCCCGCGATCTGTGCGAGGCGTGGATGCGCGCCCTGCCACCCACCGCCGCGCCCGCCGACGCCGAAGCGATGCTGCGGCAACTCGTCCACGCCCAGCTCGGTGCCTCGACAGGCCTGGGCGACGACAACGCCCGCGTCGTCGCGTTCGTGGGTCCCACCGGCGTCGGCAAGACCACCACGGTCGCCAAGTTGGCGGCGCGTGCCCGACTGATCGAAGAGCGACGCGTCGCGCTGGTCAGCCTCGACGACGGTCGCCTCGGCGGCACCGCGGCGCTGCGCGCCTACGCCAAGCTCCTCGACATCCCGCTGACGGTGGCGCCCGCGACCGCGCTGGCCCAGGCCATCGCGGAGCATGCCGGCGCCGAGCTCGTCCTGGTCGACACTGCGGGCATCTCGCCCGCACAGCCGGACGCATTCGGCGATCTCGGCCGACGCCTGGGTCGCGCCGGCGAGCCGGTGTTCACCCACCTGTGTGTCGGCGCTGCGACGCGCTCCGAGGAGCTCGAGCGCATCGCCCATCTGTACCGGCCCACACACCCCAACGCGATCCTGGCCACCAAGCTCGACGAAGCGCTCGCCATCGGCAGCGTCGTCGCGCTGCGCCTGCGCGAACAGATTCCCCTGTCCTTCCTCGCCACCGGACCTCAAGTGCCCGACGACCTCAACCCCGCCAACCCCGACGACATCCTCGATCTCCTGCTTGGAGGCGCACGCGCATGACCACCGATTCCAAACCCCGCCCTACCCCGAGCTCCAGCCCCAGCCCCACGCACGCGGAGCCGACGCGTCCCGCCGGCAACCTCGGCGACGTGATCCCCCTGCGCAGCGCCATCGTGCCGATGGGTCCCACCGTCATCGCGGTGACCTCCGGCAAGGGCGGCGTCGGCAAGACCAACCTGTCGGCGAACCTCGCCATCGCGCTCGGGCAGCGCGGCAGCCGAGTCCTCGCCATCGATGCCGACCTCGGCCTCGCCAACATGGACATCGTCATGGGCTTGGCGCCGACCTACACCTGCGCCGACGTCATCAGCGGCGAGATTCCGATCGAGGACGTCATCATCGAAGGCGCACCCAACGTGTGGCTGCTCCCGGGCGCCTCGGGCCAGCACGACCTGGCGAACCTCGGTGACGTCGGTCGCCGCAACCTGTTCACCGCCGTCGATGGCCTCGACGATCGCTTCGACGCCATCGTCGTCGACACCGGCGCCGGCATCGGCACCAACGCCCTGGGCTTCGCCAGCGCGGCCAAGGACATCATCCTGGTCGTCACGCCCGAGCCCACCAGCGTCGCCGACGCGTACGGAATGCTCAAGGTGCTGTGCACCCGCTGCGCGGTACGCCGCGTGCACGTACTCGCCAACATGGTGGGCAGCACCGAGGAGGGCGAGCAGGTGTTCAGGCGCCTCGTCGCGCTCGCCGATCGATTCCTCAACGTCGCGCTCGACTACCTCGGCGCCATCCCCCGCGACGCAGCCATCTCGCGGTCGGTCATGCGCGGTGAGCCCGTGCTGACCGCCTATCCACGATGTGCGGCATCGCTGGCGATCCTCGAGGCGGCCGACGCCCTGGCCCGCATCGATCACCGCGACGACCGCGAAGGAGCCCTGCGCCTGTTCTGGCGCCGGCTGCTCCGACAAAAGGGAGCCTGAAATGTCCAGACTCGGAATCGCACGACGCGCGCCGCACCGCGGCGCCCACTCCGACACCCACACGCGGGCTATCGGCGAGACCATCGTCCACCGCGAGACGATCGTGGCGGGGACGACCGACGCGACGCCCGCCAACGATCCGATGCCTGCTGCCGACGACTTGGCCCATGCTGACGCGCTGGTGCCCTCGGGCCCGGCCGCCAACGAAGGCCCGCCGCGGGGCAGGGTCGATCCCACGCGCTACCTCGACTTCGTGCGCCGCATCGCCACCCGCATGGCACGCTCGCTGCCGGCCCACGTCTCGCTCGACGATCTGATCGGCGCCGGCACCTTGGGCCTGCTCGATGCCGTCGATCGCTACGATCCGAGCAAGGCCGACCGCTTCGAGACCTTCGCGGAGTTCCGCATCAAGGGCGCGATCCTCGACGAACTGCGCCGCTACGACCTGATGGCGCGCAACGCTCGGCTCACCGCCAAGCGGCTGGCACGCAAGACCCAAGAGCTCACCGCCCGGCTCGGCCGCCCGCCGGTCGAGCAAGAGATGGCCACGGGGCTCGAGATGACGATCGACGACTACCGTCGTCTGGTCGACCGCATCGGCAACGTGCGGGTGCTGAGCCTCGAAGATCTGCAGCGCGGCGACGACGGCCCGGCCGAGCGGATGATCGAGCTGTCGTCGAAGTCGATCGGACCCGACGAGGCGACCAGCATCCGCGAGCTCCACACGCGGCTGCGCAACGCGGTCTCGGGGCTCCCCGAGCGCCAGCAGCTCATCTTGGAGATGTACTACCAGCGCGAGATGACGCTCAAGGAGATCGGTCTGCACGTCGGCGTCACCGAGTCGCGTGTCTGTCAGATCATGGGCGAGGCCACCGGTCGGCTGCGCCACATGCTCAAGCACGGTTGAGATCGGGGAACACGACCATGGCCAACGGAATCTACATCAGCATGTCGGGCGCGATTGCGGCCCAGCGCCGCCTCGACGTCGTCGCCAACAACGTCGCCAACGCGTCGACACCGGGGTTCCGCCAGCAACGCGCCCAGTTCGAGACGTTCCTCGTGCCCACCGGCGACGCCCGGCCGATCGAGAAGGGCTTCGTGGCCCTGTCCGGCACCCGCACCGACGACAGCGCCGGCACCATCTCGCAGACCGGCAATCCATTGGACGTCGCCATCGAGGGACCTGGCTATTTCGTGGTGAACGGCCCCGACGGCACGCCCCTGCTCACCCGCGCCGGCAATTTCCGCCTGTCGACGGACGGCACCCTCGTCGACGTCATGGGCAATCCCATCGCGGCCACAGGCGGCAACGGCCCGATCAAGCTGCGTCCCGAAGGTGGCCAGCCGAGCGTCGGCAGCGACGGCAGCATCAGTCAGGACGGCACGATCGTCGCAACGATCGCCATCGTGGACGTCGCCCCCGACAAACTCCAAGCGGTCGGCGACACCCACATGCGCGCCGCTCCGGCCGACATCACCCCCATCGCCGATCCGCGCGTCGCCGGCGGTGCGCTCGAGGGCAGCAACGTCAACCCCGTCCGTGCGCTCGTCGAGCTCGTGCAGCTCACCCAAGAGTACCAGAGCAGCCAGAAGGTCATGGGCGAGCACCGCAAGCTCGACCAGAAGCTGCTCTCGTCCCGCTAGCGCCCACTGCGTTCTCCGAGGTTTCCCAGAGGTACCCCCATGATCCGAGCTCTCCACACCGCCGCCACCGGCATGGACGCGCAGCAGCAGCGCATCGATGTCATCTCCAACAACCTCGCGAACGTGAACACCACCGGCTTCAAGAAGCAGCGCGCGGACTTCCAGGATCTGCTCTACCAGACGGTGCGGGCGCCGGGCACCACCGCGGCCCAGGGCGCGGTCGTGCCCACCGGCATCCAGATCGGCACCGGCGTGCGAACGGCAGCGACCCACCGCAGCTTCACGACCGGCGATCTGATGCAGACCGGCAATCAGCTCGACCTCGCGATCGAGGGCAACGGATTTTTCCAGGTGACGCTCCCCGGCGGCGAGCTGGCGTTCACCCGCGCCGGCAACTTCGAGGTCGATCAACAGGGCCAGCTCGTCACCACCGACGGCTACCTCGTCGACCCGGCGATCGCGGTGCCACAGGGCGCCACGACGGTGACGATCGGCGCCGACGGTACGGTATCGGCCACCATCGCCGGCGAGACCGCGGCCACCGAAATCGGCCAGATCCAGCTCGCCAGCTTCATCAACCCCGGCGGCCTCCAGGCCATCGGGCGCAACTTCTACCAGCCGACGACTGCCAGCGGCGATCCGCAGATCGGCCCGCCCGGGCTCGAGGGTGTCGGCACCTTGGCCCAGGGCTTCCTCGAGATGTCCAACGTCAAGGTCGTCGAAGAGATGATCAACCTCATCTCGAGCCAACGCGCCTACGACATCAACTCCAAGGTGATCCAGGCCAGCGACGAGATGCTGCAGACCACCGCGAATTCGATCTGAGGTCCACGTGTCCACCACTGTGCTCGCCGCCGTACTCCTGTTCTCGCTGCCGTCCGTCGCCGGCCGGGGCCCCGTCGCCGCCGTCGCGACCGCGGCGCGCACCGTCACCGTCGACGGTGATCGCATCACACTCGGCGACATCTCGCCGACGCTGCCGCGGGCGATGCTCGCGGTCGACATCGGCCCCGCGCCTTTCCCCGGCGCCCACACCCAGATCACCCGCGCCGCGGTGGCCGACGCGCTTCGTCGCCACGGGGGCGATCCTTCCCTGGCCACGGGCGTGCCCGTGCGTCAGGAGGTGCGTCGCGCCGCCGAGCGCCTCGAGGTCGACGATCTCGACATCGAGGTGCGCGCCGCCGCCCTCGCCGAGCTCCCCCTGGGCGTCGACATCGACGCGGTGCTCGGCCTGCGCGCAGTCATACTGCCGCCGGGCGAGCACCGCGTGTCGGTGTCGCTCGGTCGGCTCCGCCGCTCGACCCGCGCCACCGTCGAGGTCACCGTCGGCAACAGGCGCTGGGCCTCGATCTCGGCGACCTTGCAGCTCTCGGGAGTCGCCAAGACCCCGGTGCTCAACAGCACAATGGCCCAAGGCGCGACGGTCACGGCCCGCGACGTCGGCATGCGCGAGGTCGAGATCGACGCGCTGCCCCAGGGCGCGATCACCCGCACCGACCAGCTCGTGGGCCAGCGTCTGCGGGTCCGGGCGGGCGCCGATGCACCGCTGCGGCGGACCTCGACCGAGACCACGCCGATCGTCACGCGGGGCAGCATCGTCCACGTCACCATCGTGCGCCCCGGCCTGCGGATCACCCGGCAGGCGATCGCCCAGCAAGACGGCCGCCCCGGCGACGACATCCGCGTCAAGCCCACCGACGACGGCCGCGTGCTGGTCGTGCGCATCGACGCCGATGGCGAAGCGCACATGGTCACGGCCGGGGGTGGCCGATGAGCCTGCGCCTGCTCCTGCCGCTGGTCGCACTCATCGCCGCCTTTCTCGGTGGCTGCTCCGGACCCATCATCCAGTACAAGTTCCCGACCCGCAATTACGCGCCGGGCAAGTACGACGGCGACATCGCCGGTGACAACGGCCTGCTCTGGGGCGAGCACACCGCCAACGTGCTCGAGGACGCCCGCAGCCGTCGCCTCGGCGATCTGGTGATCGTGAGCATCGAAGAGGCCGCCGACGCGGTCGGTAACGCGAGCACCAAGACCAGCCGCAAGAGTTCCATCCAAGGCGGCGTCAACAACTTCGTGGGCATCGTCGAGAAGTTCGCCAAGAAGCACCCGGGCGTCGACACCACGGCGCTGGTCAAGGCGATGTTCGAGTCCTCGTTCCAGGGCGACGGCGAGACCAAGCGGCAAGGCGCCCTCACGGCGATGATCCCGTGTCAGGTCAAGCACGTGCTGCCCAACGGCGATCTGTTCATCGAGGGCACCAAGGCCATCCAGATCAACGCCGAGGAGACCCACCTGTACCTGTCGGGCGTGGTGCGGCCGTTCGACATCGACATGGCCAACACCGTGGCCTCGTCTCGCATCCTCGACGCCCGCATCGACTTCTCCGGCCGCGGTGTCGTCAGCGACAAGCAGCGCCCCGGCCTGCTCCACCGTGGCCTCGACCACGTCTTCCCGTTCTGAGTCGCGCCCGTCCTGCCCCCGAGAAAGCCTGCCTATGTCACCCACGCCCATGTTCCGACCCGGCGCGATCATCTTGGCCGTCGTCTGCGTCCTGTTCGTGCGGGTGCCCGACGCCCGGGCCGAGCGGCTCAAGGACCTCGCGTCGATCCGCGGGATCGCCAGCAACCCCTTGGTCGGCTACGGGCTGGTCGTCGGCCTCGCCGGCACCGGCGACAACCTGCAGAGCGCCCAGACCCAGCAGATGGTCGCCAACCTGCTCGGTCGCCGCTTCGGCACCATCATCACGCCGCAGCAGATCCGCGCCAAGAACGTCGCGGTGGTGATGGTCACCACCCGACTGCCGCCGTTCGCACGCATCGGCGGGCGCATCGACGTCACGGTGTCGTCGGCGAGCAACGCAGCGTCGCTGTTCGGCGGCACGCTGTTGCCCACCGCGATGAAGGCCGGCAACGGCGAGACCTTCGCCTGGGCCGAGGGACCGCTCATGGTCGGGGGCTGGGCCGCCGACGGCAAGAGCGGCAGCGGCGTCAGCAAGAACCATCCGACCGTGGGCCAGGTGCCTGACGGCGGACTCATCGCCAAGGAGCTCGGCTTCAAACTGTCGGCCGACAAGCCGCTCACGGTGGCCCTCGACCGCCCCGACTTCACCACCGCGGCGCGCGTCGCCGAGGCCATCAACGGCCGCCTCGACGCCCAGCTCGCCTATGCCCCCGATCCGGGCACTGTGATCGTCGACATCCCCAAGTCGCGCCGCCGCGATCTCGTGCGCCTGGTCGCCACCATCGAGAACCTCGAGATCCAGGTCGACCAGAACGCGCGCGTCGTGATCAACGAGAAGACCGGCACGGTGGTGATGGGCGCCGACGTGCAGGTGATGCCGTGCGCCATCAGCCACGGCGCGCTGACGGTGCAGGTCGACGAGCGGGCCGAAATCTCGCAGCCCGGCGCCCTCGCTGGGGGTGACACCGCCGTTGTCCAGCGCTCGGAGATCACCGTCACCGAGGATGGTCGCGACATCGCGGTGCTCGAGCGGGCACCGACTTTGGGCGAGGTCGTGGGCGGCCTCAACTCCCTGGGCGTGAGCCCCCGCGATCTGGTCGCCATCTTGCTCGCGATGAAGCAGGCCGGCGCCTTGCGGGCCGAGATCGAGGTGCAGTGATGGACGCGCTGCGTCCGTTCGTGCCGTCCCCGGGCGCCCCCGCGCCCACCGCCGCCAGAGCCAAGGACGCCGAGGGCGACGCGCGCAAGGTCGCGGCGCAGTTCGAGACCCTGCTGCTGGGCGAGCTCGTCAAGGCGATGCGCGCGAGCACGGCCTTCGGCGAAGAGGGCGAGGGCGACTTCGCCGAGGGCACCTACCAAGAGATGTTCGACCAGTCGATCGTCGACGCGGCGGCCGGTGGGATCGGCATCGCCGACGCGCTCACGCGCCAGCTCGGCGGACCGACGGCCACGCGCCCTTCAGGCAGCGACGGCGGCCTGTTGCCGCTGCCCGATCGCGCGTGGGTGAGTCGCGCGCCGGCTGCCCTGCCCCGGGCGACCCCCGAGCAGCAGGATGACGCGCCGTGGAAACCGGATCCCGCGAGGATGCGCGCGGCGGCGCCGACATCCTCGGCGATCGGCACGCGCTTCGACGGTGGTGCGCCCACGCCGGGCCTGTTCCCCGTCGATGGCGGACGGCAGAGCTCCGAGTACGGCTACCGCATGCATCCGATCCACAACGAGCGGCGCTTCCACGCCGGGCTCGACATCGCCGCCCCCGAGGGCCGCGAGATCCGGGCGGTGCAACGCGGCACCGTGGTCTTCGCCGGTCGCCACAAGGGCTACGGCAACATGGTCGAGCTGCGCCACCCCGATGGCGTCGTGACCCGCTATGCCCACGCCTCGCGCCTACACGTGCGCGAGGGCGACGTCGTCGACGTGGGCGAGGCTATCGCGGACGTCGGCAGCACCGGGCAGAGCACCGGGCCGCACCTACACTTCGAGGTCCGCGAGGGCGGTCGCACCATCGATCCCGAGGGCTACCTCGAGCGCCTGCGTCAGGGGCATGCGGCGGCCGAAGACGGGACGGCTCCGCGCACCGGCGTCGTCGCCACCGGCGCGGACACGGTGTTGGCACGCGATGTGAAGGGTTGACGGTCGAGGCGCGCCACCGCGGCGCGACACGACCGATGAGCCAGGATCCCGACACCCTGATCGATGCGCTGACTCGACTCGACGCGATCCTCGCCCGCGAGGATCAGGCGCTGCGGAGCTTCGACCTCCCCGCGATCACCCAGGCGGCCGAGGCCAAGCTCGAGCTCGACACCGTCATCGTCGCCGCGTGGGATCCGATCCCCACCGAGATCCCAGGCGGCGCGTGGACCCCGGCGCAGCGCGCCACGATGCTCGAGCTGCGCACCCGCGTCATCACGCAGGGCCGCCGCAACCAGCAGCGTCTACGGGCGTCGCTCGACGTCGTCCGCGGCCTCGTCGATCACCTCACCGGCGCCCCGCGAACCGGCTACGGCCGCGCCCATCCCCTCACCGCGAGCACCTCCGCCGTGCTCGCGAGCGACTTCGGGTGACGTCATGACCACGCTCGGCGGATTGCTGCAGATCGGGCGGAGCAGCCTCGCGACGCACCAGGCCGCGATCGGCGTGATTTCCGGCAACACCGCGAACGCCGACACCGTGGGCTTCGCCCGCCGCGAGGTGTCGATGCGCTCGCTGCCCGGCGCCGGCGTGGGCATCGCGGCCGTCATGCGCCGCTCGTCGAGCTTCGTCGAGCAGCGCGTGCTGCTGTCGAGCGCGCGTTTCGGTGCCCACGACGCCAAGGCCGCCGGCATGTCCGCGATCGAGGCTGGCTTCGTCGAGAGCGACTCCGGCATCGGCGCCCGCATCGACGCCATGTTCGCGTCGATGCGCACCCTGTCCACCAACCCCGCCGATCTGCAGCTGCGCACCGACGTGATCGCCCGCGCCCGATCGGTGACGCAGGCGTTCTCGAACGGCGCCGCGGCGATCGTGCGCGAGCAGGCCAGCGCCGACGCGGCGATCGGCGTCGAGGTCGCGCGCGTCAACCAGCTGACGGCGGCGATCGCCCGCGTGAACGAGCAGGTCGTCGGCGCGGCCCCGAACACATTGGCAGCGGCCGAGCACCTCGACGAACGCGAGCGACTCCTGCACGAGCTCGCCGGCCTGGTCGAGATCTCGACGATTCCTGCGGCCGACGGCTCGATGACCGTGCTGCTCCAAGGCGGTGCGGCCCTGGTCCAGTCGGCGACGGCCGCGACGCTCCGCGCGACCCCCGACCCGGCGCTCGACGGCCACCGCCGCATTGATCTGGTCGACGCATCGGGGGCCGCGCTCGACGTGACCGGCAGCCTGCGCGGTGGATCGATCGGGGGTCGGATCGAGCTGCGCGATGACATCCTCGCCGGCTTCGCCGACGACCTCGACGCCCTCGCCTTCGAGCTCGCGACCGCATTCAACGGGGTCCACTCCGGCGGTTTTGGCACCGACGGCGTCGGCGGACGCAACCTCTTCGCCCCGCCCGGCGCCGTGGCCGACGCCGCCGCCAACTTCAGCGTGGCCGCGGGTATGACCGACAATCCCGGCTGGCTCGCCGCGGCCGGCGACGCCGCGACGGCCGTCGGGGGCAACGACACCTTGCTCGCACTCATCGCCCTGACCGACGCCCCGATCGCGGGCGGCGGCACCACGACCCCGGGCGGTGCGGTCGCGTCCCTCATCGCCGAGATCGGCCGCACCTCGCGGGCCGAGAACGACGCGGCGCTCGCCGCCGGCACCCAGCTCGAGCAGAACCACGCCCTGTTCCAATCCGAGACCGGCGTGTCGATCGACGAGGAGCTCATCGATCTCGTCCGCTTCGAGCGCGCCTACCAAGCCGGCGCGCGGATCATCCAGACCGTCGAGAAACTCTATGACGCGGTGCTATCGCTATGATGCGCGTGACCCAATCCCGACAAAGCGGCCTCGCCCTGCTGGCTGTGGCCTCCGCCCGGGCGCGCCTGCAGCAGGCCCAGCAGGTGGCGATGAGCGGCGAGCGCGTCAGCAAGCCGTCGGACGACCCGGCCGCCGCCGCCCGCGGTCGTCTGCTCGGCGAGCTGCAGGCCCGTGCCGACTCCCACCTCACCACGTCGCAGTACGGACGCTCGCGGCTCGAGACCGCCGAGCAAGCGCTGGCCGAGTCCGGCAACGTGCTGGTGCGCGCGCGCCAGCTCGCGATCCAGATGGCCAACGGCACCATGTCGGGCGCCGAGCGTCAGGCGGCAGCGGCCGAGGTCGCCCAGCTGCAGCGCGCGATGGTCGATCTCGTGAACACGCAGCACGGCGATGAGTACGTGTTCGCCCATGTCGACACCCGCACGCGGCCGTACGATCCCGGCGCCGGATTCAGCTACGACGTCGACGCCTACTCGGCGATCCGCGAGGCCGAGGTCGGCCCCAACCAACGGGTCGCGATCGGCGCGTCGGGCAGCCACGCCTTCGCCCAGCGCGGCGCCGCCCCCGGCAGCATCGACGTGGTGGCGGTGCTCGCCCAACTCCAGGCGAACCTCTCCGCGAACGACGCGGTCGCCATCCAGGCCGACATCGACACGGTCACGACCGCCTTCGAGCAGGTCTTGGCCGAGCGCACCCGCACCGGCGTCCGCATGGAGGAACTCGACCGCGCCAATTCTGCGGCCACCCAGGCGCGCGCGGTCTACACCGGCCTGCGATCGGACCTCATCGACGCCGACGCGGCCGAGGCGTTCTCACGGCTCACGCTGGCCGAGAACACGATGAAGGCGGCGGTGACGGTCGCCGCCCGCGTGCTTGGCCCCAGCTTACTGGACACCTGACGCCTTCGCGATCGCGGGGCGCCTGCGGCCTGAACCCCACGGCGATCCCGCGACAGCGCCGACGATCGACCGCATTTTCCCCATGCACGACGACACAAATTGATGCTAAGCACGCGTGAAGCGACGCCGACCATGACGAAACGAGAGGTCTCGACTCGGTCCGGCCCGATACGCCCCGGAGGCGAAGGTGCTGACGCTCACGCGGAAGATCGGACAAAAGATTCTGATCGGCAACGGCATCGAGATCGTGGTGCGGGAGATCCGGGGGCGGCAAGTGCGCCTCGGGATCACGGCGCCACTGGGCCTGCCGGTGTATCGGGAGGAACTCTACCAACAGATCGCGGACGAGAACGCCCGCGCGATCACGGATCTCAGCCTCGATCGGCTGGAGACGCTACGCGAACCATCCGCTCCACCCGGTTCGGCGACTTCGAAGCCCCGGCGGATCGACTGATCCATTTCCCGCTTGGGATCCCCGGGTTCGCCGACGCCAGGACGTTCGTGCTGGTCGATCATCGGCCTGGCTCGGTGTTCCGCTGGCTGCAGGCCGCGGACATCCCAGCGCTCGCGTTCGTGGTGGTGGACCCCGTCTCGTTCATCCCCGACTACCCCGTCGAGCAGGTGCGCCGCGCGATCGCGTTCTGCGAGCTCGAGGACGACGAGGAGATCGCGGTGCTGGCGATCTGCTCGGTCCCGCCGGCCCCGGACGAGCCCACGGCCAACTTCCTGGCACCGCTGGGGATCGGCCTGCGCTCGCGTCGTGGCGCCCAGATCGTCCTGCACGACTGCGGCTTCGACACCCGCATGGCGTTCCTGAGCGGGCACTGAGGGCCGCCAGACGCCACCTCGGCGGGACGCCGGTCTCCGCGGCCCCCGCCTTGCGCCGCGGCGCGTCAGCGGGCTGACGGACCGGGCCCGGCCCCGCGCTTGCAGCGGAGCCCGGCGTGTCCACGTCCCCGCTGCTCGCTCGCCTCCTCGCCGACGACCCCGACGGCCTGGCGCGCATCGAGGCCCTGCCCCCCTCGGCTCGCGCGTGCACCGTGCAGACGCCCACAGGTCCGGTGGTCGCCGTCGACGGCCGCAAGCTGCACAGCGGCCGCGACCCGGTGACCGAGGCCCGCCGCTTCGCCCGCGGTCTCGACCTCGGCGACGTCACCGTCGTGATCCTGCTGGGCTTCGGCAGCGGTCACGTCGTGCGCGCGATCGCAGCCCGGAGCTCCGCCGCGATCATCGTGTTCGAGCCCGACCTCGAGGTGCTGGCCGTGGGCATCGACCACGGTCCCATCCAGCCGAGCACGCGCGTGTTCACGACGCCTTCGCGCCTGGGCGAGTACCTCTATGGTCGGCTCGGCGGCACCGACCGCGGCGTGCTGGCGCGCTGGGTCCCGAGCATGCGCGCAGCGCCCGAGGTGTACGAGGCCGCGAAGCAGGCGGCGGGCCAAGCGGTCGACCGCGCCTCGCTGCGCCACCGCACCGCCCGGATCCGCGGCCCCGGCTGGCTGCGCCACTACCTCACGAACCTGCCGGCGCTCGCCCAAGAGCCCGGCCTCGCGGCGCTCGCCTTTGGCCTCGCCGGCACGCCGGCGATCATCGTCGCCGCCGGTCCCAGCCTCGACGCCAACCTCGAGGATCTCCGCCGCGCCGTCGGCTCGGCGTTCGTGCTCGCGGTGAACACGGCCGCGACCGCGCTGGGCAAGGCCGGCATCCGCCCCTCGGCCGTCGTGGCGATCGAGTCGCTCGACGTCAGCTCGCAGCTCGCGGCGCTGCCGTTTCTGCGCGAGGTGCCAGCGTTCCTCGAGCTCACCGGCCACCCGGCCCTGTGGGCGCTGCCGTTCGCCCGTCGCATCCCGATCTCCGTCGACACCAACGCCTGCTCGATCTTCTCGGCCAAGGTCGATCCCAAGCACCACCTGTCGGCGGGCTTCTGCGTCGCGAACGCGGCGGTCGCCATCGCCCACGCCCTGGGCTGCAATCCGATCATCCTGGTCGGCTCCGACCTCGCGTACCGAGACGGGCACGTCTATGCCAGCGGGACGACCTTCGGCGCGATGCGGGCCGAGTTGCGAGCCGACGGCACCGCGACCTTGCACGGGCTCGAGGGCAAGCGCGCGATCGAGGGCGTCTCGGTGGACGCGAGCGGCGGCGTGCACATGCCCGACGTCGCCCGCACCGTGTCGGCCCCCGGCTGGGGCGGCGGCCCCGAGGTCACTACGACCCGCGACTTCGCGATGTTCCGCGACTGGTACACCAGCGCGGCGAAGACCCTGCGTGCCCAGGGCGTGCGGGCGATCAACGCCACTGAGGGCGGCCTGCACATCCCCGGCTGGGACGACGTGCCGCTGCGCGACGCCATCGACGTCTGTGGCGGCGACGAGGCGGCGATGACCGCTACGATCGAAGCGCTGCTGCAGCGGGCCCCGTCTGCGCCCGCGGGCATCGTGGCGCTGCTCGAGGGCGAGCGCGCCAGCGCAGCGGCGATCCTCGAGCTCGCCGCGGCGGCCCACCGTCAGATCGCCGACGATCCCGACGGCGACCTGGCGCTCGACGAGGACTCGGCGCGGGCGCTGACCGAGATCAATGCCCGCACCCGATCGCTGCTGCACGGCGCACCACTGTGCGCAGAGGCGGTGTTCGTGCCCATCGAGGACCTCCGCGCCCGCGGCCGCATCACCGCCTTCGGCTTCTATGCGGCGCTCGTCGAGCCGCTCATCCAGCTGCGCGAGGCGTTGGCACGGACCTCGCAGTGTATCAGGGCGAGCATGACGAGCGACGCCACCGCGGACCTCGAGACTGCCCACGTCACCGCGAGCACCGACGTCGATCTCCTACGGGCTACCCCACTCCCCTGCTCGCCCCTCCCCGAGTCAAGCCCGGCCTTCGCCACCGCCCTCCCACCCTCGTCGCGACGCGCCATCTAGGCCCGAGTTCCGCGACGACCGCACCGAGCACCAACCGTTTCCGAACCGCATCGCGGATCAATCGAGGTCATCATGGGGATTTCACTGCGCACCAACATCGCGGCACTCGAGGCGAACACTGCCCTCAGCAGCACCAACGAGCGCCTCAACGCCAACATGATGCGACTGTCGTCGGGACAGCGGATCAACCGCGCCGGCGACGACGCCGCGGGTCTCGCCATCAGTGAGCGCTTCAAGGCGGCGACGGTGTCTCTCGACCAGGCCAAGCGCAACGCCAACGACGGCGTCTCGCTGATCCAGACCGCCGAGGGCGCCCTTCAAGAGGTCTCGGGGATCCTCATCCGCATGCGCGAGCTCGCGATGCAGGCGTCGACCGACACCGTGTCGACCGGGCAACGCGGGTTCATCCAGAACGAGTTCGACCAGCTCCGCTCGGAGATCGACCGCATCGGCGGCACCTCGAACTTCAACGATCTGCAGCTGCTCACCGGCCAGTTCGCCGGGGCCGCGAACGCGCTGACGTTCCAGGTCGATCTCAGCGGCGACCCGACCCAGCAGATCCAGGTCGCCATCGCGACCGTCTCGCCCTCGGCGCTCGGCATCGAGAACGTCGCGCTCACGGTCACCGGCACCGCCCAGGCGTCGCTGTCGATCCTCGACACCGCGATCCAGGGGCTGTCGGCCCAGCGCGCCACCCTCGGCGCCGCCCAGAACCGCCTCGAGACCGCGATCAACAACATCTCCACCCAGTTCAACAACCTCACCGCCGCCAACTCGCGAATTCGCGACGTCGACGTCGCTGAGGAGACCGCCTCGCTCGCCCGTCACCGCATCCTCATGCAAGCGGGGGTATCCGTTCTCGCGCAGGCGAATCAGATCCCCCAACTCGCCCTCCAGCTCCTGCAGGGCTAGCGCGGCAAATTCGACCCCGGCGGGGGGCCATGGCCGGCCCCCCGCGTTCTTTCCTTCGCTCTCGCATTCGCTCTCGCTTTCGCTCTCGCATTCGCTCTACGTCCGGCCTGACTCGCGCCCCCGCCTCCGGGGGCTTTTTCAATTCCCCCCTCAAGACTTGGGCGCCCCCGTCGATGGGTGTGCTTGTCCAGGCCCGCCTCGCACGATGCGAAGGGGCCGAAGACTCCCGGCACGCACGCACGCGGGCCTCACACCGTCCACGGAGGACAACATGACCACGATTCTTCGCGATCCCACGATCGCCCCCCGCGCCCCGCTGGCTCGGTTCGCTCGCAGAACAACGCCCCGTGCCGCTTGCGCCGCACGCTCGCCCGTCCCCCTTCGTGGGACCGCCGAGCGCTGACGGACAGGCTGTGCGTCGCGTCCTCGCGACCCGCCCACCCCTTCGCCGACCCAGCGCCGAAGTTCTCCGCGCAGGTCGATGAATCCCTGCGGCGCCGGGCCTCTCCCGGCACGCCCCGCCACGCACGGCACCTGTGACGCGGCGACGTCCTCACAACCGAATACCGCACTCGTTCGCTCCACTCCTCGGGCACGCACGCCCCCGCCCTCACCCGGCGGTTTCCCACGACGGGATTTTCCAGATGATCAGCGTACTCACCAACGTCTCCTCCCTCGCCGCACAGCGCAACCTCGCCGCCGCCACCGACGGCCTCGCCGACAACATCGCCCGCCTGTCCTCGGGACTCCGCGTCCGTTCGGCAGCCGACGACGCCGCAGGCCTCGCCATCTCCGAGGACTTCAAAGCCACCATCCGCAGCCTCTCGCAGGCCAAGCGCAATGCGAACGACGGCGTCAGCCTCTCGCAGACCGCCGATGGCTCGCTCTCCGAGGTCGGCAACCTGCTCAAGCGGATGCGCGAGCTCGCGGTCCAGTCGCGCAACGGTACCAACAACACCACGCAGCGCGGCTATCTCGACGGCGAGTTCCAGCAGCTCAAGAGCGAGATCGATCGCATCGTCTCGACCACCGAGTTCAACGGCATCAACCTGCTCGACGGCTCGCAGTCCGGGGGCATCGCGTTCCAGGTCGGCGCCGGCACCTCGGCCGACAATCGCCTGACCCTGTCGATCGCGACCTCGAGCGCGAGCGCCCTGGGCATCAGCGCCTCGGTCGTGAGCAGCACCGCCGGCAGCGATGCCGCCATCAGCGCCATCGACGACGCCATCCAAGGCGTGTCCACCCGCCGCGCCACCATCGGCTCGATGCAGAACCGCCTCCAGGTCACCATGTCCAACCTCGACACCTACGGCACCAACCTCTCGGCCGCCAACTCGCGCATCGTCGACGTCGACGTCGCCGCGGAGACGGCCATGTTGACGAAGCACAACATCTTGGTCCAGGCCGGCTCGGCCATGCTGGCCCAGGCCAATCAGGCTCCGCAGTCGGCCCTCAGCCTCCTGCAGTGAGCCCTGCGCACCGCGAACCGGTCCGGCCCGACACGGGGTCCTTCGCCGGACCGGTCGCGGTGCGGCCCGTCGGGGCGAACTGAAACGAATCGACTGGCTTCCACATCACTGCGCCGACCGTGCCTGCCTCGCGCAGCACGTCGGGCACAACCGTAACCGTAACCGCAACCGTAACCGTAACCGCAACCGCAACCGCAACCGCAACGGGCACGAACGCCCACTCCCCCGAATCGGGGGGTTCCACGAAGGGAACATCGACATGGCACTCAGCGTACTCACCAACGTCTCCTCACTCGCAGCCCAGAGCAATCTCTCCCGAACCGCGGGCGACCTCTCCAAGAGCATCTCGAGGCTGTCCTCGGGTCTCCGGGTCCAGTCCGCCGCCGACGACGCCGCCGGCCTCGCGATCTCCGAGGACTTCAAAGCCAGCATCCGCAGCCTCGATCAGGCCAAGCGAAACGCCAACGACGGCGTCAGCCTGGTCCAGACCGCGGACGGAGCGCTCAAGGAGGTCAGCGGACTGCTCACGCGCATGCGTGAGATCTCGGTCCAGTCGCGCAACGGCACGGTGAACACCACCCAGCGCGGCTACCTCAACGACGAGTTCGGCAGCCTGCGATCGGAGATCGATCGCATCGTCAACACCACGGAGTTCAACGGCGTCGACCTGCTCGACGGCGACCAGTCCACGGGGTTGTCGTTCCAGATCGGCATCAATACCAGCGCCGACGATCGGCTGACGATCTCGATCGCGACCTCGAGCTCCAGCGCGCTGGGGATCGGCGCCGCGAGCATCAGCTCGACCGGTGGAGCCGACACCGCCATCGCAGCGCTCGACACCGCGATCGAGCGGGTGTCCACGCGCCGCGCCGGCCTCGGCGCGATGCAGAACCGCCTGTCGACGACGATGTCGAACCTCGACACCTACTCGACCAACCTGTCCGCCGCCAACTCGCGCATCGTCGACGTCGACGTCGCCTCCGAGACCGCCATGCTCACCAAGAACCAGATCTTGATGCAGGCAGGCACGGCGATGCTCGCCCAGGCCAACCAGGCGCCGCAGTCGGCGCTCAGCCTGCTCGGCTGATGTCTGCGCCACCGCGTGCTCCGGGCCGGCGCAGCCGTGCCGGTCCGGAGCGCGCGGCGTCCGAGCTCCACGCGACCTCCCTCCACCCCCGCGCCATCTCTTCTCCACCTCGTTTTTCCACAGGCACGCAATGACCCACGACCCACATCCGCGCCCCCGAGGCGCCGCTGCGCCCGAGCAGCACCACTTCCACGCCCGCCCCGGGCGGCGGCGTCCGCGACCCGCACTTGGCTTGAACACATCGATGGACGACGTCGACGGGGACGTCTTCCACGCCACGCACTCCCGTCACACGGGCATGCATGCCCACTCTCCGTTCGCGCGGGGATCTCCACGCAAGGAACGTCATCATGGCAATCAGCATTCGCAGCAACATCCAGTCCCTCTCGGCCCAGAGCAACCTGGGTAAGACCGCCGCCGACCTGTCCAAGAGCATCTCTCGGCTGTCGTCGGGTCTCCGGGTCCAGTCCGCCGCCGACGACGCGGCGGGCCTGGCCATCTCGGAGGACTTCAAAGCCAGCATCCGCAGCCTCGATCAAGCCAAGCGAAACGCCAATGACGGCGTCAGCCTGGTGCAGACCGCGGACGGAGCCCTCAAGGAGGTCAGCGGACTGCTCACGCGCATGCGTGAGATCTCGGTCCAGTCGCGCAACGGCACGGTGAACACCACCCAGCGCGGCTATCTCAACGACGAGTTCGGCAGCCTGCGATCGGAGATCGATCGCATCGTCAACACCACGGAGTTCAACGGTGTGAGTCTGCTGGACGGGGATCAGGCGGCGGGCCTGGCCTTCCAGGTGGGCACCGGGACCACGACCGACGATCGACTGACGGTGTCGATCGCGACCTCGAGTTCCAGCGCCCTGGGGATCGGGACGTCGTCCATCTCGTCGACCAGCGGTGCCGACACCGCGATCGCTGCCCTCGACACCGCGATCGAGCGGGTCTCCACGCGCCGCGCCGGCCTCGGCGCGATGCAGAACCGGTTGGGCACGACGATGTCCAACCTCGAGACCTACTCGACCAACCTGTCGGCCGCCAACTCGCGCATCGTCGATGTCGACGTCGCCGAGGAGACCGCCCAGCTCACCAAGAACCAGATCTTGATGCAGGCGGGTACGGCCATGCTCGCGCAGGCCAACCAGGGCCCCTCGATGGCGCTGTCGCTGCTCTAGTCCGCGAACCGGGGCGAACGCCCTGAATCGAGACCCCCCACGTGGCGGCACAGGCCGCCCTGTGGGGGGTCTTTCCCGTGGTTCCGGCACCCGGCGCGCCGGGCGATGTGCGGGTTCAAGGTTGGGCCAGGGCGGACGATGTCACGAGCTGGGAGATCTGCGATCCATGACCGGCATCAGTTTTTCGGGGCTTGCCTCGGGTCTCGACACCACGGCGATCATCGGCGCACTCGTCGGAGTCGAGCGCATCCCCCTGCAGCGGCTGCAGGCGCAGAACAACGCCCTGTCGTCCAAAGGTCGCATCGTCGATCAGCTGTCGTCGGCGCTGTCCGCCCTCAAGACGGCGGCAACGAACCTCGCGACGCCCGGTGAGTTCCTCTCGTACGCCGGCTCGGTCAGCAACGAGTCGGTGGCCAAGATCACCACCTCGGGCGACAGCGTGCCCGGTACCTACGACATCGAGGTCCTGAGCCTCGCCCGGGCCCAGCGCACGTACTCGGGCACGTTCGCCGATGCGACCGCCGCGGTGTCGACCAACGCGCAGACGCTGTCGCTGACGATCGGTGGCACCACCACCGACATCGCGTTGCCCGCCGGTGCTTCGCTGCGCGACATCGCCACCGCGATCAACGGATCGGGCGCGGCCGCGAGTGCCGGCATCCTCTTCGACGGCACCCAGTATCGGCTGCAGGTGGTGGGTCGAAACACCGGGGCCGCCAACGGCATCACGTTCGGCGACACCGGCTTGGGCCTCGGACTGGATAACCCCGGCGGCACCGTGCAGGCGGCCACCGACGCCTCGCTGACCGTCGATGGCTTCGCCATCACCAGCGCCTCGAATCTCCTCGACGGCGTGCTCCCGGGCACGACCCTCGATCTCAAGGGCGTGAGCGCAGGCCCGGTCCAGGTCGAGATCAAGCCCGACGCCGGCGGCGTCAAGACCAAGCTCCAGAGCTTCGTCGACGCCTACAACTCGGTGGCCAAGCTGATCGCGGCCCAAAACGGGGTGGGCAAGGGCAGAGAGACGCTGAGCGGTGACTCGACCGTGCGCACGATCGAGCAGGGCATGGCGCGGCTCATCGCCAGCCCCATCCCCGGCCTGGTCGGCGCCGGTGGTTCGACGCTGCAGTTGGCGGATCTGGGCATCCAGACCCAGCGCGACGGAACCCTGACGCTGGACGCCGACGATCTCGACGGCGCGCTGGCGGCCGACTTCGCGCGCGCCGCCACCTACTTTGCCGGCGACGGCACCAACGCCGGCATGGGCGCGTTGATGGGCACGCTCATCGACGGCTACACCGACTCGGTCGATGGCCTGCTGACGACCCGCAAAAAGGGCATCGAGGGCACGATCAAGAGCAACGCCAGCCGCATCGAGGACATGCAGGCCTATCTCGAGCGGTTCGAGCAGTCGCTGCGCCAGAAGTATGCCGCCCTCGAGCAGACCATGAGCCAGCTCCAGGGCCAGCAGAGCTACTTGGCACAGTTCCTGAACAGATAGCGAGACATGTCCGTCGCCGCCGCGCGAAAGTACCGCGCCACGCAGATCGAGTCCGCTTCGCCGGGCCAGATCCTCCTGGCCCTCTACGATGGCTGCTTGCGCTTCTGCAAGCATGCCCAGCAGGAGATCATCGCTGGCGATGTCGCCGCCAAGGGGATCGCCATCTCCAAGGCTGGCGCCATCATCGGCGAGCTCCGGGGCACGCTCGACCACAAGGTCGCGCCCGAGCTCTGCGGGCAGCTGGACCTGCTCTACGTCTACTTCCAAGAGCAGCTGAGTCTCGCCAACATCCGCATGGATCCCGGGCCTTTGGTGCCGGTCATCAAGATCCTCGGGGATCTGCGCGAGGCGTGGGGCCAGGCGGTTGGTTCGGTGGAGGGCGGCCCATGACCCGCCACGACGCACTCGCAGCGATCCTCGCGCTCACCGAGGAGGCGCACGGCGCCTGCACCCGCGGCGAGGCCGATGCGCAGACCCTCACCGATCTCACCGGGCGCCGCGCCACCTTGCTCTGCGACTGCCCCCGCACGGGCCCGCTGTCCGACGCCGAGCGCTGCGCCATCACGCGCCTGCAGGAGCTCGACGGTCTCCTGATGCAGTGGGGCGAAGCGCTCCAGCACGACCTCGAGCGCGCACGCGCTCGCATCGTCCACCGAGAACCACGGGGCGAAGGCGCCCGGGTCCTCACCGACGTCGCCTGACCCCTCGATTCTCCCCGGATCCCGACCCATGAACACCCTCGATCTCACCCCACACGCCGACGATCACACGGGCGATGCTGCCAACGATTCCACGACCGGACCGAGCTGCGGCTTCACGGACGTCGAGCTGCTCGTCGCCACCACCGTCGCGCGCGTCACCTCGCGGGTGCAGCCCGAATTCGTCAACATCGTGCTCGATCTGTCGGCGACCGGCGCGATCGTCAGCGGTGACCCGACCACCCTCGCCTTCGCCCTCGCCGGGATCCTGGGCGCGATGCTCCGCGACGCCGAGGACGGCCGGACCGAAGAGACCTTCCACGTCGTGGTGACCGAACGCGATCGTCTCGTGCGCATCTCGATCGCCGGCCCCGACGTACCGCCCCTGCGCATGCTCCGGGCGTTGTCGGGCGATGGCACCTTGCCCCAGGCCGATCGCACCGTGCTGCACTGCCGCCACCTCGTGGAGCAGCTCGGCGGTTCGCTCGCCCTGGGCGCCTGCGCGGGCGAACTCGCGATCGAGCTGGTCCTGCCCGCCGCGCCCAACGGTCGCATCCTGCGGGTGTTGCCGCCGCCTCGGGTGCGCAACGAGCCCCTGTCCCCGCCCGCCTGCTCGCTCGCGAGCTGAAAGCCCCACCATGTCCACCCCCGAAGAACTCGAGTTCGCCCGCCGTGCGGCGAGCACCGCGATGCCCTACGCCGACGCCCTCGCCGGCCGCTACGCGAGCATCGCGTCCTCGCTCCGCGACGGCCACGACGATCTGGCCCTCGCCGCGCTCGGGGCGTCGACCGACGACCTCGAGCATTTTTTGGCATTTTTGGTCCTCGTCCAGGACGCGGTCGAGGCCGGCGAGCCCGGTTCCGGCGTCGCCGTCCGCGACTACCACGAACACATCGTCGGCATCCTCGAGGGGCTACAGCCCGCGCTCGGACATGCCGACCTGGTGGAGGTGGCGGACGCCCTCGAAGACGACCTCGTGCCGTCGCTGCGCGAATATCGCGCGCTCGACACGACCATCCAGTCCGCCCTCGTGTAAACGTGATCGAGCTCTGTCCCCCGTCCGACCCCGCCTGGCCCACCCAGGCCCACGTGCTCGTCGTCGACGACGACCGCGCGTCGGCCAACGCGATCGCCGACACGGTGGCAGATCTCGGCTACAGGGTCACGACCTGCAACGGCTGGATCGAGGCCCTGCGGGTGTTCAGCCAGGAGTCCGTCGACCTGGTGCTGATGGACGCGGTGATGCCCGGCGTCGACGGCTTCCGCCTCACGCGGCTGCTGCGGACGCGCTCGGCCTCGTACGTCCCGATCGTCTTCCTCACCGGCCTTGCCGACCGCAACGCCCGTGAGCGCGGCGTGGCGGCCGGCGCCGACGACTTCCTCACCAAGCCCGTCGATGCGATCGAGCTCAAGGTGCGGCTCACCGCGATGCTGCGCATCCGCTCGCTCACCCGCGATCTCGAGGCCCGCAGCCTGGCGCTCGCACGCATGGCCACCGTCGACGCCCTCACCGGCGTAGGCAACCGCCGCGCCTTCGACGACAACCTGGTCAAGGAGCTGCACGACGCGGCGGACGGCCACCATGCCGCCTCGCTGCTGCTGCTCGACATCGACCACTTCAAGCGCGTCAACGACTCCTTCGGCCACCCGGTGGGCGATGCGCTCCTCGCCTTTCTCGGCCAGATCCTGTCCCAGATCACGGGCGAGACCACCGGGTGCTTCCGCTACGGGGGCGAGGAATTCGCCATCGTCGGCCGCAACGTGGATGGGGTCGCGGCGCTCGAGCTCGGCGAGCGCATCCGGCGGTCGTTCGCTAGCCAGTCCATGCACGCGACGGTCGCAGGCTCGTGCACGCTGTCGATCGGCGTGGTGTCGACCGAGCAGTTCGGGCGCGCCCCGGACACAGCCGCGTTCATCGCTGCCGCCGATGCGGCGCTGTACCGCGCCAAGGCCCTGGGCCGCAATTGCGTGTGCCGCTACGACGCCCGCATGGACGCGCGCGTGGCCTGAACCCCGGTCACGCCCGAGCCCCGCTCACGCCCGAGCCCCGCTCACGCCCGGCCGAGCGACCAGGTCCCGCGATTGTCCGCTGCCCAGTAGGTCTCGACGGCGTCGAGCCACGCTGCGGCGGCGGCACCGTGCTGCACGCCGAGTAAGGTCCGACGGGCGCCCGCAGGCGAGCGCGCGCCGACCTCGACGATCACGCGCGCGCCCTCCTCGACGCGGCGCAGCATCCACGCCAACAGCTCACTGGGGTCCTCGAGGCGGACGACGAACGCGGCGACGTGGGCGTCTGTGCGACGACCGAGCGCCTCGGATGCCTCGAGGATCAGCGCATAGGCGCCGAGGTGCCGCGCCAACCGCTCGCCGAGGCCGTGGCCACACACCAGGCACAACGCGCCGTCGGGGAGCTGCGCGGCGAGCACAGCGAACGGATCGCTCGCGCGCACGGTGCCGTACTCGGGCGGATCGAGCTCGATCGCATCGCCCAGCGTCGCCGGCGGCTCGCCGGTCGGCGGTCGGCGGCGCAGCGCGAAGTCCGGCGAATCGGAGTCGAGCGGCACGGTGCGCTGCGCAGCGGCGTGGCCTGCTCCGGTCGGATCCGCCGACGCACTGGCCGACACCAGCCAGTCGGGCATCACACCCGAGGGTGCCGGCGGCGGCGTGGAGGCCACGCTGGGCAGGTCCCATGCGGTGTCGCGATGGCGGCGCGGTGGGGGTGCGGGGATGCTGACTGCGTCGCCCTCGCTGACCGGCCGCGACAGCGGTGGCAGCTCGAGCGGCACCCCGAGCTCCGCGACGTTGCGCTCGGCCCCGGTGCGGCCACGTACGACCACCCCCTCGTTGCCGGCCTGCGCGACGAGGTGCCAGCGCACCAAGCCGTCGTGGAGCTGGAACTCGACGACGTCGCCGACCGCGAGCTCGCCCTGCTGGTCGGGCCCGAGCACCCCACCGAGCGCCTCGAACAGGTCACCCTCGCTCAGCGGCGTCGGCATGCTCTCGACGCCCAGCGCCGTGCGCAGCGTCGGCTTGCGACCGGGCTCGAGGACGATCTCGGTGGCGCCGTGCCCGGTCGCATCGTGGAGCACCTGCAGCAGCGACGGCATCGGCGGCCGAAGCGTACCGTGGCGACGTGCGCGACTCAATGCGGCCCGGCCGCGGCCGATGGCCCGCGGGCATGGTCGAGCGATCGATGCGGCGGTGCCGGCCACTGGCGAGCGAGCCGGGCGGCGGCTGGGCGTGCACGGTGGGGCGGCGCGCCGCGATCCCCCGGGGCACAGTGCCCCGTCGGCTCGCCGCCGTGGTGCTCGCGGCTGGGGTGGGGGCGTGCCTGCTCGACGAGGTCGAGGTCGATCGCGAGGCCGGGCGCGACATCACCGACGCGTCCTTCGCACAGGACGACGCCGACGCCGCGCTCGAGAGCGAGAGCGAGACCCACACCGACACGGACACCGACACCGACCCGCGTGACGGGTGCCTCGCGTACTGCGAGGCCTACGACGACCACTGCGGCCTCGCCTCGGCCCACGCCGACCTCGAGGCCTGTGTCGATGCCTGCAGCGCGTGGGGCCTGGCCGGCACTTCGTGCCGCGCGGCGTTCTTGGGCGACGCGCTGACCTCGTGCGTCGCCGCCGGCCCCGCGAGTCCGGTGTGCGCCCGGCGTTGCGGGCCGGGACAGGAGCGGGACTGCGGCGACCCGGCGGCACGGTGGCGCGTGGACGAGAGGTGACTCGGAGACCTCGCGGCCATGCGCGCTGGCGTGTGCGTCGCGGTGACATCGAGCACGGGTTCATCATGTCGGGGTCGATGAGCGTGGCCCCGAGTCCGACCAACGCGCGCAGAACGAACGGATGGTGCCTGCGAAACGCGAACTCTGTCGCCTCGGGGGGCTGAGAATCGGCGGGTGAATCGGCGCGTGAATCGGCGCGTGAATCGGCGTGTGAATCGGCGTGCGAATCGGGGCCGTGCCGCCCGCCGCGGGCCGCCCCTTGACCCGCCGCTCCGCCCCGGCGGAAGCTGGGTCGACGTGGCCAAGTCGATCGTCGTGACCATCGGGGGGATCGAGTCGAGCTTTGCGCTCGAGAAGCTCGACCGCGCCAAACTCTACGGCCGTCGCGAGCGGCGTCCCCTCGATCCCGAGGGTCGGCGGTGCGAGCGGGCCGAGCTCACCCGCGACGGTGCGCTGCTGGTGCGCTCCGGGATGACGGCCCAGGGCTACTTCGATGGTGACGGCGCGTGGATTCCCAACCGCGATCTCGTCGGCCTCGATCGCGACGGCACACCGCTGCCGCAGGTGCCCTCGACGCTCGGCGTCGCACAACCACTCGAGGGCCCGATCCCACCCGAAGACGTCCTCGATCTCGCGGTGCGCACGGTCTACGTGCTCGCGCCCGAACAGATCGATCCGGCCCTCGCCGCGCAGCTCCAGGCCGGCGCCGCGTTTCGCTTCGCTTTCAACTACCGCGCCGACTACCAGGCCGAGACCGCGGTACTCGTCGCCAACGACGCCGGTGTCTTCGCGCTGGTCGGTCGACCGACGCCGCCGCCGTGGGCCTCGATCGATCTGCCCGCACCCGCGAGCTTCGACACCACCGAAGACCAAGACGAGCTGGACTTCGAGATGTTCTGAGGACTCCATGCGCAAGATCCACCTGATGAACGAGGCCCAGCGCGATGCGAGCATCGCGATGGAATCGATCCCCGAGGCGCCGAGCCCGAAGATGGGCGTGCCGGGCAAGACCATCGCGTTCCACCGGTATCTCGCGGCGACCGAGGCCGGACTGCACGCGACCCTGCTCGCGACGCACGGCGATGACCTGGCGCAGGCGCTGGTCGACGGCGATCCCGAGATCGACCTCGAGCAGGTCGGCCGGCTCATCGGCGACACCACTCCGGTGTACCTGTCGGCGGACGGTGGCGTGCTGCACGTGTCGCCGCAGCTCGTCGACGTGCTCATCGGCCCCGACGGCACCGAACGCGATCGCAAACCCGCGGGCGACACACCGGCCAACATCAACGAGCTCGACCCAGTGCGCGTCGCGGGCAAGAAGATCGCGAAGTCCGAGGCGATCGCGAGATTCGCCTTCCGCCGCACCGTCGCGATCCGCCACGTCGACGGCCTGACCTACGATTTCTTGCACGCGATGGCCAAGCAGCTCGCCGACGAGGGTGTGCTCGCGATGCTCGGCGCGGGCGCAAAGGGTCGCGAGCCGCTCGTGTTCCAGGAGAACGGCACACCGTATCGCGGCTTCCTCGAGGGTCGTGTCGACGGCCCGCGGTATCAGCTGCTGCTCCACCTCTCCAACCTCGAGCTGCGGGTGCCGACATGAGCCTGTTCACGACCGACGGCGCCCGCCCGCTGGGCCAAGGGCTGCAGTCCCCCGCGGGAAGCGTGCTCGACACCGAGCTGGCGACGATGTTGCGCGGCTACAAGCGCGGCGTCGCCAGTCGCTACCGTGCGCTGGTGAAGGACGATCTGCTGACAGGGCTGCCACCAGGCCCGCTGCACGTCTCACCCAAGGTCGACGGCGAACTGTGGTTCCTCGTGTTCGACGGCAACGACGTCTTCCTCACCGCGCCGTCGGGTCGAGTGGTGTCGGGCGACGTGCCGGTGCTCATCGAAGCCCGGGCCGCGGCCGCGCGGGCGCACACCCGCACGATCGTCGCGGGCGAGCTGTACGCAGCGCGCAGCAGCGGGCGGCCGCGCGTCGGCGATCTCGCCAACGCGATGGGGGGCGAGGACGGGGCGGCGGTCGAACGCATCGCCTTCGTCGCGTTCGACACGCTGCAAGGCGGGGCCAACGACGGCCCCGAACGCACGGCGATCTACGGCGAGCGCATCGCGGCGCTCTCGCGGCTGTTCGACGCGGGCAAACGCGTGCGTGCGGTGAAGACCGAGGTCGTGACCGGCGGCGAGGCGGTCGCGATGTTGTTCGCCGAGTGGGTCGAGGGCGGCAAGGGCGAAGGCCTGGTGATCCGCGGCAGCGACGATCTGGTCTACAAGGCCAAGCCGACGATCTCGATCGACGCGGCCGTCATCGGCTACACCGAGTCGTCCGAGGGTGCGGATCGCGTCGGATCGTTGCTGCTGGGTCTCGTGCGCGAAGACGGTCAGATCCAGCTGATTGGCTCGTGCGGCAACATGCCGACCGAGCAGCGACTCGCGTTCATGCCCGTGCTCTCGGCGATGCACGCCGACTCGAACTATCGCCACGCCAACAACCGCGGCGCGCTGTACCGCCTCGTGCGGCCCGAGATCGTCGTCGAGATCAAGGTCACCGACATCCAGAGCGAGGACTCGAGCGGCGATCCGATCGAACGCATGATCCTCGAATGGCAAGACGGCGCGTGGCGACGGGTCCGCGAGTTCCCCGGCGCCAGCATCTTGCACCCCGTGTTCCTGCGCGTGCGCGACGACAAGAGGGTCGACGCGACCGACGTGCGCGTCGCCCAGGTCCAGGAGCGTTGCCTGGTGCCGGGCATCGATCGCCACGCCGACGCGATGATCCTGCCGGCGAGCGAAGTGATCCGCCGCGAGGTCTACACCAAGGCCGCGAAGGGCGACATCGCGGTGCGCAAGCTCGTGGTGTGGCAGACCCACAAACACGAGGTCGGGCGCGAGCTGGGGTATCCGGCGTACGTCGTGCAGTTCACCGATTTCAGCGCGGGGCGGAAGGATCCGCTGCAGCGCGAGGTGAAGTTGGCCGCGAATCCGACGGACGCGATGAAGATCGCGGACGAGATGATCGCCGAGGGTGTGAAGAAGGGCTGGGAACGCAAGGCCGGGTTCGGCACGTAGCGGCACCGCCGGCGCAGCACTGCTCTCGCGCTTGGCGCGGGCCCACGCTGACCTCGAGGACCTGCGAAAATGCCTGCAGCGCGTGGGGCCTCGCCGGCGCCTCGTGCCGCACGGGGACCCCTCGGTCGACCCCGGGGACGACGCGGTGGGCGACGCCCCGCGTCGTGGGGCCGGGGGCGGGCCGGACTGCAGCCCCCCGGCGGTATAGTGGCGCGCGCGCCGTGCGACGCGCCGATCCTCCCCACGCCCGCGCCGATCCTCCCCGCGCCCATGCTGGCGATCTCGCCCGAAACCATGTCGTGGTCGTACGAGATCGCGTTCATCGTCTATGTCGTGGGCATCACCCTGATGGTGGTCCTCGAGCGGCGGCGGCCGAGCGCGACGTTGGCCCTGCTGCTGGCCTTGGTGTTCGTGCCGGTCGCCGGTCTGCTCGCCTATGTGGTGTTCGGCCAGCGCCTGCGGCGGCGGCGGAAAGCCCGGGAGCGCAGGATCGTCCGGCCACTCGACGCGATGCGCGAGTTCGCCGCGTCGGCCGAGCTGCCCGCCGACACCTCGGCGATCCAGCGGAGCCTGGTCCAGCTCGCGATCAACACCGCGGCCGCGCCCGTGCGTCGGGCCCGCAGCGTCGAGGTCTTCGCCGAGCCGCGCTCCACGTTCAGCGCGATGCTCCGCGCGATCGACTCGGCCGAGCGCTACCTACACGTGCTGTTCTACATCTGGCGCGACGACGCCACCGGCCGCGAGTTCGTCGCGCGGCTCGCCGCGCGGGCGCGGGCGGGCGTGCGCGTCCGCGTGCTGCTCGACCACCTCGGCAGCTTCGGCGTCGACGAGTCCCACTTCGCGCCGCTCATCGAAGCCGGCGGCGAGCTGGCGTGGTTCGGGCGTCTGCGCGTGCCGTGGCGACCGTGGCGCAATCGCGTCAACTTCCGCAACCATCGCAAGATCATCGTCGTCGACGGCGACCGCGGCTTCATCGGCGGTGTGAACATCGGCGACGAGTACAGCGGTGTCGGCGAGACGGTCGTGGGCTGGCGCGACATGATGGTCGAGCTGCGCGGCGACGCGGTGGTCGGCCTCGACGCGGTCTTCCTCGACGACTGGATCGGCGCCACCGGTCAGGTCATCGACGCTTCCGGCGTCCGGACCCCGGCCCTCGTCCACGTCGACGCCAGCCGCCCCTCCCCCCGACGCTTCGCGCGGCCCTCGGCGCACGCCCGCGCGCGGGCGCTACGGGCCCACAACCCCTACGACGCCCTGCCCCGCCGCGCGGCCACGGGCGACGGACCCCTGGTGCAGGTCGTGCCCAGCGGACCCGACGCGCCGGTGGCCGAGGCGATCGGCACCCAGATCACCGCATCCATCGCCTGCGCCTGCGCGCGGGTGTGGATCGTGACGCCCTACTTCGTGCCCGATGAGCCGCTGCTGTCGACACTGCGCACCGCAGCGCTGCGCGGTGTCGACGTGCGCATCGTCGTGCCCTCGGCGGCGAACAACGATTCCCGCCTCGTCGCATGGGCGGCGGCCAGCTACTACGACGAGCTGCTCGAGGCCGGAGCCCGCTTCTTCGAGTACCAGACCGGCATGCTCCACGCGAAGTACGCCGTGTTCGACGAGGTCGCGCTGGTCGGCTCCGCCAACCTCGACGTGCGCAGCTTCCAACTCAACTACGAGATCATCGCGATGTTCTACGACGCCGGGGTCACCGCCAGCCTCGTCGCGTGCTTCTCCGAGGTCCTGGCGTCCTCGCACGAGATCACCGCCGCGCTCCGCGAGCGCCGGACATGGTTTCGCCGCGTCGCCGAGGCTGTCGCGCGGGTGCTGTCACCGCTGATGTGACGGTGAGCGCCGGCTGCGACCGAACCACCCGGCTGCAAGCGCTGGACGACCGGGCGCAGCCCCCCTAGGCTCGACGCCAGGTGGACGAGACGCGTCATCTTCGCTGCTCGGTCGCGATCGTCGCGATCTTTCTCGCGTCGGGCCTGTGGCTCGAGGCGATGATCGGCCTGCGCGCGGCCGGCTGGGTCGACGACGCGCTGCGGCGCGAGATGCTGCGGCTAGGCCACGCCCACGGCGGCATCCTCGGCCTGGTCAACCTCGCGCTGGGCTGGGCGATGCATCGTCTGCAGACGACCGACGGCTGGGCCCGCCGCATCCGCGTCGCCGCGCCGCTGGGCGCGGTGCTGGTCGGGGTGGGCTTCTTCGGCGGCGGCCTGTGGCACGGCCCCACCGATCCGGGTCCGCTGGTCTTGATGGTGCCGGCGGGCGCGATGATGCTGCTGGGCAGCTGCGTCGCGGTCGCCCTGGTGCGCCCGAACTGACCGAGCCGTCACTCCCCGATGACGATCGCCGACGCATCCCGCCGCTCTTCGAGCGCCGCGGGCCGCTCGGGGTGAGCCGCCAGCGGCGAAGGGCCCACCCGCTGCTGCAGCGCCCGCCACTGACCGATCCGGTCCTCGATCGCCGCGTTCGGATCGAAGCCCTCGAGCACGGCCGCCGCGTCGTCGTCGTGGGCGGCGGCGGCGAGCCGCTTGGCACCGCGCCAGGCCATCCAGCGCACCGCCGCATAGTCGTCGGCCATGCCGTCGACGATCCACGCCAGCCGCGTGGCCGCATCGACGGGCACGCCGTCCTGCGCGAGGGCATGGGCCGCGAGCGCCCGCTGGATCGGATCGCCGCCGTGCAGATCGAGCACCACCCGCGACGCCCAGCCCTCGTCGGCCGCGGGCTCGGCCATCGGCCTTCGCGCCCCCAGACCGAGGCGCGGCCATGCGGCGGCAGCCCACGTGCGCGATCGATCGACGTGGCACTGCGTGCACGCATCGGGGCCGTCGTGGCGGCCGACTTGCGCCGCGGGTAGAGGCGAGGTGATGCGATGCGAGATCATGCCCTCGAGCAGGCCGTAGGTCGTGCGCGGCATGTGGCAGCCCGTGCAGTCCACCACCGCCCCGTGACCACCGTGACCACCCGAACGGCCGGCACCGACGAGCCCACCTGCATCGTGGCACCGCACGCACGTCGCGACCGGATCCCAGTCGGCCCGCAACTGCATCGACGGGGTCTCGCCGTGCATGTCGTGACAGCTCTCGCACCGCAGCTCCGTGCACGGCGACAGCAGCAGGCCCTGGAACTCGTGGGCCGAGAGCCGCGGCGTGCCATCGGGCCAAAAGCGCGCCGCGAACTCACCGCTGCGGCCGCCCACCACGCTGTCGGCGAAGATCGGCCGCGAGACGTCATCCAGCGCCGCGCCGGGGACGAAGCCGTCGCCCACCGCGAGAATGCGCGCGATGTCGTGGCCGATCCGCTGACCGTGACAGCGGCCGCAGACGTCGTTGCTGCGCGCGGCGCCCAAGTTGCCGGGGTGCGTGATCGAGCCGTCATCGCCCAGCATCGACCACAGCCGCCTCGCGACGTCGTCGTGGCGCCCCAGGTGCACCGAGGCGGGCCCGTGGCACGCCTCGCAGGCGATGCCCCACTGACCGACGTGGGAGCGCCACCGTCCGGCAGCGTCGAGGCCCGGGCTCGGCTCGGTGTTGTGGCAGAAGATGCAGTTGTCGTTGTAACGCGACAGATGCCGCAGATAGTCGTCGCGATCGCCCCGCGCGCCGTCGGGCGACAAGAACGCGCCGCCCAGGTGCAGCCACCGCCGCTCGCCGAGGTGCCACAGCAGCGGCAGGCGCCACAGCTCGCCTTCGCCGCCCCCACGGTCGATGCGCGCGACGTATTGCTGGTAGCGATGACTGCCCACCGCGAGTTCCACGGCCGCGTCGAGCACGACCGCGCCGTCGTCGTCGACCACGCGGATGGTCGGTGTGCCGGCAGCGTCGCGATCCATCGTGGCGACGAAGCCGAGCGTCTCGAGCTGCTCGCCGCCGAACGGGGCGAGGGCCGCGGTCGCCGGCTGCGTCATCGTGCGGTGGTAGCTCGCCGCCCAGCTCGTCCACTCGGTGGGATGGCACGCCCGGCACGCATCGTCACCGACGACCACCGCGCCGCGGCGGTCGGGCGCTCGCCACTGCGCGCGATCCAGCAGCGTGCCCGCCGACGCCGCCACCACGATTGCCAGCCAGCCGAGCGCCGGGCCGAACAGCGCCAGCCACGGCCACCCCCGTCGGAAGGCCGCCACGGCCGTCAGCCCTCGAGGGTCCGGACTTCGATGTCTTGGTCGTACAGGCGGATCGGCGCGCCCTCACCGTCGGCGCGCAGCGGCACCGGCATCGCCACGGTCAGCGCGCGTCCCTGGTATTGCGTGCCGTTCTGGCTCTGCAGATCGGCGATCCACACCCGGCCGCGGTGGGCGTAGATGCAGGCGTGCAGCCGGCTCATCCGCGGCGATCCGAGCACGAACTGGCACGCCTCGTGGCGACCGATCACCACCGGTCCCTCGCGCATGTCGAAGCGGTGCGTGACGCCGGCGTGGCGCATCTCGACGATGGGCCTCGCGATGGTCTCGAACAGCGGCGGGATGGCGCCGGGGTCGTGCCACAGGCCGTCGGCCTCGGCGGCGGCGTGGAAGGCCGCGGCCATCTCGCGGCCGCTGCCCCACCGATCGGGCGGTGACTTCGCCATCGCTCGGCGCATGAACACGTCGAGGTTGGGCGACGGCGCGCGGGTGGGTTCGGGCGCGTCGAGCATCGTCGCGCGACCGCGGCCGCGCATCGCGATCGACAGCGGCGGGATCTCGGCCTCCATGTGCTGGTGCAGCAGCTCGGGCAGGCTGCGGCCGTCGTAGGGCAGCCGCCCGGAGATCAGCTCGAACGCGATCACGGCCAGGGCGTACCTGTCGGTCGCGGGGCCGACGTGCTTGGTGTCGCGGAACTGCTCCGGACTCATGTAGTGCGGGGTGCCGAACACCGATCCAGTGGCCGTCGCCGCCTCGTGGGCGAGCCACTTCGCGATCCCGAGATCGATGATGACCGGATCCCAGCCATCGGGCTGGTTGCGCAGCAGCACGTTGTCGGGCTTCAGATCGCGATGGACCACCCCGAGCCCGTGCAGCTCGTCGAGGCTGCGGCCGACCCCCACGAGCAGGCGGTGGGCGCCCCAGGTGTCGCCCTCGGTGATGGCCACGGCGGGGGAGACGCCGTCGACGAATTCCATCGCCATCCACGTGCGGCCGTACTCGTCGCTGCCAAAGTGCTCGACCTTGATGACGCCGTCGAAGTTGGCGCCGCTCATCAGCTGGGCCTCGCGTTGGAAGCGGACCGCCGCCTCGCTGCCCTCGTGGACCTCGGCCCGCAGCCACTTCACCACCACGAGGCGGCGACGGAACACGTCCACGCACAGATGCACGTCGCCCACCGCACCTTCGCCCAGGGGGCGGATCTTGCGGTGGGGGCAGCTTGGCACGCCTGCGGATGTTACCAGGGGTTGCGACGCGCGTGTCGGTGGCGTCGGACCACGGCGGGCGTCGGCCTACGGTAGTGACGTCGGCGATGCGGACCTCGGCGCCGCAGCGCCATCGATGCTCACAGCGGGAGTTCGACCTCGGCGTAGGGCTCGGCCAGCCACGCTGCGGTCTTTCCGCCGTACTCGAGGCTGCACAGGCCTGGACGGGGGATCGTGAGCCGCGATGGGGTCTTGGGCGTCAGCTTGACCTCGGCCTGGAATGCGCCGCAGGTGAGCTTCACGTCGAGCGGCGCCGCGCCATCGGTGCGCAGCGCCAGCACCATCTGCGGCGCCGCGATGAACTTCACCGCATACGGGTACGACTCGGAGAGCTTCTTGGTGAGGGCTTCGATGCGCTGCTCGGTCCCCGGTCCGCGGTAGGGATACGTGGTGCCGACCCCGTTGATGCTCTGTTTGGACCAGTCGAGCTCCGACAGGGCCTCGGCGAGGCGTGTCACCTTGCCGCCGGGGTACTTCACCAAGCCGGTGGTCCGCAGCACGGGGATGTCCTTCTTCTTGAGCCCGCCGGCCTCGGTGAGGCTGAGCAGCTCCGCGGTCGCGATGTGGACCTCGGGCAGGTCCTTGGCCCGGGCCTTGGCGCGGTCGAGCTCGATGCGCGCCGCGTCGAGCTTGCCGGCCTCGATGTGAGCGTGGACCTTGACGGTGGACAGGATCGCCTGGACCTCGGCGTAGCCGCCGGTCTTGGGATCGACCTTCGCCAGCGCCGCCTCGGCCTCGGGGATCTTGCCGCGGCCCGCCACCACCAGCACGCGCTGCAACTGCATCGCCGCGTCGTCGGGACGCAGCTCGAGGCCACGGCTCACCAACTCGTCTGCGTCGTCGATCTGACCCTTGCTGAGGTAGGCGGCGCTGCCGGCGATGTAGAACACGGTGACCCGCAGCCGCAGCTCGGCGATGCGATCCTTGCTCACCTTGAGCTTGCCCTCGTCGGCGTACTTGGCGAGGGTCTCGAGCCGGTCGAGCGCCACGTCGGCCTTGCCGCGGCGGCGCAGCTCGTCGGCGACTTCGATCGCCAGATCGAGCTGTTCCTCGGCACCGACGCCGCTGGGCGCAACGTCGAGGAGCTTGTCGGCGCGCTCGGGCTCGTCGCCGGCGAGCACCGCGAGCACCACCAGACGGCGCAGCTCGAGGAATTGCTTGCGCTGATCGGTGTCGGCGACGCCGATCAGCGCTGCGGCGTCGACGAGACCTTCGGCGGCCTGGTTGGTCTGCTTCAGCGCGATGCGGGAGCGCACGATCGCCAGGGCGATCGCGGCGTTGGGCAGGATCGCCTCGGCCTGCGTGTACTCGCGCTCGGCCTCGGCATACATCTGCGCGGCGTAGTAGCGATCGGCGCGATCGATGAGCAGCACGGTGTACAGCGGTCGGCAGCCGCGGCAGCTCCCTGACTTGACGCCCTTCTCGATGAGCGCGAACGCCTCGTCGGGCATGCCACGGGCGATCATCACCCGCGCCCGCCCCTCGAGCGCCGCCTCGTCGTTGGGGTCGAGGGCGAGGGCCTTCTCGTAGTAGTCATCGGCGATCTTGAAGCGGTCCTTGTTCTCACGGCCGAGCTTGACGTAGATCGCGACGAGCTCGTCGGTGGCCTCCTCGCGGGTCTTCGCGTTGTCGACCGCGTCCTTGTAGAGTGGCTCGGCCTCGTCGAAGTCGCCCTCGCCGTCGGACCACACGGTGCGGGCCTTGTCGAGGGGCGACGCGCAGGCGCCCACCGTCGCTGCGACGAGCGCGAGCGCGAGCGTGGGGGACGGGAGGATCAGGCGTGCGGGCGAGCGAAAGCGCGAGCGAAAGAAGTACCGTTCCATTTATAGAGCTCCCGATGGATGCGATGACGATCGACCTGATACAGCGAGAACGCAGCCTCGCGCCCAGGTCGTTGTGAGCACGAGGTGCCCGAGGCGATCCCGTGGACCGGGACGTGCCCCCCGGGCCCCGCGAGCGCGGTCTCGAGCGTGACGTGTTCGTGACCGTGGAGGATGAGCTCCGCGCCCCGGCGCGCGATGACCTCGCCGAACTCGGCGAGATCCAGCAGATCGTGGCGCGGCTTGGCCACGCCAGCGACCGGCGGATGGTGGATGAGCACGACCCGCGCGCAGCCCTCGGCGCCGAGCTGGGCGAGCACCGCATCGAGGCGCTCGAGCTGGGGCGACCCGACCCGGCCGGTCGCGAACAGCGGCAGCGTCACGACCCCACTCGACACGCCGATGAGCGCGACGTCGTCGAAGCGCTGCACGAACGGGAACGGGGCGCCTGCGCGCTCGCCCGCCATGAACGGCGCGAAGTGGCGCGCGAAGAGATCGTCGCGGACGGCGCCGGATACGTATGCGTCGTGGTTGCCCGGGATCACCGTGACCGGCAGCGCCAGCGCGTCGAGCCGGGTGCGCACGTGGGCGAACTCCGAGGGCAGCGACAAGTTGGTGAGATCCCCGGTGATGACCAGACGCTCGGCACCGAGTTCGACGCCGGCCTGCACGGCGTGCTCGAAGATCCGCTCGTCGTGCTTGCGCCGGCGTCCCAGCGCGAGGTTGACGCGGCCCGTGATCCGCTTGTTGAGGTAGTGCCACGGCCGTACCCCCCGCAGATCGAGCAGGTGGATATCCGAGACGTGCACGAAGCGCAACGGCATGGCGACGCGGGGCGGCCGGACGCGGCATCTGCGGGCGCCGGCGGGCAGGTTGTAGCAGGACGCCGCGCCGGCGCATACCCGCCGGCATCTGCCCTGGGCACGATCCTGACCGCGCCTCGAAGCCGGTGCCCGCGGCAGCCGCGACCGGGCACGGCCACCCGCGAGCCGCCGCAGCACGCGCCACAGGCCACTGGAGCACGGCCTTCATGCTGCTACAGTCCGCGCAGCATGTCCAACTTGCTGGTCCGAGGGCGAACCCACTCCTGTGGCGCGCTGCGCCGCGCCGACGTGGGCTCTGAGGTGGTGTTGTTCGGCTGGGTCCATCGCCGTCGCGACCTCGGCGGCCGCATCTTCGTCGACGTCCGCGATCGCGAGGGTCTGACCCAGGTGGTGTTCGGGGCGGACCTCGACCCCGAGGTCCGCGCCGCCGGCGACAAGCTGCGCAGCGAGTTCTGCATCGCCATCCGCGGCACGGTCATCGATCGCGGCGAGAACACCAACGCGTCCATGCCCACGGGCGAGATCGAGGTCGAGGCCGACATGGTCGAGATCTTCTCGCAGGCCGAGACGCCGCCGTTCAACATCACCGACGACGACAAGAGCGAGACCGGCGAGAACCTGCGCCTGCGCTATCGCTACCTCGATCTGCGGCGGCCTTCGCTGCAGCGCAATTTCATCACGCGCGCGAAGATCGCCTTCGTCACCCGGCGCACCATGACCGAGCAGGGCTTTCTCGAGCTCGAGACGCCGTGCATGGTCAAGTACACCCCCGGCGGCGCCCGCAACTTCCTGGTGCCCAGTCGTCTGAACCCCGGCACGTTCTACGCACTCGCCGAGTCGCCGCAGATCTTCAAGCAGCTGTTCATGGTGGCGGGCTTCGACCGCTACTTCCAGATCACCCGCTGCTTCCGCGACGAGGATCTGCGCAACGATCGGCAGCCCGAGTTCACGCAGATCGACGTCGAGATGTCGTTCGCCACCCCCGAGCGGGTGTTCGAGGCGATGGAGACGCTCATCGCCAACGTCTGGCGCGAGGTCGCCGACGTCGAGATCAGCACGCCGCTGCCCCGGCTCACCTGGGCCGATGCGATGGCCCGCTACGGCAACGACAAGCCCGACGTCCGCTTCGGCCTGGAGCTCGTCGACATCACCGCGCCAACCCGCGACTGCGGGTTCCGAGTGTTCGAGGGCGCGCCGTGCGTCAAGGGCATCACGGTGCCGGCTGCCCACGCCGCCACTTTGACCCGCGGCCAACTCGACAAGCTCACCGACTTCGTGAAGCAGCGCGAGAACGGCGGCGCCAAGGGCCTCGCCTGGGCCCGCGTGCAGGAGGGCGGCACGTGGCAGTCGGCGTTCGCCAAGAACCTCACCCCGGAGCTCACCGCCGCGCTCACCCAGCAGATGGGCGCCGAGCCGGGTGCGGTGATGCTGTTCGTCGCCGACACCTGGCACACGGTGCACCAGTCGCTCAGCGCGCTGCGGCTCGAGCTGCGCGACCAACTCGGGCTGGTCCCCGCCGGCACCCACTGGAAATTCCTGTGGGTCACCGACTTCCCGATGTTCGAGAGTCGCGACGATGGCACCCTGGTCGCCGCCCATCACCCGTTCACGTCGCCACGGCTCGATCAGCTCGATCTGCTGCACTCCGATCCGGGCAAAGTGCTGGCCCAGGCCTACGATCTGGTGCTCAACGGCAACGAGATCGGCGGCGGATCGATCCGCATCCATCGCCCCGACGTGCAGGCCCGCGTCTTCGAGATTCTGGGCATGTCGCCCGAGCAGGCCCGGCAGAAGTTCGGTTTCCTGCTCGAGGCGTTCAAGTACGGCCCGCCGCCCCACGGCGGCATCGCGCTCGGGCTCGACCGCATGGCGATGTTGCTCACCCAGGCCACCAGCTTGCGCGACGTCATCGCGTTCCCCAAGACGCAGCGCGGCCAAGACCTCATGACCAGCTGCCCGACGCCCGCCGACGACGCCCAGCTCGCCGAGCTCTACATCCGCTCGCTGCCGCCGCCGGGCGCCGCGTCCGAGCCGAGCTGAGCTCGAGGGTCCTGCCGCGATGACGCTGCCGCGCCCCGAGCCCCGACGCCTCGCCCTGTGCGCCCTGTCGGCGGTGGGGATGGTGCTGTCGTGCCCCAACTTCGATCAGTTCTGGCTCGGGTTCCTGATGTGGATCCCGTACTTCGCCGCGATCGAGGGGTGCCGACCCAAGGCGGCGTTCTTCTACGGCTGGCTGGTCGGCATCATCACGGTGTTCTGGGGCTTCTTCTGGATGAGCGAGCTGCTCACCAACTTCGCCGGTTTCTCGGTGCCCGCGGCGATGCCCGTGACGCTGCTGTTCGCGATGTGGCACGGGCTGCTGTGGGGGCTGTCGGCGTGGCTGGTGACGCTCGCCCGCGCGCGGGTGAGCTGGCCTTTGTGGGTCGTCGCGCCGGTCGTGTGGATCAGCGTCGAGGCGCTGCTGCCGAACATCTTCCCGATCTACATGGCGCACGGCTGGTGTTGGCAGCCCTGGTTGATCCAGACCGCCGAGCTCGGCGGCGTCACCACCGTGTCGGGGGTGATGGTCGCGACCAACGCGGTGCTCTACACGCTTCTCCGCGCGCGGTGGACCGGGGCCACCGCAGCCCGCCGCGACTGGATCGCCGCGGCGGTGCTGCTCGTCGGCAACCCGGCCTACGGTGCGCTGCGCCTGGCCCAGGTCGGCGCCCAGATCGACGCCGCGCCCATCGTCCGCTTCGCGGTGGTGCAGGGCAACATGAGCATCAAGCAGATGGCGGATCCGCAGTGGCGCCGCGCCGTGCTCGCGGCCCAGCAGCGCAAGACCGCGGAGCTCGAGGCGGAAGGCGCAGAGATCGCGTTGTGGGGCGAGACCGCCTACCCCAACCCCCGCGCCTTCACGCGTGATCGCACCCAGGATCTGCCGCCCGAGCACCCGTGGCAGGTGCGCCGCGGCTTCGACATCCCTGTGATCTTCGGCGCCGTCACCCGTGACCTCACCGGCGCCGAGCCCTACCCGTTCAACACCGCGATCCTGCTCGACGGCGAAGGCAAGGTCGCCGGCAAGTACGACAAGGTCTATCGGTTGATGTTCGGCGAGTACGCGCCGCTGGTCGATCCGAAGTGGTACCTCGAGATGGTGCCGTCGGCGTCGCACATCGCCCAAGGCGCGGGGCCAGGCGTCCTGCAGCACGGCATCTGGCGGCTGGGCCCCTTCGTCTGCTACGAGGACATCCTGCCCCGGTTCGTGCGCGAGGCCGCCAACATGGACGTGCACGCGTTCGTGAACCTCACCAACGACGCGTGGTTCGGCGACACCGCGGAGCCCGGCCAGCACCTCGGGCTCGCGGTGTTTCGCGCCGTCGAGCATCGCAAGCCGCTGGTGCGCGCGGTCAACACGGGCGTGTCGGTCTATGTCGATCCCACCGGCGCCACCCACCATCGCACCGAGGTCACCGATCCCGACGTCGACGGTCCCCAGCCGCCCGATGGGTTCGTCGCCGACGTGCCGATGATGGACGCCGAGTCGCGCACGCCGTATGGGTTCACGGGCGAGCTGTTCAATGGGCTGTGCACCGTCGCCGTGGGCTTCATGCTCACGCGGCGCCGACGGGCAGCGGCCGCGTGAGCGCCCTGCGGCCGCCGTGCTAGGCTGCCGCCGCGATGAAATCAGCGTACGCGGTCCTCGGCGCGATCCTCACCCTGGCGGCGTGCGGCCAGACCGCCGCGCCCACCACTGCGCAGGGCGAGAGTCCCGGTGCGGGAGACACGAAGGCCGCGGAGGCTGCGAAGCCCGGCGACACGAAGGCCGACACCGCGGCGCCGCCTGTCGCATCAGGCGCGAAGGCCACCGTCGGCCAGCCGGCCCCCGACTTCACGTTGAACGACTCCGAGGGCGCGCCGTTCCAGCTCTCGGCGCACGCGGGCAAGCTCGTCGTGCTGGAGTGGTTCAACCCCGGATGCCCGTTCGTGCAGTATGCCCACGGGCAGGGCCCGCTCGAGGACATGGCGACGACCGAGACCGCGGCGGGCGTGGTGTGGGTCGCCATCAACTCCGGTGCCCCCGGCAAGCAGGGCGCCGGGGCCGACGCGAGTCGCGACGGCGCCAAGCAATTCGGTATGACCCACCCCGTGCTCGTCGACGAGAGCGGCGCGGTCGGCCACGCCTACGGTGCCGAGAAGACGCCGCACGTGTTCCTCGTCGATGCCACGGGCGTCCTCGTCTACGCTGGCGCGATCGACAACGCGCCGATCGGTGAGGTCGACGGCGAGGGCGCCTATGTCAACCATCTCGCGACGGCCCTCGCCGAGGTGCGGGCGCAGCGGGCGGTCGGAATCCCCCAGACCAAGTCGTACGGATGCTCGGTCAAGTACGCGAAGGGGTGAGCGTCGAGGCCGCAGCCGAGGCCGCGATCGATGCGTTGGCATCGCTCGTCGATCGTCGGCGCACGGTCGTGCTCACCGGCGCTGGCATCTCCACCGAGTCCGGCATCCCGGATTATCGCGGTCCGGGCACGCGGGCGCGGGCCAAAGATCCGATGCGCTTCGCCGAGTTCACGCGCAGCCCCGAGGGCCGCGCGCGCTACTGGTCGCGGGCGATGGTCGGCTGGCCCAAGTTCTGCGCCGCCGTCCCCAACTCGGGCCATCTCGCCGTCGCCCGCATGCAGGCCGCGGGCGCCCTCGGTCCCCTCATCACGCAGAACGTCGACGGCCTGCACCAGCGCGCGGGTAGCGAAGGCGCGCTCGAGCTGCACGGATCCCTGCACACGGTGCGCTGCCTCGAGTGCGGCGGCTTCGAGGATCGCGCGGGCGTGCAGACGCGCCTGTGCGAACGCAACCCCGCCGCCCTCGCCAGCGCGGGGCGGATCCCCGAGCTGTTCGAAACCCGCCCCGACGGCGACGCTGAGCCCGCCGTGGAATCCCACGCAGACTTCGTCGTGCCCGAGTGCCTGCGTTGTGGCGGCGTGCTCAAGCCCGACGTCGTGTACTTCGGCGAGAACGTGCCGGGATGGCGCGTGCAGCAGGCGTATGCGTGGGTCGACGACGCCGAGGTGCTGCTCGTCGTCGGCAGCTCGCTCACCGTCTTCTCTGGCTATCGATTCATCCGCCGCGCGGCCGAACTCGGGCGGACGATCGCGATCGTGAATCTCGGCGAGACGCGCGGGGATCCGTACGCGACGCTGCGGGTAGATGCGCCGGCGGGCGCGGTGCTCACCGGCGTCGCGGCACGGCTGGGCGTGGGGTGATCGCGGCGGGAACGCCCCGATCGCCTCACCCCGCCGGGTGGCAGGTGAAGCAGCCGACGCCGTTTGGGGTCTCGGGCGAGTACACCGGCGAGTCGAGCATCTCGGCCATCTTCGGGGTGACCTGCTCCATCATGAACTTGGTCACCTTCTCGTCGTACTCCATCGCGCCCTTGATCGGGTCGGCCTTGTCGAGGGCGTACATGCTCTCGTTGGGCATCTCGTAGCCGTTGTCCTTGCCCGACTTGCCGTGGCACGTCTCGCACTTGAAGGTGCCGAAGGTGGTGGCGTCGTGGGCCTGGAAGAGGGTCTTCATGCCTGGCAGCACGACGAGTCCCATGTACTCCTTGCGCTGCTTGTCGGTCTTGTCGGCCCACTCGACGCCGGGGGCGCCGGGCTCGGTGTCGCCGCCGCCGGCGGCGTCGCCCGCCGAGCCTCTGGTGCCGTCACCGGGGGAGCCAGCGGTGCCATCAGAGGGAGGTGTGGTGGGAGCACTGGACTTCTCGCAGGCCGAGAAGGCGAGGCCGGCGGCGCCGAGGAGCACGAAGATGGTACGCATGGGGAAATCTCGCGGGTAGGGGTTCGCTCCCAGCGTGCAAGCCACTGGGGGATGCGCCGTGGTTACGCCAAAGCCGACCGAAAGCGCAAGCCGCGGGCCAATGCGGCGGCCCGGCGCGCGAGGCGGCGGCCTGCGGTCCCTGCGTTCGAATCGTCGACGGGGTGTCATCATCGCCGGGATGCCGACGCTCCGCTGGCCTGCACACCACCGCCGCCTGCTGCTCGGCCTCGGCGTGATCGCGACGGGGCCCGCCTGCGACGACGCCGAGCGGGTCGATGCCCTCGAGGCGCGCATCGCCGAGCTCGAGCGCCGCACCACCGACACCGCGAAGGCGATCGAGCCCCTCGCCGACGTGCCCAACGCTCTCGAGCACCAGCAGCGCGAGCTGGCCTTGATGCGCGACGGACAGGACGCCATGACGGCGCGCATCGCCGAACTCGACGCGGCGATCGCCACGCTTGCGGCGAAGCCGGACATGGCGGAGCCGATCGCGACCCAGAAGCACGCACCGGAGCTCGCCGGGGCGGACACCGAGCCCGTCCCGGTCGGCATCGCGGAGTGCGACGCATACCTCCGCAAGTACGTCGCGTGCATCCGCGACGAGATGCCCGCCGCGTCGCGGCCCGCGATGCTCGAGGCCATGGCCCGCACCGCGGAGGCCTGGCGCGACGCGGCGACCGGACCCGCACGCACGGCGCTCGCAGCGACCTGCACCGACGCCGACGCCGCCTCGCGCGAGGCGTTGACCTCGATGGGCTGCGTGTGGTGATCCACCTCGGCCGCGGCGTGGGCCTGCGGGTGCCCCACTTCTGGCGGGCGCTGGACGACGGCCTCGACGTCGACTTCGTCGAGGCGATCAGCGAGAACTTCTTCGGCGGCGGCGCCCGGCCGATGGCGGTGCTCGAGCGGCTGCGCCGGGACATGCCCGTGGTGTTGCACGGCGTGTCGCTGGCGGTCGGCTCGACGGCGCCGCAGCACCCCGACCACCTGCGGCGGCTGAAGGCGGTGTGCGACGATCTGCGAGGACGTCGACGCCGAGACCGCCGCCGCGTGGCTCGCACGGTGGATCGCCCAGGGCCTGCTCGCTCGCTGGCGCGGCGAGACGCCCTCAGTGCCGCGCGGCGTCGAGCACCACGTCGGCGCCCATCTCGAGCAGCGTCTGGCCCACCTGGGCGCCGAGCTCGGCCGCGTCCGTGATCGGGCCGAGCTCGCTGGCGCGGAAGTAGGGCCGACCGCCGTCGCCGATCACCATGCCGGTGACCTGCAGCTCGCCGTTGCCCGTGGGCTCGGCGAAGCAGCCCATCGGCACGGTGCAGCCGGCCTTCAGCCGGCGCAGGAAGCCGCGCTCGGCGGCGGCGCGGGCGGCAGTGGGCCCGTGGTCGAGCACGGCGAGCAGCGCCATCGTCTCTTCGTCGTCGGCGCGGCACTGCAGCGCGAGGATCCCCTGTGTGGGCGATGGACAGAAGCGTTCGGTCGGGATCCACTCCGTGATGCGATCGGCGAGCCCGAGCCGCACGAGCCCCGCCGCGGCGAGGATCACCGCATCGAGCTCGCCCTGCTCGACCTTGCGCAGTCGCGTGGGCACGTTGCCGCGCAGCGGCATCACGGCGATGCCGGGGTTCTCGCGGGCACACAGCGCGGCGCGGCGCAGGCTGCCGGTGCCCACGCGGGTGCCGGCGGGAAGCTCGGCGAGCCCGACGCCCGGCGGACCGATCAGCACGTCGCGTGGATCCACGCGCTCGGGCGTCGCGGCCACGACGAGCTCGGGGATCATCTCGGCGGGGAGATCCTTCATGCTGTGGACCGCGAGCTCGGCCTCGCCCGCGAGCAGGCGCTCTTCGATCCCCTTCACGAACAGGCCCTTGCCACCGATCTCGTGCAACGGACGGTCCTGGATGCGATCGCCGTCGGTGGTGACGATCAGCAGCTCGACCGCCAGGCCCGGGTGCGCGGCGCACAGCGCATCGCGGATGTGGTTGGCCTGCCACAGCGCGAGCTCCGAGCCGCGCGAGGCGATGCGAATTGTCGTGGTCATCCTGTTCCTTCGCGGATTGGCGCGCTCATCGGAGCGAGCACAGCGGTGCTCGGAGCGAGCGCGGCGGCGGCTGTCGCATCCTCCGGGGTCGCCTGGGGGATGCGCGCCTCGGGGGGCGCGCGACGATCGCCCGCCCGCGGCCCGAGCTCGAAGAGGGCCGCGAGCGCCTCGGCCAACATCGCCGTCGGGATCACGGCGTGCTCGTGGGCGTTGCGCAGGTTCGACATCGGCCGGTGCAGCAGCTTCTGCATGATCGCGCGACCCATCTGCTCGATGGCGGCGCGCTGCTCGGGACCGACGGCGCCGAGCTTGCGGACCAACCGCTCGAGCTCGGCGTCGACGACATCGCGACCGAACGCCTGCAGCTCGCCGAGCAGCGGACCGACCGCCCGCGTGCGCATCCACTGCACGAAGCTGCCGACCTCCTCGTCGACCATGGCCCCGGCGCGATCGGCCTCGCCACGACGTGTGCGCAGGTTCTCGTGGACGATCTCCTGCAGATCGTCGACGTTGTAGAGGTAGACGTTGGGCAGCTCGGTGACGTCGGAATCGACGTCGCGCGGCACGGCGATGTCGACGAGGAACAGCGGCCGGCCGCGGCGCGAGCGGATGACCGGCTTGAGCAAAGCCCGGTCGATCACCGGGTGCGGCGCGCCGGTGCTGGCGATGACGATGTCGGCGCGGGCGAGCTGGGCGGCGAGGCGCTCCCACGGCTCGTAGTGGCCGCCGACCTTGTCGGCGAGCGCCACACCGCGGGGCGCCGAGCGGTTGACCACCGCGATCTCGGCGACACCGCCCGTGCGCAGGTGCACGGCCGCACCCTCGGCCATCTCGCCGGCCCCGACCACCAGCGCCATGCAGCCGCCGAGTTCGCCGAAGATGCTGCGCGCCAACTCCACCGCCACCGATGACACGTTGGCCGCGCCACGGGCGATCTCGGTCTCGGTGCGCACGCGTTTGGCGGTCTTGAACGCCAGGCTCAGACAGCGATCGAGCACCGGTCCCACCGTGCCGCTGTCGCGGGCGCGGTCGAACGCATCCTTCACCTGCCCCAGGATCTGCGATTCGCCGACCACCAGGCTCTCGAGGCTCGAGGTGACGCGGAAGATGTGCCGCGCCGCGTCGCTGGCGGCACGCACGAACACGTGGTCGACGATCGCCTCGCCGTCGGCGCGCTGCAGCTCGGCCAGCGCTGGCAGCACGCGCTCGGGCGCGAACACTCCGCCAGCGACGCCATAGATCTCGACGCGGTTGCAGGTCGACACCAGCATCGCCTCGGACAGCCCCGCACGTTCACGCAACCCGGCCAAGATGCGGGCGTGGTCGTCGTCGGCCACCGCGAACTGCTCGCGCAGCTCGACGGGCGCGCTGCGGTGGTCGACACCGATGGCGTACAGCTCACCGCTCATCCGCGCACCCCATAGGAGATGACGATCAACAGCACCGCGAGGAACGCCGAGATCGTCAGCCACGCCGATCGCCGCCCCCGCGATCCCCACGCCGCGCGGGTGACGAGCAGCGCGACTGACGCGCCCCAGGCGATGGCCGCGGCGACGATCTCGAACACCCGCCCGCGCAGCATGTGCGGACCGCCGGCCTGAAGGATCCACAACACGCCGGTCACGATCGCCAACGTGAAGATCGGCGTCACCAGCAGCACCAGGCGGTGGTGCAGGCGATCGAGGCCGGTCAGCGACATCGTCGGGGTGCCGGGTCGGAATTTCTTGCGCCGCAGGCGACGCTCGGTGACGAGGTACAGTCCCGCGACCGCGGCCGCGAGCGTGAAGCCGGCCAGACCCGCCGACGCGAAGCCGACGTGCGCGCTGGCGATGGCGCCACCGGTGGGCAACGTCTTCGCGTTCACGCTCGAGAACACGACGCCGAGGGCGAGGCCGCCCAGGCCGAACGGCGCGACGATGGTGCCGATCGCATCGAGTGGCCGCGCGCGGGACAGCGCAAGGTAGCCGAAGCTCGTGACGAGCGCGCCGAAGCTCGTCGCGAGGAAGATGTTCTTGAGCGGATGATCCCCGTCCACGCACTGCAGGCCGATGAGCAGCAGGTGCGCCACCGTGCCCGCGATCAGCAACGGCCGGGCGCGGCGCCGGATCGCCGGCAGCTGGCCGTCGCGCGGCTCGCCGGTGTCCGCCCCGTAGGCGAACGAGGCCGCGCCATAGGCGAGCGCGGCGAGCAGGAACAGCAGCAGGATCATGGCGTGGCGCAACTGTGCCCGATTGCGGTGCACGCCGCAGCCGGCGCGCCGCACGGACTGCTATCCCGACTGCAGCGCCACCAGCGTACCGACCAGCCGCCGCCAGGCCTGCGCGTCGAACATCGCCTCGACGCCGCCCTCGCCGACCGGGATCGCGAGGAACCCCGGACGGGCTGAGTAGGCGCACTCACCCAGGATCACGGACGTGTCGTAGAGTTCAGCCCCCATGTTCGTGAGCTCCTGCCCTGATCGCACGGTGCCCACGAGGCCGTGCGGATCCACGTCGTGGCCGTCGATGCGCTCGACGTGCACCGCCGGGCTCAAGTACAGCGAAACCGGCCCGGCCTCGCCCGGAAGGCGCAACAGGTCGCCATCGAGGCGGGTGCGCCCGCTGGTGATCCACGCATCGACGAGGGTCTGTGAAACGAAAATCCTCGGCATGCCGTTGTGCTCGGTACGGAAGCAGCGCGATCGAGATCGTGTGCGAAGACGGCGCGTCCCAGTGCGCTCGCACCGCCCGTGTGTGAAGATAGTCCCGGCTTCCAGCCGCGTCCACAGCTTGCACCCACTCGGCCCAAGCCCCATGCTTCCGGGCCTCAACGGCGCCTAGACAGCGCCGCGCGAAGGGAATCCCCAATGTCGGAATCCATCAATCAGGTCACCGATGCGAGCTTCAAGAGCGACGTCATCGACTGCGAAGTCCCGGTCCTCGTCGACTTCTGGGCCGTCTGGTGCGGCCCCTGTCGCGCGATCGCCCCGCATCTCGAGTCGCTCGCGGGCGAGCTCGGCGAGAAGGTCCGCATCGTCAAACTGAACGTCGACGACAACCAGCAGACCGCCACCAACTTCCAGATCCGCTCGATCCCCACCCTGCTCATGTTCAAGGGCGGTAAGGTCGTCGATCAGCTGGTGGGCAACCCCGGCAGCAAGGCCAAGCTCGCCGAGTTCATCTCGCGTCACGTCTCGTAGCCGGTTCGCCGTGGCCCCCCGAACCGCGGGGGGCCGACTCCGCATCGAGAAGGAGACAGGCTGCGGCGGGCCTAGAACTTCAGGCCCATGCCCATGCCGCCGCCCTGCTTCGACACCATCGGCGCGATGCGGATGGTCTTGCTGATGGCACGCAGCCCCTTCTCCTGCTTGATGTAGTTCTTCGCGTCGGCGCGATCCTGGAAGATGATGATCGTCAGCACACCCGCCAGCAGCGCGGTGCTGCCGAGCAGCACGTCGCCGATGAGCGCGCGGCTGCGGACCACCGAGCCGGTGCGGCTGATCTCGGTCGCGAGCGCGTCGTAGTTCTGGGTGCCGTTGGTCGCGAAGTTGGGATCGCGCCGGGGATCGCCACCGACCTCGTCGAGGTAGCCGTCGAGCGCGTCGACCGAGTCGTTGTACGGGCCCCGGGCCGCCAGCGCCGCGCTGTACAACGCGATGGTGCCGACGCCCGCGCCGATCGTGAGGCCCATCGCCACCCAGGCGCGCGGCTGCCAGTACCCCCAAAACGGACCGCGCTTGCAGCTCGGCCGGAGATCCTTGGGATCGTCCCGAGTCTTGCGCTTGTTGCGGGGGCCCGTGCGACAGAAATCCTTGAAATCCGCCTCGAGATCGACCGGGATGTTCTCGGTATCGATCTCGATGCCCGCCGACGCCGCCTTGGCCGCCGCCTGCTCGGCGTCGGTGATCTCCTTGGCCTCGGCCTCGATCTCTTCTTGGGTCTTGTCGGGCTCGTCGAGTTGGGCGACGAGCTTCTGCTCGTCCGCGGTCATCGGCGCAGGCGGCGTGAGGTACTCGTCGAGGGCGGTGGCCAGGGTCGGCGGCAGCACCACCGGACCGATGAGGTCGCCCTCGGTCAGCGTGACGTCGAAGCTGCGGACCATCGCCTTTTTGCCGATGTCGTAGACGACGATCGCGGCGCGGTTGGGCGTGCCGGCGATGTAGCTGCCATGAATGATGTAGTCGGCGGCGGTCTTGGGGTTGCTGTTCAACCACTTGCCGACCGCATCCAGGCACTCGAGGCTCGTCGCCTCGCCCTTGCACTTCACCTTCGCGGCCGCAGCGGCGAGATCGAGCGCGACCGACTTCAGCGACCAGCCCTTCTCCTCGAGCGTGCTCTGGATGCCGGTGCGCAGATCGATCGTAGACGCGCCCGAGAACCGCATCAACGCGATGGTGCGGCCGTCGGTCGCCGGCGCCGTGGCGGCGGCCTTCGCCGGCGCCGCGTGGGCGGTGGCGACGATCCAGGGTTGAACCGGCAGGCAGAGGCCGAGCGCGATCGAGAAGACGCCAGCGCGCGTGAGGACGGAGGACTTGGTCGCGGTGATCATGAGCGGAAGCAGCAGTTGCGATGTCGGCCGAGTCGGTGGCCCGGGGGCTTCGGGCTGCGGCATGGTAGCCTCCGCGGTTTGCTGGCTCAAGCAGAGCCGTTCGGGGGGCCCCCGCGGGGTCGGGGGTCGGCGAAGCACGCCGCGATCGGGAGCGCGGCGGCCACAGAGGCGATGACGAAGTAGGCCCAGAGGACGGGCTGGCGCCCGGTGGGGAGCGTCTGCGCCACCATTGCGAGGCCGATGGCCACCCAGGCGAGATGCGCTGCGGTGGCGATCACGGAGATTCGGACACGGGGCCACGGACCGCGCGACGTGATCATGCGCAAGGTGCTGCCCAGCACCAGCGCCACGCCGACGGCTGCAGGGAGCAACGCGACACCACCGGCGGTCTTACGCGAGACGCCCAGGGCGACCGCCAGCCCGACGGTCGCGACCACGAGCAGCGCGCCGTGCGTGGGCCTGGCACCCGCGGCGACGCCGGCGACCCCGACCGCGCGGACCACGACGACGCAGGCGACGACCATCGGCGCGGCAAGGGCGACGGCCACGATGGCGTCGAGCGAGCCCGTGGACATGCCGACGTCGTGCGGACCCACGGCGACCAGCGCGGGCGCGAGGGCGTCGGCAAGGGCGATCGCGGCGGCCTCGAGCGGCGCGTCTTTTTGCCACCACTGCGGCGAGAGCCAGCGCGACGCCTCGAGATCGGTCGCTGCCCACCACAGCACGAGCAGCCCGGCGAAGACCGCGGACAGCCGCACCGGCACCGGGCGATGGTCGGCCTCGGGGATCGCCCAGGCCACGAACGCCGCGCCCGCGGGAAACGCCAAGAGCCCCTGCCACGCAGTCAGGGACGATCCCGGCGCCCACGGCGGCGCCTCGGCCCGCGCCGCGAGGACGCCTGGGTCGGCGCCGATCCAGGCCGCCGCGACGACCAAGAGGACCAGCGGCAGGGTGAGGGGACCCGCGGCGGCGACGGTGGCCCGCGCCGCCGCACCGCCACGCGCGAGGGTCGATGCGAGCACCACGAGCAGCACGATCGTCGCGTACATCCAGCGCTCGCGGCCGCGCCACTGCACGTCCTCGGGCGCATCGCCGCGGGTGATGCCGAGCAGTCGCGACAGGCCCACGCGCTCGTTGCCCCGCAGCTCGGCGTAGCCCGGCCACCGACCGGTGACCCCCAGGCCCGCGCTCGCCTCGGAGGCGTACTTGGTCGGGCACGTCCGGCCCATCACGGCCTCGGGCCGCGGGCCCCGCGGATCCTCGCGGCGACCCGGGCACACGAACTCGACGCGCGAGCGCTGGCCGGTGGTCCCCGAGCGCACGACTACGCGCGCGTCCTGGGGCGGCAACCCGCCGGGCTCGATGGCCACAGGCGGTGAATCCAGGCGCTCGCGGACCGGGGGCGTGCGCACCAGCGTGACGGTCGCGCCAGCGAACGCCTGCCGCGCCCGCGCCGGTCCGTCGGCGAAATGGACCTCGGCGATGCGATGCAGCGCGCGCTCCAACGTGGCCGCGTAGGCGTCGGGATCGTAGCCGCGGCCGCCGGCGGGCTCGACGAAATCATTGATGGGTACATCGAATGGGCCAAAGCCGTCGATCACGACCGCGGTGGTCTGGAACGGATGGATGCCCAGGATCGGCCCCGACCAGGCGGCGCCTTGGGCATCGGCGCCCTCCTCCTCGAAGCGCGCGCCGACGACCGCGAGACCGATCAGCACCGGCGGCAGCAGCCACGCACCGACGCGCCCGATCCGATCGAACACCAGCGAGGCGAGCGCGACTACGGCCACCGCCGCGGTCGCGCCGGGGAACGCGATGAGCAGCTCACCGACGCCGCCGCCGAGCACCGTGGCGAAGACCACGGCTGCGAAGCCGGTCGCGCCGACCACCGCGCTCCGCACCACGTTGGACCGCGGGCGCATGGACAGCAGCCAGCCGCCGAGCGGTGCGGTGCCGAGCCGCGCCGCGGTGACGACGGCGACGGCCATGATCGCGAGCAGCGGCAGCAACCATCCGCGCTCCATCGGCAGCGCTCCGCCGCCGAGCCACGCGAGCGCGACGATCGAACCGAGCACTCCCCAGGTCGTCGGCCGCATGGGCGCAGGCGAACTCGTCGACACGACTGCGCCGGGTTGTACCACCGGCTCCGACCGCGCGGTCGGGCCCAGCACCACGCCGGGCGCCGTCCGCGGGGCGCAAGCCCCGCGGCATCGTCAGCCCACGCCACCTCGGTTCGGCGTCGGTTCGGGCGCCGTCGGGCGCCGTCGGGCGCCCCGGCGAGACGGCCGGGCGCCGGGACTGGTATGTAGATTCGCACCGATGGCCGTCTCGCCGTCCACCCGTCCCCGTTCCGGCGTGCTGCCGCTGCTGCCGCTGCGCACGTTGACGCTGCTCCCCGGGCTCGCGCAGCCCGTCGAGCTCGGCCGCGCCGCCTCGGTCGACGCCGTTCGCCGGGCCCGCGACCGCCCGGCCGGCGATCCGCTGCGCAACCTGGTCATCGTCGCGACCCAGCGCGACGCGATGATCGAGCGCCCCCACCTCGACGACCTCCACCCCATCGGTGTGCTCGCCGAGATCACCCAGTCGCTGCAGGGCATGCCCGGACGCATGACCGCGGTGGTGCGGGGCATCGAGCGCGTGCGGCTGCTCGGTGTCGATCAACAAGCGGGCCGCTGCGACGCCGAGTACCAGCGCGCCCACGAGGCGATGGGCGATCACACGCTGGCGTACGCCTACGCCGGCGCCCTGCAGGATCTCGTGAAGCACTACGAGAGCATGCAGAGCTCGAACTCGAAGAATCGCCAGCGCGCCCAGGCGATGTCGGTGCTGACGGCCGAGCGGCAGCCGGCACTCGTCGCCGATCTGGCCGCGGCCCACGTGGGCCTCGATCCCGCCGAGACCCTCGAGATCCTCCACGAGCTGCAGATCACCGAGCGGCTGCGCAAGGTGATCGAGTTCATCAGCCGCCGGGTCCACTCGACCCAGGTCAAGCGCGACCTCGACCGCCACGTCCGCGAGCACCTGTCGCGGCACGAGCAAGAGGCGCTGCTCCGCCACAAGCTGCGGGCCATCCGGTCGGAGCTCGGCGAGCACGACGACGAGGACCGCTGGATCGACGAGCTCGAGCTGCGCGTCGACGAGGCCGAGCTGCCGGCCGACGCCCGCGCCCTGGCCGACCGCGAGCTCGGCCGACTGCGGCGCATGAACCCGCAAAGCGGCGAGGCCACCATCAGCCGCACGTGGCTCGAGCTGATCTCGGATCTGCCGTGGGGCCCCGCCCGCACCACTACCGATTCCCTCGACATCGAGGCCGCCCGCGCGCTGCTCGAGCGCGAGCACTACGGGCTCGAGAAGGTGAAAAAGCGCCTGATCGAGTACCTCGGCGTGCGCAAGTTGGCGCCCGGCAAGCGCGGGCCGATCCTGTGCCTGGTGGGGCCGCCCGGCGTCGGCAAGACCTCGCTCGGTCGCAGCATCGCCGCGGCGCTGGGCCGCAACTTCGTGCGCGCCTCCCTGGGTGGCGTGCGCGATGATGCCGAGATCCGCGGCCACCGGCGCACCTACGTCGGCGCCCTGCCCGGCCGCATCCTGCAATCGATGCGCAAGGCCGGCTCGACGAACCCCGTGTTCCTGCTCGACGAGCTCGACAAGCTCTCGGCGCCGGATCTCCGGGGCGATCCCGCCGCCGCCCTGCTCGAGGCCCTCGATCCCGAGACCAACGACACGTTCGAGGATCACTATCTCGGCACCGGCTACGATCTGTCCAAAGTCATCTTCGTGTGCACCGCCAACGATCTAGGGCCGATCCCAGGCGTGCTGCGCGACCGCCTCGAGATCATCGAGCTGACCGGATACACGATCGAGGAGAAGGTCGCGATCGCCCGCAACTATCTGCTGCCGCGGGCGATGGGCGAGCACGGCCTGGCCGCGGGTGCAGTCACCATCGACGACGGCGTGCTCGAGGCGCTCGTCGTGCAGTACACGCGCGAGTCCGGCGTGCGCAATCTGCAGCGCGAGCTCGAGGCGCTGCTGCGCGACACCGCCATGACGCTCGCCGAGGGCGAGCGACCCAAGGCCACGCTCGGGCTCGACGACCTCGCGCGGGTGTTGGGGCCGGCGCGCTACCACGACGAGATCGTCGACAAGGAACCGGCCGTCGGTGTGGTCGTCGGCCTCGGCTGGACGCCCGTCGGCGGCCGCCTCCTCTTCGTCGAGGCGGCCACGACCCCCGGCGATGGCCGCGTGCGCCTCACCGGTCGGCTCGGCGAGGTCATGCGCGAGTCGGCCGAGACGGCGCTGTCACTGGTGCGCAGCAGGGCCGAGCGCTACGGCGTGCGGCCCGACTTCATGCGCGACCGCGACGTCCACGTCCACGTGCCCGACGGCGCCGTGCCCAAGGACGGCCCGAGCGCCGGCATCACTCTGGTGTGCGCCATCGTTTCGACGCTGACGGGCCGCCCGGTGCGGACCGACATCGCGATGACCGGTGAGGTGACGCTGCGCGGCCACGTGCTGCCGATCGGCGGTGTGCGCGAGAAGATCCTCGCGGCCCACCGCGCCGGGATCCGCGAGATCATCTTGCCGCTGCGCAACCGCAAGGACGAGCCCGAGATCCCGGCGGCTGTGCGCGCCGACATGCGGCTGCACTTCGTGTCGAACGTCGACGAGGTCCTCGCCCTGGCGCTGCTGCCCGCGCCACCGCAGGCCGAAGTCGCGGAGTGACGCGACCGCGGCCCATCCCGGCCGTGAGCGTCTCTCAGCCTGCGGGCGGGACGAACTCGTCGCAGGTGGTGTCGATCACCGCGACCGCGTCCTGGAAGAACTGCTGGTAGCTGTCGGCGCACACACTGCCGGCGACGCCGCGCTCGCCCCACGAATCCACGAACTGGCGCAGGCGCGGGCTGGGCTCGGCGCCCGAGGTCGAGTCGGGGTCGAGCGGCGGGCAGATCGAGCCGTTCTGGTCGTTGTCGCCGAACAGGCCGAGCACCACCATCGCGCTCTCGTCGCCCCCCTTGGCCGCGATCAACGCCTGCCGCCAGCCATCGACGGTGCCGCCGCTGCCGTCGCTCGCAGCGTCGTCCTCGTCGGTGATGAAGGTGACGACCAGGATCGCGTCGTCGCGCAGGAAGCCCTCGTTGCAATCCCACGCCGGGGTGAGCGGGGTCACCGCGGCGACCATCGCCTCCATCGGCTTCTCCGGATCGCTGGTGGAGCCGACGCCGACCCGCGCCGCGCACTCGAAGGTCGCGGTGAGATCGGGCTCGTTCGAGGTCATGTAGCGGGCGCCGCTGGCGAAGGCGCAGTCGGCGTTGGTGGCCTGGGCGCCGCGGGGATGGGTGACGCCCGCACCGAGCACGGCCTCGCATTCGAGCGGCACGGTCACGCCGCACTGGTACTGGGGGTTGAGTAGGCACGTCCCGAACGCGCACAGCAACTCGCACTGCGAGTACACCCAGGCGTCCGAGTCGATCACCATGATGTGATAGTCCTGGGCCTCGTCGAGGGTCGCCTCGATGGTCTCGATGAACTGCGGGAAGCTGGCGATGAGGTTCGACTGCTCGTCCCCCATCGAGCCCGAGTTGTCGATGATGAACAGGAAGTCGACCTTGTCGCATCCAGCCGCGTCGCCGCCCTCGCCGGCGTTGGTCATCCCCGTACCGGCGCCGACATCGAGCTTGACCATGTCCACGCCGTCGTCGCCGCTCGAGGCCGGAGCGCTGGACGAGTCCGCGGTCCCGGGGCCCATCGTGTCGGCGCTCGCGGTCATCGACGACGGCGCCGTGACGGAGATGCCCCCATCGTCATCGCGGAGCTCGCCGCATGCCGAGAGCCAGAGGATCGCGAGTGCGCCACACAAAGCCAGTCGTCCCATCACAGTGCGGTACGCTAGCAGCCGACAGGGCGCGCGCGGAAGGCCCCCCCCTACTCTCAGGCCCCCCTACTCTCAGGCCCCCCCCATCCGGGGTGGCCTACACGCCGAGGAGCTCGCGGACGCTGCCCGTCACCGCGGCCGTCGGCAGGCACATGCGGGCACCGGCCTGGCGCGCTTGCGCGCGCATCTCGTCGGTGGGGTTGTCGTGCACCGCGATGATCTGGACCCCGGCGTAGGCGGCGATGAGCTTCTCGATCACGTGGCCGGACTCGACGTCCGGCACTGCGAGGCTGAGCAGCACGTACTGCGGCGGCGCCGACTGGGCGACCAGCAGCGCGTCGGCGCCGGTCTGCGCGGTGAGGACCTCGGTCGGGGAATCGGGCGACGACAGCTCGTCGCGCACGCGGGCGCGGAAGTCGGCGTTCTGGGTGACGATGAGCACGCGCGGGACCTCGTCGCGCGGCGTGGTCATGCGCCCCGGGCCGGTGCCGAGCTCGCGCAGGTTGAACGCCTCGAGCACGTGGCGTCGGACCTCGAGCACGTCGAGCGGTTTGCGCAGACACGCGGCGGCGCCAGCCCCGAGGATGCGATCCATGTTGGCCTCGGTGTAGTAGCCGGTGATCGCGATGACCTCGGTGTTGGTGGTCGCCGGGTCCTTCTTGAGGCGGTTGCACACCTCGAAGCCGTCGACGCCGGGCATCATGAGGTCCAAGAAGATGAGCTGGGGCCGGAACGCCACCACGAGGCGTCCGGCATCGAACGCGTCCTTGGCGACCTCGACGTCGAACTTGTGGTTGAGCTCCTTGACCACGTCGCGCACGAGGTCGAGCACCACGGGCTCGTCGTCGACGACCAGGATGCGACCGACCTCGGTGCCGGTGGGCAGGCTGAAGGGGATGCTGCGCTCGCGGCATACCCGTTCGAGATCGTCGCGGCGGACACGACGATGGCCACCGACGGTCTTGAACGCCGGGATCAAGCCGTCCTCGATCCACCGAATCACCGTCGTGGGCGTCACGCAACAGATCTTCGCGACGTCGTGGGTGGAGTAGGTGTCCTTGACAGGAGTGCGGCCGCGGGCCATCTCGCTAACGTCCTTGACGGTTCGGGGCATCGCCCGGGGGCGATGTCTGGAGGAGAGAATCCGGTGGGGCGTGCGGCAAGACCACCGTGAAAGTGGCGCCACGGCCGGGGGCAGACTCTACGACGATGTCGCCGCCGTGGTCTTGTACAATTCCATAGGAGATCGCCAGGCCGAGTCCGGTTCCCTTCCCGATCTCCTTGGTGCTGAAGAACGGGTCGAAGATGCGGGCCTGGATCTCCTGGGGGATCCCGTGGCCCTCGTCGGCGACCGTGAGCCGGGCGCCACCCGCGGGGAGCGCGGCGAGGCGCAGGCGGATGCTACCGCCCCGCGGCATGGCGTCGACGGCATTGGACAGCAAGTTGAGCACCACCTGCTCGATCTGGTCGGCGTCGGCGAAGACCGTCGCCGGCTCGTCGAGCTCGCGGAGGATGCGGATGTTGTGCATGCGCCACTGGTATTCGCCGATCGACAGCACGCGGTCCAACAGCGCCCGCAGATCGACGGAGCGGCGCTCGCCGCCGTCCTGCTTGCGGGAAAATAGCAGCACCCCCTCGACGATCTTTCGGCAGCGCTCGCCGCTTTGGGCGATCTTCTCGACCTTCTCGCGCACGTCGGTCGTCAGGTTGCGCTCGAGCAGCAGCTGGCTGTAGCCGACGACGCCCGACAGCGGGTTGTTGATCTCGTGGGCGATGCCGGCGGCGAGCAGCCCGACCGCCGCCAGCTTCTGACTGCGCAGGATCTGGCTCTCGAGCGCCCGACGGTCGCGCAGGTCGAGGCCCACGAGCACCGCGCCGCGGATCTCGCCGCCTTGGCGCATCAGGCGCGCCTCGAGGTGGACCGGCAGCTCGGCGCCGGCCTCGGTGCGCAGCGCGACCTCACGGGTGACGCCGCCATCGCGCAGCAGCGACGCCCACAGCTCGGTCCAGGCGGCCGGCTCGGTCGCCGCCGCGACGTCGACGCCGAAGCGGCGACCGATCGCCGACTCCGCGGGCACGCCCAGGAGCTGGGCGCTCGCCCGATTCCACGTGACCACGCGCCCCTGCTCGTCGACGGTGTCGATGAGCACCGCGCTCTGCTCGAGCACCAGCGTCTGGTACTCGGCGAGCTCGCGCGTGGCGAGCGACAGCAGCGCGCCCTCGAGGCCCAGGCCGAGCTGGGCGGCGACGGTGCCGATGAGCGCCCGGTCGCGATCGTCCCAGGCGTCGGGCACGGTGCGCCCCAGCCACAGATAGCCGAGGGTGCCCGAGGGCCCGCGCAGCGCCACGCGCAGCGAGGCGCGCACGTCGGCGTGGGATCCGATCGCCGCGCGGCCGGCCTCGTCGGACGACTCGCCGTCGACGACGCCGGGGACCTCCCAGTGCCCCGGTGGCGCCGAAGCCAGCGGGGTCTCGCCCGCGAGCTGGCCGCCGCCCACCGTCCACCGCCGCCACGCCGCGCGGCCGGCCTCGCCGTGGCGCACGACGATCACGACGTGACCGGCGAGCACCGCGGTGCCCAGGGCCGCAGCCGCGGCCGCCACCGCGTGGCGCGGATCGGTGCTCGACACCAGCGCGCGGTCGACCTGGCCACTGACGCGGGCCTCGAACTCGCGACGACGACGCTCACTGAGATCGCGGATCAGCACCACGCGCGGGCCGCTGCCCGCCGCGATGGAGAGCTCGACCGGGAGCGGCTCGCCGTCGTGGCGGCGCAAGGTGAGCTCGCCCTGCCAGCTGCCGCCGCGCGCGACCGTGAGGCCGCGGGTCAGCGCCGCGACGTGGCCGCCCTCGACCAGCTCGAGCACCGAGCGCCCGACCAGGGCGTCGCCGAGCAGCTTGATCGCCGCCGGGTTGCAGTGCATCACCCGCGCGTCGCCGTCGACGAGCAACACCCCCTGCTCCAGCGCATCGAGGCCGCGGGTCACGGCGAGCCCGAGCTCGGCCTCGGGCGACGACTCGGCGGCGGCGATCGGCAAGCACGACAGCCCGATGTGGGTGGCGTCGAGCTTGACCGCGCGGATGCGGCACGAGGCCGGGGGACCAAGCCGCGCCGCGAGCCCCGCGTCGATGGCGAAGGCGCTGCCGACCTCGCGCTCGCGCATCGCCATGAACGCGCGGCCGAAGCCTTCGCGCTCGCTCGACCGACCGAGCCAACCCAGCAGCGGCTCGCCGTCGATCTGGCCGGCGGGCCGCTGCAGCAGCTCGGCGAACGCGCGGTTGTGCCAGAGCACCATGCCCGCGCGATCGAGCAGGCACGCGGCGACCGGCAGCACGTCGGCGAGCGCAGCGTGACGCAGACCCGCGGCCGCCGCCGCGCCCGCTTCGTCCACGGGCACCGCTTCCTTGGAGGAGGTCGGATCTCGCCCAGAGGAGGATGGGGGCCGGGGGGACGACATGGCGCGATGGGATCGATGCAGGCACGCGCTGCGCCCGCCTCGGCCCGCCCGAAGCGTACCCCCAAGCTCGCGCCCGTGGTACCTCTGGCGGGCGCGATGTCGACGACGAATGCCCTATCCGGCGTCCCCCGTCTGGCCGCCACGGTGGTGCTGCTGCGGCCCGCCGGCGCCACGTTCGAGTGCTACATGCTCCGGCGCAGCAGCGGCAGCCCGTTCATGCCCGACACGCTGGTGTTCCCCGGCGGCCGGCTCGACGCCGAAGACGGCGACGCGGACGACGACGCGACCTGGACCCGCGCCGCAGCGCGTGAGTGCTGCGAGGAGGCGGCGGTCGAGCTCGACGCGGCCACGCTGGAATGGTTCGACACCTGGTGCACGCCCTCGGGTGAGCCGCGCCGGTTCCTGGCCCGTTTCTTCTTGGCGATGATCGGCGAGGGCGATGGTGAGGGCGCGTGTGCCGACGGCACCGAGACGATCGAGGGCCGGTGGTGGACCGCCGCCGCCGCGATCGCGGCGTGGCGAAGCGGCGCCGCCGATCTGCCACCGCCGACCCTGTGCACGCTGCTGCGGCTGGAGGCCGTGGGATGCGCGGGTCTACGCGAGGACGCTGCGGCCGCGCATGCAGCGGCCGAACTCGCGGTGCCGATCCTGCCCAAGGCGATCCTGGCCGGCGGGGAGATCCACGTCGTGATGCCACACGATCCCGACTACGAGGCGGCCGCGGGCGACGCCATCCCGCCCCCTGCCCGCGTGCACCTGCATCCCCGTCGCTTCACCCGTCGCGAGGGCCGATGGACACCCGGATGAGCCCCATGCGCCACCCGTCGCCCACGGGGTGCTCGCCCGCGGTCGCGGCGCTCGCCGCCCTACTGCGTCCTCTGCTCGGCGCGTGGCTCGTCGGCGGCTGTGGCGGCGCCGCCCAACCCGCCGACCCCGCGGCCCAGGACACGCCCGCGGCCGCGGTCATCGCCGATCCGACCCCGCCATCTGTGGCCGACGCGACCCCCGCGGCGCTGCTGGCCTGGCTCGATCCCGACGCCATCGCGGTGGCGTGGGTCGCCCTGCCGCCGGGGCTCGATGCCGACGCCTTCGCGACGGTGTTCGCGGTGCCGCCCAAGGCGGCGAGCCTGCTCACCGACGTCGCCCGCGTCGACGCGGCCCTCGAGGCGGTGCTGCCCGTAGGCGCGCCGCGGCCCTCGACGTGGCTGGGCCCCGAGTCGCTCGCGATCACCACCCGGTTCGGGGTCGGCACGTACGTGCTGCGGCGCCTCGTGGGTGCCAAGGACGCCGCGATCGCGACCCTGCTCGGCGCGCGCATGCGGGCCCAGGAGGTCGAGGGTTTCACGCTGCTCATGCCCGAGGGTCCGCTGCCGTTCCGCATCGCGTTCCTCGGCGACGACGTCGTCGCGTTCATCCCCGCGCGCGAGATCGGCTCGGGGCTCGGGCCGCTCACCGCCGGGCGCGATCTGCCGCCGGGCGCGACCGAACGCGAGCTCGCCCGCGTCCTCGAGGAGGAGCCCGGCGCACCCCTCGAGCTGTATGCGGCAGGTCCGCTGCTCCACTTCGATCTGGGCGAGGACATCCTCCAGTACGCCGTGCGGGCCCGCCCCTGGCAGGGCGGGCTCGACGTCGAGGTCCGGCTCGCACCGAGCGGCGACGCGGCGGCCGCGGCCGCGACGCTGGGCGAGCGCGACCTCGCGATCGAGACGGCCGCCGTGCGAGCGCTGTGCGAGCGCGTCGCGTTCACCGTCGATGGCACCTTCGTCGAGGGGCGACTTCAGCTCATGCGCGAGGACGTCGCGACACTGATGGTGGCGCGGTGACCCGGAGTCTGGTCGCGGCGGCCTTGGTAGCGCTGCTCGCCTGCGACGGGCCGGCGACGACGCCACCGTTCGAGACTCCCGCCCAGCCGGCCCCCAACCCCGACCCCGACCCGCCGCCTGCTGGCCCGACGCGCTGCGGCGACGCGTCGACGGTGTTCACCGAGGCCGCGGCGCTGCCCGCCGACGCCGGACTGGTCGCGCTGGTGGCCACGGGCGACGCCGGTCTCGACAGCGCCCTCTTGCGCCTCGAACGGCACGCCCGCGGTGGCGACAGCGGCTTGTCGGTGCCCACCGCCTTCGTGCTCGGGCAGTGGCGGTGGGAGGTGCCGATGGTGCGCGGCGCCTTCGCGGCCATCGGCGTCGACGCGGGCATGCTCGCGTCCGTCCAGACCGGCACGCTGCGGCTGTGGGCAGCGCCGCTGGGCTGCCCCGCCGACGCGGTGATCGCCGGTCTCGCCCGTGACTTCGAGGTCGCAGACAAGGGCGCGACCGCCATCGCGACGCCGCGCGATCGCACCCGCTTCGCCCACGACGTCGTGGTGCGCACCGACGCCGTCGTGCTGTGTCCGCCGGGCACCGGGCGGCGCGTGCTGGCGGCGTGGGAGCGCCCCTGGCCGACCGCCGCCGGGATCTCGCTGCGGCAGCGCGCCTTCGATCTCGAGCCGTCGGCGCTGCGCATCGCGATCCGCGAGACCGGCATTCTCGCCGAGTCCGCGACCGACGCTCGCTCGGGCGATCACTTGCTGCGCGTCGACGGCGAGCGCCTCGATGCTACCCTCGCGCCATGACCGACCCGCCGGCCGACGCGCCGACCGCTGCCCTGCTCGATCTGCTCGCGCCGGTGCTGGCCTGGAGCGCCGCAGCCCGCGACGAGGGGCGCTTCGATCTGTCCACGACCGCGGGCGCCGACGCGATGGCCCGAGCGCTGACGCAGCGATGGCCCCCCGGATCGGCGACGGTGTCCGCGATCGAGGCGGCGCTGCGCGAGGGTGTCGCCGCCGGCTGGTTGTGCGGCCGCGGGGAGCCCGACGCCCGATTCGGCCGGCTCGCCAAGCCCACGCCCGCGACCTCGGGATACTCCATCGACGTCGTGTCGCTGCGCGGCGCGGCGTTGGAGCACGCGCATCCCGCCGGCGAGATCACCTTGGCCGTGGCGGCGAGCGACGCCGATGACGAGGCCCGATTCGATGGTCACGGCCCCGGTTGGGTGGTCCTGCCCGCGGGATCGCGCCACGTGCCCACGGTCACCTCCGGCCGCATGGTCCTGCTGTATGCCCTGCCCGAGGGCGCGATCGCCTGGGGCGCGGCCTGACGCCGCACGGCCGCGGAACCGGCCTGCAGCCCACGCGGACCCGATGGAACCTCCGCCCCGGCTCGCCCGTGCGACGTCGCCGCGCCCACGCGGTCGCCATCCCTCGGCGACGGGCCGCCGCGCACCGCCGGCGCCCGCTCACCTTTCTGTGATACCTTCCCGCCGCTTCCAAGGAGCTCTGAACCCCGTGAATCTCGTGCGCACCGCAACCGCCTCGTCCCTCGTGCTCGTGCTGTCCCTCGGCCTGGGCTGCAACAAATCCAAGCCCGAAGGGACCACCCCGCCCACCACCGGAGGTGACACCGCGGGGGCCAGCGACGGCAGCGGCGATGCCGACGGCGGCGCGGCCGACGACGGCGGCTCCGACGGCGGCGACAAACCGGCCGCCCCCGCCAACTGCGAGGCCAAGGTCGCCGACGCCCCCACGGCGCTCTTCGACGAGAAGGTCCTCATCCGTCCGCCGGTCAACGTCGAACTCAACGAGGACAACCCGACCATGGCCGTGGCCGTCATCGCGGGTGGCTTCGTGTCCGCCTGCGAGGCCACGATCGACCGCATGACGCTGCTGGTGTTCGAGAACGACAAGAAGAAGAGCGCCAAGGCCTTCGGCCAGGAGTTCGTCGACGACTACCTGACCAAGGGTGGCTTCACCGGCGGCACCAAGAGCGCCGCGATCGTCGAGACCAACGACGAGTACGACATCTCGGTCGAGTACCCGGCCGCCGGCGGCCAGCCGGCGAGCGTGCTGTACATCGCCGTCCGCCGCCGCTTCGAGAACTTCTTCACCATCGTCTACCAGACCCGTCCCGGTGAGTTCCCGGCCCTCAAGCCGACGTTCACCAAGTCGGCCAGCTCGCTGCTCGTCGCCAAGCCGTCGTAGCCGGCGCAGCGCTCCGCGCGGACCCAGCCCCCTTCGTCGTGGGTGCCCCGCCCCCTCTCCCGCCATGCAGCGATGGCTTGCGCCGCCCGAGGCCTTGCGTTACACCCTGCCTTGCTCGTCCGGCCGCTCCTCACGACCCCATCGTCCAGAGGCCTAGGACGCTGGCCTTTCACGCCGGTAACATGGGTTCGAATCCCATTGGGGTCGCCAACGGTGACCGGACGAGCATCCTCGCCGCGCTCTGATCCCCGCGGCCTGGGCCTGTAGCTCAGTCTGGTAGAGCAGCGGACTTTTAATCCGCGGGTCGCGGGTTCGAATCCCGCCGGGCTCACTGGGATCGTTTCATTTCGGAGTACCGCCGCCGCGCAGGCGAGCGACGCGGCGGCCGACCATCGCCACCAATCGGGCACGCTCGTCGGGATCGAGCACGAAGCGCCACACCGCCGGCACCAGCATGCCGAAATACAGCGCCGCCCAGGTCACCACCTCGATCACCGCGTGCACGCGGGGCGTGACCCCGAAGCTGGGCAGGCCAACGGCGCTGCGCGCCACGAAGACCACCGCTCCGGACGCGCCGACTGCCGTGAGTACCCGGGCTGCCGCGGCGCCGCGCCACCACTCGCCGACGTCCATCCCGCAGTGGCGCAAGAAGGCGCGGATGTACCAGATGGCGCCGACCGAATACGCGGCAACGCGACCGTAGACCACGGACTCGAACGGCGCATACGCGACGACCGACAGGATCACGGCGACACCGACGGCCGTGCTCACCATCGAGAACAGGAACTCGATGCGCACGTTGCCCTGCGCGCGCAGGTGGATCGAAGGCACGCCGGTTTGGTTGTTGAACACCGCGGCGAGCGCCATCCACTGCAGGGCCCACGCCGCCTTCGGCACGTCCTGGCCGGTCCACGCCAACAGCGCGGGGGCGGCGACGATGGCGAGGAACGCCCCGACCGAGCACGACACGATCATCACGGCCTTCCAGCCGCGGCGCAGCAGGTCGAGCTCGCGCGCACGCTCGCCGCCGGCGCGCAGATCGGCGAAGGCGGCGAGCAGCGGCCCGATGATGGCGATGACCGGCGCCCGGGTGAGCTGCACAAGCTTGTCGGCGAGCTCGTACAGCGCGGTCGCCCGCGGGTCGATCATCACCGACAGCAGCACCTTCACGCCCTCGGCCACGCCGACATTGACGACCGCGAGGCCCTGCATGCGGCCGCCGAGCGCCAGCATCTCGCGCATGCCGGCGCGCGTGGCCAGCAGCGGCGAGATCCGGACCTGCGGGTCCTCGCGCTTCACCCAGCGCAGCCCCAGCGAGAAGCACGACAGCTGACCGGCCGCGTAGCCTACCGCCATGCCGATGATGCCGAAGTCGAGGAGCAGCAGCGGCACCGTGATCGCGAACTCCACCACCGACGCGAGCATCGACAGCTTGTGATAGAGATCGATGCGCTGCAGACCGGCGAGGATCTCGTACGAGCAGCCGAGGGTGAGGCGACCGACGACCACCGCCATCACCCCCATCATCGCGAGGTGGGCGTCGGCGACCATGGCCTCGGGCACGTTGACGGCCCGCAGCAGCGGCTCGCCGAAGAACCACGCGGCGATGATCCCCACCACCGCGACCGAGCCGATACCGGCGATGCCAGCCCCGATGATGCCCTGCAGGCGCTCGTACTCGCCTCTGCGGACGCACTCGGCGGTGTACTTGTTGTAGGCGACGCCGATCCCGACGTTGCCGATCGAGACGTACTCGGCCAGCGAGAACAGCAGCGTCCACACGCCGTACCCCGACAGGCCGACCGCGCCGAGGATGATCGGCGTGATGATGAAGCGGGAGCCGATGCGCCACACCTCGGCCAGGGCGCCGGCCGCGAAGCTGCGGCCTATCTTCTCGAAGCTCACGCGCGCCATGCGAGAGGGCCCATCTTCGGCCGACGCTAGCACGGAAGCCGTATGCTCGGCCGGCGGCGCCGGTGCTACCCTCGCGCCACCGTGGCGTTCGCCGCATGGTTGCTCGCGTCCGCGCTCGTCGATGACGGCAGCGCACCCAGTCGCGATGCCAGTGGAGATGGGGGCATCGAGCTGCGCTGGATCGCGCCGGGCGAGTGCCCGAAGGCCGCCGACGTGCGGGCGCGGCTGCAGCTGCTGCTCGGCGACCGCGAGCCCAGCGCGCCGTTCGTGCGACTCGACGCGACGGTGACCCGCGGCGACGGCACGCTGACGCTCGAGATGCGCACCGAGACGCCAAGCGGAACCAGCTCGCACACCTTGAGCTCGCCCGACTGCCGCGCGCTCGCCGACGGCGCTGCGCTGGTCGCTGCGGTCGCGGCCGATCCGCTGGCGGTGGATCGAGCGCTCGCGCCGGCCGACGACGCACCGCCGCCCCTGCCACCGGACGAGGTCACCGTCACGGTCGCACCGGGCCAGCCAAAGCCGCCCCGCCCGCGGGGTCGGCTTCGGCTGGCCCGGTTCGCCCTGCGCGCCGACGGCGTCCTCGAGCAGGGCACCACACCGCGGCTCGGCCTCGGGCCGATCATCACGGTTGGCCTCATCGGTCCGCGCTGGCGTGCCGAGCTCGGCACCGTCGTGCTCGCGGGCCGCCCCCACTTCACCGACGACACCGAGACCACCGGCGCCACGTTCGGTCGTTGGGGCCTGCGCGCCCGCGGATGCGGCGTGCCGGTCGTGCGCATCGTCGAGTTCCCACTGTGCGCCGGCTTCGAGGGCGGCCAGATCACCGCGCGTCCGCTGGGCGACACCTCGGGCGGCGGGGCCCAACGCCGGGGCTTTGGCCTGTTCTCGCTGGGCGGCGGCATCGGCCTGTCGCCGCGGCCGTTCATCGCGATCCTCGCCGGCGTCGACGGCCTGGTCGCGCTCACGCAGCCGAGGTTCGACGTCGCCGGCGTGGCGCTGCACCAGCCCTCGCGCGTCGGCGTGCGGGCGACGCTCGGGCTCGAGCTGCGGGTGCCCTGAGTCGGCACGCCGGGCGCACGACGTGGTAAGACGACAGGCCATGGCCGTCTTGCGCAGCGACGACGATGGGGCGGTGCTCCGGGTGCTCTTCGGGGTGGCGGCCGCCGACGAACTCGACGCCGACGAGGGCATCGCGTCGGTGCGCAGCGCCTACGCGCGGCTGACCGCGCGCGTGCTCGAGCCAGGCGACATCGCCCGCGGCCGCGACGGCGCGCGCGACGACGGCGGCGCATGGCTCGTGGCGGCGCGGCAGCTGGCCGCCGAGCTCGACGCCGAGGGCAAGCAGCAGCTGCTGGCGGGTGCCTTCGAGATCGCGTTCGCGGACGGCTTCGTGCTCGATGAGGAAGATCGCGTGCTCGCGACCCTCGCCGCAGCGCTGGGCATGAACGAGCACGAATACCGCGCCGTCGTCGACGCGCAGCTCGCCGCCGCCCGCTGACATCGCGCGCCCCGGGCGGGCGCCATCGAGCCATGGCCCTATTAAGGGTGATTCAACCTAAAATATTGGTTGCACGACCTATAATTCGATCCACGCTGGGATCAGATGCCCGCCACCACCATCCACCTCGTCGTCATCGATCCACAAAACGACTTCTGCTCGCCCACAGGCGCGCTCTTCGTGCCCGGGGCCGACCAGGACGTCGTCCGACTCGCGGCCATGATCGACCGCCTGCGCGGCCGCCTCAGCGACATCCACGTCACCTTGGACTCGCACCGCAAGGTCGACATCAGCCACCCCATGTGGTGGCGGGACGCCGTCGGGCGCGAGCCGGCACCGTTCACGCAGATCACCGCGGCCGACATGACGGCCGGGCGCTGGACCACCGCCCGCGCCGATCTCCAGGCCCGCTCGCTCGACTACCTCGGCGCGCTCGAGCGCTCGGGCCGCTACCCCCACACCATCTGGCCGTACCACTGCCTCATCGGCGATGCGGGGCACAACGTCGCCGGCGTGCTCGCTTCGGCGATGCACGAGTGGGAGCAGCGCTTCGCCACCGTCGACTTCATCACCAAGGGCAGCAACCCGTTCACCGAGCACTTCTCGGCGGTGCAGGCCGAGGTGCCCGACGCCGACGATCCCGGCACCCAGGTCAACACCGACTTCATCGACACGCTCGAGCAGGCCGACGTGATCCTGCTCGCCGGCGAGGCGCTGTCGCACTGCCTGGCGAACACCGTGCGGGATATCGCCGACCGCTTCGGAGCAGAGCAGCTCGGCAAGCTGCACCTGCTCACCGACGCCAGCCACAACGTGCCCGGCTTCGACGCCCTGGGCGACGCCTTCGTCCGCGACATGACCGCCCGCGGCATGCGGCTGACCACCACCACCACGTTCGCCGCCTGAACCGCCCGCCCGGAGGAGCACGACGATGACCACCAGCACACCACCCATCAAGCCCATCTTGCACCACCGCCCCATCACCGGCACGCCGTATGGGTTCTCCGCCACGCGCATCCGCGATCTCGGCGCGGCCGAGTACACGTTGGTCGCGATCGCGGCCGACAAGAGCGGCAGCGTGTCGCCCCACGCCGCGGCGATCGAACGCACGATCGGCCAGATCGTCGCCTCGGCGCAGCACAGCCCGCGCGCCGACAATCTGATGCTGCGGGTGTGCACCTTCGACGACCACGTCACCGAGGTGCACGGCTTCATGCCCCTAGCCGCATGCCAGATCCGGGACTACCGCGGCACCATCGCCAACGGTGGCACCACGGCGCTGCACGACGCCGCACACAACGCGATCGCGGCGGTCGATGGCTACGCTGCCGAGCTCGCGGCCAGCGACTTCGCGGTCAACGGGATCGTATTCGTAATCTCCGACGGCATGGACAACGCGTCGGCGGGATCCGCCGATGCGGTCGCGCGGGCGGTCGCACAGGCGACGGGCGGCGGTCACCTCGAGTCGTTCACCGCGATCCTCGTGGGTGTTGGGGTCGGCGACGACGTCCGCGATGGACGCGGCGCCTCCGCGATCGGTCCCCAGCTCCGCGCCTGGCAGCAGACCGCGGGCTTCGGCCAGTACGTCGAGCTCGCGCGCGCCGACGCGGCCACCTTGGCCAAGCTCGCCGCGTTCGTCTCGCGCAGCATCGCAGTGCAGTCGCGGGCCCTGGGCACCGGTCAGGCCGGGCACCCGGTGGGGTTCTGATGGACAAGGACGCGCGCGCCCGACGATGACCTCGCCGTCGCGGCCCTGACGTGGGACGGAACATGAGCATGCGGGCATGGGTCGACGACGAGGGTTGGGTGCTCCTGGACGACGCGGCGCTGGTGGCCGAGGGCGGCCAGGGCCGCGTGTATGCCCGCGGCGCTCGGGCCTACAAGATCGCAGGCGATCCGGCCGCGGTCCTCGATCCGCGCAAGCTCGCCGCACTCTCGCTGATCGCCTGCGCCCACGTGGTCAAGCCGGAGGCGTCGATCCGCGCCGCCCCGGGCGGCTCGATCATCGGCCACGCGATGCGCCGAGTCGAGCGGGTCGTGCCGTGGATGCAGCTGGTGCCCAGGGCCGCGCGGGCGCGCCTGGGCCTCGACCAGGGCGCATGCGTGCAGCTGCTCGGGCGCCTGCAGACCATCGTGAGCGCGGTGCACGACGCCGGCATCGCGATCGTCGATCTCAGCGGCGGCAACGTGCTGGTCGATCCGCGGCGTCGCCAGCCCTACCTCATCGACATCGACAGCGCCGCGCTCCCGGGTTTTCCCGCCACCGCGATCACGCCGCAGATCGCCGACCCGACTGCGGCCGGGCGCCACGGGATCGCCGGCGACTGGTTCGCGCTCGCGGTGTTGGGCTTCGAGTTGCTGTGCGGCATCCATCCGTTCCGCGGCACCCACCCGCACGTGCACGGACTCCACGCGCGGATGGCCGCGGGCATCAGCGTGCTCGATCCGGCGGTGCACCTGCCGCCTGCATGCGACGATCCGCAGGCGTTGCCCGCCGGGCTGCGGCAGTGGTTCGATGGGGTGTTCCGCGGCCACGTGCGCGCGCCCGCACCGCTCGGCACGACCGGCACGCGCCGCGTAGCGCCGCGACCCTCGACACCGGGCACCTGCGCGCTCGCCCGCTCGGACGGCGCCATGATCCGTGGCGTCTTCGCCAAAGGCCCCACGTGGTGGTGGACGGACACCGCGATCGGCTGCGGCGATCGGATCGTCGGCGCGACCCCACCGGACGCCGTCGGTCTGATCGCCTGCCCCGTGCCCGGCGGCGTCGCGATGCTGTGCCACGGCGAGGCCGGCGCGCTCGCGGTGGTGCGGCCCGGCGACGTGCGCGGCACTTCGCTCGGCGTCACGGTATCTGAGGTGCGTGTCGATGCCGGCGCGGTGATCGTCCGCTGCGGCGATCGCATCGGCCTGCTGGATCTTCGCGCCGCCGCGGGCGTGCCGTGGGCGAGCCTGCGGATGCTCGGCAAGCTCGGCGCGACGCAGCGCACGCTGTGGCCCGGCTGCGTCACGTCGGCGCCCCTGGGGCGGGCCCAGGTGACCGCGGTCGGTCCGGGCGCCCACGCGAGCCGCGCGTTGCCCGAGATCGGCGCGATGCGCATCGTCGACGCCGTGGCGACCGCGGGCATCGCCATGGTGCTGGTCACCGATGGGCACCGTCACGACCGGTGGTGCGTCGGGCTGTGTGCGCGGTGGGCGGGCGTGGCCATCGTCGAGCGCGATGTCGACCCAACGGACTGCGCCATCGTGTGCGGCCCGGACGGCACCCCGTGGATCCGGGTCGCCGCGGGGCTCGCACCCCTGGCGCCGTGTGGCGCGCTGGGGCCCGCGCTCGACCTCGGCGCGGGCACGGCCTGCGGCACCGAGACCGGCGCGATTCGGGTGGCCCACGACCACGTGTGGGCATTGACGCTCCCTGGGGCCGCAGCGCAACCAGACCGCCAAACCCGCCTGCCGGACTGCTAGGATGGCGGCCGGTGAGTCGCGAGCAAACTTCGCGGGCCGGCCGCCCGAGCGACCTCGCCTCTCGCTACGACGTCCTCGGCCGTCTCGCGGTCGGCGGCATGGCCGAGCTGTTCTTGGGCCGGCCCAAGGGCGCGAGCCCGAGTTCGCGGGCCGTGGTCATCAAGCGCATCTTGCCGCAGCTCGCCGAGGATCCCGAGTTCGTGCGGATGTTCCGCGACGAGGCGTACCTCGCCTCGACGCTCGACCACCCGAACATCGTGCGGGTGTTCGAGGTCGGGCTCGACGAGGACGAGCCGTTTTTCACCATGGAGTACATCCATGGCGAGAACCTGCGCACGTTGATCCGCGGCGCCCAGTCCCGCAGCGAGACCATCCCGCTCGAGGTGGTGCTCGCTGTCGCCGTCGGCGTGTGTGCATCGCTGCACTACGCCCATGAGCAGACCGACGCCGAGGGCCGTCCGCTCAAGATCGTGCACCGCGACGTGTCGCCGACCAACGTGTTGGTGAGCCAGGACGGTGACGTCAAGATCGTCGATTTCGGCATCGCGAAGGCCGCCGCGGGCAGCCACGTCACCCAGGCGGGCATGCTCAAGGGCAAGGCGTCGTACATGTCGCCCGAGCAGTGCCGCGCCGAGCACGTCGACCGCCGCAGCGACGTGTTCGCGATCGGCATCCTGCTGTACGAACTCACCACCTTGCAGCGGCTGTTCCGCGGCGAGAACGAGCTCACGATCCTGCACCAGATCCTGACCGGCAACATCCCTCCGCCGTCGACGATCGTACCGACGTTTCCCCGCGAACTCGAGGCGATCCTGATGCGATCGCTGCAGATCGATCCCACACAGCGGTACCCCACCGCGGCGGCGATGCAGCAGGATCTCGAGGCCTTCATCGCGCGCCATGGCCTCAGGCCCTCGCGCGAGGTGACGTCGCGCTACATCATCGATCGGTTCGGCGCCAAGCCGATGCCGTGGGTCACCGCGGCGGAACGCGCCGACGAGGCACCGAGCGCTGCGACGCCCTCGGCCACGGGCGAGGGACGTCCGCGACCGCTGCCAGGCCCGCCGGCGGCACCGCGGGCCAGCACCCCGGCCGTGCGCCCGGCCGCCGCGCCGCGGGCCGCCAACGCAGGTGTCGCACCCCGGCGCCCGGCCACGGGTGCCGTGCCGACCGCTGCGCGCGACCGCATGCCCGCCCGTCCACAGCCGGCCCCGGCGGCGACCGCCGTGCGGCCGCCCTCCACGCGGCAAACGGTGGTCCCGGTGACCGCCGGCTCCCGTGATGCCCCGATCCCGCGGACCCCGTCCGCGTCGGCCATGCATCCCGCCGCGACCCCGCGGCCTTCCGCCCCCGCGGCCCTGCACCCGGCCGCGGCGCCCGCGGGCACGCCGCCACGGGACCCGTCGGCGGTGCGACCGGCGGTGCCGATGCCCTCACCGAGCACGCCCACCCTGCGCCCCACCGCGACGCCGGTCCCGCGGCAGGCGCCGGGGCGACCGGGCACGGGCGCCTCTTCAGCCGCGTCCTCCGTCCGACCGCCCATGCCCGGCCCGCAGCCCATGCCCGGCCCGCAGCCCATACCGTCGATGCCCGGCCCGCCGCTGGGATTCGGCGCTCCGGGCCCCGCGCGCGCCATGACGCCGGATCAGGCGGCGTTCTTGCGGGGCGAGCCGCCGGCCGGTGTGTCCTTCACGGCCGGTGCCCACGATCCGAGCGTCGTGCGGACCGAGCTCGCAGTCGGCACCCGCACCGACCCGGCCGCACCGATGCTCCCGCAGTTCGACGACTCGCAGTCCCACACGATGATCGCTCCGCCGGCCGCGGGGGGCCACACGGTGATCGCACCGGCGCCGGCCGGCGCGCCCACGTTCGGCGCGCGGCAGCAGCCGCGCCCGCTGCCGCCCCTGCCCGCCCGCCCCCACGTGCCCGGGCCGATGCCCCCGCGCCCCCCCGGGCCGATGCCGCAACGCGCATCGATGCCGTTGTCCGCGACATCGCCGGGGGCTCCCGCGCAACCGGGACAGCCGCCATCCCGCGCGCAGACGCTTCCGCCCTCACGCACGATGATCCCCAGCGGACCGCCCCCGCAGCCGCGTCCGCCGGGCCCGCCTGCGGCCGCGCCCGATGATGACATCCCCGCGAGCGAGCAGACGCTCTATCTGGGCGAGGGCGCCGCGCCGGCCCGCGAGGATCGGACGATGATCGCACCGTCCGCGGAGTCGTCGGCGCCCACCGCCCGAGGCTCGATGCGGCCGACCGGAACGATGCCGCCCCCATCGGGGGTCGACCACACGATGGTCGCGACCGTCGACGCCGCAGCGATCGCCGCCATGGTGGCGCTGGCACGGCCAGCACCGACGCCGACGGCCGCGCCGCCGCAACCCCTCACGTCCACGCTGCCAGCCACCCCGATCGTCCCATCGACCGGCACGCTCCCGACGGGGGCCCCGGCCGAGCGTTTCGGGAGCCGCAGCGACATCACCAACATCGGCCTCGATCCGCCGCCGCGGCGTGGCTGGGTGTTGCCGCTGGTGATCGTGCTCGGCATCGGGGCCATCGCCGCCGCCAGCGCGTTCGCGTGGCCTCGGATTGCCGCGATGCGTGCCGGTGCCACGGACGACGTCGAGTCGACGCGATCCGCCGGGGACACGGATGCTCCCGTCGCGGCGGCAGACACCGATGACGCGGCCGCCGACGATGCACCCCAGGCGCCAGAGCCGACCGCGCAAGAGCCGACCACGCCCGAGCCGACCACGCCCGAGCCGACCACGCCCGAGCCCACCACGCCCGAGCCCACCACGCCCGAGCCCACCACGCCCCCGCCCACCACGCCCGAGCCCACCACGCCC
>JBBQJI010000009.1:0-141245 GCA_038325765.1 Nannocystales bacterium
ATCGCGATCGAGGTCCAGGCGACCGTAGCGACCGGCGGTGAGTCGGCGCAGGCGCTGCTCGACGGCGCCGCCCAGCGCGTTGCCGAGGTGAGCGCCCTGCTCGGTCTCGACGGTGCGCAACGTGTCGCGCAGCAGCTGCCACCCATCGTAGTCGCGCTGCACGTCGGCCTCGTTCTGCTTGGCCGCGACGAGATCGGCCTGCTTCTCGTCGGCGCGGCGACGGGCAGCGCTGCCGCCGATCTGCTCGAGGTTGCCGTCGGCCTTGTGGATCTTGCCGTCGACCTCGCGGATCTGCTGTTCGATCGCCTCGATGTGCTCGGCCACGCGCGAGGCGGCCTCGGCGTCGAGATCGGGCGGCGGTGCGGTGATGCCCGCAGCCGCAGCCTCGGCTGCCACGAGGGCTGTGGCCGCGTCGTCACGCGTGATCCCCCCAAGCGACGAGGCGGCCTCGTCGGCGCGCGCGGTGGAAGCCGCCGCGTGCTCGCGGGCGGCGCGGACCTCGAGTTCGAACGCCTGGTACTGCGCGCGCGCGGCTACGAGCGTCGCGGCAGCAGCGTCGAGCTGCGCCTGGGCACCGGCGGTCGCCTGTTGACCCTCCGCGGCCACGCCCTCGATCTCGGTCGCGACGGCCGCGAGCGCGCGAGTCTTCGCGGCGAGCTCGTCGTCGCACTCGGCGAGCGCCGTGACCAGGTCGGCCGCTTGTGCTGGCGGCAGTCCGGCCCGCACCTGTTCGGCCCGCGCGGCGCTCTGGGTGGCGAGCGCGCGCGCGCGCTCGGATTCGGCGAGCGCGAGATCACGATCGAGCTCGAGCCGGCCCAGCGCCTCGCGCCTCTCGGATCGCGTGAGCTGCAGCGCCGCGTGCCGCGAGCGGATCTCGGGCACGCGCGCATCGGCACCGAGCCCGGGCGGAGCGGTCGGCTCCTCGGTGCCCAACGCGGCCCGCGTGCGCGCGAGGCCGTCGCGCACCGCGGTGAGGGTCGCGTCGTCGACGGTGCCCGCCGCCGCCTCGCGGTCGAGCGCGTCGGCGCGGGCATCGTCTTTGCCGCACCGGTCGATCTCTGCATGCCACGACGCGCTCGCCGTGCTCAACGCGTCGATGCTCGCCACGCCCGCGGCAGCGAGGATCGGCGCGCCCTCGGCCTCCCACCGCGCACGCGCGGCCTGCAGTCCGGTGCGCAGCGCCGCCGAGCCGGCTTCGATGCGCAGCGAGCCCCACTTGTGCACGTCGATCACCATGTCGCGTAGCGCCGGCTGGGTCGTGGTCGCGGCGGTGATCACCGGCGCGTCGCCGTCGACGGTGACCTGGGCCGTGCTGCCGTCGGCGAGGGTGAACGTGACGGCGAAGCCCACGGCTGCCTGGTCTTCGGCGCGCCGTCGCCCATCGTCGAGAGTGCGCAGTGTGGCGAGCGTCGTGGCGCTCGGCAGCGGTGCGCGCTGCAGGGCGGCCCGGCGCACGGAGCTGGCCTCGCGCACCTGCCGGGCCTGGTCGGCGAGGGCCCGCGCCTGGGCCCGCGCCTGTTCGGTGCGCTCCGCGAGCACGGCGGCTTCGCGCCACTGCAACCACACCAGCTGCCGCATCGCTGCGTCGATCTCGGCGTCGACCTCGACCAGCGTATCGGCGAGGGCCGCATGCGCCTGGGTGGTCCGTCGCGCTGTGCCGGTGGTCACCTCGGCGTGCCGCGCATCCGCGGCCGCTGCACCGTCGACGGTGAGGGCTTCGTCGAGCGCTCGCCTGCGCTCGGTGAGGGCGTGGCGCTCGCGTTGCAGCGTGAGATCTGCGCGGCGCAGGGCCTCGAGTTTGGCCTCGGCTCCGTCCTGGCGTGCGAGGGCCTCGAGGGTCGCGCTCGCCGATTCGCGCGCGGCCTCGGCGTCGACGACGGCACCGGCGGCCAGCTCTGCGCGCTCGATCAGGGCGGATGCCGTGGCGTGGGCCCCCTCGGCATCGACGCGCAGCGCGGCGACCCGTTGCAGGTCGCGATCGATCGCCGCCAGCCGGTCGCGTGCCGCGTCGGTCGCGGCTCGTATCTGCCGCCACACAGTGTGGGCCTGCCACGCCGCCTGCACGCGCGCGAGATCGGCCCGGGCCTGATCGAGCTGCTCGCACAGCGCATCCCTGCGGACCCGCGCCTCGTGCAGCACCGCGGCCACGGCCTCGCCTTGCTCGGCTTGGCGGAGCAGCGTCTCGTGCTCGGCCGCGATCTCGCGGATGCGCTCGGCGATCCGACCGAGCGGCGTCTCGCGTCCGCGTCGCCAGTTGCCACGGCTGTCCTTCGCCAACTCGACGTTGCCCTGCGCGGTGGTGAGGATGCGCTTGAACAGCGGATCCTCGGCCAACGACTGCAGGGCCTCGGTGAGCCGCTCGCGCCCGGCTGGATCGGTGTCATCGGCGAGGGTGTCGCCGAACAGCTCCTCGATGCGCGAGCTGGCCCCGAGCAGCGCCGTGGTGATGAACGACTTGGGCAGCCCCTTGGCACCCCCCTTGCCGCCGGGCTCGCGCACGCCCCACGCCAACATCTTGCGCAGCTCGCCGTCGACGGATCGGCCGGTCTCCTGCTTCGACCACACCTGGCCATCGCCCGATCGCTCGAGCAGCGCGGTGCCCCGCGTACCCTCGGCCCAGGTCTTCTCGACCCGCCACAGCGCACCGCGGTGGGCGAACACCAGGCGCACGCGCGGCGGTGCGGTGGCGCCCCATGGCTCGAATCCGCGTCGATCCACCGACGACGACGGCAACAGCAGTACCGATCGCAACGCCTCGCCGAGCGTGCTCTTGCCCAGATCGTTGGGCCCGTACAGCACGTTGAGCCCGGGGCCGAACTCCACGCGCGCCGACTCGACGCACTTGTACGACTCGACCTCGAGCGAGCGCAGTGCGAAGTGCCCGGCAGGCCGCACGATCTCGGTCACGTCACCCCCGTCTCGCGCGCGAGCTGGTACAGCTGCACCAGCGCGCGCTCGGCCACGTCGGCCCGCTCACCCGCGGCGATCATCGCCTGCAGCCGCCGCGCGGTCTCGCGGACCTGCTCGGGCAGATCGTCGAGCGCGAGCAGCACCCCGGTCGCGTCCAGTGCGAGCTTGCTGCGGTCGAGCTCCGCGATCGCGATCTTGCCGCCTTGCGCCTCGCCACCGACCAGCTCGCGGAGCAGCGCCTCGGCCTGGGCGTGCTCCTCCACCGGCAGTCGCATGTCGACGCGCAGCCGCATCACGCTCGTGCGGTGATCCTCGCTCCGCAGCGCCCGCAGCTCGGGCAAGGTGGTCACCGTGCGCTCGTGCCAGCGAAAGTGTCCGACCGGCTCGGCCCGCAGCACCGGCGCCCGATTGCGGCGACCGAACAATGCCACGGTGACGCTGCCGGCATCGAGCTCGCCGAAGCGCGTGGGCTCGGGCGCACCGGGGTAGAGCATCGGGCACTGCGGCGGGCCGTGGACGCGGCGACCGTGGGTGTCGCCGAGCGCGACATAGTCGAACCCGCGGCTGGTCGCGGTGTCCAGCGCGATGGGGAAGTTCGTCGCCAGGCCAGGGAAGCCGAAGGTCTGGCCGTGGAGCAGGGCGATGCGCACGCGGTCGTCGCCGGGCTCGCGCGAGGGCAGGTGTGCGGCCATGTTCGCCTGGCCCGCGGTGCGCCGGCATGGCACCCCGTGGAGCACCGCATGCTCGCCGAGCGGCAGCGTGAAGTCGTCACGATCGACGATGTGCACCCACGGCGGCAGCGCCTCGCGGAACGCTAGCTTGCGCCACACCGACGTGGCGATCAGCGGATCGTGGTTGCCGGGCAGCAGCACGAGTGGGCGATCGGTCCACGGCTGATCGCGCAGCAGCTGGGCCAGCGGTCTCCACCACGCCTCGGTGGGATCGGGCAGGTCGAACACGTCACCGGCGACGAGCACGGCGTCGACGCCGAAGCGTTCGGCGACGCCGAGGATGTTGCGCACGGTCTCGAGCCGCTGCTGGGTGAGCCGCCGATCGTGCTCGCCGAACCCGGGGAAGCGCAGGCCGAGGTGCCAGTCGGCGGTGTGCAGGATTTTCGTGGCCATGGCAGGGTCGCGCTCGAAGATTCGCTGCGGGTCGAGAGCCGGGGCCATCTGTGGGTTGGGCTCCGGGTTGGGCTCCGGGTTGGGCTCCGGGTCGGGCTCCGGGCTCATGGTGCGGCGAACTCCACGTCGAGGATCCGCTCGATGCGCGGGGCAGTGTAGCGGCGCTGGTGGGCCTGCTGCATCCACGCCGACCAATCGGCGTCGTCGCGCTGTCGCAGGCGTTCGACCGCGTGCTCGGCGGTCTCGAGCGCGCGCTCCGACTCGGCCACAGCCCGCTCGGCGCGCGTCCGCGCATCGGATCCGGCGGCGGCATCGCGCCTGGCCCGATCGCCGCCGAGCTGCTCGCGCAGCGCGTCGCGCTTTCGCATCCACACCACGCGGCGGTCCTCGATGCAGCGATCGATGCGCAACACGACATCCTCGAAGTGGCGGCGCTCGTGGGCCTCGAGATCGGCGATGGCGGCGAACAGCGCGGCCTCGACCGCGTCGTCGAGGTCGATGTCGTCGACGGCCAGCGGACCGATCTCGGCGTCGTCGAGTACCGCGCCCAGCAGCGCGTCGACCTGGGCGCGATCCATGGCGGCGCCATCGGGGTCGCGCACGGCGACAGGCAGCAGCTCCACGACCGGCTCGAAGCCCTGCTGCTCGAGGCGCACGACCACCAGCCGTCCGCGCACACCCGCGGGCAGGCCGTCGGGCCGCTGCCGCAGGCGCACCGTGAAGCGTCCGTCAGAGCTGGCGCGCCTGGCCTCGTCGACCGCGGCGTGGATCAGGGCGTGGCCGAGGTGCAAGGCATCGCCGAGCTCGGGATCGCGATCACCGATGATCACCACCGCGCCCGTGCGCAGCTCGGTCGGCAGCCGGGGATCGGCGGCCAAGGTGAGCCGCACCCGGCCTTCGATCGTGTCGCGCTGCCACGGCACGCCGCTCGCGTCGAGGTAGGCGGTGACGACCTGCTCGAGCGCACGATCGAAGGTGGCGAGTCCACCTTCGAGATCGCGCTCGATGGTGCGAAAGGCGTTGCGGACGCTCTCGTCGAAGCGCGACTCGATGATGCCGGCGGTCCGCGCGTGGGTGGCCTCGAAGTCGTCGCGCGCGGTGCCGATGCGCTCGCGCACCGCGTTGATCTCGGCGGAGATCTCGTCGAGCGTGCGCGCCTCGGCGTAGATCCGCCGCAGGTGGCCCTCGAGCTCGGCCCCGACGACGCTCGCGAGGGTCTCGGGCTTCGCGGTGCCGACCTCGTGCAGGACCACATCGGAGGCGTCGAGCACGGTGCCGAACAGATCGAGCTTGCGGCTCAGGATGTCGAACACCAGCCGCTCCGCCTCGTTGTCGGTGGCCAGCAGGTTGATCACCGTGACGTCGTTGCGCTGACCATAGCGATGACAACGACCGATGCGCTGCTCGATGCGCTGGGGATTCCACGGCAGATCGTAGTTCACCACCGTGTCGCAGAACTGCAGGTTGAGGCCCTTGGCGCCGGCCTCGGTCGAGATGAACACCGCTGTGCGGGTCTCGAATTCGTGCATCAGCGCCATGCGTACGGCGATCTGCGCACTGGGGCGGGTGTGCTTGGGCAGGCTGTCGCCGATCTCTGCCTGCCACCGTTCGACGGCGGCGTCGACCCGCGGGCCGACATTGGTGCCGCGAAAGCAAGTGATCTCGTCGCCCTCCACGACACCCGAGCCGGCCAGGATCTCGCCCAGGTAGTCCTGGGTCGCGAGCGACTCGGTGAAGATCACCAGCTTGCCGCTGCCGTCGCCGGCGGCGAAGCGCTCGCGGACCAGGCGCACGGCGTGGATGAGCTGGGTGGCCTTGCTGTCGACGCCGATCGCGTCGGCGCGGAGGATGAAATCGCGGACCCGGGCGAGCTCGGCGGCGATCCGCTCGGTCTCGGGCGGCGGACCCTCGTCGACCTCGGTCGCCTCGACGTCGTCGAGCTCGAGGTCGCCGGCGAACACATCCACGGTGTCGCCGTCGCCCATCACCCCGGCGAGCTGGCGCTCGAGCCGGGTCGCCACGTTGCGCAGGCTGGCCGCGAGCGCGCGATGCGACGAGGCCATGCGCCGGTGGAATCCGATGATGAGCAGCCGCCGGTGCCCGCCCCGGAACGCGCACGCCCTGGGGTCCATGAGATACGCCGTGACGTCGTCGTACAGCCCGCGTTCGGCGGGTGTCATCGTGTAGCCGAACAGCTTGGCGCGGCGCTGCGTGAACGGCTGCTTCATGAACTCCTGCGCCTGACGCCGCAGGGTCCGCTGGCACACCTCGCCGATGCGGGACCGCAGCTCTCCGTCTTGGCCCTCGCGCAGCGTCCGGTCGTCGCCTTCGCAGAAGATCGCGCGGAACGTGCCGAGATCCCCGAGCAGGCTGCCGGTGGGCTCGACGTACTGCACCAGGCCCCACAGCTCGGTCAACGAGTTCTGGATCGGGGTGGCGGTGAGCAGCAACACCGGCGAGCCGGCGATCGCCTGGCGCACGCGGTAGGCCATCCGCGCCTGGGTCGAGGTGTCCTTCAGCGCGCCATGGCCGTCGAACCGCTTGTAGATCCCGGCGAAGATCTCGTGGGCCTCGTCGATGACGCACAGATCAAAACGCGCCGCGGCGCGGAGCAGGGCGCTGCCGGCCTCGCTGCCGGCCCACTCGCGGCCGACGATGTACACCGCCGTGTCGTCGAGCGCGGCGGTGGCTCCCGAGATCTCGCGGACCTCGATCCCGAACAGCGTGTACAGCTCCTGCCGCCACTGGCCCAGCAGCGGCTTGGGGGTGACCAGCAAGATGCGCCCGGCGCCCTCGGCCCGCCGCTGCGCCATCACGAGGCCGGCCTCGATCGTCTTGCCCAGCCCGACCTCGTCGGCGAGGATGCAGCCGCCTTGCGGGATCCGCTGCAGCGCGAAGATCACCGCGTCGATCTGGTGCGGGTTGGGATCGATGCGGCCTGCCCGTTGCGAAGCGACCCAGCGCTGCTGCTCGTCGGCGCGGCGCAGCCGAACGAGCTGCTCGGCGAAGTAGCGGCGCGTGACCGGGTGCGTGGTCGTCATGCGCGGGGCCAGGTGTAACAAATCCCGGCCGCTGACGCAGCGGCGCGCCCGTGCAGCGCTCGCGCGGTGGCTGCTACGCCGCGTTGCCGACGGCGAGGTACCCGAGCAACGCCACCAGCGTGAACAGCAGCGCCACGATCGCGTACAGCACGGGGCGCCCGCCCGTGCCGGGTGCGGCGTGTTCCATGGGCGCCATCGTCGGCGGCGCGAGGGTGGGGATCAGGCCGACCGGCAGCGGTGGGGCGACGGGGGCGCCGCCGATGGGATCCCGCGCGGCAGCGGCCAGCGTGCGGACGTCGATCAGCCCGGAGCCGCTCGCCGCGTGGAGGCGTGGCGCCGTGGCGCTCGGCGCGGTGACCGTGCTCGCGACCTTCGCGAGATCGAACAGCACAGAGTCGGGGTTGCGCGCACCCTGAACGCTCGGCGTGGGAGGTTGTGGGGAGAACCACAGGCCAGAGTTCTCGTCGCGCTCGTTGGTCTGGATCACATTTCCTCCGCGCGGACAGTGTGCACACGCCCGCGGTAGACACCACATAGTGGTCGACTTCCGTGCGCGCGAGGGCCGAAATGGGGGCCGCGGCGAACGCGACGGCGACGATGTGGGGCTTTGAACCGTGGGCGCGCACGCACGTGGCGCGGACGATGATCGCGGTTGTGTGCACTTTGGCGGCCAGAAGATCGGGGTGCTCCCCGACAGGGTGTTCGCGGATCGATCCGGCGCCGCGCCCGGCGACTGGGCGAGGTCTCGTCCGCGGGGCGAATTCCCGCGCCGAGGGCCGGTTTCGACGCGGAAATTTGATGGATCGGCCGCGCCCGGGCCATGGTCCACAGCGTCGTGCTGCCCGAAGTCATCTGCCTCTCGATCGCGCTGGGCACCGGCGCTCTGCGCCGCGATGACGTGCCCACCGTCGCCGCCACCGAGCGCGCCACGACGGAGGTGGCGGCCCATTTCCGCACGTGGCTCGCCGATCCCAGCGCCGCCGGGGCGCAGGCGATCCGTGAACGCGTCGCGCTCGGCGCACCGCCGGATGCGCTCGTGGTCCTGCTCGAGGGCATGCGCGAGAGTCCGCGTCCCGATCTGGCAGACATCGCGCAGGGCCTTGCCGGCTATCGCCGCGCTGATATCCGCGGCCATGCGATCGCGGCGTGGGCCGAGCTCGGGGGGGCGCAGGCCGAGCGGGCGATCGCGGCGGCGGCGACCGATCTCGATCCCGGGATCCGAACCTTGGCGCCCGCGCTCGCCTCGCGTCATCCGAGCGAGCGCGCCGCGCAGATCGTCGTCGACCTGCTCGCCCGCGACGCTGATCTCGCCGCGGTGCTCGAAGAAGACGCGCCGGTGATCGAATCGGACGCGCCCGTCGTCGACGACGACGCGGTCGTCATCGTCGAGGACGCGCCGTGATGCGCCTGGGATTCTGGCTCGCGCTCGTGCTCGGCGGGTGCGCGATGCGGCCGCTGCCGGCAGCGGCGCCCGAGCATGGCAACCTCACGGCGGCGAGCGTCGCCCGTGACGGCGACGCGAGCCCCGATGCGTCGGCGCCCGCGTTGGTCGTTCTGATCGAGCGCTCGCGCGTGGTCGCCGTCGATCCCATCGGTGGCGCCGTGCAATGGAGCCTGCCGCTGGTTGTCACCGGGCATCCGATCGCGAGCGCCCAGACCGTGTATCTGCCGGTGCGCGGGCAGGGTGTGGTCGCCGTCGATCGCGAGCGCGGGACCATCCGCTTCACCGCGCAGCTGCCGGGCGAGGCGCTCGTCGGACTCGCGGTGGACGAGCCGATGCTGATCGCGACGGTGCTCGATCCCGATGCGCGACGTCCCGCGCAGATCGTCGGCGTGTCGACCGAGGACGGCGAGGTCCGCTGGCGGCGTCCGGCGGCGGCGCGGCTGGGCATCCCCGAGGCGGGTGGCGGCATCGCGGTCGTCGGCATCGGCGCGCAGGTCGTCGCGCTCGGAGCCGACACCGGCCGCGAGGTCGCCAGGCTGGACATCGGCGCACCGGCAGAGCACCGCGCCGAGCTCGAGCGCGTCGTCCATCGCCGCGGGATGTGGTTCGTCGGCAGCGGCACGCGGTGGGTGGCGCTCGGCGTCGGCGGGCAGGCCCATGGCCTCGGCCGCAGCTATGCGCCCGCGTTCCGCACGGTGCAGGGTATGGACGACGGCCACGGCGACGACGAGCGCCTCGGGCTGTGGCTACGCTGGAGCAGCGTCGACGCCTCGCCGCGCGATGCCATCTTGTTGTCGCGCCGGGCGGTCGTCGCTGCCCGGCTCGACGCCGAGGGCAACCCGATGCGGCCGCGGTGGGTGCACGTCGAGCAAGGTGGCGAGTTCGTCGCGATGGAGGTCGTCGGCGATCGTGTGATCCTGGTGCGCGAGGACGGCATGATCGTGCAGCTGGCCGACGACGACGGGCGTGAGCTGCATCGGCTCGCCGGTCACGAGGACGCCTTCGGTGCCCTGGTGCTGGGTGCCGAGCCCCAGGTGCGTGGGGGCGCGCACCGCCACGACGATCCGCGGGTCATCGGCGATCTGCGGCGGCTCGTCGCCCTCGAGGATCCGCGGTTGTTGCCGGCGCAGCGCCTCGCCACCGATCTGCTGTGGCGATCCGAGGATCCGCGGGTCCGCGCGCTGGTTCAGGGCCTCGCCGATGCCGACGTCGCCGGTGGCACCCTTGCCGGTGGCACCGAGCGCGCCGCGATGCTCCGCGATCACGCCCGCGCCGTGGTGCGCACGCCTTGGGGGACTGGCTCGGACGCCGAGGCTTCGTCGCTGCTGGCGCTGCTGCGGGCGCGGCCGCGGTTCGGCGAGTACACTGCGGCGCTCGAGTTCTCGGCGCCGATCCGCGCCGCGGTGCGCTCGGGCAGCCCCGAGGTCATCGCCGAGCTCGGCCGGCTGTTGCTCGCGCCGTCGACGGGGGCGGAGGATCTGGTCGCGATCGTGGAGGCCTTCGCGATCCTGGACGATCCGCGCGCTGTCCTGCCCGTGGCGGCGTTCGTGACGCGGTATCACGCCGACGAGCAGATCGTCGCGGAGTCGCCCGCGCTGCACCTCGCTGCGCGCGTGCTGCTGCAGCATGTCGAGAACGGGGAGGCGCTCGCGGTGCTGCGGCGGGTGGCGGAGGATCCGTTGTGCGCGCCTAGCTTGCGCACGGTGATCATGGGCGGCCTCGGGGAGCTGCGGGTGGCCGCAGCTCGGCGCGCGGGGGGGTAGGGCTCCTCCGGGGGCGGCATCGTGGCCGCGCGCCGCTCGTCGTTTAGCGCGTCGCCCCCGTGCGATGCTCCGCCCGTGTTCCAGGTCGAGCCGATCCTGTGGCTGCAGGAGCACGGTGGATCCGCGCTGCGCTTCGCGATGGAGATCGTGTCGTGGCTCGGACGATCCTCCGGCTACGCCGCGGCGCTGATCGTGCTGGCGCACGTGCGATCGATGCGGCGCGGGCTCGCCCTCGTATTGCTGATGCTCGCGTCCGCCGTAGTGATCGACGGCATCAAGACCACGGCCCTACTGCCGCGCCCGGAGCAAGTCGACGATCGCGTCCTTGGCAGCGCCCCGGCGCTCGTGGCCCGCGGCGGCGCGCCCGATCCGTGGAGCCCGCTGCCGACCGCGACCATCGCCGCCACGCGCGAGGCCACCCAGGGCGCGGTCAGCACCCGCGACCGCGGATTCCCCTCGGGTCACGTCGCGTCCGCGACCGTGTTCGCGCTCGGCGTGCACGCGCTGTTGCCGTGGCGCGGCGCCGGCTGGTTCGCAGCCCTGTGGATCCCGCTCATGGCGCTGTCGCGGCTGACGTCGGGCAAGCACTTCGTCGCGGATGTGATCGGCGGGCTGGTCATCGGCGTCGCCCTGGCGTGGCTCGGCACCCGCATCGCGCATCGCGTCGAGGCGCGGCCGCTGCCCTCGCGGCTCGGTCGCCGGGTCCTGCTCGGCATCGCGGGATTGGCGTGGATCGGCGCCGCCGCCGGGATCGGCAGCACACCGCGCATGCTCGGCAGCCTCGCCGGTGCGGTGCTCGGGCTGGCGTGGCTCGGCGGCCGCGCGCCACTCGAGGCCGAGGGTCCGGGGTGGCGCTCGTCACGCGCGTGGCTCAGGGCCGCCCTCGCCGCGCTGATCTACGGCGTCGGCATGCAGGCCGCCGCGCCGCTCGCCGGCCTGCACGGATCCCTCGTGGATGCGCTCGCCGCCGGAATCCCGGTGATGCTCGCGCTCGCGCTACCGCCCTTCGCCGGCGGCGGCCCGAAACCGCCGCGATCGGGTAATTCCACCTGATCATGGGGAGTAGATCCACCGGGCGACACGGTGCGGCGCGTCGGCGAGGATGCCCCCACGGTGTGGTTCGTGTTGGTGTTCGCGCTGGTCGAGGCTCCGGCCCCCATGCGCGAGTACGCCGGGCCGACCCACGTCGACGCGCCGATCTCGACGATGCCCGGGGACACCCTGGACGCGCCGCGCGCGGTACCCGAACGGTATCCGACGCCGGGTGATCCTCCGGCCACCCCCGCGCCCCCGACCACCCCGCCGGCGGACGAGAACACGCGGACGGTCCGGGTGAAGACCCGTCCGCAGCTCACCGAGCCCGATCGGGCGGGCTCCGTGATCACCCGCCGCGAGCTCGACGAGCGGCTGCCGCGATCTGCCCCCGACGCCCTGCGCGGCGAGCCCGGCGTGTTCATCCAGCAAAGCGCCCACGGCCAGGCGTCGCCCTACATCCGCGGGCTCACCGGCCAGCAGACGGTGATGCTGTTCGACGGCGTGCGCATGAACACCAGCACGTTTCGTCAGGGCCCCAACCAGTATTTCTTCACCGTCGACTCGCGGTCCATCGATCACATCGAGGTCGTGCGCGGCGGATCGTCGACGCGCTACGGTGCCGACTCGCTGGGCGGTTCGATCATCGCGTCGCCGATCGAGCCCGCGATGGAGCCGCGGACGCCGGGCAAGGGCCCGGTCACTGCCCACGGCAAGGGCATCTTCGCGACGACCACCGCCGATGCCCAGCTCGGTGGCCGGGCGCAGCTCGACCTCGGCGTGCTCGGCAAGGTCGGCGTCGTCGGCGGGTTCGGCTATCGCGACGTGAACCAACTCTACTCGGGCGGTCGGGTGCGCGAGCCGGCGACCGGCAACACCCAGAAGGTGCCGCCGCGCTTCGGCCCCGACGACAAGACCCAGCTCGGCACGGGCTTTCGCGAGCTCACCGGCGACGTGCGGGCGGTGGCGCAGATCGATCGCCGCAATCGCTTGACCCTCGCGTACTACGACTACCGCCAGCGCGATGCGCCGCGCACCGACTTCTGCCCCGAGGCCACCGCACCGGACAACGAGTGCCTGACCTACCGCAAGCAGGACCGCACCTTGGTGTACGCGAAGTACGAGCACGACGACGGTCCGGCGGCGGCCGAGCACGTGACCATCACGCTCAGCTATCAGCGGCAGCACGAAGATCGGTACCTCGAGCGCGGCGCGGGATCGTCGACGCGGCGGGCCGGCGTCGACACGGTCCACACGGTGGGCACCGCGCTGACGATCGCGACCCGCCGCCTCAACCCTGCGCCGTGGGCCCGCCTCGGCGTCACCTACGGCGCCGATGGCTACCTCGACGAGGTCCGCAGTGACGCGACGCTGACCTTCGTCGACGCGGGCGTCTCGACGCCCGACATCTCGCAGTACACCGACCAGGCCAACTACTTCACCGGCGGGGTGTGGGGCATCGCCGACGCCGACATCACGCGCGTGCTGCGATTGCGGCTCGGCACGCGCCTGGCCGCCGTGCGGACCCGGGCGCCATACTCCGAGCTGCGCAGCTCGCTGGCCTACCGGCTGTACTGGCTCACCGCGGTGGGACACGCCGGCATCACGCTGTCGCCGCTCGACTGGCTCGCGTTCCCGTTCAGCGTCGACCAGGGCTTCCGCGCGCCCAACGTCGACGACTTGACCAGCCGGCAGGCCACAGGCGGCGGCTCGCAGTTCGAGAACGCCTCGCTGAAGCCCGAGCACAGCACCATGCTCGAGGGCGGGATCCGCATCATGCGGCCGTGGCTCGAGGTGCGCATGTTCGCGTACTACATGCTCATCAGCGATCACATCCAGCGACGCCCGGCCGAACGCGGCGAGTGTCCCGCGAGCGATCTGGTGTGCGGCGCATCGCGGTTCATCATCACGCTCGACAACATGGAGAGCCTCTCGCGCATCCGCGGTGTCGACGGCGGCGTGCGGGTCTATCTGCCCTACGACTTCGGCGCGGCGGCGACGGTCTCGTACGCATGGGGCGACGGTCGCAACCCGCGCTTCGGGGTCGTGGCAGACGAGCCGTATCGCGCGCCGCTGTCACGCGTGCCGCCGCTCAACGGCACCGCCGAGTTCGGCTGGCGCAGCACCGAGTGGGGCCCGTACGTCATCTGTGTGGTGCGCTGGGCGCGGTTGCAGGACCGCCTGAGCCCCACCGACGAGAACGACGTCCGCATCCCCGCCGGCGGCACGCCGGGCTGGGTGGTGGGCGACATCCGGGCGGGCTATCGCCTCGATCCGCACCTCGTGCTCGGCATGGTGTTCGAGAACGTGGCCAACGGCGCGTACCGGCACCACGGCTCGAGCGTGAACGGGCCGGGGCGTGGGCTCGTCTTCGAGCTGCAGGGCGCGTTCTGATCGCGCTGCGGTCGTGGGGGTTTCCACCCGTTCGGCACTGGGGGGTTCGTCGCCGTGATGGGCGGGAATCCTCGCTTATGGGCGGGTGCCCAACTTGTCACCCTCAGTACGCAGTCGCCCGTTCTTCCGCGCCGGCGCGGATGTCCACGCGCGGGCGCGAAGGGCTCGCCATGACTTCCAAGTATACCCTCGCGATCTCCACCACGATGCTCATGACCGTCCTCGCGTGCGAAGGCGGCAGCGTCGGTGACGAGGGCGCGAACGAGAGCACCGGCGACAGCGATGGACCGAGCACCTCGTCGGCGCCGAGCACGACCATGAGTGCCAGCGATCCGAGCGTCGCCGACTCGTCGACGGATGCCACCGTCGATCCCGACACCACCGACTCCGACCCCGGCACCACCGGTCCTGGCGGCTGTCCGCAGAACGTGGATTTCGGCACGCCCGACGTCTCCGGCTGCGCTCCGCTCCCCAACCACTACACGCCGGGTGCCGACGACACCTACGCCGCGTGTGTCGCGGATGGCGGCGAGTGGGTCCTCGTCGACGGTCCGCCGGGCACGGCCGCCCGCATCGAGGCGTACGAGGACATCGTCGAGCTGCTCCGCGGCGGTGGCACGCCGACCGCCGACGACTTCACGCAGGCCCGCATGATCTACGCGACCGACAACGGCCTCGAGTCGCGGGTGCTGCGTCGCGACGATCCTCACTACCCGCCCATCCCCGAGGCGGACCAGGATCCGGGCCAGGGGCTCGACCGTCAGTGCTCCGTCGGCGACAACGCCATCAACTACCCCGACCGCTGCGTGGGTCCGGCGCAGATGCAGCCGCTGCTCGACGAGGCGTTCGCCGCCGGCATGAGCGGCGAGGGCGACCCCAACGTCCACGCCGCGCGCATCGATGCCGGGTTGCTGTGGTTCTCGTTCGTGTCGGTGTACAAGGAGGCGGCGAGCTGCGTGTTCTCGCCGGCGGACTGCGACTCGCACTGGGCCTACTACAACGGCGCGGTCGACCGAGAGGAGAGCATCGGGCTCGCGGCCGACATGCGGGCGATCGATCTCGCGATCGACGACTCGATCTTCGACGGCATGCTCGCGGTCCGCTGCTGGCGCGATCTGTTCCAGGCGGATGGCGATCCGGCGTTCGAGGATCTCGGGGATGATGGTGCCGCTCTGTTCTTCCAGGCGTACGAGCAACTCGACAACGCCGCGTGGTACGGCTGGTCGCGATTGCTGCGCGACCGCATCGCCCAGCAGCCGGCGGTTTGCGACTCCGAGGCCGACGCGAACTGGGCGTTCATCCAGGTCGCCGGCCCCGTGCTCGACGACGAGGCGGCCGCGCGTGATGCCGCCGCCGCGGGGACCCTCGCCGCGCTGTGGGCCAACGACGCCCCGAGCATCGAGGACCTCGAGGCCGGCGTCGCCGCACTCGATCAGGCGTTCCCATGCCCGCAGTGCGAGTCGTGCGGCGTGCCGATGCAGTGGGTGTATTAGCTTTGGGGAGGACACTGCCGCGTCCTCCCCCCGCGCCGGCGTAGCCGTCGCGGGACCCCCCTCCTTCCGGTCGCTCTCGCGACTTGTTCTGCTGAGTTCATTTCGTCGGGCTCGCTTCGGCCGGGCTCGCTTCGCCGGGCTCGCTTTGTCGGGCTCGCTTCGGCCGGGCTCGCTTCGGCCGGGCTCGCTTCGGCCGGCTCGCTTTGTCGGGCTCGCTTCGGCCGGCTCGCTTCGCCGGGCTCGCTTCGGCCGGGCTCGCTTCGCCGGGCTCGCTTCGGCCGGGCTCGCTTCGTCGGTCGGGTTCCGGCGTTTTTCTTTCTTCGGTATTGGTCCCGCGGCGGTGTTCAGGCGAAGAAGAGGGCTGCGGTGGCGAGGAGGCCGAGGAGCCAGAGCATCGAGCGGAGGTAGTCGAGGTCGGCGAGGTAGGCGGCGATGTAGACGACGCGGCTGATGACGAAGGCGATCGAGAGCATCGCCACGCGTCGCGGATCGCCGCCGCCCACCTGGGCGACGAGGACCGCGGCGGCGAATGGGGCGAAGGCCTCGAAGCCGTTGAGGTGCGCCGCGTGGGCCCGGGCACCCCAGCCCTGCAGCTTGGCCTGCTGCTGTCGGGGGTGCTTGTTGTCGTAGCCCTCGGGCTGCTTCGCCATCGCGGCGCTCGACACGAGCTTGGGCGCGTAGCACAACAGCCACGCGATGAGGATGCACAGGTAGGGCGTTGCCATGGACGGGCACCGCACTAGCAGGATCGGCGGCGACGATCCACCGGCGGGTCCCTCACCCGCGCAGCGCCGCCAAGTGGCGCCCGAGCGCGACGTGGCCCGAACGCGCTCAGTCGCCGGCGAACGTGACGAGCCCGGTCGTGTCGTTGAAAAGCATCCCGCCGACGCGCTCGATGGGCGGCGCGCTCGGCAGCGCCGTGGGATCGAAGCTGGCGTACGGCTCGCCGGTGAGGAAGTCGAAGCAGTAGCGGACCTCGAGCACGTGGACCTGGGACGCGGTGTCGAACGCGGCGACCACCCGCGAGCTCGGAGCGAGGGCGGCCGGTCCGCCTATCGTCACCGCTTGCCAGGCGTCGGTGCCGGGGGCCAGGAACCAAGCGTTGCACGCGGCCGGATCGTCCGGGCACGGCAAGGTGGGCCCACTCCCGCCGGTGGCGTCGTCCGCCGTCCCCGCATCCGCGTCGTCACCGGTCTCGGACGGTATGGCGGATGTGTTCGACGTCGGCGCGCCGGTGGTCGCGGGACCCGTCTCGGTGTCGCCCGGCATCCACGCCGTCGCGCCGCCGTCACCCGTACTGTCCACGCCTACGGACGGATCGCCGCCTGGACGCGCCGTCCCAGACGAGCACGCACCGATGGGGACCAGCGCGAGCACGACGGCGAGACGAGCCACGACGCCGCGGTATCACGAGCCGGCAGGGATGGGCCGGCCGCCAATCCTACGCGGCGTCGAGGCCGGCGAGCTCGCGGATCGCCGTGATCACCTCGGTCGTCGCGCGGTCGGGGTCGCCGTTCCACGGGATGGTGCGAACCTCGGTGGCGCCGCGATCAGCGGAGATGTCGACCATCCGCACGCGGACGCTGTCGTCGGCGCGGGTGTCGTCGGGCTCGACGAAGATGCGGCGGGTGCACTGGGCGCCGTCTTCGATGGGACCGGTGGGACCGGTGGGGCGCAGGGAGTCGACGTGCTCACTGTGCTCGCTCAGGCGAACCTCGAGCGGCAACGCGGGACCGCTCATGATGATCGCATGCTTGAGCGGCGCCCCGAGGTGCTTGCCGAGCACGACCACCGCGTGCTTGAGCAGTTCGTAGGGGCGCACCCAACCGTGCAGGGAATCGAGTTCGCTCGCCATCGGCCGATGACCAGCATGCATCACCGGCGGGGACGCGGCCACCGGATTCGCGTGCGAGGCCTTGGGACGGGAACGTGTCGCACCGCGGATGGGGGGCTGGACGGGGCTGGGATGGCCTCTGCGGCGGTCCAGGGCCGGCGCCGTCGCCTCGCCGCTTCGGACGCCGCGGGACGCCACCGCGGTCTGTCAGCCCTCGCACTGGTCGGTCACCACCGCGTCCGATCGCATCCGCAAGTGTTGCGTCAACACGGGTTCCACCGCGAGCCAGATTGATCCGCGGAGGTGCCGCGTGGCCGTTTCCATCCACGAGACGCTGCTCCGCCAAGCCGAGCAAGGCGAGGCCGTGGCCGCAGAAGTCATGAACCACGAGGTTTTTCGTGACCGTCGAGTCGCTCGATCCTTGAGCCACCGACCGAGGGTCCACGAGGGCATGTTCATCCGCGAGACGCCGACGTGCGGGTGAGAGCTTCGGTCAGCAGCAGCCGTCGCCGGCGTTGACGAGTGGCGACACGCGCAGCAATCGAACGCTGCCGAGGTCGCGCGAGAGGGGCTCCGCGAACGGCGAGTGCGGCTCGGGTAGCAGCTCGACCGCGAGCGCGCTCACGGCCGTGTCCGCTGGCAGCCCCCATGCGGCGAGCATGCTCGAGAGCTCGTCGGCGGGGACGTCACAGTAGCCCCGCGCTGCACGATCGACCGGTGATGACGCGGTCCAACCTGCCGGGATCGGCGAGAACCTGCGGATGCCGAGCTCCACGTTTCGATGCATCGCGCCGTCGGCCTGCACCACTCGACCGTAGAACACGCCCCACAGCTCGGTGTTGGGCGGCATGGGCGTGACGATGCGTCCGTCCAGCACGGGCGTCGCGAACTCTCCGAACAGCCGCAGGCCCGTGGGTCGTCGCGTCACCGCGCAGCGCAGCGGCGGCGGCGGATGCTGTACGCCGTCCAACACGATCGGTGCGCCGAAGCGAGCCCCAGCGGTGCACCACATTGGATGGGTCGACGTTCCGCGATCGTGACCGACGACGATCTCGTAGGTGAAGAAGCCGAAGAGCTCTGGTGCATCGATGGCGAGGTTCGGCGGCAGGGGCAACAGGTAGTGGCGATCAGAGTCCGACGAGGGTACGAGCCGCTGCATCCCGCCGAGCCCGGCGAAGTCGTCGGCCTGTCCCGGCCTCACGACGCGGACGGGCTCCGGTGCCACGGCCGGCTCCGGCGGCCGTGGATCCGTCACGGGCTCGTAGTGCGGCAGCAGCATCGGATCGGGCGCGCTCGCGATCACGCGCACGAAGTACGCGTCGCGAGGATCGGTGGGCGGACCATCGAGCTCGATCCACAGCGCCCGCTGCCGTATCCCCGTCGCGGCGTAGTCCTGCGCGATCGTGTACTCGCCGAACGCATGCCCGCACGACGCCACGACCGGCACCTGCGACGGCGCCGCCGTGATCGGCAGGTGATTGTGCACGACCAACCTCTGCGTCACACCGCCGCGCAGGCGAAGCGTGATGTCATAGCGAACACGGATCTCGTGCGGACGCCCTGCGACGAGCGGTGGCACGAACGCATCGACATAGCAGATCTCGAGGCGATCGCGGTCGACCTCGCCGAGGGTGGCCTGCCGGTTCACAGCGTGGGTGATCCCCATCGGCGCAAGCACCTCGGCGCGCGAAGCCACGCCGGCGCCGACCAGCTCGATCGTGCGTGTGATTCGAACCGTCTCTGGCTCGTACGCGATGAAGCTCCAGTCGCGCTCGATAGGCATCCGTAGGACGTTGATCCATTGCCCGGGGAGTTCATCAGTCGCACCGAACACGAGGCTCGACCGATCGGGGGCAGTCGCGTGACGCAGGCCATGGCACCCGAACACGGTGCGACGGCCCTCGGCGCCGAAGAGCGTCTGGTCGTCGATCTCGAGGCGTGCCGCCTGTGCGACGCGGCGAGCGAGCTCGACCGTGCCGCGGGTCTGCGGGGTCGCGACCGCGGTGTCGGCGATCGACGGTGCCAGAGGTTGCATGAACACCGACGCGATCGCATCGTCGGGCGCCATCTCGACCAGCGGTGTGTCGCCGAGAGGGAGGCGGAAGACGGGGGCGTCGATGACGCGGACCGGCTCGCCGAATCGCAGATCCGCGTCGCCGAGGCGAACGAGGTCGTTGTCAGTCGCCGCGCGCGCGAGGATCACGACATCACGTCCGGTCGGCAGCTCCAGAGGCCCGGTCTCGGTGCCCCACGGCGTTGCCTCCGATGGCCACGTCACGTCGTGCAGGCGGTCGCAGTCGCGCCATCCGACTGCGACTTCGAGCGGGAGATCCGGATCGGTCGGAAAGGCGCGTCGTGTCGCGTAGAGCGTGCGGTAGCCCTCGTCGTCGTTGCCCGTGTCGAATGCCGGGTGGCGAACGAGCACCGAGAGCTCGAGATAGCGTGCATCGGGATCTGGCAAGCCGACATCGATCGGGGTGCCGGCCGCAATCGCGGCGCGTGCGATTGCGGCGAGGCGCGCCTCCGCGTCCGGGATGCCGGCGAACACCGCCGCGGGATAGCCGAGGGTCGGACGCCGCGCGCGGATCCGCGTGGGCGCGGCATCCACCGCGGTCGTCTCGATCCCCACCTTGCCCAGCGGAACATGGCGCTTCACGAGCAGCGAGGCCACGGGTGCCTCGCCTTCGTGCAGCATGTCGTCGCCCTCGCTCGGACCGCCGCCGGTGGGATCTACGAGGCGAACGCGGAACTCATAGCGACGTCCGTAGAGGAGCGTCGGCACGTCCGTCGTGTCGGGCTGATCGACATCGGGCACGTCGTCGAACTGCCCGAGCAACAAGCGCTGATCCGGAGAGCTCGCGACGAGCGAGTGCGTACGCAGGCGCGTGAAGTAGGGTGGCAGCCACAGCCGACCGTCCACGGTGGACGGGTGGACCTCGACGCGCAGCTCGTCGACGTACGCGGGCACGACCGCGTCACCGACCTGCAGTCCGTCCGACCGCACCCTGCACAGCGACACCCACGTCGTCGTGCCAGCCTCGCGGACATCGACGCGGTATCCGAATACGCCGCGCGGCGCCTCGGGCAACACTGAGCCGTCCCAGTCGGTGCCCACGCCGCGGTTCTGCGCAACGAGGATGTCCTCGTCGTCCCACGCCAGCTGAATGCCGTTCTCGAGGAGCGGGCGGAGCTCGTTCTGCGTGGTCTCAGCGTTGACGTCGGCGGCGACGGGTTGGCGGGCGTGGACGATGCGCGCGAAGCCGTCGTCGAAGCGCAGTGCTTCGCGGAAGATCGCGTCGTACGAGCCGAGCAGCGAGGCATCGGCGGCCGTCGCAACGACCGGGAACAGTACCGGCGTGAATACCGGCCGCGCGACGCCAGCCACGAGTCGAGGCACACGCGTTGCGAACACCTTGACGAAGCGGGCGTCGGCGTCTCGCTGCGCGGCGAAATCACTCGTCGCATCGAGGGAGAAGAACACCCAGCCGCCTTCCCCCAGTCGATCACCGACGTCGATCTCGACGTCGTGCACGAGGCCCATGGCGCGCGCGACTTGGGTCTTGCGCATGCCGATCGCGAAGACCTCGCCCCACGTGAGGTCGGGCGCCGGCGGGGTGAGGTCAGGGGCGGTGTTCGGCGGACAGTTCAGCGTGCAGCGGTAGCTGTCGTCGGTGAGCGCGAGTCGAGTACGCGGTTGCGTGAATGCATGGCTCTCCTGGTACGAGTGCGGTAGGTACTTGCGCAGTGTGAACGACGACGTGCGCTCGTGCGATTCCTGCGGCTTCGTGATCGGGAACCGAGCCGCAAACGCATCGAAGATCGACCGGCCATGTGGTGCGGCAGCGAGCGAATACGCCGCCGCCTCGGGCGCGACGTCGGCGAACGTGGGCAGCCGGCCCGCGTCGGTGCCGACGTGGGCGCGAAGTACCACTCGTGCGCTGTCGAAGGACGGGCCCGTCGGCACCGACCATCCCGTCGACAGCGGCGCGCGAGGGTCATCGACTGGAACAGTCATGACGCGGAGCGCAAGCAAGCGGCGGGTTGGATCCCACGAATGGAGATAGGGTGCGATCGTGAGCTTGGAGCTTGGGGGCGCCATGTCGAGGTCTCGCTTTCGGGTGACTTACACCGGCTGATCGCCCACGACGGCGACGGACAGCTTGATCGAGAAGAAACAGATCTCGATGTTGATCCCCAGCTCGCCGGAGAACTGCAGGTAGTCCTTCGGACCGGCTGGCAGCGCCTTCGTGAAGCAGAGACACTGGAACTCGCCGAACACCTTCACCGTGACGATGCCCGAGACGCCGGCCTTCGCCTCGAACATGAGGAACCCGCCGCGTTTGAACGTGCTCCCTTCGATGATGAACACGAGACCGACAGCGACGAACACCGTCGCACCGAACGGTCCGAGCTCGGCGCCATAGCCGACGCCGAGGTAGACCTTGAAGGTCATCACGACCTTGTCTTTACGGTCCTTCTCGGGGATGAGTGCATTGTTCTTGTCGCCGAGGAAGAACTTGCCACCGACCTCGACCAAGATGCCGAAGACGAGAAACCAAGGGACCGTAGTAGTCTTCGCCCGGAACTCGAAGCCGACCTTGATGCCGAACGTGCCGTAGTCGAATCCGCCGCCGCCCGCGAGGGTGGGGGTTCCGGAGGGCGGTGCAGGTGTCGTTGGCGCCTCGAGACCCCCAGAGATCCCAGTGATGTCGAGACCGCCGTAGTATTTCACCTGCATGGCCGGGTTGCCAGCGGGTGGCACCTTGCCGAAGAAGGTCAGTGCGAGCTTGAGCTGCGACTTGAGGTTGGTCGGCGACAGGTCGACTGGTCCGACCGGCGCGCGGCCGGCGATGCCGGGCAAGAACGTCAGTGCGGCCTCGAGCGCCGGATGGACGAGCGTCTCGACATCGCGCAGCTGCGACTTGATCGCAGAGCCGCCGACCAAGCTCATGCGCATCCCGATGAGCTCGGTCATCTCGGGAAGATCCGACCACATGCGGAGCCGCGGCATCGAAATCGACCAGGAGGTTTCGTCGATGGCGAGCGCCAGCGTGGTTTCGTCGTAGAACATGCGCCTACCCGCGTCTGGTCCCGACGTCAACACGAGTTCGGGCCGCGGGGATGGCAACGCGACGCTCGGCTCGAGACGGAACGCGCCATCCGGGGCGATTCGCAACGAGTACGGGCGATCGCCAAGCGTGATCGCGGCCTCCGCTGGCGGGAACAGTGAGCGAAATGAACTCCGCGCGAAGAGATCGGCGACGCATGGTGCGAGCGTCGACTCGATGCGACCGCTGCCAGCTGCGATGAACGGACGACGGTACGCGAACGCGTGCGTCGGTGTCGTCTGCACGAACGCGATGTCGAATTCCGGCGTCGTCGGCTGGAGCAAATCGCTGGGCTCCGCGAAGCGATAGGTGCCGATCGTCGCGCCGGAGCGACGCACTCGATCATCGGTGGGATCGATCGCGACACCGGTTTGCACGAGCGGAACACCGTCGTCGATCGCGATCGCCTCCGGTGGCACTGCGGTGTTGGTGGGCCCGGGCATGCGTGCGCACGACCACGCCCCGCCCGCGCGCAGCTGCGGAGCGCCGCGCACGGCACAGGCGACCGCCGACGCGTCCGCGGTCGCCGCCGCTTCGACACGCAGTGCCCGGACGACGAAGCCCGAGCCCGCGACGTCGATGCGAACATCGACGGGCCCGCCGACGCCGCCCTCGATGCGGAGCATCGCTGCGAGATCAGCGGCCGAGATGATGCGACCGACGGGCGCGAGATGGAGGAACCCCAGCATGCCCTCGCTGCGCGCAGGGCCGCTCGCAACGCCGCCCAGGTGCACGTCGCAATCGAAGTACACCGGCGCGACCTGTCCGCCGTCCGGCAGCGTGCGCGGGGATCCGGGGGCGGGCCGGACGCGTGTCACTCGATGAAGCGCCTGCACGAGACCCGGATGGAACCTGAAAGGATTGGGGCGTGGCACGTACGAGGTGGGCGGATTGCCGATCGCTTCCTGCCAGCGGAAGTCGAAGAGGCCGCCGCTCGACGCCTGCCAGCCGGTGTCACGGCGGATCACGCCGGCGCCACCGGTGCGCTCGATCGTGACGGCACGAGTCACTCGGATGCCCCAGGGATAGATGATGCTCGCGAACTTGACGATCTCGAGCGCGGTGCGACCGACCAGGATCTGGAACTGCACCTTCGTCGCCTCGGCGAAGGCGCCCTGCGGATTGGTCCAGTCGCTGAAGGTCGATGCGCCGTAGCCGGAGAGATCGAGTCGCGTGAGCGGCACACGCGGTCGCTCGTCGGCGAACTCTCGATTGAACATCGACTCGACGGCGCTATCGGGCTGGTTCGTCGCACCGAGCACGCTGATCCCCAGCGGACTGCCGCTCGCGAGGTCGACACCGTTGAGCAGCTGCGCGGTGTAGCCCTCGAACGACGGCGACGGTCCGCCGGGGATCGTGACACCGCCCGCGACGAGTCGCACCTGGTGCGCCCCCTGGAGTGCGCGCTGGGGGAACGCCGGGCGCAGGATGTCTACCTGGTCGGGTGCACCGGGGGCACCTGGCTGGCGTAGACGGATCATCGCCGCGAGACCGAACGGCAGCGTCGTCGCGATCGCCATCGGCCGACCGAGCGCTCTCTCTTCGATCATGTCGACGAGCGCGAGGTCGGGGATCACGGGCGCGAGTCGAGTCGACCGCGTCGCGATGATCGTCGCGCCGCCGTCGTCGCGTGATGCGAGCGGTGTCGGGAACACGCCGAGATCGATGCTCTGATCGGAATCGAGGGTGCGCACCGGCTCCCACTGCACCTGCGGCACGGTGAACACGCGGAGGTTCTGCAGCGGCGACAAGACGCGCATGCCCGCCAGCCGCAGGCCACCCGCGGTTGGACCGTCCGGATTCGCCGGCATCCCGACCTGGACGCCGATCTGGTGGCGATGGGTCGACACGTCGAGGAACAGCGGACCGTCGACGCGCGGCGTCACCTCGTCGATCGCTGCGCGCAGGCGCCTGATGATCTGTACATTCACCTTCTGTGCACGTCCGCGACCGGCGGCGAGTCGCTCGCGCATCGCGTTCTCGGTGGCGGCCCACTTCGCGGCCTGAGCCTCGCTCCGCGAGAGTCGCGCCGCTGCGCTCTGTGACGGGAGTTGCCAGTGTCGCGGGCGCCCCTTCTTCGGCGGTTCCGCGGGCGGGGGAGTGTCGGGCGCACCGGTGATCGCCGGCGCGTCGAGCAAGCCCTCGAAGCCTACGGATGCCGGACCATGGTCGACCCACGACAGTCGCGCGAACGCCCGTGAGCGTCTGGCGCGATGCTTCGGCATCGGGCGGATGCTAGAGACGTAGGGATCGGGTTGTGTGGGTACCCAGCCGTCGAGCTCGAGCTCGATCCATGCGACGCCGTCGTCGAGATCGTCGTCGCCGAGCAGCGTGCCGGTGACGCCGAGCAAGCGCGCGCGAGCGACTCGCAGCACCGCGTTCTCGAGCGCGACGGAGGTGCGCTCGGGGATCGTCGTCCACGACGATCCGATGAGCGTGGCGGACGTCGTGTCGGCGCGATGCTGTAGCACCAACGCGATGGATGTGGGGTCGAGCCCAAGCGGCCTGCCGATCACGTCGAGCGGTCGATCGAAGCGCGCATGGGTCCGAGCGGTGAGCAGTGCCGTGTGCACGCACGCACCGGCCTCGTCGCTCCATCCGAGACCGAACAATCCGGGCCCGGTGGTGTCGAGCTCCAGCTCGATGCGGTGCTCGGCCGTGGCTTGGCGATGCAGCTTCAGTCGTGGAGAGCGGCTGCCCATGTCGCCGCGCGCAGCCGTCGACATGACGAAGAATTCATTCGAGCCGAACAGCCACGTGCTGTCGCTCACCCCGAACTCGCCGCCGGTTCGGACCTTCGCGCGAAGTGACGACGACGAGTGCATCACGTACGACGCGTCGGCGGCGGCTTCAGGCAGCGCGCCGGGGCTCGGCGGCGTGAAGATCGGCAGCGCGAGCCCGGCGGTCGCGATCGTCGCGATGCCGGTCAGCGCACCGAGCTTCGAGTCGACGAGTGCAGTGTCGATCGTATCGGGCACCGCGCGGGTCTGGACGACGACGGTACGCAGCAGCGAATCGAAGACGAGCTCCGCCGCCCCGGAGACGTCGTGCACCGTGCCGAACGCATCGACCTTGCCGCCGACGAGTTCGGATGACACCGAGGTGCCGCTCCACCGTAGAACGATACGATCGGGCAGACGGATCGACGGTCCACCGCATGCGTTTGGGCCGGCCGACGCCGGCTCGAGCGTCATCTCTAGCGAGCCAGCGAGCGGGCCGGTGAGGGTGAGCGTCCCGTTCGCGAGCGACCCTCCGACGTTCAGCTTGCCGTCCAGCACGCGCAGCGACACGAATGAACCGGCCGGTGTCGGTGCACCGGGCACGAGTTTCGTCGCACGGATCCACACCGTGCCGCGCTCGAGATCGATCGGAAGCGTCCCCAATCGCGAGGTGCGTGCCGAAGTCAGCACGAGCACGGGCGTCGTCGGATCACCGGGTTCGAACACCATCAGGCGCGCCGCCGGTCGATACAGATCGAACCATCGCAGCAGTCCCAGGCGGTCGCGGAACGGTCCGAGGATCGTCGAGGTCACCGTGGATCGCACGAGCGACTCCCCGCGCACGAGCGCGGCGAGGACCGTAGAGCGCGGGGGGGCGACGTGCAGCGGCCCTTCGGCCAACAGCGCCCGCGTGTGCTCGGGCATCTCGCGCGCGAAGTAGCGCGCGAAGTAGCCGGCGAACGGCGGATCGCCGGTCGACTGCTCGTCGTCGTCCCCCGCAGATGCCGCGAGCAAGAAGCGCAGCGAGTCGAGATCGTCGGTGAACGCGGCGGTGACGAGATCACCGGTCCAACGGACGATCCGTTCGAGGGCACCGGCGTTCATCTTGCCCGCCGTCGTCGGATCGTCGTCGATCATCGACAGCCTCTACGTGGACGCGCGTCCGGGTCTGACACACCGACGCTCGATCTTCACGACGCGCGTCGACCGATCGAAAGGCCATGCGATCGGGGCGCGGTCAATTCGGCCAATCGATCGATCGCCGTGCTTGCGCACGCGCGAGGACCCTCGCGTGCCGCATGGGGCGTGCAGCCGCAGAGGGTGCCGCCGTAGACACTAGGGTCGTGGCGACGATCCGCACATCGCATCCGTACGGCCGGTGGGGGGCGCGGCGAGGTGCCGGATCTGGACACCGTGAGCGCGCGTCGCGATCCATCGACGACGGGCCGCGTCCGCCGTCCAGATGGGCGATGCCCACCTGCCGACCCTCGTCGCTCCGCTCGCCGCATCGTGGTCGCCTCGGTCGACTCGGAGCCGACGACCCAGTGTAAGCGCGTGTCGTGGGGGGGGTTGTCAGGCGACAACGACGATGGGATCGCGTTGCCCGCCGAAGCGCCCGGTCGCATGTTCAGCCCTCCGAGACGGCCTCCGGCTTCCGGAGTCCCCAAGAGCCCCTATGATCGCGTCCTACTCGCCGCGCTTGGCGTCCGCCCTCCACCTCGCAAACCGCCTGGCGGTGCTCGCCTCCGTGCTCGGCTCGGGGGGCGGGTGCACCGTCATCCTGAAACCGAACGACGAGGTCGAGCGGTGCGACAACCCCGATGACTGCTCGCCGACCGGTGACGGGCGGTACGTGCCGATCTGCACGGTCGACATGGAGAACGACGAGTTCGACACGACGCAGATCGAGAGCATCTGCATGGCGGAGTTCAAGTCGATCCCTTGCGAACCGACGCGTGCCGGCACGAGAAACGGCCTGCGCGAGAAGAGCGGGGAGTCGATGTGCACCGACCTCGGGTGCTCCGATGGCAACCGCGGCAAGGTCGGCTGTCGTCCGCCCCAGGGGACCCCCGACTGTGCAGAGGGCCTCACGCTCGACGGCGACGGCTTCTGCGTCGACCCGAACGCCGATCAGCCCGTCATCCCGGCCGTGTTCCTCGACGACAACGACCTCGAGCCGGATCAACACATCCGCGATCAGTATTGCAAGTCGTACTTCTGCGACGACACCTTTGTCTGCAGCGCCCAGGGCAGGTGCCAGCCCTGCGATCCCGACAAGGACTACGGCGCTGGCGGTTGCGGCCTGGTCTACTCCGAGGGCGCGCCCGCGAAGATCTACGTGCTCGGCAGCGCCCTGCAGGATCAGTGCGCTGGCGCCGACGTGAACGAGGACCAACCCGCCGTCTTCGGCGAGTGCAGCTGAACGGCGCGCCGTCCGTCGGGCGCGGCCAGCGGGCGCAGATCGAGGCGGCGACGTCAGCAGGAATAGTCGTCACGGCACCCGCAGGAAGCTTCGACACACATCCGCCACGCTTTGAAGTCCTCCTCGCACGATACATCGGCGCACGGAAGCCCGCAGCATTGCGACGGGAAGTCCGCGGGGTTGTCGAGCATGAGGGCGCACGCGACGAGCGCCATGCACTGGGGGTCTCCCGCGCACGACTCGTCGCACGCACCGGAGACTGGCGTCGACGCGCAGACCGTACAGCTCCCGCAGCTGTCGCAGTCGTTGCACCCCGGCGCGATGCACGACGCACCGGTGTCGAGGGGCCCGGGATCGGAGTCGGTCGTGTCACCGACGCTGTCGGTGACGGCCGGGTCGGAGTCGGTGACGGTCGGGTCGGAGTCGGTGATCGTCGGGGCGGCCGTGGTACTGCCAATGGACGCGGTGCCGGTTCCGGACGTCGAGTCCGGCGGGGTGCACACGCCCATCGCACACACGCTGCCGTCGGTACACGCGTCTCCCGAGCAGGTGCAGCCGGCGGTGCCGGGATCGCAGCCGGCCTGGATGCAGCGCTGGATCGACGGCTCGCACCTCAGCCCGGCGCCGCACGAGCCGGTGTCGCAGGGGCAGCTCAACGTGCCTGGCGCACACGACCCGTCGTCGGAGCCGGTCGCTTACGAGAAGCACGCCGGGAGCAGCACCAAGAAGAACCCGAGGACGGCCGAACGCATGTCAGACGACGCTCGCAGAACCGGCGAGCGGCGTGGGACGACCGGTCGGCGCGCGGCGCCGCGATCGCGCAGCCACGGCGGCGTGACGGAGGCGTGGTCGCGTGGGCAATGCTGCGGTGATGAAACCTCTATCTGGTTGGTTGACGGGCGCGATCGCCCTGGTCGGTGCGGGACTCGGCGGTGGCGTGGGTTGCGGGGACAAGGGTTCGCTCGGTGAGTACGAGAGCTCGGGCGCCGGCCAGGATGGCTCGGACACGGCGTCGGCGAGTGCGGAAGCCTCGGGGGAATCGGCCTCGGCCTCGGGCACGGCCTCGGCGGAGTCCTCGGCCTCGGCGGAGTCCTCGGCCTCGGTGGAGTCCTCGGCCTCTGACGAGTCCGAGACCTCGGCCTCGGCATGCCCCCAGCCGGGGAACTGCGAGCTGTTCCCGGCGCCGTGCGGTGACACGTGCGGCACCGTCACTTCGCCCTTCGACGCCGACGGCTGCTTGCGCGTCGGTTGCCTCGACGACGGCGAGTGTGACGACGCCGAGCAGTGCTTCCGCGGGATCGACTACGGCCTGTGCGAGGGGAGCGGCGTGTTCTGCACCGATAGTTTCGAGGACGAAGCCTGCGTCTGCACCAGCAATCCCGATTGCGGCGGGGGCCACTGCGTGCCGGCGGCGCTGATCCCCGCGGTCGAGCTCGAGCCCGACATCTCGGGCGGGGTGCTGGGCACCGGTTGCAGTCCCAACGATGCCCCGTCGATCGTCCTGACCATCTACGGCGACGGCGCGTTCAGCGAATGCGTCGCGGAGAACGCGATCGTCGAGCTGCAGCTCGAGTTCCATGACTCGCTGCCGGAGGTCGGCACCTACGAGTTCTCGCTGGGATCGGGTGGCGTCGGGATCCATCGCGGGGATGGTGGTGTGATCGAGGACCTCCAGCTCGGGCGACTCGTGATCGAGGAGATCGACGACACCGCGGTGCGCGGGACCTACGAGGCGGTCGTGATGCAAGGTGGCGTGCTGCAGGTGTTCGGCGGCGCTCTCGATGATCTGGCCGGGGGCGTTACGCCTTTTTGCCCGAGCGACCTGCTCTGCGGGTGACGGGAATTGGCGCGCAGGTGGGGTGGTCGTGATGCGAGGCGTCGCCCTTGCAGGTGCGAAGCGGTCTGCCGCCGCACTGCACTACCGCGGACACGCCCGCGCCATGCGGGCAGCGTGCGTCGAGTCCGGCCAGCGCCGCACGAACAACTGCGCCTCGGCCCGCGCCTGCGCGCCCTTGCCCGCAGCGCACAGGGCCTCTACGCGCACCGAGTCTCGCTCCTCGGCGAGCTGGCCCTCGGCGAACCGACTGCTGTGGGTGGCGAGGTGTTCGAGGGCCGCGGCGGCGTCGCCCACATCGAGGGCAAGGCGGGCCGCGCGGACGAGGGCGAGCTCCTGGGCGAGGACGCGATCGGGTCCGCGCGTCGCCGGGGCGAGGGCCGGGATCGGAGCCGGGATCGGACCTGGCGGCGAGGCGCTGTCGATGCTGCGCGGGGTCGGGCTCGAGGTCGCCACGTCGTCGATGGGCGCCGTCGCGGGACCCGGATCCGCCGTCGGCAGTGCGGCGACGCGTGGTGGTGGTTCGGCGGGCTGAATCACGGTCTGGCGCGGCGTCCCATCGTCGTGGCCGAACATCGCCGCGTCGTCGCGGGGCGACGGAGTCGCGACCGCCTGCGACGGATCCCACCACCAGCTCGCGGCGAGGACGACCGCGGCCGCCGTCGCCAGGGCGACCGCGGCGACGGTCAGCACCAGTCGGCGTCGATCGGGGACGAGCGATCCGTCGATCGACGCCACCAGGCGCGCGTGTACGCACGCGCGCGCGCGCGTCTCGAGGACGCGCGCGCTGCGGTAACGCGCCAGCAGCTCGCGCGCATCGTCGCTGGGCTCAGCCATCGCGCACCTCCGGGGATCGAACGCCCACGAGCATCGCCTCGAAGCGGCGCCGGGCGAGGCGCAGCCGTGAATACACGGTGTTGAGATTGAGACCGAGGCCCTCCGCGATCTCGGGGATCGGGGTGCCTTCGATGTCGGCGAGCACGAACACGGTCCGCTGTGCCTCGTCGAGCGTGGCGACGAAGCGTTCGACGATCGCAACGGCCCCGGCCATCGCGGCGCGTTGCTCGGGATCCGCGATCGGCCGCGGCACCGGGGCATGGTCGTGCTCGCGTCGCCGCGTCCGCGCGGCGCCGCGGTGGTGGTGGGCGACGACGCGGCGCGTGATCCCGTACAGCCACGATCGCAGACTGCGACCGTCGTACTCGTGCAGCCGCCGGTGCACGACGAGGAACACGTCGTGCACGACGTCCTCGGCGTGCGCCTGCCCGACGCCGAACTGGCACGCGACGCGAAGGACGAAGTCGGCGTGGTCGCGGTACATCGCCTCGAGCTCCCCGGGCAGGCGTCCCGCGGAGGCGCCAGCGCCCCACGGCGAGTGCGCCGTCGCGGGCCCCGAGGCCTGGGCAGACGCTCGTGGGCCCACGGCGGGGCATTGCCCGCCGCCGAACCGATCCGTCACGCTCACGGGAATCGACCTTCGATTCCGAGCCACGCCCGCCCGAACACCGAACCGGTGACGTGGAGGCGCTCGAGGCCGTCGATCGCGATCGCGCTGCGGATCCACGGGATCCCGAGGGCCGCCTGCAGCGAGATTGCGATGTTGGGCAAGGGGGCCCACGCCACGCCCGGTCCGATGGTGGCCGCCGCCCACGGCCGCCGCGTGGTACGGGCGCCCGCGAAGCCGAAGCCCTCGACGACGAGGCGTCCGCCCTCGGCCCCCGCGCACAACGGGAACGAGAAGACGCCGCCGCTCGCGATGCGTACCGAGGGCACGCCGCAGCCGCGAGCGCCGATCGTCCACAGGACGAACCGTCCGCCGACGTCGCGATCGAGGCGTGCCCGATCGGCGGATTGCAGGCGGTACATGCCGGTGAGCTCGGCGCGCCACCGCGGTCCGAGGGCACCGCCGGCGGCCTCGAAGAACGCCGCGGCCCCGGGGAGCCCACCGAAATCGACGCCACCGCCAGCGCGCAACAGGCCGCGGACCTTCGGGTGTCGCGGCGTCGCCGGTGGCGTCGGTGCGACCGACGGCGTGGTGTTCGCGCGGCGCGGTGCGGCCTGGGCGGGAGCGGGCCCGCCGGCCGGCGTCGGGACGTCGATGACGGCCGGCGTCCGCTCGGGTTCGGCCTGCGCCGGATCCATCGCCAGCGCGATCACCAGCGCGGCCGCATCGATCGCGGTCGCGCACTCGGGCGCGACGAAGCTGCGCACCGTGGGCTCGCCATCACCGCGCGCGATCTCGAGATCGAGCTGCCATTGACCGTCATCGCGCCTGCGGAGGTTGCCGTCGGCCTCGAGCGGCGCGAGCTCGTCGATGTCGCCGACCTGGCCACGTACGCGCTCGACCAGCGTGGCCTCCGGGCACGCGTCGCCGGTCAGCCGCACGTGGGCGTCGAGCCCCGGCTCGAGCGCGAGCAGTGCGAGCAGTGGCAGCAACCCCGCGGAGGATAGGCAATCGCGGGCAGGATCGCGACGCCGTCGACGACGACGAGCGCGGGCTCGGTGGATCTGCCCGCCCGCGACGATTTGCCGCCGACGCCTCGAGCCCGCCGCAGCCGCAGGTCTCGGCTCGGTCCTTCTGGGGGACCGGCCCGGTCCCCCTTCCACCGGGCAAAGCCCGGCGGAACCATACCCCTCCCATTCGCTGACGCTCTCTCAGTTCGGGCACGCGTACGTGTGCGTCACCGAGTAGAACGCCGATACGAATCGGCGCTGGCGAAAACACGCCGGAGGGCACAGCGACGCGAGCGAGGTGCCCGCGCCCACGGCGTCGACGAGCACGGTGAACTCGCTCGCCGACGGATCATCGGCGTCGCAGGTGCCGATCCCCGACACCTGGGCGACGTCCTGCGGGCACGGTTTATCCTCCTCGCAGGCATCGATCGTCACCCGCAGATCGGCGAGGGTGAACGGCGCCTCGATCGAATCGTTGATGGCCCAGCTGCAATGCGGCGGTCGGGCAGCCGCGACGAACAGGGCAACCCCCGCACTTTCCGAGTCGTCGAGGTCGGATACGAGGCCACCCGCGGCGGTGACCGTCTGGGCGAAATCGGCCGACGCGTCACTGCAGCCCGGGCACGCGAGGTCCACGTCCCACCCGATGTAGATCAGGGCCTCGAGCGCCGCCTGGTCGCTGGCCTCCAATTCTGGCGCGGGGCTGAGCACGAGCAGGCGCCGGCGTGCCTCGTCGGCACGGGGATGGAAGACGCAGTCGTAGCTGGCCGGGTTGTTGAACAGGGTCGCGAACGCCGCGTCCACGTCGACCTCGAGGTGCACCGCCGTGGTGCAGGCCTTGTCCGGGCAGCTCTCGCAGCTGCCGGGCAACCCCTCGACGCCAGCTGCCGGATCGACGCCAGCTGTCGGATCGATGACGACGATGCGCAGATCCTCCTGGACAGCGAGAGCCGCGAAATCGCGGGAGGTGACCGCGTCGTTGAAGAATGCGGGCGGGATCCCCGGCAGGGCGAGGACGATGAGGTCGACCGGGAAGGACTCGACGCGGCGATCATCGAACGCGAGATCGCTACACTCGCCGGTCGTGTGCGACGCGGTGTCGGACGAGCTCGAGTCCGCCGGCGTCGACTCGGCGCTCGACGATGACGCAGACGTGCTCGATCCGCCCACCGACGTGCTCGATCCGTCGGCGGTCGTGCTGGCGGATTGCGGCGCGTCGGAGAAGCAGGCGCTGAACATCAGGAACGAGCCGAGAAGGGACCGGTAGGGGATCACAGCTGTCGAGCGTAGCAGGGGGAGGCGCCGGTGGAACCGGTGGCCGCGGCCAGTTCGTGCCCGCGAGGGGGATCCCGATCCCGCCGTGCTCGGCTTCGCGCAGGGCCCTCGCGCGTTCCCAGGCAATCCATGGGAACCTAGTTGGAGATGTCTCTCGAATCCGTGCTCGCCGCCGAAGTCGAAGCGAAGGTCGCCACGACGGGCGACCGACTTCCAGGTGCTCACGAAGCGGTTCGGAGCGCAGCTCCCGGCGGAGCTGATCGTGTTGTGGGAGTGGGGGGGTTGCGGTGCGGGCGGTCTGCGGTTCGGCGGTGGTGACGACCTCACCGCTGGCGTGGTTCCAGTTGCGGTAGCGGGTACACCACCAACCGCTCTCGCCGCGCCGCGGCCGCGCGGCTCATCGCGCGCCGATATCGCGGAGCGCGTTCATCACCGCGACCACACGCGGCAGGTTTCGGATCGCGCGACGGGTCACGAGGTGGACGTCGAGCACGGGGAGTCCGCCGCCGACGTGGTCGAGCGCGACGAAGTCGCGATCGAGCTCGGCGAACAGCCGCGGGCCGATGCCGACCCCGAGCCCCGCGCGGATCGCCGCGATCTGCGCCTGGTAGCTCGCGCACACCAACACCGGCGGGCGCTCGACGTGCGCCTGCAGCCAGGTGGACTCCGGTGTGGTGATGCCTGCGAGCTCGACCGAGATCCATTCGAGCTCGCGCAGGCCCAGCGCGCGGGCCCGCTTGGCCAGCCGACGCGAGGCCAGAACAGCCGTTGGCCACCTTGCGACCCGTCGACCGACGAGATCGCCGCGCTCGGTCTGGAAGAACCGCAGCGCGATGTCGGCCTCGCGCCCGACCAGATCGGCGGCTCGGTAGCCGGTCACGAGGTCGACGTGCAACGCCGGGTGCTCACGACGCAGGCGCGGCAGGACCCGCGGGATCAACAGGTGGATCGCCACCTCCTCGGTGGTCGCGACGCGGACTCGGCCGGCGACCGCCTGCACGCGGATGCCCTGGGCGTCGTCGGTGAAGCGCACCATCTCGGCCTCGATGCGCTCGGCCGCCTCGCGTAGCGCAGCCGCACCCTCGGTCGGCAGCGGCTTGCGACGCGAGCGCTCGAACAGCGCGACGCCCAACGCCTCCTCGAGGGCAGCGATGCGCCGACTCACCGTGGATTGGTCGGTGCCGAGGTGCTGGGCCGCTGCGGTGAAGCTCCCGGCGCGGAGCGCTGCGAGGAACACCCGCACGTCGTCCCAACGGGAGAGCACCTGTTCGCGGGAATCGTCTGCCATGCAACCATGCATGACAGGTATCCAAGAACTCGGCTACCCATGGAGGTGCGCATGGCACAGGATGCAGCGATGCAACGCGCATTGCTGCTCTTCGGTCATCCCGAATCCGATTCGTTCAATGGTCAACTCGCGGCGCACTACTGCGCCGGCTACCGCGACGCGGGGGGTGCGATCGAGCGGATCGATCTGGCCGAACTCGAGTTCGATCCGGTGCTGCGCGCCGGCTACCGCACGTCTCAGCCCCTCGAGCCCGATCTCGAGCGACTGCGCGCAGCGATCGAGCGCGCCGATCGGCTCGTGTGGGTGTTCCCGACCTGGTGGGCGGCGCCGCCGGCCTTCGTGCGCGCCATCGTCGAGCGGGTCTTCGTGCCCGGTTGGGCGTTTCGCTACGAGCCGGGGCGCGCGTTGCCCCGCGGCCTGCTCGCGGGTCGATCGGCGCGGGTCATCGTGACGATGGACTCGCCCGGCTGGTGGTACACCGGCGTCAACCACCGCACGATCCATCGCAGCTTCGGCACCGCTACCCTGTCGTTCTGCGGCCTCGCACCGGTTGAGTTCACCGCGATCCACGGCGTGCGCGAGATGGCCCCGGCGCGTCGCGCGAAGTGGTGCGCTCGCGTGGCGACCCTCGCTGCAGGCGACGCCCGACTGCGGCCGCGCGGCCGCGTGCTGGCACCGCAGATCACGTCGAGCGGCGCGTCCGGTGGCGTCTGACGCTGCGACGAGACAGCGGCCGATCGGCATGCGGCGGCCTGCGACTCCGATTCGCCCGCGCCGACCGACGATGGCGAGGTACATCGATGCGTCGTCGCGGTACAGTCGCGCAGGCGGTCGCTCGTGTGGGGTCTGTGCATCACGCTGTGGACGGCGGCGCCCGAGGACGTCGCGCCGTCCATCGCCGCGGACCCCGAGGCAACCGAGCCGGCGCGCCCCTTCGAGGATCTGCCCACCGGACCCGACCCCACCGGGCTCGACGACGACGGCGCCTCGCCGTTCGAGGCGCTCGCCGGCCAGGGCACCACCCTCGCACCGGCGCCGACGATCGCCGCGCCCTTCGGCTTCCACGAGGTGCCGCGCCCGGACCCCCTCGATCCGAAGCGGACGACGATCGCCCGGCTGGACTTCATGGTGGGTCCGCTGTGGCGGACCCGGCCGCTCGATCTGTTCACCATGACCAGCGTCGAGATCGGGGGCATGCACGGGTTCTCGGGGACGTTCCACGACGCGTTGCTCCGCGATCCGGTCGGGGTTGCGACCGAGGTGCTGGCGTGGCTGGGCGCGGGGGATCCCGAGCGGGCGGCGGCGGTCGTGCGTGCGCCCGTGGTGCCCGCGACCGCGATGCCCGCGCCCGTGGTGCCCGCGCCGCAGGCCATCTCCGACGCCGAGCTCGGCGAGGGGATCGCGGCGGAGCACCTCGCGGTGTTCGACGCGCCGTACGGAGCCATCGATCGCGAGACGCCCATGGATGCGGCGCTCGTCGAGCGGCTCAATCGCACCCACGACGCATTGCGTCCGATCGTCCTCGAGCGTCAGGCCGGCGTCGACGCCGAGACGATCGCCGATCTCGCGGCGTTCACTCGGCGCTCGGCGCCCGAGGCCCGGCGCGAGGCCTCGATCGCAGTCATGCCCGGCGCGCGTCCGCTCGATCCTGCGGCGCCGCTGCTGCTGTTCTTCCAGCCGCCGAGCTTCGGCATCCTGGCGCCGTCGGTCGAGCCGGTGCCGCTGGATCTGGCGAGTTGGTGCTTTCGTCCGACCGCGTTCGGCTATCTCGCGTCGGTGTCGCGCCCGACGGCGACGAAGCGCGCGCGTGCGGTGTGGGTGATGGCGGCGTGCCTGCCGTTGGTGCTCGCCCCCGAGGCGACGGTGGCCAACGCTGCGCCGTCGGTGCAGCGGCCCTCCACGGTGTCGGGCCCGCCCGTGCTCCCCGACGCACCGCCCGATTCGGCGGCGGATGCGACGGTCGTGGAGGATCCGACGGGCGCACAGGAGCCGGCGACGGCGGACGATTACACCGCGGCGCAGGGGGAGCCCGCCGATCCGCAGGCGTCGCCCGAGCGCCTCGTCGAGCCCGCGCCGGTCGCCACCTCCGCGATCGTCGATGCCGCGTGGGAGGGTGTCGATGGTTTCGACGTCGAGCTCGAGCTCAAGGGCGGCAAGAAGATGCGTGGCCGCGTCGGCGCGGTGCAGCGCGACACGTTCACCCTGATCCAGGCCGAGACCGGAGCCGTGCTCGTGATGCCCAAGAGCGGCGTCGCGTCACTGAGGGTGCGCGTGCCGCCGACGCTGCCGAGCAAGTCCGGCACCGGTGCCCTTGTGAGCGGCGGAATCCTCACCGGCGTGGCGACGCCGATCTTCATCTCGGGCATCGTCTTCGTCGCGGTGTGCCCCTCGTGCACGTACATCCACCTCCCGCTGCTCCTCATCGGCGGTGGCATGCTCGGCGCCGGCATCCCGCTCATCGTGCGCGGCGTGAAGCGGCGCGAGAAGTATCGCGCGATTCTGCGCGAGCGCAGCCTGGGCCCGGTGGTGTCGCGGGTGCCGGGCGGATGGAGCGGCGGCGTTCGGTTCCGGTTCTGAGTCCGCGGCCCGGCGGTCTCAGCCCGCACCGAAGCAGGTGTCCGGCGACAGGTCCTGGGGCAGTGCCCTCCGACTGGACTCGCCGTCGTCGGAAGCATCGCGCCGCAGTGCGGGTTCGTCAGCGACTCCCGAGACTCGCCTTGATCCGCTGGTCGAGCTCGTAGAAGATCCGGACGCCGTACACCTGGTTGAGCTCCGGCGTGATCCCGACGCCGCGCCCGAGGGTGCAGCTGACGATCACCGGTCCCCACATCTCGAGCCAGCGGACGATGTAGCCGGGATGCAGGACGTGCATCCGGCCCGTGGCATTGATGAGGGCGCGCGCCTCGGGGGCGACGTAGTGGGTGACGATGCCGCCGGGCAGCGGCACCCGGATGCCGGAGGGGCCGACGGGCGCGGCCATCGCGAGGCTCCGCTCCCCCTCTCGCACCGGCTCGCTGCGTCGACCTTGGATCGTCGGGGCTGGCCAGTGGAGGTACTCCCGCCAGGCCGCAGTCATCGACGTCGTACCCAGCGCGGAGCGGTTCATGTACTGGTGATAGGCCGGATCGCCCACCCAAGCGTCGAGCCTGGCGCCGGCGAAGTGTCGCGCCAGCACATCGTCCTCGAAGCGACGAACATTCGGCGGCACACCTCCCGAGAAGTCGGTCGACGAATCCTGCGAACAGGCGGTGATTGCGCCCTCCATGCACTGTGGAAACATGTGGGTTCGGGGCTCCGGAGTCCATACGTCGCGGCAGCCGCAGTGGATCACGAAATCGTCCTCGGCCCCGCGCCCTTTCGTTCAGTGCTCGATCGCGCGGTCTTCCACGATGCGGCCGTCCACCAACGTGACGATGCGGTCGCACCGCGCCGCGAGCTCCGGCGAGTGCGTCACGATCAGAAACGCCATCTTCGAGCGGCGGTTGAAGCTGCGCAGCAGCTCGAACACTTCGTCGGCGGTGGCGGTGTCGAGGTTGCCGGTCGGCTCGTCGGCTAGCACGAGCGGCGGTCGATTGATCAGGGCACGGGCGATCGCGACGCGCTGCTGCTGACCGCCGGACAGCCGCGTGGTGCGCTCGTCGGCGCGGTCGGCGAGGCCGACCGCGCGCAGGCCCTCGAGCGCAGCCTCGCGATGCGCGGCGGTCACGTGGCCATCGCCGATCGCCAGGGGTAGCAGCACGTTCTGCACCGCCGTCAGCGCCGGCAGCAGGTGATGGAACTGGAAGACGAAGCCGATCGAGCGCCCACGCAGGGCGGTGAGCTCGGCGTCGTCGAGCTCCGCGATGTCGCGGCCGAGGACACGGAGAATGCCGGCGGTCGGCCGGTCGAGCAGGCCGAGCAGGTTGAGCAGTGTGCTCTTGCCCGAGCCCGAGGGCCCGACCAAGGCGGTGAACTCGCCGGCCTCGATCCGCAGATCGATGCCCTCGAGCACGCGCGTGACCACGTCCTCGCCGAAGTCCTTGGTGACCCCGCGAAGCTCGATGACGGCGTCAGTCATGGCGGATCGCCACCGCCGGATCGAGTCGTCCGGCCCGGATCGCAGGGAGCACCGCGGCGACGAGCCCGGTGGTGATCGCGGTTGCGGCGGCCGTGAGGATGAGCGGCAACTCGACGGAGATCGGGAACAGCGGGGCGCCTCGTGCATCGACCACCGCACCACGAAACGCCATGGCCACGGCGACGCCCGCGGCCACCCCGACGATCGAGCCGAGCATGCCCAAGACGCCGCCTTGGACCATGAACACCAAGACGATGCGGCCCCGCGACATCCCCATCGCCCGCAGGATGCCGATCTCGCGGCGCTTCTGCACCACCGAGACCACCAGCACGCTCGCGATGCCGATGGTGACGGCGAGCACGACGAACGCCTGGATGAGCAGGCTCGACGCGCTCTGTGATCGCAGGGCGGTGAGCAACTCGGAGTTGGTGTTCATCCAGCTCTGGGCGACCAGGCCGGTGGCCGCGCCGAGTCGAAGCGCGGTGGTCTCGGCGTCGAACAGCTCGCGCACGCGCAGCTCGAGGCTCGACACGCCGCCGACGAGATCCAGCAGCGTCTGTCCCGAACGCAGGGTCAGCAGCACCCAGCGCTCGTCGACCTCGCGGTTACCGAGGCGGAACACACCCGAGACCGTGAACAGCGCGGTGCGACCGTCGTCGGCCTGGAGGCGCAGCTTGTCGCCGACCTCGACGCCGAGGTCAGCTGCCAGCTCGCTGCCGATCGCCGCCTCGGCTCCGCTGTCCGGCAAACGGCCGGCGACGAGTCGATCGTCGATCGCGACCACGCGCACGTAGCTGGACGGCTCGATGCCCAGGACGTTGACCGACTTCGAGGCGGTGCCGCGTACCGCGAAGCCGGGGCCCGAGACCACCGGCGTGACCACCGAGACCTCGGGATCCGCGGCGAGCTCGACCATCGTGCGCTGCCAGCCGACGATGGAGCGCACGCGCTGGGCGGGTCTTTGCACCCGCGACGCCACGATCGTGTCCGCTGGCGCGTCGTCGGCCCGCAACAGCCGGGGGACCTCCTCGGGCGGGCGAACGACCACATGGGCCTGGGTGCCCAGGGTCTTGTCGATCAGGCTCTGCTGGAGGCCGCCGATCAGCGCCGAGAGAAAGACGATCACCGTCACGCCGACCCCGACCGCCGCGATCACCAGCGACGATGCGGTCTTGCCCTCGCGGAGGAACTGCAACGCGATGAAGACGGCGATCGGCATGACGTCAGCGCACGCGATCGCCAGGTTCGATGTCACGGGCGCCGACCGGCACCAGTGCCTCGTCGCCGCCCAGCCCCTCGCGGATCTCGACCTCGGCGTCGCCGCGCAACCCGAGCACCAGGTCGCGGCGCACTGCGACGCCGTGCTCGATCACCAGCGCCCACGGCGAGCCCGACGCCAGATCGCGGACGACCCCCAGTGGCACCGCCAGGGTGTCTTCGGCGCGACCGACCTCGATCTCCACCGACACGGTCATGTCGGTACGCAGGTGCGACGGCGCGTCGGCGACCGAGAGGCGGACCTCGATCGTGCCGCGCAGGGCGTCGACGGCCGGTGCGATGTACTCGACGACAGCCTCGAAGCGCTCATCGGGGAACGCCTCGGCCGAGGCCACCGCGCGTTGGCCCAGGGCGAGTAGGCGGAGGTTCTTCTCGTCGGGCTCGATCACTAGTCGCGTCGGCCCATCGAGCGTCATGCGGCCGAGTTTGGCACCGATCTGGACCACGTCACCGACCTCGGCGGTGCGCTCGGTCAGCGTGCCGGCCGAGGGGGCGACGATCTGCAGGCGCTCGAGCCGGGCCGCAGCGGCGACGAGCCCAGCCTCGGCGAACATCTCGGCCGCGATCGCGGCCTGCCAGTCGGCGCCCGACTTACTCACCGCCGCCTGTTGCAGCTCGGCGGTGCGGGCCCGCGTGCGCGCGACCGTCACGGTGGTGCGCGCCAGGTCGAGATCGCCAGCGTTGAGGTTGCCGCTGCGGAACAACGCCTCGCTGCGCTCGAGCTCGCGGCGGGCATCCTCGAGGGCACCCCGGGCCTCGCGCAGTCCGGCCGCCGCCGACGGGGCCGCGATCGTCGACACCTGCTTGGTGCGGGCCTGGGCCTGCTGCAGCGCCGCCTGGGCTTGCACGACCATGGCCCCGGCCTCGGCCTGATCCATTTGTATGATCAGCTGGCCGGCGATGACGTGGTCGCCTTCGTCCACGCCGACCTGCGTGATCTTGGTGGGCTCGCGCGCGGCGAAGGTGATGGCGGCGGGGGCGTCGACGCGGCCGAGGGTGACGAGCGTCTGCACGATCGTGGTGCGCCGCGGCGTGGTCGTGTCGATGTGGGGCCCGCGCCAGCGGTTCCACGCGACGAGTGCGATGGTGGCGACGAGCGCGACTGCGAGTGCGCCGAGGATCCAACGTCGTCGCGTGTGACCCATGCTCGGCGCGATGATGCACGATCACGAGGGCGCAGGTAAGCGAGACGGCCGCACGCAGCATGAGTTCGAGATGCGCACGGGCTTGCTGTCGGGTGAGCGCGATCTGCTGTGGCAAGTCAGTCCGCCACCTGACGTGCGGGTCTGTAGACCCCGCCGGCCGGTGAACCGCGCGCCCGCATGCTGCCGGCTACGACCGACGTGTTCCCGCCGTCAGCCGCCGATCACGTTCACGAACATCTCCGCCAGCGCGGCATGCCCTGCGGCCGTCGGATGGATGCACGTCAGATCGAACCAGCTCTCGTTGCCCGGCCCGCGGTAGCACGGGCTCTCGGGATCGTCGGCGCGGAATCCATGCCCGCAGAAGCCCTCGGACATGAACACGACGTCGGTGCCGTGCTCCGTGGCGATGCGCATGTACTCCTCGTTGATGTGCTGTAGCGAGCCCAGCAAGATGGCGGGCATCTCGGCGTCGGAGTTGAACCCGGCCAGCCCGGCGGTCGGGCAGCTCAGGAATTCGAAGGTCGCGTCCGTGAACTCGTACACATTGGCGTTCACCACGAACACGCCGTTGGGGAACTTGCCCGCATCGCCGACGAGCCACTCGATGGCCTGCTCGTGGGCGAGGACCATCGCGTCGAGTTCCGCGAGGACCTCGTTCAGCGGGACGCCGTCGAGGTAGTCTTTCGCGATCGCGGCGCCGTCGTTGCCGCCCATCGTGAACACGACGAGCGTGCGCTGCTGGTAGTCGTCGGCGGTGAAGCACGACTCGAGCTGCGTGAGCAGGTCGTCGTTGCGGGCGCCCCACACGGCACACGACGCGAACGCGCCGCTCTCCTGCACCGCCGCGGTGCCTCCGACGGGGTTATAGTTCTGCCACTGCCCCGACGGCGGCTCGAGGCCGAACTGGGTCGCGAGCGACTGCGCCAGGATCGAGCGGAAGAAGTCGCCCGAGCCGGTGGGCGGGGTCCCGACTGTCACGGAGTCGCCGATGAAGACCACGCGCTCGATGTCGGCGATGTCCTGGTGATCCGTGCCCTGGCAATGCGCGCCGATGGTGGCGCCCGACTCCGCGTAGTTGCCGACCGGCGATCCGCCGTTGACGAACGGCGCGTCGATGCACGCGATGCCCGGCGATCCGGTGTCGGTGTCGGCGGTGGTCGTGGTGTCGTCGACGCCACCGGCACTCGTGTCCGCATCGCTCGCGGTCATGCCCATGCCGCCGGAGGTGTCGGCGGACTGCGTCGTCGCGGTAGCCCCGGTGCCGGCGCTGCCCGCGGTGCCCTCGGCCGAGGTCGAGTCGCCGGCATCGCCGTCCGCGGCGGCGCCGTCGTCACCGCACCCGCCGGCGATGGCGAGCGCGATGCAGGGCGCGAGGAGGGAGCAGCGCGGTGGCGGGCGGCGGACGCTGGAAGGCATTGGACACGGTACCAGCCCCGCGCGCGATCGGGCCCAGGGGGTCGCAGGCTCGGGCGGCGCAGACTCACGGGCACATCGAGGTCAGAGCACGCACCACGTTCCGAGCTCGAGGCCGTTCGATGTCCCAGTGTCGCCACGTGCTGGACACCGCGTCGTAGATCAGCCCGACTCCGAGCCACCTTGCGGATCGCGGCCCGCGGGCGGATTCGCGGGCCTGGGCGTTGCCGGGCCTGCGCCGCCCGGCGCGGTGGTGGTGGCCACCACATGGCGATGGGACTCGAGGCGCGTGCGGGCCTGCGGGGCGCCCGGGGCCCGCACGAGCACGGTGCGCAGCCGATCGAGCACCAGCGCCAGCGGCTTGGCGTCGACCACCCGCGTGACCGCCTCGCGATCGGGCGAGGCGACGTCCGAGCGCAGGGCCTGGAACTCGACGGCGATGACTGTGCGCGCCAGATCCCAGCGGAACACCGGGTCGAGGTGCATCGGCATCGTCGCGTAGAGCACCTCGGCGAGCGACGTGAGATCCGAGGCGTGCTCGACGGCGTCCATCCACCGCTTGGGGTCGAGCCAGCCCTGCGGCGGCGGACCCCACTCGCCGATCACGTCGGCGAGGCGCTCGTCGAGCGGCGGACCGCCGGGCACCGGCTCGTCGGCCGCGCCGTACCAGATGAGGTGTTTGTAGCGGCCGCGGGTCGCGAGCGCAGCCAGGCGCATGCGCTGGACGTCCTCGTAGCCGAAGGCGTGGAGGTCGGCGGCGTTGAGCTGCGGCACGTAGACGTGGGGGCTGAACAGGCTGCGCAGCACCGAGTCGTGGCGGATCTCCTCGCGCGCCCACGCCTCTTCGAGCGAGATGCCGCCGATCACCACGCACGACATCTCGCCGGTGGTGAACAGGCTCTTGAGGCGGTTGACGACCTCGGTCGCGATCGAGAGGTGGCCGTCGCGCTGCGCGGTGGCGTCGAAGTCCGACGCTAGCTTGTCGAGCTCGTCGAACACGTAGACGAGGTGGATCCGCAGGCCCTGGGTGCCGGCCCACGACGCCTGGAACTCGTCGAGCGTGCGGCGATACCATGTCGATGCCCGGTTCTTCACGCCGCGCGACTGCCCGACCCGCGCCCCGCCGAGCCCACGGCCGAACTCGAGGATCTCGTCCTCCGCCTCTTCGATGTCGAGGGGGCCGGCGACGAGCTTGAGCGTCTCGGCGAATTCCCACTCTTGCTGGGCGGTGACCTCGAGCTTGCCGACGTTGTCGAAGTCGATCCCGAAGCTCGACTTGAACCGCTGCGATTGCTCGATCTCGGCGCCCTTGAGCGTGCGCAGGTACGCGAACCGCAGCCGCCGCAGCAGATCGGGCCGCAACGCGCCGAGGTGGTTGTGCGCCGCCGCGAAGTACGTGCGCCGCAGCAGGCGCTTGAACAGCTTCTCGGGCTCGATCGCGTCGGCGATCTCGACGCGCACCGGGAAGAACATCACCGCCTGCTCGGTGAGCCGGCGCTCCTGCATCACCTGGTGGAGGTCCTCGCGCACGAACGGCCCCCAGCACTCCGCCGGCGATAGGCCCGGACGCGCGTAGGCGAGGCCCAGCAGGCCCTGGATGCCGGCGTCGAACAGGACCTTGTTCACCAGCAGGCTCTTGCCCACGCCGCGGAAGCCGGTGACCAGCGCCGCGCCGCCCCGGGGACGCACAGCGCGATCGGTAGCGCCGAGCCACTCGCGGAGCCGCCGCTGTTCACCTGTGCGCCCGTGGAAGTCGGGATACGGATAAGGCGGGATCTCCCCGCCTTCGAGGTCGATGCCCCACGGCACCAGGGCACGGGTCGCGATCGTGGTCGGGAGCGTCAGCGGCATCGGGCCGGGCGAGCATAGGGGAAAAGCGGGGTGGGACCCAGGATTCGGAGCTTGCAGCCGTGGCCTCGGCTGGGCTCGCGCTCGCGGTCGGGCTCGGGCTTGGGCTCCCGCCGCCTACAGCAGCGCGCCGATCTCCTGCCACAGCACCAGCGCCGCCATCGCCAGCACGAACCACCCGAATCCGCGGCGCAGCACCGTCTCGTCAATGCGTCCCGCCCACCGGCCGCCGAACAGAGAGCCGAGCACCGCTGCGCCCGTCACCACCAGCACCGGCACCCACGGAATGTCCACGGTGCCCAGGTAGCCGGTCAGCCCGGCGGTCGACTTCATCGCGATCACCAAGAGCGAGGTGCCGATCGCGACAGGCAGTGGCAGACCGCCGAGCATCGCCAACGCCGGCACGACCAGGAATCCACCGCCCGCACCGACCAGGCCGGTCACCGCGCCGACCACGAGGCCCTCGGCGAGGACCTTGCCGACCGGCAGCTCGTCGACCACCACCGGCTTGGGTGCGCCGGCACGTCGCGGTCGCAGCATCGCGATCGCGGTCGCCACCATCATCCCGGCGAAACCGATGAGCAGCACCGGCGCAGGGATGAAGTGCGCGACGCGGCCGGCCGCGAATGCGCCGACCATCCCCGTCGCGCCGAACAGCAGCCCCGTGCGCCAGCGGACGCGACCGGCCCGCGCATGGGCCACCAGCGCGACCGCGCTGGTCACGGCGACGACGAACAGCGAGCCGGCGACGGCCGTGTGCGCCGAGAGTCCGAGCGCATAGCGGAGGATCGGGACGGTCAGGATCGAACCTCCACCGCCGAGCAGACCGAGGGCGACACCGATGGCGACTGCGAGGACGGCAGCGAGAGCGAGCATGGATGCTCGTAAAGCATCGTCCGTGCCACGCCATGTTCCCGTGGTTCTCGCGCCGCGCCGCTCGCCGAGACGATCCGGCGGCGCACCGGATCACGCGCGCGTGCACGGACGTTTCATGGCGCGTTGCACCGCGTTGCATGGCGCGCGGCCGGTACGACGCGCTCGGACCGCGAGTGGCCGGGCGCTCATCTCGGCCCCAGCTCGCCCTGCGCCCGCGATCGATGCTCCTCGACCCAGCGCACGACTTCGTCACGACGTGCGGCCTCGTGCGGCCCGGCCTCGGCGAACGCCGTGGCCGCCGCGTGGCCGAGGTCGATGGCGCGGCGACGATCGTCCGCCGTCGCTCCGGGACCGGCCAATAGCGCGCGCGCGAGGGCGTAGGAGGTCTCGCCGAGCTCGTCGCGCTCGGCGATGAGTGGGCTGCACAGCGGCAGCGCGCGCTCGAGCAGCGCCCGCGCCACGGCCGGGTTGCCCTCGGCGAGTTCGAGCTCGCCGAGGCCGGTCAGTGGCAAGCTCAGCAGCGTCGCGAAGCGTCCGAGGGCGGACTCCCACACCTCGATCGCCGTCGTGTACCGCTTGCGCGCGTCGTCGACGCGGCCCATCGCGGACTCGACCTCGCCGAGGTTGTGCAGCGCCCAGGCTTCGCTGGTGCGGGCTCGCTGGCCGCGGCGATACTCGAGCTCGAGCGCCCGCGACGCGTTGGCATGGGCTGCCTCGAGCTGCCCGAGCTCGAGCTGCGCCATCGCCATCACGGTCTTGACCGCACCCGTGCGATCCTCGGCGTCCGACCCTCGGAAGTGCATCGCCGCCTCCGCGAGGGTCTCGATCGCGCGGGCATGCTGACCGACCTCGTGCTCGGCGAGTCCGCGCTGGTAGTGCAGAGTCGCCAGCGTGAGCCGTTCGCGGGTGTGGTCGCGCACGATGGCGATCCCGGCCTCGACGAACCGCAGCGCCGCGGCGCTGTCGCCCCGAGCCCGCGCCACGTCGGCGAGGGCGCTGTAGACCCGCGCGACGAAGGGGTGGTGCGAGCCGAGCCCGTCGCGGGCGATCGCCAGGGCGCGGTTGGTCTCGAGCTCGGCGCGCTCGTACTCGCCCAGCTCTCGCGACTGGCCGCCCAGCATCAGCCACAGGCCGGCCGTGGCGAGGGGATCGTCTTCGCCTCCGCGGATGAGGATGTCCAACGCCTCTTGGTAGAGCGCGTACGCCTGCGGATTCTCGCCCTCGGCGCGGTGCAGCATCGCGTCGGTGCGGACCACGGCCGACCGCAGCCCGGGATCGTCCACCTGCCGACTGGCGAGCTTCGCATGGCGGAGCCACGCGTGGGCCTGCTCGCGATCGCCACCCGCCGACGCTTGCACATACGCCAGGTGCAGCGCCGCGGTCGCGGCCAGCTTGGGCAAGGCGATCTCGATCGCCAGCGCGTGGGCCTCGGTGGTCGCCTCGATCGCGGCGTCGGGCTCGTTCCGCTGCGAGGCGATCATCCCCTGGGACGTCAGTGCCCGCACGCGCAGGGGACCCGGCGCGAGCGCGGCGAGCTCGGCTCCGTATCGCTGGTGCAGGGCGTACGCGTCCTCGAGCCGGCCGGCGCGACGCAGGGTGATCGCCTCCTCGACCACCGCCTGCAGGCGCGCCACCTCGGGATCGTCCACGGAGTCGCGCACGACCGGCGACTCGGGCGCGGCGCGACAATCTTCGGGATCGTCGAGCTGGCTCACCAGCGTGCTCGCCTGCTCGACCGCCGCGCCTCGGGCCGCCTCGAGCACCGCCACGGTCGCCGCCAGCGCCCGCACCCGTCCGTCGAGGCACGCGACCGCTGCGATCCGCTCGGGGTCGTCACTCGGGCCCGACCGCGCGTCCTCGCAGACCGTCTCGCGCGCGGCGATCCAGCGCTGCGCGTGGCGGTCCAGGGCCGCGATCGTGCGCGCGGCGGCGACGTCGGCATAGGCCGCACCGGTGGCTGCGAACGCCGCCCGCACGCGGTCGCCGGCGGCCTCCGACCACGTGGCGGCGATCTCGGTCTCGAATCCTTCGCATGTCGTCGCGGGGGCGCGGGCCGCCGCGAGGGTCGCGCCCGCGGCGAGGACCAACCCGGTGGCCACCGCGAGCGACCGCAGGCCGGCTCCGCGCCGTCGCAGCGCCGTCGCCAAGGCGGTGACCGTGGGGAATCGGCGCGAGGGATCGTGCAACAGACCGCGGGCGATCGCCCGCGCGACGCGGCGGGGGACGTCGGGGCGGCGCGGGATCTGGAACTTGCCGTGCAGCACCGCCGCGCGTAGCTCGTCGTAACTGCGGCCGCGAAACGGCCGCTCGCCGTACAATGCCTCGTACAGGGCCACGCACAGGGCGAACTGGTCGCTCGCGGCGAAGACCTCTCGCCCCACGTGCTGCTCCGGTGCCATGTACGCCGGCGTCCCGACCGCCCAGCCCGTGCGGGTGGAGCGGTGCGACCGCGGGCCGCCGGACCCGAGATCGGTGGCTCCGCGCGCGGACGGTGGTGGCTCGCCCGCGGCGTACGCCAGCCCGAAGTCGGACACGCGGACCCGGCCATCGCGGCCAACGAGCACGTTCTCGGGCTTGAAGTCGCGATGCACGATGCCGACCGCGTGGGCCGCGGCGAGCCCACGCGCAGCGGCGCCGAACACCTCGAGGATCTCGGCGACGCTGCGCGGCCGCTCGTGCTGCCACGCGCGCAACGTCGTCCCGTCGATGAACTCCATCGCGATGAAGACATGACCTCGCGCCTTGCCGACGTCGAACACCTGCACGACGTTGGGGTGCGAGAGCTGCGCGAGCGCCTGCGCCTCTTTGGTGAGCCGGCGCTCGAGGCCGGTTTCGTCGTGCCGCCCGTCGCTCGAGGTCGCAGGGTATGCGGTGTGGTGCAGCAACTTGATCGCGACGTCGCGGCGCAGCACGGTATCCGTGGCGCGATACACCAGGCCCATCGCGCCCGAGCCGAGCACGGAGACGATGCGATAGCGGTCGATCGTCTCGCCTTCGCCGAGGCGACCGACGCGACGATCGGTCAACGTCGTCTCGCCCCGGTCCAGCGGGTCCAGCCGGTCCAGCGGGTCCAGCGGGTCAGCCGGGTCCACCCCTGTCCGCAGCCCCGCAGCCCCGACCACGGCGAGGCACGCACGGCAGCCGTCGAGGTGGTCGTCGATCGCAGCGACGTCGCCGGCCGCGAGGACGCCCGCGGCGAACTCGAGCAACCGGCTGTCGTTGGGACACGGACCCACCAAGATGGACACCGCCGCAACTTCGATGGTACCAAGATATGTTGACCGTGTCGGAGGTCATCGACGCGATGGGCGGCCTGCTCTCGGATCTCGAGGCGGATTCGCACCTCGAGGTCGTCCTCGAGCGGTTGGATGCGGCCGCGCGCGCAGCCCATCCCGGGGTCGAGATCGACGCGACCACGTGGGGGCGGGCGCTCGGGCAGGCGCTCCAGGGTGAGCCGGCGGCATCCTACGCCGCACGGCTTGCGGGGCTGCCAGCTGCCGACCTATGGCTCGCGGCCGCGGCCGCGACAGGCGAGCCCGCGGCAGTCGAGACGTTCGAGCGCGTGCTCATCCCCGAGGTCGACCGCGCGCTGCGTCGGTTCTCGCTCAGCCCCGACGACTTCGACGAGCTGCGCCAGTGCGTACGTGTGCGCCTGCTAGTTGGGGTGGGCTCGACGACCCCGAAGATCGCGCAGTACCGCGGCCGCGGCACCCTCGCCGGCTGGGTCCGCACCGTGGCCACCCGCACGGCGCTCAACGAGCGGCGTGGTCTGGGTGCGCCGACCGATGATCTCGCCTCTTTGACCGAGCGGCTGCTCGCCTCCACGCCCGAGCTCGCCCAGGTCCGCCGCGAGCACCAAGAGATCTTCGCGCGGGTGTTCCGTGAGGCCTTCGGCGACCTGTCGGGCCGCGCACGCAACCTGCTGCGCCTCCGGCACCTCGACGAGCTCCCGCTCGAGACGCTCGCGCGCGCCTACCAGGTCCACGTGTCGACCGCCTCGCGGTGGTTGACCTCGGCCCGTGACGCCTTGGCGGCTGCGTTCGCCACGCGGGCGAACGCAGCGCTCGGCGACCCCCGCGCGGTCGCCGAGCTGGTCGAGTTGGTCCAGAGCCGATTCCACGGCAACCTCCGCAGCTTGCTCGCGTCGGCGCGCCGCCCCGACGAGCCGTGAGCCCCACGCGGGGAACCCTGCGACCGGCTTTCGTCGTCGCGGATGCAAACCGGGCCGACGCGCCGTGTCGATCGTGCATGGCACGGCAAGATCCCTCACTCTCCAGATCTCGGCTCGGCCCCGGGGCGCAGCGTCTGCCCTGGGTGCTCGTCCTTGGCACCCTCGCCTGCGCCGCTGGGGGGCCGGACGGCGATGGTCCCCCCTCTGGCGTCTCGGTCGCCGACGGAAGCGACGCGGCGTCGGCCGGTACCGGGGCCGATCCCCAAGCGACCGGGTGGCAGGAGTCCGACTCCGATACCTCCGAGGGGAGCGGCTCGCAGGGCAACGATCCCAGCGGCGACACGAGCGAGGGCGGGGCGTCGAGTGCAGACGAGAGCTCGACGGGTGCCGACGCAGAGTCGACGAGCGGCGGTGCCGGCGATCCGCCCGCAGACCTGTGGACGCCATGCCAGACCGACACCGACTGCCTGTCCGGCGCGTGTGTGGTGGTGTCCATCGCCGGCGAGATCCAAGGTGGCTACTGCAGCGCCCCGGACTGCTCGAACCCCATCGTCGACTGCAGCCCTCCGCCCGTCGGCAACGCGACGCCGGTCTGTATCGGCATCATGGATCAGGCCATGCCCCCCAATGTTCACAGTGTGTGCGCGCTCGATTGCACCGGCGGCGCGGTGTGTCCGCCCGGCCTCGAGTGTGTCCCCGAGGTGGGCTCGATCTGCATCAATCAGCAGGGCTAGCTCGCCTCGGCGGTGGACCGCACACCGTCACCCGGACGGGACGAACGCGTCGCACGCCGGGTCGACGAGCGGGACCCGCTGCCGCGGATGAGGTGTCGACGCGGAGTTGCGCGAGATCCCGATCGCGGCGCATGCCGCCGTGGCCGCTGCTATGCTCCGCCCCGGTGCGTACGGTCTCCGCGGCGATCCTCCTTGGCCTGTGCCCCTGCCTCGGTCCCACCGGCTGCTGGAACGGCGAGCTCGCGCTGCACAAGCCCTGCGAGAAGGACGACCACTGCGGCCGCGGCCAGAGCTGCAACGACGGCTTCTGTGACGGACCGGCAACTGGCGAGGGCACTACCGCTGATTCGAGTTCGAGCACGGAGACCGGTGGCATCTGCGAGCCGCCGACCCCGACCACGTGCGACCCGACGCGACGGCCGGGCACCCGCATGCTCGAGGCCACGGAGATCGTGAATTCAGACTTCACCGCCCCGATCGCGGTCGTCGCGGGTGACTTCGTCGGTGACGCGAGCACCGACCTGGCGGTGCTGGGATTCGGCCGAGGCATCATCATCCTCGAGAACACCAGCACTTGGCCGGTCGCCGGCGCGTACCTCGAGACGCAGCTGACGGAGCTCGTCGACCTCGCGGTGACCGCTCCCAGGAACGGGACCCAGGAATTCCTCGTGCTCTCGGAGATCGACGGCGTCGAGGTCGTCCGCTGGGACCGCGGAACGAAGCTGTTCAACCGCGACAAGAACCTCGATCTCCCCGTGATGTGGGACGCGTTCTCACTGCTGGCGGCGGACCTCGTCGGCGACAGCATCTCCGACCTCGTCGTGTCGACCTCGACCGCGATCCAGGTGGTCCCCAACGTCGAAGGCGAGCTGATGGACGACGAGCTCTTCCAGATCGGCGGTGCCTTCGACGAGCCGTGGGACACCCTGCTCGTCGGCGCGGGTGCCGACCGACGGATCCTCGTGCCGCAGTCCGACGACACCTCGGTGATGGGGGCCGCCAACCAGGTCGTGAGTTCCTTCCGCATCGAGGGCACCACGCTCGTCGAGGCGACGCCCCTGGGCACGGACTTCCAGAACCCCTGGGCACTCGCCGAGGGGGACTTCCTCGGGGACGGCGAGCTCGAGATCGTCGTCGCAGAGCGGCGGCTGAACCAACCCGTCGATGACGAAATCGAGCCGACGACTGCGCTGGGTCGGCTGCGGTTCTTCCGGCTGGTCGGTGACGTCGTCACCGAGGTCGGCGAACCGCTCGAGGTGGGTGTCGGGCCCCGTGTGCTCGCGGCCGCCGATCTCGACTGCGACGGCAAGACCGATCTCGTCCTGGGCAACTCCGGTCGCGCGACCCGGTACGATGGCGAGGCCCAGGTCCTGTTCGGCACGTGCGACGAGGTCGCGAGCGCGGACAACCTCCGGAACGTACCCCAGGTCGGCGGCACGGGGCTGACGGCGGGCTCGCGGATGGCCGTCGGCGACTTCGACGACGACGGCCTGCTCGAGGTCGCGATCCCGGATTTGGGCGACGAGCAGAACCCCGGCGTACGGCTCGTGCTCGTCGGCGTGGAGACCCCCCCATGAGCCGCGTCCTCTCCACCGTCGCCACGATGATCGCCCTCGCGCTCGCACCCATTCCGGCCGCCGCGTCCGGCCAGGGGCCCAACGAGCCCAGTGAGCCCACCGAGCCCACCGACGCACTTGCCGAGGCCAAGGCCTGGCACATCGAGGCGGACGCGAAGTACAACACCGCGGACTACGAGGGCGCGATCACGGCGTGGCAGAAGGCCTTCGCCGCCCTGCCGCGGACGCCCGAGGCCAACACTTATCGCTCGCTCATCCTCTACAACATCGCCGCCGCACGAGAGAAACTGTTCGCGCTGCGCGGTGACGTCGAGCACCTCAAGCAGGCCAAGATCCTGCTCGAGCAGTTCGAGGCCTCGATCGAGGAGACCTACGCCGCGGCCCCGGAACAGGGCGAGGAGGAGCGCGCGCGCGTGGAGGCGAAGCTCGAGACGATCGACGCCCAGATCGCGCAGCAAGATTCCGCGCCGCCGCCGGTGCAGCCACCACCCCCCGAGCTGGCCGCCGACCCACCTGCTACCGACTCACCCACGTCGCAGGCCCCCGCGAAGCGCCCCGCGAAGACCTACTTCATCGTCGGTGGCGTGCTCGCGGGGCTCGGCGTGGCGGCGGGCGCCGGCATGGCCTCGGCGCTCGTGATCGGTCGACGCGCCAACGACATCGCGGGGCTCGACGACCGCGATCTCGACGGGCGCGAGCAGATGTTCGATCGCGGTCGACGGGCGAACGTCGCCGCCTTCGTGACCGGGACGTTCGGCGCGGCGTGCCTCGCGGCCGGCGTCGCGATGCTCGTGATCGGTGCGAAGCGTCGCGACACGCGGACTGCCATCGCCCCCGTCGTCAGCCGCGGCCTCGCGGGCGTGGCCGTCGGCGGCCGCTTCTGATTGCGCGCGCCGGTGGGGGGGTCACGGGGTCGGCCAGTCGAGGGTCTCGCCCTTGCGCTTGGGCACCGGCGACGGGTTGGCCTTCGGCGGCTCGGGGGCGACCGGCTCGGCCTTCGGCGGCTCGGGGGTGACCGGCTCGGCCTCTGGCGACGCCGCGCCGTCGCGTCGCGTCCGCGGGCGCACGCGCGCCTTGGGCTCGGGCGTCGGCGGGTCGCCCGCCACCGGCACAGGCGGCGGCGCGTCGGCGGGCGGCTGGGCGGCTGGCAGCGCCTTCGCGGCGTCGGCGGGCGTGGTCGGCGGTGCCCTTGGCGCGGGGAGCACGGGCTGCGGTGGCGTCAGCGCCTGCTCCGACGCGCTCCGCACGGCGCGCGGCGCATCGCTCGAGCCCGTGTCGACGCGCGGCCACAGTCGCACGCCGACGACGATCCCGATCGTCACCACGATGCCGGTCACCGCCGGCACGAGCCACGGCCGCGACGCGGCTGGTGGCGTGGCCACGCGCTCCTCCGCCACCGTCGCATAGCGGGCGCGCAGCTCGGGATCGGGCGCCGGGATCGCCTCGTGGGGCGCGAGCGTCGTAGCCTTCCCAGTGCCGGCTGCGAGCAGCTCGAGCCGCACCGCCTCGGTGTCGGCGGGTCGCATCGCGCGGTCCTTGCAGAGGCAGCGCGCGACGAGGGCATCGAGCTCCTCGGGCACCTCGGGCACGCGGACGCGGATCGTCGGCGCCGGCTCGAACAGGTGGCAGTACACCATCTGCGCGATGGTGCTGCGGCGCCACAGTGGCTCGCCGACGATCATCTCGTAGAGCATCGCGCCCAGGGCGTAAAGATCGACGCGCGCGTCGAGGGGCTCGCCGCGGGCCTGCTCCGGCGCCATGTAGGCCGGCGTGCCGAACACCGAGCCGCTCCGCGTCAGCGCCCGGTCCCCAGGGCCGAGCTGTGTCAGCTTGGCCAGGCCGAAGTCGATGAGCTTGATCGCGAGCCGCCCGCGGGCATCGTCGAGCACGAACACGTTCGACGGCTTGAGATCGCGGTGCACGATGCCGACCTGGTGCGCGCATGCCAGGCCCGCAGCGATCTGCACCGCGATGTCCCGCGCCTGCGTCCACGGCAGGGGCCCGCGCTCCCTCAGCACGCTCGACAGCGGCTGACCACACAGCCGCTCCATCACGATGAAGGGCCGGCCAGGCGCAACGTGCCCGAAGTCGATGACCCCGACGATGTTGGGGTGCTCGAGCTGGCCGATGATCTCCGCCTCGCGTTGCAGCCGACTCGCCGCCTCGGCGTCGGCGCCACCGTGTGCCGCAGCGCCGCTGGACAGGGGCAGCAACATCTTGATCGCGACCGTGCGGCCGATGACCATGTGCTGGGCCTCCCAGACCTCGCCCATGCCGCCCTTGCCCAGCGGCGCGACGAGGCGGTAGCGGCCGCCGATCTCGAGGCCAGCGCAGAGCGTCCGGGTCGCTGCCTCGCTCGGCGCGTCGCCGGATACGGTGGCGTCCATCTCGAACGTCGTCGCGGACGTGGGGTCGGGCGCCGACACGGCGCCGCGGAGCATAGCACCGCCGCCGCGCCGGCCCCGCCCTAGCCGGCCGAGGGCGGTGGGCGCCACACCCTCACCCGGCGGGGACGAACGCGTCGCATGCCTGGTCGACGAGCGCCACAGCCCCCTCGAAGAACGCGTTGTAGCTGGGCTCGCACACGCTGCCGCGGATGTGGTTGGGGAACATCTCGACCACGGTGCGTAGCTTCACGGCGTCCTCCACCTCGGCGGAGCACAGCGGCGCGGGCTGATCGCGGTCGTTGATCAGCCCGAGCACCACCACGGCGTTGGCATCGCCCTTCTTCGACGCGACGATGTTCGCGTACCAACCCTCGGGCAGTCCGTTCGACCCCTTGTCTTCTTCGTCGGTGATGAGGGTGATCACCAAGATCGCGTCGTCGCGGATGAAGCCCTCGTTGCAACCGCCGTCTTGCCCGAGGTCCGCCGAGAGGGCGCTGACCATCGCGCTCATCGCCCTCTCGTCGCCGTCGCCATCGCTGCCGACCTTTGCCGCGCACTGGAACGCCGCCGAGATGTCGGGCTCGGTGGTGTCGATGTAGCGCGCGCCGGTGGCGAAGTTGCATCGGCGGTTGCTGGAGTCGCTGCCGATCGGATAGGTGACGCCCGCGCCGAGGGTGGCGTCGCACGCCGTGGGCGCACCCGTGCCACAGGGATAGTCGGGGATGCTCAGGCAGATGCCGCTGAGGGCGCACTGCAGCGTGCAGTCGCCACCCCACGCAGCGTCGGTGTCGGTGACCATCACGTGGTAGTCCTGCGCATCGGCGAGCGTGGACTCGATCGTCTGCATGAACCCAGGGAAGCTGGCGATGAGTGAGTCCTGCTCGTCGGACATCGAGCCCGAGTTGTCGATCACGAACAGGAAGTCGACCTTCTTGCAGCCGGTGGCCTCGTCCCCAGCCGAGGCGTTGCCGCCCCCGCCGGCGCCCACATCCAGCACCGCCGCGTCGTCGCCGCCCGGATCGTCCTCGGTGGCGCCGCTGCTCGCCTCGGCATCCGCGCTGCCCCCGATCGTGATCGATATGCCGCCGCCGCCATCGCCCTGGCGTCCGCCGATCTCGTCGCAGGCGCCGAGGGCGTAGGTCGCGGCGAGCACGGCCGCTGTGCGCGACCAGTCGGGTTGGGGGCGATCGTGCTGTGCCATGACCGGTGGACACGCGCACGGGAGCCGGTTTGCATCCTCGAGAACATCCAGAGCACGGGACGCGGTCGTCCGGGGCTCGCCGCCGTGGAGGGTGGGCCGGTTCACCCGGCGCCGTCGCGCAGCTCCCCACGCGCCACCACCAGGTACACCCCCAGAGCCACCAGCGCACAGCTCGCGGCCATCGGCAGCGGCAGCCCCGTCGGCTCGACGAAAGGCGCGAGGAAGCTGTGCCACCCCAACGCGAAGTGCAGCGTCCACACGCTGGTGCCGACGATCATCGAAGCCAGCGCCGCACGCTCGCCGCCCACCGTGGTGCGGATGCCCATGAGCAGCGGCACCAGCAGCGACACGAGGCCCAGCTCGTACGCGCTCTCGAGCAGGGAGTACGCGCTCTCGCCGAGGTAGGCGGTCGCGATCGACACGGCGGTCACGCCCACGATGCTGCGGCGGGTCAGCGCCAGGAGGTCCGTGGCGGGGAAGCGCTGTGCGAGGAGGTTCTGCGCGAGCACGCTGGCCGGAGACAGGATCGCGCTGTCGATCGTGCTGAGCACCGCGGACATCACCGCGAGCACGAACAGCGCGGCGACCCACGGCGACAGGAGCATCCCGGCGAGCAGCGTCATCGTGGACGACGCGGCGCTGCCCGGCGCGACGAGATCGGCGGACAAGCCCACGACGAGCGTGATGGCGCCGAGGGCGAAGTACACCCCAGCGGCGATGTGGCACGCCCACACGGCGGTGCCCGCCGAACGGGCGGCGAAGATCCGCTGGGTGAGATCCTGCCCCGGCAGATTGCCCAGCGCGCCGACCATCACGACGCCGGTCCACGTCACGAAGCCCACGAGCGTCTCGGTGGGGACGACGACCAGCCGCGCCTCTGGGGTCTGCACGGTGAGCTGCGAGAGGCCCTCGATCGCGGATCCGTCGCCGAGACGGGCGAGCACCGTGACCGCGAGCACGAGGAGGCCCACGGCCACCACGACGATCTGCGCGGCATCGGTCATCGTCACCGACCACATGCCGCCGAGCAGCGTGTAGGTCATCCCGACGGCGGCGACCACGACGATGCCGAGTGCGGGATCGATGCCGAACACGAGCTCGAGCAGCTGGGCGAGGGCGACGAACTGCGCCGCGATCCAGCCGAAGTAGGTCGGGATCATGAGCACCGCCGAGAGCTGCTCGGTGCGCCGGCCGAAGCGGCGCGCATAGAAGTCGGGCAGGGTGAGCAGGCGCATCTCCCACAGCGGGCGCGCGATCAACCAGCCGGCCAGCGTGAGGCACAGGCCGGCGCCGATCGGATCGAGCGCGGCGCCGACGAGGCCCTGGGCGCGCACGGTGTCGGTCGCGGTGAGCATCGCGCCGGCGCCGAACCACGTCGCCACGATCGTCGCCCAGGCCAGGTGCAGCGGAAGTCGCCGCCCCGCGACCATGAAGTCCTCGTGGTCTTGGACCTTGCCGCGGGTCCACACGCCGATCCCGAGCATCACCAGCGTGTAGGCGATGACGATGGGACCGAGGATGGTCGAGAGCTCCGCGGGCATCGGCGGCAGCGCATGCTACCCCGCGGGCCCGGCGCGTGTCGCCGCCACGCCTCGCCGCACCGCAGCCGGCACGCTACCCTCGCGCCGACGTGGGCCGCCGACCGCCATGGACGCTGTGGGCAGCGGTGCTCGTCGTGCTCGGCTGCGGCGTGTTCGCGGCGATGGCGATGCGGGTGAACACCAGCATCACCGCGTTCGCCGTGGCCGACGACGACGCGCGGCTGGGCCCGTGGATCGGTCGGCTCGCGACCACGGATCCGGCGCGGACGATGATCGTGAGCTTCGGCGGCGAGTCGCTGGCCGTGGCCAAGCAAGGCGCAATGCGCTTCGCCGCCGCGCTGGCCGAGCACCCCGAGCTCGCGACGATCCGCACCGGCCCCGAGCCCGAGATCGGCGAGCGGCTGTTCGACGCCCTGCACCCGCGGCGCTTCCGCTTCGTCGATCGCGATCCCACTGCCGTCGCGGGCCACTTCGATGACGCCTCGCTCGCCGCGGCGGCCCAGCGCCTGCGCGATGCGCTGGGCCGGCCCACCGGCACCGCGATCAAGCGGCTCGCCCCGCGCGATCCGTGGCTGCTGTTCGTCGCCCACACCGAGGCGATCCGTGCCGGGTTCGGCGACGGGCTCGCGGTCGAGGACGGTCAATTCGTCACGCCCGATCGCAGCCACGCGATCGTGCTGCTCACCACGCGCCACGGACCGTTCGAGGGCGCGCACCAGGGGCCGCTCGACGACGCGATCGAAGCGGCGCGGGCCGACATCGTCGCCGCACTCGGGGTGAGCGTCGAGCGCAGCGCGCTGCATCGCTTCGCAGTGCAGGCGGAGCGCACGATCCGTGCCGAGGTGCAGTGGCTGTCGGTCGTCTCGGGGCTCGGCGTCGCGGTGATGCTGTTGCTCGCGTTCGGCCGCGTGGGTGCGCTCGTGCTCGCGCTTTTGCCGATGCTCGCGGGCGTGGTCGTGGCGACCGCCGTCACGCTCGCGGCGTTCGGGGCGATCCACGGGCTCACGCTGGCGTTCGGTACGACGCTCGTCGGCGTGTGCGTCGATTATCCGGTGCACCTGATGGCGCAGCACCTGCGCGCGTCCGATCGCGACGCGCCTTTGGTGCGGGTGTGGCCGGCGCTGGTGCTCGGCGCAGCGACCACGGTGTCGGGCTTCGCGGCGCTGGCGGTGTTCGGCTTGCCTGGCGTCCGCGAGATGGGGCTGTTCGCGGCGGTCGGCGTCGCGGCGGCGCTGGGTGTCACGCGCTTCGTGGTGGCGCCGCTGCTGCCACGCATGCGCCCCGGTGCGGTGGTCGGGCGCAGCGCACGGTGGATCGAGTGGGGCATCGATGCGCTCGCGCGGCGGCGCGTCGCCGTCACCGCGGTGGCGGCGGTCGCCTTCGCGATCGCGCTCTGCGGCTGGACGCGCGCGGTGTGGGTCGACGACGCGCGGGCGCTCACCACCGCGCTGCCCGGGATCTCGGACGAGGATGGGCGGGTGCGGGCGCGCATCGGTGGTCACGCCGTGGGCCGGGTGCTCATCGCCGAGGGCGCTGACGTCGACGACGCGGCGGCGGTGCAGGATCGCCTGTGGCTGCGCCTGGGATCGCCGCGCGTGCGATCGTCGGCGGCGCTCGTGTGGTCGCGCGCGACCCAGGACGCCAACCTCGCGGCGGTGCGCGCGATCTCCGATCTCGGCCCGCGGACGCGCGCGGCCCTGGGCGCCGTGGGCTTCGTGCCCGAGGCGTTCGCGGCGCTCGACACCCAGGGGCGCGACGATCCGGGCCCGCTCGATCACGCCGCGCTCGAGGCCGCGGGGTTGGGCGCGCTGTTGCGACCGTTCGTCGTGGAGTTCGACGATCGCGTCGCGCTTCTGTCCTACGTCGGCGAGGGTGACACCGCTGCGCTCGTCGCCGCGGCCGCCGAGGTCGACGGCGCCGACTACTTCGATCAGGCGGCGTTCACCGAGCGGCTGTACGCCGAGCACCGCCGCGGCAGCCTGCTCGCGGTGGGGCTCGGGTTGCTCGCGATCGTCGTGGTTCTCGCGGCGCGCTACCGCAGCGCGGCGTTGGTGGCGGCCGCGCTGTTGCCCGCGGTGCTCGCCGCCGCGGCGACGCTCGGCGTCCTCGCCTGGTGCGGCGTCTCGCTGCAGCTGCTGCACCTGGTCGGGTGCATGCTCGTGCTCAGCATGGGCGTGGACTACGGCGTGTTCCTGGTCGAGACGCGGGACTCACCGTCCGAGCGCGGCACCGCGGCGCTGGGCGTGGCGATCTCGAGCGCGACCACGGTGGTGGCGTTCGGCGTCCTCGGGGCGTCGAGCAATCCGGCGCTCGCGGCGTTGGGGATCACGACGGCGATGGGGGTGGCGCTGGCCGCCGCGGCGGCGCCGGTGTGCCTCGCGCTGGTGGGGACGCGTCGGGACCGAAGCGACGATGATTCTCGTCGAGAATGTCCGCCGGATGGTCCTCCGCATCGCCCTCGCCGCGGCAGCGCTCCTCAGCGGCTGCGCAGGGGCGTCCCCCACTGCGGAGTCCGATCCGGAGGGTGAATCCACGACGACCGATTTCGGCAGCGGGGACGACACGTCGAGCACCGACACAGGGACTGGTGAGCCCCCCGCTTCGGCCTGTGCCGCGGGCGCCGATGTCTCCGCGGCGCCGCAGACGATCGCCCAGGCCGTCGCGCTCATCAACGCGCTGGAGGCGGGCCGGCACCCACGGTTACGCCCGCGATGCTCGGCGCGCTGCGGCCTGATGTCGTGCTGCTGGAGCCCTGCGGCTTCTCGCTGCCGCGGACCCTGAGCGAGCGCGCGCTCGTCGAGCGTGCGCTGCTGCCGTACGTCGGTGCGGCGCGCGTGTACGCCACGGACGGTAACGCGTTCTTCAACCGCTCTGGGCCGCGGCTGGTGGAGTCGGCGGAGATCATGGCGGCGTGAGTGCACCCGCGTGCGTTCGCCGACTTCGCGGAGGCGCACGCGGGTATGATCTCGCAGCTGGCGTGAGCCACCACCTCGACCAGGAGGTATTGCAACTTAGTTGCATGTGCGTCAGTCTCCAGCGCATGCAGCTCTACTCAGCACGAGGGTTGTGGTTGCCGTGGATCCTCGCGGGGCTCGCCGCGAGCTGCGGCACCTCGGCGTCTCCCCCGCAATCCGACGAGGACGGTACGTCCGCGGCCGATCCAACCGGCACCGATCCAACCGGCACCGATCCAACCGGCAGCGTCACGTCGGCTGACGACGGGTCCGCCGCCACCACCGAAGCCGACACCGGCGATGACGCGGCCGAGACCGGCACGAGCGGCGACGTCCCCGACCATCCGACCGTCCCGTGCTCCGAGTGCTTTCCCCTCGAGCAGCTGCCAGGCGAGCTGCGCGTACGAGCAGAAGCGCTGCTGCTGCTCGCGCTCGACCGCGAGGCGCTTTACACCATCGCGGCCGACATCAAGCCGATGAGCTCGGGCTTCGCCGAACTCAGCTATCCTGCCGACGGGCCGACGCCGGCCGAACTCGACGAGCTGCGCGCGATCGTGGCGGAGTTCACCTGCACGCCGGAGCTGACTGCGAGCGTCCAAATCTTCCACGGGACCTTCGAAGGCCTCGCCTACGCCGACGGCATCGTCTTTCACGAGCCGCGGATGCGCGCGACCGTCGAGCATTTCGCCGAGGTGTTCGATGCCATCGGCGTGACCGCGGACGACACGCCGCTCACCGTCGTCGATGCCGTCGACGCGGATCCCACGACCCGCCGATTCCGCGGCTACGGCCACCTGTTCGGCTACCCCGAGTACGCCGTCGACTTCTTCACGGAAGCCGCGGAGCACGAGGCCATGACGGGGGAGTTCGTCGAGCGAGACTTCATCCACATCCCGACCTTCGAGTCCGCCGAAGGTCGCTTCGTGTACGCAGTGCCCGTGGATCACCGCGAGAACACCGATGACATGGAACTGCGCGCACGCGCGGCCCCCGTGCTCGACCAGTACGCCGAGCTGAGGGCCACGTACATCGGCGAGGGCAAGTCGGGGGTGCTCGCGCTCGTCCGCACCTGGTTCGACGACGGCTCGGGCCAATGCTCGCCGCGGCATGCGCTGACGCAGCTCGACCGGTGACCGTCACAGCCCACGAGGGCGATCCGCGCAACCACCCCGGCAGATAACCGCGCGCGATCGGGCTGGTGTCTCCGCCGCGTCAGCATCGCGTGCGGTGCTCCGGTGTCGACTCACAGCACCCCGAGCGCGGCCAACTCGGCGGTCAGCTCGTAGTTGAGCATGCCGGCGGAATGCGTTCCGGAGGCGGCGGCAAGGATGGCCCCCTGGGCGCGTGTCGTGAGATCTCCGGCCGCGTAGATGCCGCGTCTCAATCGCCTCGGGCACGTCCACGCAGAGCCACCGCACCTCGCCATCGTCGAGCCGCTGGAACTGCGTCTCGAGCCCGCACGCGAGTTCGACCACCGTGCCTCCGGGGTGCGCCGTCATCCACCGCCGGGCGACGTCATCGAAGCCGCGCGACCGCGCGCAGTGGGAGTCGTCGGGCTTGCCGAAGCTCCGCTTGTAGTCGTACGAAACGCTCCGATAGATGCGGACGGCATGCTCGTCCCTGAGGCATCCGTCGGATCTCTGCGCCTCGCTGGCCTAGCGCGGTTGTGCAGCGTCCAGAGCATCTTCTCTGGCACGCCCGAGAGCTCCGTGGTCCTCGCGTCCGTCATGCGTCGACCTCCACTGCCGCGTCATCGTGGCTCCTCCCCAGGTTCACCGGCGCGGTCGACCCCCGCTGCGACCCCCAGGCGCGAGACGGTTCCGATTTGACAAGGCGAATCATTCGCATTATACACTGGCGTGGATGGTGTCATGTCAAGTGCGATCTGCCGTCACCTGACGTCGGCAGCGGACGTCGTCGGACCCCGGCGGAGCGGGTGGCCGCCGACCCTCGGCCCGACGCAGGCCGAGGAGCGCGTTCGTGGCGTCATGGTGACCGCCCGTCGATGGTGCTGCCGGCGAACGGAGCGTGGTGCTCCGCTCGTCGTCGCCGTCGGCCTCATCGGGGTCGCGGGGTTCGTCGCGGCGTTCGTGGCGGTCGCTTGCGGTCGGCTCGGCGCCAGCGGGTACCTCGTCGCGGTCTCGGTGTCGTTGGCGGCGTGCGTCGCCGCGCTCGTCGTCGGCCACCTCGGCGATCCCTTCGCCCTCCGTCGACTCGTCGAGCGCGCTCCGCTCCAGCGCTCACGCGCGGCAGTCGGGGCACGTGCCGAGGAGCTCGTGGACGTGGCCGGTCAGGTCGAAACCGAACCGCTCGGCGACATCGCGCTGCAGCGACTCGATGGCCTCGAACTCGAACTCGATGACCTTGCCGCACGCGGTGCAGATGAGGTGGTCGTGGTGTTGTCGCTCGAACGCGCGCTCGTATCGGGCCCCCTCGCGGTTCGACACCAGCGTCATCTGGAGCAGTCCGGATTCCACGAGGAGGGGGAGCACGCGATAGACCGTCGCCGGGTGCACGTCGGCAGTGCCGCCCACACGGAGTTCGGCGATCAGCTCATCGACTGTGAAGTGACCGCGACGACGTAGCGCCGCGCTCGCGACGGCGTCGCGCGTCGAGGATGACTTCAGTCCGCGGCTCTTCACGACGCCGTGGAGCCGCTCGAGCGCGCGGGCCACACCCGCGTCGTCGAGCACGGGCTCGGAGGGCACCAACCGCATGCCCCATTATGCGAACCTGTCGCATGTATGGCAACCGCCGCGGACTTGACCAAGCGCGTCCGACGGCGCGCGCACGCGGGCTGCGATCACCCACTTCGCGTGAACATTGGGCGTGAACGGCGGCACCTCGACGGGCCGGTCGCGCTGCGCGTGGGATCGCCGAACCGGGTCAGATCCTCGTCGAGGGCGGAGGACACCGTGCCACGGGTCGCCGCGCACGCGATGCTCGCGCGGGCCAGCGGGGTGGCGGCGGGCACACCCGGCAGGAGCCGCGCCATCGCCTGACGCGCGCGCAGGGTCCCGGCGCGCACGACGGGCCGCTCGTCGAGCTTGCCCATGCCGACGACGCGGCGCAGCACCACGGACACGGCGAGCCGCTCGTGCTTGGAGCGGAGGAACGCACGCACGACGCGATCGACCGCGACGTCGATCCCCGCGTCGCCCACGACGGCCGCCGCGGCCTCGACACGTCGATCCATATCGGCGTCGATGCGCTGACCGAAGCGGCCGCAACCTGGCGCGACGCCGGCCATCAGATTGAGCTCAACGCGGTGTTCGTCGAGTCGAACCGGGTCTCGTTCGAAACTCTCCGCGATCACCTCGCCAGTCGCGGAGGCCCCGTCAAGACGTGCGCGCTCCACGGCGAGTTCGGCCAGCACGTCGATGCCATCGCCGGCATGCTGCGCGACGACCCGGCCTTCATCTTCGTGGATCCCACCGGGTTCAAGGGCGCCGCCATGTCGTTCATCGCTCTGCTCGTCGCGGGCCGCGTTCGGGATGTGCTCGTCAACGTGATGTTCGAGCACATCAACCGTTGGAAGGATGATCCGCGCCACTTCCTCCGTGAGCAGATGCGCGAGTTCTTCGGCCTCGAAGACGGCAACCTCGCGCCGGGGCTGTCGGAAGCCGAGCTGTTCGAGCTGTACCGCGAGAACCTGAAGGTCCGATGCGGGCTGAGGTACGCGGCGGACCTGGCCGTCCCGCATCCGACCAAGGACCGCACCTGGTTTCACCTCGTCGTCGGCGGCAATCATCACGAGGCCCTCCGCGTGTTCCGGGACGTCGAGATGGCCGTGATCGGGACGGAGGCCGCACGCGTCCGAGACAGCGCGAGCAAGCGCCGAGACGAAGAGCGAACCGGACAGTTCGTCGCGCCGTCGCGAGGCGAGCGGGCGCGGAGAGCTGGATGCGTGGATGATCTCCTCGCACGCGCGGGCTGACCCGTCGTCCGGTGCGCAGCCCATAGCGCCGCGCGAGTGGTTGTCGACGAGCCAGACGAACCCGATGCCCTCAGCCGAGGCCCAATGCTTGGCCCCGCGATGACCTCCGAGTCGCGCTGACCATCGCGACCCTCTTCCTCACCACCAGTCCAGCGGGTAGACGTTCTCGCCGATTCGCCCGAGAACGGCACGACCGCAGCTTAGATCATTCGTCAGCTGCAACACCTGGCAGGGCGGCGTCCCCGTCCGGAGGACGAGACACCGGGCGTGGCAGTAGCGTCGCCGTCTCGAGTCCCGCCGCTCGCGAACGTTCACGCAGGGCCCGACATCTCGAGGCCAGACCGTAGCCGTGCTCGCGCGCAATCGCGTCTCGAATCGCTCGCACTTCGTCGATGACTGAATCGGTGCTCATGGCTTTCCCCGTCGATCCCCGTCGATCCCCGTCGATCCCCGTCGATCAAGGGGCGAATTCTACGCGCCTTGCCGGAGGGGCATCGGTGATGTTCGAGGGGGTTCGAGGGGGTTCGAGGGGATGCTTCAGTTCTTCGCCGCGTGATTGAGGCGAAGCGCGCTCAGTGCTGTGTCGTGAATTTTAGTGAGTTCGCGATTGAGGGCAACGTGATCGGCGTCGAAGATGGACCGTTCCTCGCCGGGTGGCGCGTGAGTCGCTGTTGACGTGGCGATAAACTTCTGAAATCGCACGAGAAACACCGACGTCCGCGGGCGGCATGGTTTGTACAACGTCTCGCAGGCTTCTCGGCAACGCTTTTGATCTGGCACGCGGGGGCAGGTGTTCAGACTGGAGCAGTCGCGAACGCAGATGCCACAACGAGAGAGGCCCGTCAGAGCCCGGTCGGCCCTTCCTCACATTGCCCCACACCCCTGGTGGTTCGGGCGACGCTTCTCGCGGGCTGTGGGTCCGGCTTGGCTGGCCCGCGCCAGCCGCTCGCGGGTCCCGAGACTGTCAACGAGCCAGCCGAGAACCGCGCCTGTATGCCCACGTCCAGGCCAAGCGACACCTCGACCACCCACCTGTCTTCCGCGACGCGACCACCCGAAGCCGCGCTACCCTCCCCACCTCGTGCCCCGCCCACCCCCACGACCCAGCCCGCGCGACCCCCTGCGATGACCCGCGCCCGCGCCCTCGGCCTCGCGACCACCCTCCTCCTCCTCACCCCCGCCTGCCACCCCCCCACCCCAACCATCCCCCCCCTCCCCACCACCGCCCCCCCTTTCCTCGCCCGGCAGAAGGTCGTCGCGATCCACCCCACCGGCCGCTCCACCTTCGACGCCGTCCTGCAGTACTCCGGCGATCGCCTCGTCCTGCTCGGCCTCACCCCGATGGGCACCAAGGCGTTCGCGGTGGTGCAGGAGGGCGCCACCGTCGAGGTCACGCCGTACATCGATCGCCCGCTACCGGCGCCCGCCGAAGCGGTGCTCGGAGACATCCACGCGGCCTACTTCGATCTGCCGCGGGCCGCACGCGCGGATGGCTGGCACCGCCGACGCACGGCTGCGGGCGCGCGCATGCACGAGCGTTGGGCCGCGGGGCGCCTGCACGAGCGGGTGTGGGGGCGCAGGCGCGACCGTCGGGCGACGCGGCTGCGGTTTCCGGGCGGCGCTTCGCCGGGCGAGATCCCGCTGCGGATCGAGATCGACCGCCCCGAGCTCGACCTGCGGCTCGAGATCCACACGCTCGAGCTGCAAGCTGGCGCGAAGTCGGCGACCGCTCGCCATTGAGCCGCACGCGTTCGCGTAGTAAGAACACCGGGCCGTCGAAAGGACGAACCTCGATGCAAGGCGCCTTTGTTCATCTCGAGCTCCACAGCGACGAAATTCCCAGCGCGAAGGCCTTCTACGCCGAGCTGTTCGGCTGGAACTACACCGACATCCCCATGGGCGACTCGGTCTACACCACGATCAGCACCCCCAAGGATCCCGGCGGAGGGATGCAGCTGCGTGGCATGCCCGACGCGCCGGCGATGTGGCTGCCGTACATCACCGTCGACGACGTGCGCGCGAGCGTGACGCGGGCGCGGGCCGCCGGCGCCGAGGTCATCGTCGAGTACATGGAGTCGCCCGGTTTCGGTGCCGGCGCGATCATGCGCGATCCGACAGGTGCGACCTTCGGCGTGTGGAAGGGCGAGGTCCTGCCCGAGCCCGGCGAGAAGACGAGCGCGGGTCGAGGGAAGCCCAAGCGTGCGCCCAAGGGCGCGAAGGCGAAGGCCGAGGTGGCGGCGGAGGAGCCCGCCGAGGAGATGGACGATGATGCGCCGGTGAAGGCGGAGACGCCGGCGAAGGCAGCGAAGGCGGAGCGGCCGGCGAACGCCGCGAAAGCCCAGCGGCCGGCGAAGGCTGTGAAGGCTGAGCGTGAGCGGCCGGCGAAGGTGGAGGCGCCCGCGAAGGCTGAGCGGCCTGCGAAGGCTGAGCGTCCCGTGAAGCCGGCGAAGGCGGAGGAGCCGGCGAAGACAGAGGAGCCGGCGGCGAAGGCTGCGCGTCCTGCGAAGGCGGTGAAGCCCGCGAAGACCGCGAAGGCGGAGGAGCCCGCGAAGGTGGAGCGGCCGGCGAAGGCAGCGAAGGCACAGCCTGCAAAGACGGAGCCTGTCGCTCCCGCCAAGGCCGCGCCGAAGGCCGCCGCGCCGAAGGCCGCCGCGCCGAAGGCCGGCAAGGCCGCACCGGTCGCTGCCGAGCCGGCGAAGGCCTCAGCGAAGAAGAAGGGCGCGCGCGGCTGATCGCGTCCGGGTCGCTGGCGCGTGCGAAGGCTTGCCTCGCACGCCCGGCGCTCCCATCCACGGATCGCGTGGCCGGCCGGCGAGCGCGCTACAGACGATCCGACGCGATGCCGACGTCGGCGATGCCAGCCTCGTGTGCCGCGGTCATCACCCTGATCACGTCACCGTAGCGGGCGGCACCCTTGGCGGTCACGACGATCTTGCTGTCGGACTGCGCCTTCTCGTTGTCCTGGAACTGTTTGATCATCCCGTCGTAACTCGTCGACAGGACCATCTGGCCGAGCTTGGCGCTGCCATCGGGTTGGACCTCGACGAGCAAGGGCGAGTTGGGGTCGGACGGCACCTGCGTCACCGACTCCTTGGGCACGTTGATCTCGATCTGCTCGTTGGGTGGCTTGGGCGCCGCCACCATGAAGATGATCAGCAGGCAGAGCAAGACGTCGACCATCGGCGTCACGTTGATCTCGGAGACCGCATCACCTTCACCGCCGCCGCTGGAAACGCCCATGAACTCCGCGAGTGTAGGGCCGGACGAGGGCGGGACGCAAACCGTGGCCTGGCAGCGGCGGGCCGTCATGGCGCTGCGGCGAAGCGCGCCGCCGCCACGCCACCCGCTCGGGGCGTGGGCGCCAAGTCCCGCGCTCGACTCGAGGTCAATCCGGCGCGGTCCGTCGGCACCGCGCAAGCCCATCGCGCGGCACGGCGAGCACAGGGGCATCACGGCCGAGCAGCGCCTCGCGGATCTCCGCCGCCTCGCCGTAGAGCGCGGCGCAGCGCGTGGTGTCGCCGCGTCGTTGGGCGACCTCGGCAAGATTCGCGAGCGCGAATGCTGGCACCCCACATTTCTGCGTACGGCTCGCCGCATGGGGCGCGACATCGCGCGGGCCCATGCGGGCAAACGCGCGTGGCGCCGGTGCGCCAGCGCCAGGTGCTGCGCAGCACCGACTACCGACCGTCACGCCCACACCACGGCGACCCGCGGCACGTCGCGCAGCGCTCGGTGGTTCACCAGCCACAGCGTGCCCTCGGCTATCTCCGCGAGCGACTCGGCGAGCTCGGCGCGGGTCGACGCCAGCGATTCACCCGGGCGGGTAGAAGCAGCCGATCGTGGTCTCGATGCGAAAATTGCTCTGCGACGTATGACGCTCGGCGAAGAAAAAATCGAGGTCGTAGGTGCCGCCGGGTACGATGCCGAGCGTGCCCGCCATGGCGTCGAAGTCGATGTTGCCCTCGAGCGGCCCGTGCACCCCGCCGAGATCGATGCCGAGGCGCCCGTTGATGAACGTGAAGAGGTCGTCGTCGCCGCGGAACGTGAACACCTCGCCGCCCTGGTAGGTGAACTGCGTGTGCATCTCGAGCGTGAAGTGGTAGTTGTGGGGATTGCCCTCGTCGCCGAAGCCCTGGCCGTCGATCGGGAAGAACGCCGGATTCTCGTAGACGTAGGTGCCGTCGCCCTGATCCACGAGCCCGATCTCCGTGGGCAGGTTGATGTTGATCCCCGCCACGTCGCGGTACCACTGGTCGAAGTTGGCCTGCCCGGTGGTGGTGCCCGTGGTGCCGCCGCCGTAGACGGGCTTGCCGTCGCCGCCGAGCATCGACTGCACGATGCCCGGGTCGACCCCGAGCGTGAACTGGAAGTCCGGGTGGCCCTGCGAAAAGTCGCGAATGGTGGCCACCAGCGTGGTCTCGCACTCCTGGGGCGGAGGCGACGTGCCGCTCTCGTCGCTGCCGATGTCGAACTTCGGCACATCGTCGGTCGAGCCTTCGCCGACGGAATCGGCCGAGTCCGTCGGCGTGCCCCCGCCATCGTCGATGCTGTCGGCTGAACCGTCACCCGTGGAGGGACCGGTGATCGAGGTCAGACCCGTGATCGAACTCAGACCCGTGAGCGAGGCCGAGCCACTCTCTCTCGCGCCTCCGTCGGCCCCACATGCGATGACCACCAGGGCGAGCGAGCATCCGAAACGGCGAAGCATGCGACCCGAGGCTACGCTCCGCGGCCGCGCGGGGGCAGCGGGGAATCCCTCGATGCGGCGAGCTCATCCATGGGTGAGTGAGCCTCCCACCTCGCCGCGGGCTCAGGATCAGCGATCCGTGCCACACGACCGTCACGCGCGGCCGGGGACTTTGAAGTGGGACTCGCAGTGGTGTGGGGAGATTCCCCAGATTCCCCACGAGTGTGGCAAGCCCCGGTGAGCCGAGACGCGAGGGGCCAAGACGCGAGACGCGAGACGCGGGACGCGGGACGCGAGACGCCCAGACGCCTGCGGGGACGCTCGCGGCCCGCCGCCGGGTCGCGTAGGGTTGCACGATGAGGTGGCCGCACGTCTGCGCGCTCGGGTCGATCGTGATCGGAGCCGGCGTTGCGTGCAGCTTCGACGCGAGCGGCCTCGGGGGCGGATCGACGTCGGGCGACACCGGTACGACAACGGGCGACATCGGTACGACGTCGAGCGACACCGGGCTGGTCGGGACTGCCGAAGCGGAGCCTGGCACCACCGGGTCGGATGTCGCGAGCGGCGGGCCAGACTCGACCGGAGACCTCACCACGACGTCCACGGGGCCCGGGCCGTCCACCGATGATTCGACCGGGCCAGTCCCGCCGGCGTGCGATCGCGCGCTGTGGGTGAGCGGCAACCTCGACGTGCAGGCCACCGGAGACGCACTGTTCCACCAGCGCCTCGTCGACCGCGGATACACCGTGAGCCACGTGCTCAGCATCGAGAGCAGCTCCGACGACGTGGGCGACAACTGCTTGGTGGTGCTCTCCACCTTCGGCTCGTCGAGCGATGTGGGCACCAAGTTCCGCGACGTCTCCGTCCCCGTGCTGACGATGGAGGCCAACCTCTATGACGAGATGCAGATGGTGAGCGACGGGGCAAAGCTTGGCCTGACGTCGCCCGCGGGCGACGTCACGATCGTCGATGAATCACATCCGCTGGCGGACGGCGCCTCGGGCACGGTGTTCGTGTATCCGGCGGGCAGCGAAATCGGCTGGGCCAGCCCTCTGGCCTCCGCGCAGGTCGTCGCGGTCCAGGCGGGTGATCCGAGCCATGTGACGATATTCGGGTACGAAGCCGGCGCGATGCTGGCGAGCTTCACCGCGCCGGCGCGCCGCGTGGGCTTTCCCGCCAGCGAGGCCAACGCCGGCGGACCTACGCCCGCGGGGCTCGACCTGTTCGAGGCGGCCGCGAGCTGGGCCGCGCAGTAGCGCGTCGGGGCCCTACGCCCCTCGAGCGGCGGCGTTCGTCACCCCGGCGCTGTGCGCCTCTGGCCTCGGATCCGGCGCCACGGGGTCGACGACGAACACCCGCCGGAACCGAACGCTCGCGAGCAGTGATGCCGCGAGCAACGCGAAGCCTGCCGTGATCGTCGTGAGTGCCCAGCCGATGTCGGTCGTCGGCAGCGGCACTAGCCGCAGCGTGACGATGAGATGGACCGCCAGCGTCACGGGTACGGTCGCGGGCAACAGGTTGCGGGCGCGGTGGGCCATGATCCCCGCGACGATCGCGACGCCGACATCGAGCCACCACAGGTGCGCCGGCGCCTCGCCGCCGGGCCAGCCGAGCAGCCACATCGAGATCGTCGCGCACCCGAGCGCGCCGCTGAGCAGGCGCACCCGTTCACTTGCCGGGGCGACGACGAAGGCGAGCACGCCGCGTCGTGGCGTAATCGGCAGCGCCGCTTCGACACGGTACGGATCGCCGATCGGTCGATCGACCGTGGGCTCGAGGCGCACCGGCTTGTGATACGCGCGCAGCAACAACGTGCCTGCCGACATCGCCGCAATCAGCCACAGGTAGGGCGCGAAGTACTGCAGCGTGCAGGCGAGCACAGCCGCGACCGCCAACCACACCATGCGCTCGCGCGCCGCATGGCGGGTGAGCAGCAACAACACCACCGGCAAGGCGAGGGCGGGCTGCGTCGCGCCGGGATGTTTGCCGAGCCAGAACGCGGCGTGCAGCACGAGCATGCCCATCCAACCCAGCCACACGGCGAGTCGCGCCCGCCGTGCGACCAACCGCGGCCACGGATCGAGCGCGACCTTGCTGCGGATCACGCGACGGCTCCACAGGCCGGCTGCGAGCATCACGAATAGCCACGCGGCGACGATCGATGAGGCCGCCGTGCCACTGCTACCGCGCACCACAAAGGGTGAGCACGCGAGGCCCGCCGCGCCGACGATCGGCAACACCCACGACGACCGCGAGAGCTGGAGCTGCATCGCCCAGACCAGCGCACGAAGCCTCGCGAGCGAGCTGACGATCCACAACGCGCTCCCGACCATGCCCCACGTACCAAGGTGCGGCGTGGTGGCGCAGTGCAGCGTCAGGTCGCACTGGAACACCGCGGCGAGCAGCGCCAGCATCAGGGCAGGGCGACGCAGCCGGATCCGCACGAGCAGCGCGGCACCACCGACGAGCGCCCACGCGTACAGCTCGGCGATCGCCGAGATGCCGAGCTGTGCGAGCGCTCCATGCGACAGACCGAAGTCCGTGACGAGTGAACTCGCGACCGCGGTCGACAACGTGGTGAGGCCATAGAGCACGAGCGCGGCACTCACGAGGTAGAACGGGTTGTACTGGACGAACCAGCGATGCAGCAGCGCGCTGTGACTCGGTGGCGGCAGCGGGCAATCGGCTTGTTCGGACATCGACCAGCGCGTGTGCAACGCGCGTGCCCAACCGCGTCACGTCGTCTTGTTCGCGCATCCCGTGACCCGCGAAGATCTGCGCGCGCCAATATGGCGAACAACCGGATGCGTGCGATCAAGACGTCGCGGCGTTGCTCCAAGCAGCGTCGGCGACGCGATGCCTTTGTCTCGTCGTCTCGAGCGTGGTATCGTCGCGGCGCGTGAAGAGTTGCCTTGGATGGGTTGCGGCGGTGTGCTCGGCCTTCGCGTGCGCGCCGCGGCTCGTCCCGGCGACGCCTGTGGCTTCGCCCCAGTCGCAGCCCGCAGAGGCGGCACCGAGATCGTCCGGTGCGATCGCCACCGTGTCGCTGCACGAGGACGGCGCCCGCGTCGTGTACGAGCTCCCCGAGGCGACGCGCCGGGTCGCGCTGCTGCGGTCGGACGCGGTGCGGCGCGACGAGTGGCGGAGTGTCACCGAGGGGGTGCGGCTCGTCGACGGTGCGATCGTCAGCGACCATCTGCGCACCAGCTTCGAGCTCGTGATCGCAGCCGACAGCGTCGAGGTCGATCGGGTGTATCCGTCGCTCCATCGCGTGGGCAGCGGCGTCGCGATCTACGGGCCGGCGCTGCTGGTGGAGGGGCTCGACACGCGGATCGTGCTGCAGCCAGGCGCCGGCGGAGTCGCGATCCCCGAGCGCGATGCGGAGCGCGGCTACGCCTGGCTCGGGCCGGCCGACGCCGTGCGTTCAGGCGAGGGATTTCGCACCGTCGCCGGGGAGTCGGTCGCGCCATGGCTCGTCGACCACGTGCGTAGCGAGGCCCAGGCCGCGCTCGGGTACTACGCGCGCATGCTCGAGCGACCGGGGCGCGAGCCCACGATTCTCGTGAGCATGCAGAGCACCATGGCCGGAGATCATCGCGGGGACGCGAGCGCCACCGCCGTGATCTCGCTTCGCTTCTTCGACCCGCGCTGGAACCAGCCCGACCCCACCGCGGCCGCGAGCCTGGCCAAGTTCGTGCGCCACGAGGCGTTTCACCTGTGGAACGCCCAGGTGGCCTCGCACGCGCCTTCGTGGCTGCACGAGGGTGGCGCCGAGTATGCGGCGATCGTCGCGTCGGTCGACGCTGGCGCCCTCACGCACGAACAAGGGATCGAGCAGGTCTCGTATCACCTCGACCGGTGTCGCGGGGCGCTGGGGGATCGGCCGCTTCACGGCACCGACCTGGGGCCGAATCGTCGGCCACCACTTCGTCCTGCGCGCGGGCAACGTTCCCTGGCGACGGGCACGTCGCTCGCTCACCCGGATCAGGGCAGGTGGATCTCGTGTCGCCGTTGAGGCCGCGTGATGAACACCGTGTGCAACCGCACTCGGCAGCGGATCGATCTGCCCGCAATCGCGATGACAACATCGACGCGCGGCAACGCCTGCGCGAGTCGAGCGGTTTTCGGCTGCGGCCCGCGCGTCGCGGTCCGACTCGCGCTACCGTGATGCCCGATGACTTCATGCGCACATCCCCGACTGGCCCTCGTCGCGCCGATCCTGTCGATGTTCGGATCCGGTGGCGGTGCGGTCGCGTGCATGAACTCGAGCAAGTGCGGCGTGTGCGAGCTCGACGGAGCTCGGCTGTGAGGGCCTGGTCCTCGGCGTGCATCGCGACTTCGCTGCTCACCGGCTGCGGCAACGACTCGAACATCGACGGAGGCACCGACATCGGCACCGGTTCGGGTTCGACCGCAGGTCCCCGAGCCCCATCGACCGGCGATGACTCACCCGCTGCCGACACGAGCGCGGGCGCAGGCTCGAGCACCGGCACCGGCACCGATGACGGCGACCCCACCCACGCGGTCGAGACCGGCAGCGATGAATCGACGGGACCGACCGAACCCGACCTGCCCGCGTCGGTGTGGTTGCCCGGTCTGGCGCCCGCGCGGTTGATGGGACCCGACCTGCATCCGCTGCCGGGGGGACTCGAGGGCCCACCGATCTGGGTCAGCAACAACCCCGAACAGTTCACAGGCAACGGTTGGCTGTTCCAGCACGCGCGGGCCGATGCCACCCGAGGCGGCGAGTCGTTGCCGATGGCCGAGTTCGTGGCCTACGTGTTCAATCTCAATGGCACCGGCGGCGCGCGAACGCTGCATCTCATCGCCACCAACCCCCAGGCGGAAACGGTGACGCTGAGCGCCCGCGGCTCGATCTACGTCAACGACGGCGCCCACCCGATCGGACAAGGCACGGGACCGTCGGTGCAGGTCGCCCGCGATTGGTTGGCCGGTGCCGGGAACATCGAGGTGCAGGACCTCGAGATCGCACCGAGCCAAGGCGTTCAGATCGGGAGCATCGGCGTGCAGTCGTCCGGTATGCTCGATGGACGGGTGCAGATCGAGGCCAGCGGCGGCATCTACCTCTATTCGGTGGTGACGAACTCGGGCAACGTGAACGATGCGATCAACGCGACGCAAGAGAGCCCGGCGCCCGGCCTCATCGTCGAGCCCGGCCCCAACGAATTCGGTCGCATGGCGGGCGTGTACTCGAACGCGCGATGGGCGAGCACCGTGCACGCCGATGTGCCCGAAGGACCCGCGCACGTCGGCGTCGCCTTCAACACCAACGACAAATTCGCGCTCGACGGTGCCACGCTGCACGACCAGACCGCGCCGGCTTCTATGCGGCTGGCGGATTCGTCCGAGAAGAGCTACGGCAACTACGGGATGAGCTACGCGGTGACCTTGAACCTGTGCAGCGAGGCACCGCGGACCGTCCGGATCGGCTTCGCGTCGAACTTCACGTCCGAGGGCGACTCGCCGACGTTCACATGGAACGGCCCGATCGAGGTGGATGGGGCGGTGGTCGATGTGTATACGCGACCGACCGACCCACAGCAGGATCTCACGACGGTGTCGCTGCCGGGGGGCGACTGCCAGGACGTCGCATTGCGGTTGCTCGTGCCCGGCCTCATCACCGCAGGCCAACAGATCATCTTGGAGTCGCAGTAGGCGCCGCGTCGCTCGTCACGGAGTCGAAGAGGTGCTGCTCGCCGGGAGCCGGGGGCAGGCGGGGGACAGGCGGAGGAGGCCCCGCGCCGCGCAGGAGCAGGGCGATCCCGTCGTACGACATGAGGGGCCCTCGCACGGCCCTCGCACGGCCCTCGCATGGCCCTCGCATGGCCCTCGCATGGCCCTCGCATGGCCCTCGCATGGGCCTCGCATGGGGGGCGGGGACGAGCGCGTCGCCTCGTCGTGCGAGCGTGCTGTTGGCGCCGGGCGGCATGCGCGGGTAGTTGCCGATCGCGGACGCCGGCCGCAGAGCGCCGAGCGCTTGTCCGCGACCGGCGTCGATTTCACTTGGCCGGGTGAGCGGTCTCGCGACGCTTGACCCGCCGCGCGAGCTCGTGCTGCCTGGCTTCCTTTCGGCGGTACGACTCGCCGTCGAGCTCGATGATCTCAGAGCGGTCGGGCCCGGCCACGCGACGAACCCAACGGGCTGGCGGCCTGAGCGCGTCGTTCACGCGCTACTGACCCTGTCCGAGCGAGAAGCCCGGCTTGCCATCGAAGAAGAAGAGGTGCTCCGTCTTCACGGGGTCGAACCCTGCGTTCCCCAGCCGCAAGATGAGGCTGAGGATCTGCATCACCGTGACCGGCTTGCCGGGCACGAGCGTCTCGAAGCGGCAACGCCAGTGGTCGGTGCACCGCGTCTCGGGAATACCGTCAGGCCAGACCTTGACGCCGCGGTTGCTGATCATCGTGAGCTCGAGGCCGTCGCCGTTGAGCGCGCCCAGTTCGGTGCCGAGCGTGTCGGGGACACCGAGCCAGTGAACGAACACGTCGACGCCCACGCGGTCCTTCTTCGCCGGGATCGTGGCGGCCACGGTGGTGTTGAGGGTGAGCAGCGCCCCGCCGACGTAGTTCACCGGGGTGAGCTTTTGGGGCGATTGGCCGAGCCGCTCGATGACGGCCTCCGTGAACTCCTCGGTGCCGACGCGCTTCGTGCTGACCTTCTCGCTGTAGATGTCTGCCGTGTGGATGCCCTCCTCGATGGTCTCGAGCCACGCATTGTGGAGCCTGGTGGCGACCTGCGCCTGGCCGACGTGGACCAGCATGGCGATGGCGCCCAGGAGCATGCCGCTGGGGTTGGCCACGCCCTTCCCGGCGATGTCTGGCGCCGAGCCGTGGACCGCCTCGAACATCGCGCACTGATCGCCCACGTTCGCGCTGCCGCCCAGGCCGACGCTGCCCGTCACCTCCGCCGCGATGTCAGAGATGATGTCGCCGTAGAGGTTCAAGGTGACGACGACGTCGAAGTCGGCGGGCCTGGTCGCGATGCGCGCGGCGCCGATGTCGATGATCATGTGGTCGGCGGCGATGTTCGGGTACTCCGTCGCCACCTGATCGAACACCTGATGGAAGAGCCCATCGGTGATCTTCATGATGTTGTCCTTCGTCATGCACGTGACCTTCTTGCGGCCGTTCACGCGCGCGTATTCGAAGGCGTAGCGGCAGATGCGCTCGCAGCCCGGTCGCGAGATGAGCTTGAGGCACTGGTAGACCTCGTCGCTCTGGCGGTGCTCGATGCCGGCGTAGAGGTCTTCTTCGTTCTCGCGCACGATGACGAGGTCGACGTTCTTCTGAAGTGAATCGACGTACGGGTGGTAGCTCACGCAGGGCCGCACGTTGGCGTACAGGCCGAGCATCTTGCGCACGGTCACGTTCAACGACTTGTAGCCGCCGCCCTGCGGGGTCGTGATGGGGCCCTTGAGGAAGACCTTCGTGCGGCGCAGCTTCTCCCACGAGCCAGACTCGATGCCTGCCGAGTGGCCTCGCAGGTACACCTTCTCGCCGATGTCGATGAACTCGGGGGCCAAGCTGGCGCCGGCGGCCTCGAGCATGTGGAGCGTGGCGCGGGTGATCTCAGGGCCGATGCCGTCGCCTTCCGCGACGACGATGGGAACGGGCGTGTTCGTAGTCATGGTGGGCGCGATAGTACCCCGCCGCGTGCTCGGCGTGGGCCCGAGCACGCGGCAGGCCTTCGTCGTCTACTGGAACGGCCAGAAGGCATCGTGCATCTGTACGACCGCGTCGACGACACGTTCGTGTTCGAGATCATGACCGAGCACCTCGATGATCTCGACGAGCCCGCGACGTTGGACCTCGACGCGCTCGCGTGATGACGCGGCGCACATGCGTCCCGTTCACCATGTGGCCGGGGATCTCCGGCACGAGGGTGACCACCCTTTCAAGAGCGGCGCGTGGGCTGCTACCGATCGGTGGTCGGACGAGGACCGTGACGACGGCCTCACGATCGACAGCGCTGCGGTGCTCGCGGACGCGAGCACCCAGCGCCAGGCACGCTCACCCGCCGACGCTCACCCGAGCGCGCACGGGGCCCTGCGGGTCGATGACGATCGACACGCCGAGCAGCCGTTGCACCAGCGCCGCGTTGGTGCGGGTGTGCTCGGTCGCCGCAAGCGTGGTGAAGCCGCCGGCCCCGGCGAGTGCGAGGGGAATCAGCAGCTGATCGGCGAGGTGCTCACCGACCGGTACACCGGCGTCGTGCCAGCGCGACCACTCGGCGACCGCCCGCGCGCCGACCTGCTCCGCTGGCACGCCCTTCTCGCCGCAGTGGCTGACCAACTCGGTGCCGCCGTCGTGCTCGCCCTCGATGAGCAGCAGGTTGCCCGGCCCCGGACCGGTGAGCATGACCACCTCGAGCTCGCCATGCTCGAAGCCGAGTTGCTCGCGCACGACCGCGAGCTCGCGGCGGGCGATCGTCGCAGGCAAGTTGGCGATGATCGCCTGCGCGCGTCGACGACGGATCGCACCGCGCTGGTCGAGCACGAGCGGATGCAGCGGACGCCCACCGACCACGCGCAGCCGCACCGCCCCACCACCGGCGGGATAGAAGCCCGCACCGAGCAGCTCGAGCTCGAGCTCGGCGCCCATGCGCCGCAGCACGGGCAGCAGCACCCGGTCGAGGAACTCGAACGGCGGTGCGAGAGGATTGTGCGTGCCGCCCTCGACCACCACCGTGCTCTCGCCCGGCGCGACCAACAGCGGCCACAGCACCGTCTGCAACACCAGCGTCGCACTGCCCGCGGTCCCTACCGCGAAGCGATGCTCGCCGTGACGCACGGCGCCCGGCTCGAAACGCAGCTCGTCGGAGCCGAGCCGGTCGCCCGTGAGCTTCGCCCCGGAGATGGCGCCCGCCGCCTGCACCGCGGTGAGGTGTTGCCTCAGCAACCCGGGCCGCTTGCGCTTGGCGCGGATCGAGCGAATGTGCAGCGCTTCACCGCGGATGATCGCGAGCGCGAGCGCGGTGCGGAGGATCTGCCCCCCGCCCTCGCCTTCCGATCCGTCGATCTCGATCATGGCGCCTCGTTCCTCAGTCCCAGCGATCCAGCACGTAGCGCGTGCGCATCCCAGCCTGGCTGGTCACGCGCAGCTCCGACGGCACGTCGAACCCGCGTGGGCCCAGCGAGTCGAGCAGCGCGTCATAGGCGTCCGGCGGGGTGGGATCCATCATCTGGTTGACCGAGGTCGCCATGTCCTTCGTCCTCCTCGCGCGCGGTAGAGACTAGCCCTTCACACAAACCAACTGTCGCAACGTGTGCACGATCTCGACGAGGTCGGCCTGCGCAGCCATCACGGCGTCGATCGGCTTGTAGGCCGCCGGAGTCTCGTCGAGCACGCCGTCGTCCTTGCGACACTCGATGCCGGCGGTAGCCGCCTCGTGGTCGGCGAGCGAGAACGCCTTGCGCGCCGAGGTCCGCGAGTGCGCACGACCGGCGCCGTGGCTGCACGAGCAGAGGCTGTCGGGGTTGCCCTTGCCGCGCACGATGAACGAGCGCGTGCCCATGCTACCGGGGATGATGCCCAGCTCGCCGGCGCCGGCCCGGACCGCACCCTTGCGGGTGACGATCACGTCGGCCCCGAAGTGATGCTCGCGCGCCACGTAGTTGTGGTGACAGTTCACGGCCTCGAGCCGCGCCGCGAACGGCCGGATCCCGGGCACGCTGGCGAGCGCCTTCATCACCGCGTCCATCATGAGTTCGCGGTTGCGCAGCGCGAAGCCCTGCGCCCACCCGACCGCCTCGATGTAGTCGTCGAAGTGCTCGGTGCCCTCTTCGAGGTACGCGAGGTCGCGATCGGCGAGCTCACGGTGGTTGCGCGCCATGTCCTGCTTGGCGAGCTCGATGAAGTAGGTGCCGAAGCGATTGCCGACGCCACGCGATCCCGAGTGCAGCATGAGCCACACGCGCTCGTCCTGGTCGAGGCACAGCTCGATGAAGTGGTTGCCGGTACCGAGGGTGCCCAGGTGCACCGCGTTGTTGCAGCGGCCGACGGCTGGGTGACGCGCGACGATGCGCGCGAACCCGTCGGCGAGCTCGCTCCACGCCTGCGCGACCGCCGGCGGCGGGTCGTGCCACGCACCCCGGTCGCGACTCGATCGGCCGCGCGAAACGGTGCGACCGTGCGGCACCGCGGCTTCGATCGCCGAGCGCACCGCGGCGAGCGAGGTCGGCAGGTCGGCGGCGTTCAAGCTGGTGCGCACGGCCATCATCCCGCAGCCGATGTCGACACCGACCGCTGCGGGGATGACTGCGCCGCGGGTCGGGACCACGCTGCCGATGGTCGCACCGATGCCGACGTGGACGTCGGGCATCGCGGCAACGAAGCCGTGGATGAACGGCAAGCGAGCGACACGCTCGAGCTGCTCGCGCGCGCGGTCGTCGAAGCTCACGCCGCGGGTCCAGTGCCGGATCGGCACGCCCCCCTCGGGATGGTGCAACTCGTAGCCGACGGTGGGGGCGGATTCGATGCTCATGCAGGACGTCCTAGCAAGCGGCGCGTCGAGCCCCTCGGATCAATGATATCGAAGGCTTGACCAGCCAGCCAGCGGGGGAATCCGAGATGCCCGTCTACGATTTTATCCGATGGGATAGGCTTCGTGGATGGCCCGTCCGGTCGTCGTCATCGGCCTGCTCGGCACCACGCTGGACGCCGGCACGATCAAGCGCTGGAACAACTGGCGACCCAGTGTCGCGCTGTGCCGCCACGACGACCTGCTGGTCTCGCGCTTCGAGTTGCTCCACGGCCGCACCCATCGCACCCTCGCCGACGTCGTCTCGGCCGATATCACGCAGGTCTCACCCGAGACCCAGGTGCGACTGCACGAGCTTCCCGACGGCGACCCATGGGATTTCGAGGGCGTGTTCGCGTCGCTCTTCGACTTCGCGCACGCCTACCCGTTCCGCCCCGAGCACGAGGACTATCTCGTCCACATCACCACCGGCACGCACGTCGCACAGATCTGCCTGTTCCTGCTGGCGGAGGCGCGCCATCTGCCGGGCCGCCTGCTGCAGTGCTCGCCCCCCGATCGCCGGCGTGGTGACGACCCCGGCACCTACGGCATCATCGACCTCGACCTCGGACGCTACGCCCGCATCGTCTCGCGCTTCGAGCAGGAGCAGCGCGACGGGCTGTCGTTCCTCAAGCAGGGTATCGACACCCGCAACACCGCGTTCAACCAGCTGGTCGAGCAGATCGAGCGGGTTGCGATGCGCTCGCGCTCGCCGATCCTGCTCACCGGCCCGACCGGCGCGGGCAAGACCCGGTTGGCGCGGCGCATCTACGAGCTGAAGCGTCAGCGCGGCCAGGTCGAAGGCGCCTTCGTCGAGGTCAACTGCGCGACGTTGCGCGGCGACCTGGCGATGTCGATGTTGTTCGGCCACGCCCGCGGTGCGTTCACCGGCGCGGTCGCGGCGCGCGACGGACTGCTGCGTACCGCCGACCGCGGTGTGGTGTTCCTCGACGAGATCGGCGAGCTCGGGCTCGACGAGCAAGCGATGCTCTTGCGCGCGCTCGAGGACAAGCGCTTCGCGCCGCTCGGCAGTGATCGCGAGGTCGCGAGCGACTTCCAGCTGATCGCCGGCAGCAACCGCGGGCTGCCGACCGCGGTCGCCGAGGGGCGCTTCCGCGAGGATTTGCTCGCGCGGCTCGACCTGTGGACGTTCGCGCTGCCGGGGCTCGCCGAGCGTCCCGAGGACATCGAGCCCAACCTCGACTTCGAGCTCGAGCGGCTCGGCCTGCGCGACAACACGCGGCTCACCTTCGTCGGCGACGCGCGTGGACACTTCGTGCGCTTCGCGAGCTCGGCCGAGGCGAGCTGGCCCGGCAACTTCCGCGACTTCGCGGCGGCGATCGAGCGCATGGCCACGCTCGCCCACGGTGGTCGCATCACCCGCGCGCTGGTCGACGACGAGATCAAGCGGTTGCGCGCGAACACCCGCGCGCTCCGTGCCGATCCCTCCCGTGCGCTGCTCGAAGAGGCGCTCGGCCCAGCGGCCGCGGCCGAGCTCGATCGCTTCGACGCCGTGCAGCTCGCCGACGTGGTGCGCGTGTGCAAGGCCAGTCGATCGCTCTCGGGCGCAGGCCGCGAGCTGTTCGCCAGCTCGCGCGCGCGCAAGGCCTCCAGCAACGACGCCGATCGCCTGCGCAAGTATCTGGCCCGCTTCGGCCTGCGCTACGACGACCTGCACGGGTGATACCGGGGTGCTCGAGCGTTTTGGACTGCGAGCCGGTGTAGGGCGGGCGAGGCGCACCGATGCGGTGAGCTCGGACAAGGGCTCGCCACTCGTCAGAAGGCGGGTTCTCGGGTTCGCACGGGGTCGAGCGGCGCGGCCGCGTTGGGCTCGAAGGCATGCTCACCGGCGATCTCTGGCCGCCGGTACACGCGCTGCATCCCCTGGGGGTTCGCCCGCGCGCGACTCGGTCGATTGCAACCCACGGGGCCACGCGGACCTGACCTCCCTCGTTGGTCAACTTGCCGGTCGCCAATCTGTCGTCGACACCCAGCGACCACAGCTCGAACGGGTGTGGTGGCGCCCGCGTTCGAGTGCACGCGCGATCGCGAGTGCGTACTGATCAGTTCCGCGAAGGTCTCGGCCACGAGGGGTGATGAGCGCCGTTGCAGCGGAACAAGTCATCACGCGTAGGGGCTGCGAGCATGCAGTCGCGCCGAAGTGTCCACAGGGCTTCGCCATCCAAGCGCTGGATAGACTTGAAGTGCTCCTCGCAGTCGTAACTAAATGCCAGCCCGAGCGTGTCCGCGTGCGAGCACACGGAATCGAGGTCTTCCGTGCGCGGTTGAGAGGATCGCGTCGCGTCCGTCGATGGTGTGCTGCTCGCGGAAAGGCCGAGCAGTGCGCGAGCCCTAGCGGTGCGATAGTGGGAGCTCGAGATCCAGAATACGCCCCAGATCCCGAGCAGAACGACCATGCCGATGAGCAGGACTCGCACCCGCGCGAGCGTAGCATGTGTGCGTCGGACCAAAGTGCTCGAGCGTTTTGAACTGTGACCGGTGGAAGGCGGGCGAGCCTGGGTGGCTGCTGGGAGCCGTCGAAGTAAGCGGGCGTACGCCCAGAGAGGTCTGGGTCGCGCGAGGGTCGAGACAGGGCGACGAGGTTGCGGATGAAGAGGCGTTTCGAGCGGACGCACTGGAGTGGGCGGACGCGGGGCCCGAACCGGCGCAAACCGTCGCACGGTGCGCGCCGTATGCTAAGGTCCGCCCGCCATGACCGACGAACGCTACGTGCACGAGTCCGAGCTGCCGGTCAGCGCCGAAGTGGCCTTCGCGTGGCACGAGCGCCCGGGTGCGTTCCAGCGGCTGGCACCCGCGTGGGATCCGGTGCGGGTGCTCGAGCGGGACGAATCCATCGCGGTGGGCGCCCGCACGGTGATCGAGATGCGCGTGGGACCGATCCCGGTGCGCTGGGTCGCCGAGCACACCGGCTACGAGGCCGGCAGCTGGTTCCGCGACGAGCAGCGCGAAGGGCCGTTTGCGAAGTGGGTGCACACGCACCGCTTCGTGCCGATCGACGCGGACCACTGCCGCATGGTCGACGAGGTCGAGTACGCAGCGCCGCTGGGCGCGATCGGCAATTTCTTCGGCGGTGGCACGATCCGCACTCGGCTGGGCCGGATGTTCGCGTATCGGCACGCGGTGCTCCGCGCCGATCTCGAGCGCCACGCCCGCTTCGCCGCGCAGCCCCGCCGCCGTATCGCGATGACGGGCGCGAGCGGTCTCATCGGCACCGCGCTCGGTGCGTTCCTGACCACCGGCGGCCACACGGTGACACCGGTGCAGCGCGGCGACTTCGCGGCGCTCGCCGGCGCCGACGCGATCATCCACCTCGCGGGCTCACCTATCGGGGTGCGGTGGAACGACGAGCGTCGCCGCGAGATGGTGACCAGTCGCGTCGAGTACACCCGCGCGCTGGTCGACTCGATCGGCGTAATGCCGCAGATCCCCGAGGTGCTGCTGGGCGGCTCGGCGATCGGCATCTACGGCGATCGCGGCGACGAACTGCTCGACGAGCAGTCGGCCCCCGGCGAGCCGGCCCCCCGCGGCGCCGCGATGCTGGCGGGGCTGTGCCGCGACTGGGAGGCCGAGTCGTCGCGCGCGGCCGAGCTCGGCCTGCGGGTGGCCCTGCTGCGCACCGGCGTCGTCCTCGATCCACGGGGTGGCGCGCTCGCCCAGCTGCTCGGGCCGTTCGGCGCCGGCGTCGGCGGACCGTCTGGCCCAGGCACGCAGTGGATGAGCTGGATCGCCCTCGAGGACGAGATCGGCGCGCTCCATCACGCGCTCATGACCGACATGGCGGGTCCGATCAACCTCACCGCGCCCACGCCCGTGCTCAACGCCGAGCTCGCCGCGGCGCTCGGCGAGGTGCTCTCGCGTCCCGCAATCTTGCGCACACCCGAGTTCGTGCTGCGCACGATGTTCGGCGAGATGGCCGAGGCCACGATCCTCGCGAGTCAGCGGGTGCTGCCCCGCGCGCTGGAGCAGGCGGGGTTCGAGTTCCGCCACCCGGATCTGCGCGGCGCCCTGCGCTTCCCGCTGGGGCTGTGATCGCCGCGCGCCAGCGCTACGGCGTCAGCCGGCTTCGATGCGGACGATCACCGCGGCGATGTTGTCGGCGCCGCCCGCCTCGTTGGCCTGGTTGATGAGCTGGGTGGTCGCCGTGTCGATGCTCTCGAACCGCGTCACCGTCGCGAGCATGGCCGCGTCCGAGAGCATCCCCGACAGGCCGTCGGAGCACATCAAGTAGATGTCGCCGCGGGCGTACTCCTCGACGAAGATGTCGACGAACACGTGCGCGGACAGGCCCAGCGCGCGGACCACGACGTTCTTGTAGCCGAAGTTGTCGAGCTCGTCGCCGCTCATCTCGCGCATGCGGCGGTAGTCGTTGAGCAGCGAGTGATCCTCGGTGACTTGGCTGATCTGGCCGCCGCGGATCCGGTACACCCGCGAGTCGCCGACGTGGCCGACGTAGATCCGACCTTGGCTGAAGTACACCGCGTCGACGGTGCAGCCCATGCCCTTCTTGCTCGGATCGCCCACGCCCGTCTCGTGGATGCGGGTGTTCGCGAGCTTGATCGCGCAGGTCATGCGGTCGCGCTCGATCGCGAGCTGCGGCATCCGAAACGGCCACGTCGGTGCCACCTCGCCCGCGGTCTGTTGGTAGTAGGTGTTGACGGTCGTGACCGCGATGTTGCTGGCGACCTCGCCGCAGGCGTGGCCGCCCATCCCGTCCGAGACCACCGCGAGCGGGAAGTCGACCGGGATGCAGATGTTGTCCTCGTTGTGGTCGCGGACCCGACCGATGTCGGTCTTGCCCGAGAAGCGAATGCGCGATCCACTGTCGAGGAAGCTGATGCTCATCGGCGAGGCCACGCTAACACCGGCCAAGAGCCCGCACAAACCGCGGGCGCGCCGGGCCGGGCGGGCGTATTGGGGCGCGTCGGCGCGGCACACTCGCGGCAGCCGGGCGCGGCGGGTAGACTCTGCGGTGGTGGAGCTATCCCGACCACGCGGCGCGGTGAAGTCGGTGCGGCTCGAGGCGATGTCGATCGTGCGGCTCGTGTTCGCGCTGCTGCACAAGCGCTTCACGGGCACCATCCAGCTCGCACAGCCCGATCCGCCCGGCGAGCGCACGATCTGGTTCGCTGGCGGCATGCCTGTCTTCACCGACTGGGTCGACGCGTCCCATGCCCTGGGCGAGGTGCTGGTGTCCGAGCGCATCATCGACGCCGAGCAGCTCGCTGCGGCCCTGCGCGCGATGGCCAAGGACGGTGGTCTGCTCGGGCCGGTGCTCGTGCGGCTCGGATTGATCGACGACGCCGGTCTGGCCACCGGGCTCGCCCGGCAGGCCCGGCGCAAGGTGCTCGAAGCGTTCGCGCTGCGCCAAGGCGAGCTGCAGGTCACCCAAGGTCCGTACGAGGGCCCGCACTTCGAGAAGGTCAACGCCCTCGAGCTCATCGCCGCGGCGGTGGGGTTTCACTACGACGAGGCGCGCATCCACGCCGAGATGGGCGAGGCACTGCATGCGCCGTTGGCCGGCACCGAGGGCCTCGCGCGCTACGTCGCCCACTTCAAGTTCGCCCCCAGTGACAAGCTGCTGGTCGACGCGCTCGCGGGCTCGACCTCGCTCGATGCGCTGTCGCGGCTCCCCGGGGCGTCGCGGCCCCGCGCGGCGCAGCTCGTGTACACGCTGTGGACCTGTCAGATGCTCCGCGTCGGGGCGTCGGCCGCCGGTGTCAGCGTGTACGGCGACGAGGGGCAACCGCAGCAGGCGGCGCGCTCTCGGACCACGCCGCCGTCCGTGCCCGCTGCGGCGCCGCGCGCCCGATCCACGCCCGCCGAGACGCCGCGCTCGCGACCCACGCCGGTGCCGGCGACCACGGCAGCGCGCTCGTCGACGCGAACCGGTGAGGTCGCCGCGAGCACCTCCGAGGTGCCTGCCGTCGACGAGGTGCCGCAGACCCCCGAGCAGTTCATGGCCGATCTCGAGGCGCTCGAGGCCAAGCTCGCCCGTAGCGCCCACGCGTTCGACCTGCTCGACGTGGAGCTGAGCGCGGGCAAGCGCGAGATCCGACGCGCGTTCGGTGAGCTCAGCCGTCGCTTCCACCCCGATGCGCTGCAGGCCCGAGGGCTCGGGATGCTGCGCGAGCGCGTCGGCGGCGTGTTCGCGGCGCTGAGCGAGGCCCAGGCCCTCCTCGCCGACGAGACCAAGCGCGCGCAGCTCCGCGACGCGATCGAGCGCGGTGTGTCGGTGCATCAGGCGGGCAACGACGCCGCCGCCATGGCCCGGGCTGCGTTCGAGAGCGAGGTGCTCGCCAAAGACGGCGACAAGTTCCTCAAGGCCGGCCGCTGGGATCGGGCGGCCGAGCTGTATGCGGGCGCCCTCGAGCTCACGCCCGACGAACCCGATCTCCGCGCGGCCGCGGTGTTCTGCGCCTACAACCTGTCGCCGCGTGGTCGCGCGGATGCGATGAACGCCGAGCGCACACTGTCGGAGGTGCTCGCCGATGCGCCGCAGGTCGCCCGCGCCCACTACTTCAAGGGGTTGGTGCTGCGGGATCTGGGGGCGAACGCGCCGGCGATCGCCAGCCTCACGCGCGCGGTGCAGTTGGATCCGCGGCTCATCGATGCCGAGCGGCAGGCGAGGGCGCTGCGGGCCAACCGCGAGGCTGCGCCGGCCGACAAGCCCAAGGGCGGCCTGCGCGGCATGTTCGGCAAGAAGTAGTGCCGAGCACGAGCGCGACGAGTTCGGCGCAGTCGCGCCTGGCGTCCCAGGAGCGAGGCGACGATACACAGGCGCGCAGTCGCAGACATTCGAACCATGCTACCCGCGCGTCGCGATCATCCGTACCGCGCAGGCGTGTTCGCCCCACGGCGCGACGTTGGTCATCTGCCGCGTCGACCGCGACGTCGATCTCGGCGTCACAGGTCTTCGCCACGTCGTCGAGCGGATCGAGCCATAGCTCGCTCCGTCCGCGCCAGGTGCCCACGAGTGGGTCCAGGTCGGCGATCCCGCCACGGTACCACGGGCAGCCAAGCAACCCGGACTCACAAGAGTCTGTGGCCCGTGATCGCGTTCCACGACATCACCCGCGCGGGTGGTCCAAGAAGAACTGCACCAGCTCCTCACCCCACACGAACAAGAACGGATCATCACAGCTCGCCGGCACGAACTGCCCCGGTGCATCCCCCGGATCGTCGATGCCCGGCATGCAGTGGCCGCCGGCCAGCACCGAGTCGCCGGTGTAGTCGTGCTCGACGAACTCGAGCGTCATGCCGTCGGCGCTGTGACGGGTGCGTCGCAGCTCGTCGTCGAGCGTCAGAGGCTCGGCCGGCCCGAGCCCGAAGTGCTCGATGATCGCGTCGCGTCGCGGCCGCGCGCAGGCGAAGTTCACGACCAGATCCGCAGTGCCGTGCATGTACAGCACGTCGACGGGCTCGCTCGGCACGTCCTCGCCCACGAACCCACAGTCGCTGACCGGAAAGCCGCCCCCACACGCTGCCGCCGGCGCCACCGAGGCCAGCACGTCCGCATGCGCGCAGGCGAAGCGCCACGTCATGAACCCCCCCTGCGAGAAGCCGGTGAAGTGCCAGCGATCGGGATCGACGTGGAACGCGGCGGCGACCCGCTCCATCGCGTCGAAGACCTTGGCGTCGTCGACCTCGGGGATCCAGTTCGATGCCGGCGGCGCCGGGTCGGCGTTGGGTTGGACGACGATGAACCCGTGCTCGCGACCGAGCTCGCGCAGGTTGGTGCACGCGTCCTGCATCTGGGCGCTCATCGCCAGGCCGTGGACGTCGAAGATCATCCCGCAGGCCGCATCGAGGCACTGCTCGGGCACCTCGAGATCGTAGAGCAGACCGTCGCACTCGAAGACGTGGTGGCCGGGCGTCACGTCGGTGATGCACTCGTCGGGGATCGGCGCCGGGAACGGCTCGCCGGTGGTGCCCACGGTCTCGGCGTCGCCGCTGCTCTCGCCGAGCTCGTCACCGCTGGTGTCGGGATCGACGGTGGGGTCACTCGAGCTCATCGACACGCCACCCGCGGTCGCGCCCGTCGTGCCCGCCGCGCTGGATGCGTCGGCGCCGGTCGATGCGCCGGTGGTGCCGTCTGTGTCGTCGCCGAGGCCCGCGCCCGGCGAGCAACCGAGCACGTGCACGATCACGCCCGCGAAAAAGGCGAAAGCCGAGCGCTCGGACACGGGCGCGCGACGGTGCATCAAGCCCTGCGTTCGGACATCCATCCGACCATGATAGGGGCACGGACGACCGCGCGTCGAGACCGCCCTGCGTGGTTCAGCGCATGCGGTACGGGCAGTCGTCACCCTCGCAGCGCAGATTGTGGCGCTCGGCGCCCCGCGGCGTGGCGCCCTCGGGGAAGTCGTCGCGGAGCACGGCCGCGTCGGTGTCGTAGTCGCGGCCGAGGTACCAGCGGGCGGCGAGTCCGAGCACATCGAAGTCGAACCACTCGCGCACCGCCACCGCGTTGGTGCGCATGGCATACGCACCCACCGCGGCGCTGGCCGACGAGGCGACGTAGGTGGTCTGGCGGCTGCTCTCGGCGAGGAACGCGTAGCCGGTGGGGAACACGGCGTCGAACGTGACCCGATCGTGGGGGTACATCGGCGTGGCGTTGTGGAGGTTGGCGACGACGACCCCGCCCGGATCCAAGCGCCCGAGCAGCGCGGTGTAGTACTCGCGCGTCTTGAGGTGGAACGGCACGAACACGCCGCGGAAGGCGTCGAGGATGACCATGTCCCAGCGCTGCGCGGCAGGGGCCTGCTCGACGAACAGGCGGCCGTCGGCGCCGTGGGTGCGATAGCGCGGGTCGTCGGGCACCTCGAAGTGGGCGCGCGCGAGACGGATGACCTCGGGATCGATGTCGACCGCATCGACCTCGAGCCCGGGGATCTTACGGAACAGGTAGTTGCTCAGCGTCCCGCCACCCATGCCGATCATCAGCAGGCGCCGGATCTGGGGCCGCACCAAGAAGCCCGCCATCATCGTGCGGGTGTAGTCGAGATCCAGCGCCGCCGGCCGCCGCTTGTCGAGGCGCGACTCGATGTAGTGCGTGCCGTCGACGACGAAGTACATCGTGCGGAAGTCGTCGGATTCGGCGATCACGATGTGGTTGTACGGCGAGCGGACCTCCTCGATGATCCGCTCGTCGGCGGCCAGCGAGCGCCGCGGCAGCAGGCCCGCCAGGCCGACCGCGCCAGCACCGATCATCCAGGTCCGACGCGACGTCGCATGCAGACCGCTCGGCACCGCCGCACGCTCGCAAGCGCACGGCCGCCCGTCAAGCCGGCGGATCCCGGTTGGTTGGCGCGAGGCAGCGGATGGCGTTCGCTGGCCGATTTCTGGCGATGCACGACGAGGGGTGCTAACCGCAGACGAACGCGCGCAGCCGAGCCCATGTCCACGCCCACCACGACCCACGCCCCCGTCGAGCCCAGCCGCCGCTCGCTGCGTCCGGGCGCGTGTCTGGGTCTGCTGGTCGCCGCGCTCGCGATCGCCTCGATCGGGCTTGGCCGCTTCGTCGTGCTGCCGATGCTGGTGCGGGCGCACGCCCTGGTCGACGCCAACCTCGCCCGCTCGTTGGCGGGTCCGATCCACCACAGGCTCGCCGAGATCACCCTCGCGGCGACGCTGGTCACCTTCGTGGTGCTGCCGCGGTGGACGCGGTCGCGGCTGGCGGGCGGTCTGGCGATGGTGCTGGTCATCGGCGCCGCGGCGTGGCGCGCCGTCATGCTGCCGGCCCTGTACGCCGCGTGGTCGCGGGTCGATCTCGTCGCGGGCAGGCCGCTCGATCGCATGCAGGAGGCCGCGGCGCTCGACGGCTACGAGCAGGCGCTGAGCCTGGCGCTCATGTTCACGCTGATCGCCACCGCGTGGATCGCCCTGCGGACCGCCGATGTCTGGCCGCTGGCGGCGAACAAGCCCGCGGCGCCGAACCCCGCCCGCATGTCGGCGGCGGGGACCATCGACGTCGAGTCGCCGGGTGCGATCGCCGGCGCCTGATCACCGCGGGCTGCCGGCTGTCGGGCGACCGCCACGGCTCAACGCTCCGGCCGGGGGATCGCGCCCGCGGCGGTGATCGGCAACGCGACGAGCGCCCAGATCGAGAAGAACCGACCGCGCTGATCGTCGAGCTCACCCTCGAGCTGGCGCGCGATCGTTTCGGGGGTACGTGCGCGACCCTCTTCGACGCCGATCGGGTCGGCGACCGCTGCTTGCAGCTCGCCCTCGAGCCTCTCGCACGCGCGCGCGGTGTCACCACGCACCCAACCGAACGCGATGATGAGGCCGAGCACCGCGCCCACGCACGCCGCCATCAGGATCGACAGCACGCGGTCGCTCGCGAGCAGGCCGGACTTGGGCAGATCGTCGAACGCGGCCGTCGGCGCGCGGAGGCTCGCGGCTGCGCGCATCGAGTCGGCGGGGTAGCGGCCCGACGTCGCGCCCGTCTCGAGCGCGGACGGGGGCGGCGGTGCGCCGGGGGTCGCGATCGCTTCGCTGCGGCCACGGGCGATCGCCGAGGCGCCGACGGGCGCGTGGGTGAGGCCCGCCGCCACGAGATCGAGTTCGACGCGCTCGTGCGCACCCGGTGGCACGAAGCGCGAGGCGACGGGGGCATCACCGAGCGCCTCGCGGGAGATCGCCGGCGCGTGCGCGTCCAGGGGCACGCCGCTCGCCGCGGTGGACCGCGCGGCCGATGCCACAGGCGCGGCAGCGGGGCGTGCTCGCGGCTGGGTCTGCGGCGGCACGACGATGGGCGGCTGGGTCCGCAGCGGCTCGACCACCGGCGCCGCGGCTCGCGGGGGTTCGACGACGGGCACGCGGCTGCGCTCGACGAGCGGCTCTCGGCTACGCTCGACGAGCGGCGCATCGCTACGCTCGACGAGCGGCGCATCGCTGCGCTGCGATGTGCTCTGCATCACCCCGAATGGCGGCGCACCGGGCACGTCGCCCGATCCACTCGGCGCCGCGTCGGCGTCCGGCTCGATCATCAAGATGCCGCTCGCGTCCCGGGCCGCGCGGACCTCCGCGACCGCACCGAGCTCGTGCAACGCCCGCGTCGCCGCGATCGCCTCACTTTTGACCAGCCCGCGGTGGATCTCGATCCCGCCGCGCTCGAGCCCCAGCGCGACGGTGCCCGGCGCGAGGCCGAAACGCCGCGCCACCGTCTGAACGAGCTGGGCCGCGGCCGCAGGGCCGGCACCGCGCGCAGCGACGATGATCACGTCGAAGAGTTCGGGCTGACGCAAGGCCGCAACTCTACCCATGTCGCAATTTTTTTGCGCCCATGCCGCCCCTCGGGGCAACCGGGCGTTTCTTTGTCGGGCCCTGGCCCCGGCGTATGCTGCCGGCGCCCGATGACGGACCGACCCACGCCCGAGCTGCGGCCCCTGCCCGAAGGCGGTGAAGACCGTTCGTCCGCGCCGGGGTCCGCATCGTCGAGCCCCGAAGCGGCACGCAGCTTGCTTTCGAGTCCGGCCGTGCGCGCCGCCCTCTGCTCTGTCGCCCTCGGGATCTCCTTCGCGCTCCCGTTGGCGCTGCCGACTGCGGCGATCGCCTCGCCGGCGGTCGATGGCACCCGCAACCTGTCGCTCGGCAACGTGGCGCGCGGCTCGTCGTACGGCTCCAACGCCGTGCTGCTCAACCCCTCGAACATGGGCTTCTCGGGGACGTTCGCGATCGAGCCGATGTACCAGCTGCAGATCGCCAGCCGCACCAGCGGCGTGGGCGTCGTGGTGATGGATTCGCTGAACAACTCGCGCATCGCGCTGGGGCTCGGCTACCTGTTCATGCGCGGCACGCCCGAGGTCGAGTTCACCGACGTCATCACGACCGAGGATCGGAAATTCGAGCTGTCGCGCTTCGGCCACGAGGCCTTCGTGGCGATCAGCGCGATGATCATCAAGCAGTGGCTCGCGGTCGGTCTCAAGCCCAAGTTCCAGTATGCCAGCCTGCGCTATCGCGACGAAGAGGGCGCGGCGCGCAACGCCGCGGACAAGCTCAGCGCCTTCGGACTCGATGCCAGTTTGACGGCGAACTTCGCCGGTCTCGCCGCTTTGGCGCTGGTCGGCACCAACCTCACCGGCAACTCGGGGCCCGCCTTCACCGACGAGAGCGACGTCGCGTTGGAGAATGTCGGTGCGGTCGATGGCACGTTGCGCTACCGTTCGCTGTCGGAGCTCTCCGAGTATCCGCTGGGCTTCGCGTGGGGCGTGTCGGTGTTCCCCCTGCGCAAGACCGAGTTCTCGCTGAACGCCGATGGCTACTACGACTTCTCGAGCTTCCGCTTCGAGAAGGTCACGCGTCAGGTCTACGGCGGCAGCGCCGAGTTCATCGCCGGCCCGGTGCCGTTGCGCTTCGGCTCGACGTGGGACTCGCGCGGCAGGGGTCGCGAGGACGACCGCGTGTTCGTGAGCGGCGGCATCGGCTACATCCGTCCGGCGCCGGTCGGTGGCGTGGGCGTCGACGTCGGCTTCGGCTTCTCGCAGCAGGTGGCCGGTCCGCTGAAGGACACCGTCATCGGCTTCAACCTCGGGCTGCGCATCCACCCCGACATCTGATCGGCCCCGCCGCGCGGGCCTGGACGCTCGCGTGATCCGGCCCGTCGAGGGCGCGAAACGGCCCGAACGCCCACCGTCGACGGGGATCGCGCGAACCGAGATCGAAACCAGGTTCGGAACCTCGGCCGCCTGCAGTAGTCTTGCCCGCGTGGGGGCGAGAATGGGCACTGCGGACGTGCGCGACCCCGATGTCGCGGCGGACGCATCGTCCGCGGCCGAGCCCGCCGATGGGCCGCCAGCCGCCGCTGCCGTAGAGCCCGCTGCCGCCGACCTCGCCGAGCGCGAGCCGCTCGACGCCACCGACGCCCGCGACCGTCGCCTCATCCGCCGCGCCCGTGGCGGCGACACGCGGGCCTTCGAAGAGCTGGTCTCGATCTACCAGCACCGCATCTTCGGCCTGGTGCTTCGCATGATCGGCAACCGCCAAGAGGCCGAAGACCTCGCGCAGGAGGTGTTCATCACCGTCCACCGCGCGCTCGCGAGCTACCGCGGCGAGGGTCGCTTCTACACATGGCTGTATCGAATCGCGACCAACACTTGCAAGAACCGGATCAAGTACCTGCGCGGTCGCAACTTCCACCGCAGCGTCCCGGTCGAGGACACGCCCGAGGCCCAGGCGCCGGGCGCCGACGGCGGCCCCACGGTGACCTTCCAGAGCCAGATCGCCGGACCCGAGGCCACCGTCGAGGGCAGCCGCCTCGAGGCCGCGATCCAACACGAACTCGCCCAGCTCGATCCTGAACACCGCCTCCTCATCGTCCTGCGTGATGTCCAGGGCATGTCGTACGGCGACATCCTGCGGATCACCGGCCTGCAGGAGGGCACGCTCAAGTCCCGTCTGCACCGCGCCCGCCTCGCGCTCAAGGAGCGACTGCGGCCCTACATGCGTTGAGAATTTCTCGCGGCCACCCGATGCGCACCACACAGCCCCGACGTAACCTCTGAAGACGAGCCTGCCATGGCGCCCCCGAACGACAGCACTGCCGAACGCATGACGGCGTACCTCGATGCCGAGCTCGACTCGGTCGAGGCCGAGGATTTCGAGCAGTTCCTCGCGGCTTCGCCCGAGGCCCGCGCCGAGCTCGAGGATCTGCGCAAGGTCATGCAGCTCGTCGGGTCGCTCGGACACGTCGAGGCGCCGCCGGACTTCGCGGAGAAGGTGTCGCGGAAGATCCGACGACGCATGGTGCTCGAGCGCGACGGCGGGCTGTTGGGCCTGGTCGCGCTGCCGTTCCAGGTGATCTGCATCATCGTGATCCTGGTGATCGCGGCGTTCAACATGATGGCCCAGCTCGACGCCCAGCCGCAGGCGGTCGAGCGCGATCCGGCGCTCGCCGAGCCCGAGCCAGACCCCGCCGCCGATCCCGACGCACCCAAGCCGATCGTTCGCTGATCCGCCCCGAACCGCTTGGTCTGGCCGCGATCGGCCGCGCGGGATGCGGCCCTTTGACCCGCCCGGGCGCGAGCTGTGATACAAACGGGCCGCATGGCGCGGGAAGTGACGATTGTCGATGCGGGGCTCGGGAATCTCGCAAGCGTAGAGCGCGCGCTGATTCAAGTGGGCGCAGCGGTTCGAGTTTCTGGCGATCCGGACAAGGTCGCCTCGGCCCGGATCGTGGTGTTTCCTGGCCAAGGCGCATTCGGCGCCACTACCGGCGCCCTCGTGGATGGGGCCATGGGCGCGGCGCTGCGCATGGTCATCGATCGCGGCGACCCGTTTCTGGGCATCTGTCTGGGCATGCAATTGCTGTTCGACGGCAGCGAGGAGAACGGCGGCCAGCCGGGCCTCGGGATCTTCCCGGGCTACTGTCGGCACTTCCCGCTGGGGGTCGACGAGGACGCCGAGCCCGGCGCGGTCCGGCCCTCCGAGCCGCTGCGCGCGGCCGAGCCCAAGTCCGCCCAGCAGCCGCCTCGCGAGTCGATGGCGGACTCGATCGCCAACTCGCTCGAGAGCGACATCGACCGCAAGGGTGCGACCGCTTCGATGACCTCGGGCGAGAACGACGAGCCGGTGCGCAGCGACGACGGCTCCGCGCCCGAGCACGCGGCGAGCGTGGCCGAGGCCGAGCCGGCGGCACCTGTCGTCGAGGCCGCGCCGCCGCCGATACCCGAGCGTGCGCCGGTCGCCACCGTCGAGCCCATCGGCGATCGAGTCGGCGATCGAGTCGGCGATCGAGTGGTGGATCCAGAAGCCGGTCCACGTGTCGATCCACGCGTGGATCTGGGCCCGCTTCGCCGCCGCGTGAAGGTCCCGCACGTCGGCTGGAACGAAGTCGAGCCCACCGGCGAGCACTACTACTTCGTGCACAGCTACTACGTCGACGCCATTCGGGCCGAGGACATCATGTGGATCTCGAACTACGGCGGCATCCGCTTCCCCGCGGCCGTGCGCTCCCAGAACGTGCTCGGCTGCCAGTTCCACCCCGAGAAGAGCCAGCGCGCCGGGCTCAAGTTCCTCCGTGCGTTCTTGCTCGGAGGCTGGGGTTGAAGCTCATCTGCGCGATCGATCTGCTCGAGGGCAGGGCCGTGCGGCTCGTCCAGGGCGATCGTACGCGGGCGACCCGCTACGCCGACGATCCACGCACCGTCGTGGATCGCTTCGTCGCCGCGGGTGTCACGATCATGCACTTCGTCGATCTCGACGGTGCCTTCGGCGAGGCGCCGCAGTCGACGCTGCTCGCCGACATGGTGCAGCGGGCGCACGCAAGCGGTGCGAAGGTCGAGATCGGCGGCGGGCTCCGTGATGGCGCGTCGATCGATCGCGCGCTCGCGACCGGGGCGGACTGGGCCGTCCTCGGCACCCTCGCGCTGCGCGATCCCGAGGCCGCCCAAGCCGCGTGCGCGCGTCATCCGGGTCGCATCGTCATCGCGGCCGACGCCCGTGACGGCATGATCGCCGTCGACGGCTGGCGCGAGGTGTCCTCGGTCTCGGCGATCGATCTGGTGCGCACGGCCCAGGGCTGGGGTGCTGCCGCGATCCTCCACACCGACATCGGCCGCGACGGCCTGCAAGGCGGCCCCGACATCGCCGCCACCGCAGCGCTGCAGAGCGCGGTCGAGATCGACGTCTACGCCAGCGGCGGAGTCGGCAGCCTGGATGACCTCGACGCGTGCAAGCGCGCGGGGGTGCGGGGCGTCGTCGTCGGGCGGGCGATCTACGAGAACTCGTTCTCCATCGAAGAGGCCATGGCGCGATGCTGAAGCGAAGAATCATTCCCTGCCTCGACATCAAGAACGGTCGCGTGGTCAAAGGCGTGCACTTCGCCGGCCTGCGCGACGCCGGGGATCCGGTCGAGGCCGCGCGGGCGTACGATCTGCAGGGCGCCGACGAGCTGTGCCTGCTCGACATCACGGCCACCACCGAGGGCCGCGAGACCTTCGTCGAGGTCGTGCGCAAGGTGTCGGCGCAGCTGTTCGTGCCGGTGACCGTGGGCGGCGGCGTGCGGCGCGAAGAGGACGTACGACGCCTGCTCAACGCGGGCGCCGACAAGGTCGCGATCAACAGCGCCGCGGTCGCCAACCCGTTCGTGGTGCGTCGGCTCGCCGAACGCTACGGATCGCAGGCGATCGTCGGGGCCGTCGACGTGCGTCGGCTGCCGGCGCTGCCGGGCGAGACCGAGCCGCTGTACGAGGCGGTGATCCACGGCGGCACCCGCTCGACCGGGCTCGATGCGGTGAGCTGGTGTCGTCAGCTCGCCGAGCTCGGCGCCGGCGAGATCCTGCTCACCAGCATGGATCGCGACGGCACCCGCGACGGCTACGATCTGTGGATCACCCGCGAGGTCGCGCGCTCGGTCTCGGTGCCGGTGATCGCCTCGGGTGGCGTCGGCTCGCTCGAGCATCTGCGCGATGGGCTCGCCACCGGCTACGGCGAGGCCGATGCCGCGCTCGCCGCGTCGATCTTCCACTTCGGGCTGTACTCGATCGCGCAGGCCAAGCGCTACCTGCTCGAGCACAACATTCCCGTGCGCCCGCCCGAATCCGGCGCCCCATCGGTGTGATGTCGACGGCTGCCGACACGCTGTGGGCAGCGGCCAAACCCGACCTGAGCGGGCACGTCACCGCGGTGGTGCAGCACGCGGTGGATGGCCGCGTGCTCATGGTCGCCGCGATGAACCGCGAGGCGCTCGGGCGCACCCTCGACTCGGGCCTGGTCACGTTCTTCAGCCGCTCGCGCCAGGTGCTGTGGACCAAGGGCGAGACCAGCGGCAACACCTTGCGCCTGGAGTCGCTGCGCATCGACTGCGACGGCGACGCAATCCTCGTGACGGCCACACCGACCGGCCCGACGTGCCACACGGGCGCCACCAGCTGCTTCTTCCGCACCGAGCACGACGCCGCGCTCGTGGCCGACGACGGCCCGCCGATCCCGAGCGACGCGCGGCTGCAGCGGACGTTCGAGACCGTGCTCGCGCGCAAGGCCGGCGTGGGTGTCACATCCGAGACGCGGCGCAGCTACGTCCGCGAGCTGCTCGCCGCAGGCCCGGATCACATCGGCGCGAAGCTGCGCGAAGAGGCCGCCGAGCTCGCCGAGGCGATCGCGTCGGAGTCCGACGATCGGGTCGCCAACGAGGCGGCGGATCTCGTGTTCCACGCGATGGTCGCGCTCGCCGCCCGTGATCTGCAGTGGAGCGACGTCGCGGCGGTGCTCGACGGGCGCCACGGCACCAGCGGCATCGACGAGAAGCGGCGCCGGCCGTCGCCCTGATCGGCTATCCTGCGCCCGCTTGGCCGAGCTGGCACACAGCGCCGCGTTCTGGATCGGCTTTGCGTACTTCCTCGCCGCCGTCCCCACCGGAGTGCTCGTCGCCCGGCTGCGGGGCGTGGATCTGCGCTCTGTGGGCTCGGGCAACATCGGGGCGACGAACGCCGGCCGCGTGCTCGGGGCGAAGCTCGGCGTACTCGTGCTGGTGCTCGACACGATCAAGGCCGCGACGCCGCTGTGGCTGTCGTCGTCGAGCTGGGCGTTGGGTCCCGACGAACACGGCGGCCTGGCGTTGGTGGGCCTGGCCGCCGTCGTCGGTCACATCTTCCCGGTGTATCTGGGGTTCCGCGGCGGCAAGGGCGTCGCGTGTGCGCTCGGCGTGTTCTTGGCGCTGGACCCACCGGTCGCGCTCGCGGCGGTGGTGATGTACGGGCAGAGCGTATGGCTATCGCGGGTGTCGGCGTTCGGATCGCTCACCGCGGTCACGTCGATCACACTGTGCCTGTGGATCGCCGAGCGTCCGTGGGAGTACCAGGCGCTCGCGCTAGCGACGGCGACGATCATCTGGGCGCGGCACATCGGCAACATCCGCGGGCTGCTGGCCGAGGCCCGGGCCCGCAAGCGCGCGACGAAGGCGGAGTGATCGGTGCGCGATCTCGGGCGGCGCGCGGTCGAGCGCCCGGTGCGCAGGCCCTGGGCTGCCGCGCACAGCCGCCCTTGCACCGGTTGGGCGACCCCACATACGTTCTGCGTGGCGCCTGGCCTCGCCCCCCGCTAGCGTTCCACTGTGAGTTCTCGCTGCACCTTGCGCACCTTGTACGTCGGCGGCCTGCCGGCGCACATGGACTCCGAGGCGCTGGGAACACTGTTCCGCGAGTTCGGTGACCTAGCCGCGGCCCGCGTCGTGATGCGCCCGTCGACCAACACCTGCCGCGGCTTCGGCTACGTGACCTTCGTCAGTGAGGCGGCGGCACGGCTGGCGAAGCAGGCGCTCGATGGTCGGCCGCTCGGCGTGTCGCGTCTGCGCGTGGACGAGGCCACCTGATCGCGTCGTCTCGCTGCAGCCGTGCGCGACAGAAGTCCTCGCAGCCGCGACACCGTCGCTCACAACGGGCGATGCACGGCGTCGTGCAATCGCCGACGCAGGCATCCACGCAGCTCTCGGTGCATTCCCACGCGCAGCCATCACAGTGTGTCGTGCAGGCGTCGTCGATCGCGGGTGCGCGCAGCAAGAGCACGCAGCCCGCGATCGCCAGGGCGAAGCGCAGCGCCATGGCTCACTCCGCGAGCACGCGGCGCATGAGGTCCCACCGTGTGTCGCCACCGACCTTCCGGCGCAGGTTGGTGGCGTACATCTTCACGGTGCGCGGCGAGATCGCCATCGCGCAGCCGATCTCGCGGTAGCGGTAGCCCAGCGCGATGAGCCGCAGCACTGTGCGCTCGCGCGACGAGAGGCGCACGTCACGGGCGAGGATGGCGACGCGGGCATCGATCGCCGCGTTCTCGGCAGGCAGGGGCGGTGGGGTGACGCTGGGACGGAGGGGGCCCGTGTCCTCAGGCGCAGCGTTCACATCGTCGACATCGGTGTGCAGGGTCATCGGAACGTTCGAGCTTTCTGGCCGGCCACATGCCGTCCGTGTGCGCCCGTCGGCCCTGCCTCGCCGCCCGTTGCACGCCAATCGTACGGTGATGTCGGTGGCCGTCGGATCGCCGCGCCCCGACCCGCGGCGCACCGGAGGTCCCGTGTCGCGCCTCCGGCCACGAAGAGGTGCCGAGCAGCCCGTGGCGCATGGCTGCTTTCCTTCGGGAGCTCGAGGACGCCCCGACGCGACCCCGAGGAGCCGGCCGAGGGCCGTCACATCCCGAGAGTCGGCCCGCGCCCGATCGGATTGCGCTGTCTTCCCGACCGGTGAGCATCCCAGGGCTCGCCGGGGTCGGGATCTGCGGTGAATGTAGGACTACCGCGGCACGAGCAGAGGCGCGTCACGCGGCGGCGCGGCGCTGCCGTACAGGCGCGTCACCTCGCCCGCCATCTTCCCGCGCGCTGCGAACCACAGCATCTTGTAGTCGCTGCGCAGCGACCACAGCGGGTACTTGAAGCTGGCGGGCTTGTTGTTCTCGATGAAGAAATGGCCGATCCACGCGGGGCCGTAGCCGAATGCGAGCGCGAGCGGGATCAGCCACCAGCGACCGGTGGTGGCGGCGAGGATCGCCGTGGTGGTCGCGATCGTCGTGCCCGCGTAGTGGAGTCCGCGCGACAGGGGCACGCGGTGCTCGCCGATGTAGAACGGCCAGAATTCCTCGAAGCTGGTGATCCTGCGCTCGGCCATGGCACCCGCAGTGTAGAGGAGCGGACGCCGGGCCGCAGCACGCAGCGCAGCTCAGCCGGTCGCGGGCACAGACGACAGGCTCGGGAAGCTGTCGACCACGAGCAGGCGCACCAGCTCGGCGCGGTCGCCCGCGAGCACCTGGGCCAGGGCGGAGCGGAGATCGGGCGTCGGTGCCGCCAGCGGAGATCGGGCGGCGTCCGGCGGGATGTCGAACGCATGGGTCCCGAGCTCGGCGCCGTGCTCGATGTGCGAGGCGACGATCGAGAACGCCGCGCCGTCGTAGCGCAGCGGCAGTCCGGCCTCCTCCCACGTGCAGACCTCACCGCCGCCGGCGCGCACGCGCACGCAGGGCACGCCGGCCACGGTGTCGCGCTCGCCGGGATCCTCGATGCGGCCGAGCGCGAGCTCGTCGCGGAAGCGCTGGATCTCGCCGATGACGGCGCCGCGCGAGATGGGATCGAGACCGACGATCGCCGACGCGAGCGCCCCGAGGCGGCCGGGCTCGACGGCGCCCACGGATTCGCCCTCGGCGCGCCACGATGCGTCGGGTGTCTGGATCGCGGAGCCGCGGATCTCGCGCGGACCGTCGGGCAACGGCAGCCGGATCACCCAGTTGTCGCGGCGGTAGCCGCCGGCCGCCGCGAGGATCTCGAGGCTCCCCGTCATGCCCGCGGGGCCGATCACGTCGTAGACGACCACGACGGCGCCGCCAGCGAGGGGGGCAAGCTCGGCGAGCACGGCTTCGGGCGTCGCGGGGATCGCAGCCGCGCTGGCGGTGACGCCCGCGTCGCCATGCCGCGCACCGAGGCTCGCCGTGGTCGGCTCGGGACTCGCCGCTTCGCAGCCGAGCACGAGGCACACGAAGATACCGAACCGTCGTCCCATCAGGTCCCTCCGCGTTGGATGCCGAGCAGTTTCATCTTCTTGTGCAGGTGGGTGCGTTCGATGCCCAGGGACTCGGCGGTCTTCGACACGTTCCACGCCAACTCGCGTAGGCGCTGGGCGATGAATGCGCGCTCGACCGCCTCGCGGAAGTCGCGGAGCGACAGCTCGGGCGGCACCTTGCCCGACGAGAGGTCGAACAGCGGCGCGGTGTCGCCTGGTCCATCATCGTCGACGCTCCCGCCGCGAAGCTCCGCTGGCACGTCGTCGACGCCGAGATCACCGTCCGAGAGGATTACCATCCGCTCGATCACGTTGCGAAGTTCTCGGACATTTCCGGGCCACGGATGGGCCCGCAGCGCCGCGATCGCCTCGGGTGCGACCCGCCTGGGTGCGAGACCGTTCTCTTCGCAGGTGACGTCGATGAAGTGGTGGACCAGCAGCTCGATGTCGCCTGGCCGCTCGCGCAGCGGCGGCACGGCGATGGGCACCACATTGAGCCGGAAGTAGAGGTCTTCGCGGAACTCGCCGGCGGTGACGAGCTCGGTGAGGTTGCGATGGGTGGCCGCGAGCACGCGGACGTCGACGTTGATGAGCTTGCTGCCGCCCACGCGCATCAGCTCGCCGCTCTGCAGCACCCGCAGCACCTTGGCCTGGGCGCCCACCGCCATGTCGCCGATCTCGTCGAGCAGGATCGTGCCGCCGTCGGCGACCTCGAACAGACCCTTCTTCAGCATCATCGCGCCGGTGAACGCACCACGCTCGTGGCCGAACAGCTCGCTCTCGATCAGCTCGCGCGGGATCGCGGCGCAGTTGACCTTCACGAACGCGGCGTCGCGACGCTCGCTGGCCTCGTGGATCGCCCGCGCCACCAATTCCTTGCCGCTGCCGCTCTCGCCGGTGATCAGCACGCGCGCGCGGGTGCGGCCGACCTTGGTGATCTGGGCCATCAGCGCGACGGTGGCCGGGCTCTCGCCGATGATCTCGCCGCGGATGCGCGAGCGCAGCTGGCGGACCTTCTCGTCGGCGGCAAACTGGCGCAGGGCGTTGCGCACGCTCACGATCACGCGGTCGCGATCCAGCGGTTTCTCGAAGAAGTCGAACGCGCCCAGGCGGGTGGCGAGGACCGCATCCTCGACGCCGGCATGTCCGCTGATGAGGATCACCGGGATCAGTGGCTGGCCGCCACCCTCGGCCGCGAGGCGCTCGAGCGCCTCGAGGCCTGTGCAGCCCGGCATCATCACGTCCATCACCAGCACCTCGATGGGCGGTGAGGCCGCGGCGAGCATCTCGAGCGTCTCGGTGCCGCTGGCAGCCTCGAGCACCTCGGCGCCCTCGCCCTCGAGCACCATGCGCAGCGTGCGACGGATGTTCTTCTCGTCGTCGGCCACCAGGATACGGCCGCGCAGCGCGCTCGACTCGGTGGCAGCGGGCTCGTCGACCATCGCCGCCATCATGCCCGCAGCTTCGGAGCCGTGGTAGGGTCCCCGCGCATGACGACGCTGTTCCTCAAGAGCACGTGAACGAGTTGCCGTGACGTACGAGGTCTCGTACGTGCGCTGGATGCTGCGGTCGAGGAGCGCGACTACGCGAAAGTGCCGCTGGTGGCCGCCGAGGTGCGCGCGATCGTGGAGATCGCGGGTGGCGTGGCGGCGGTGTTGAACACCCGCCACGCCGAGGCCAAGGCCAACGACTGGAAGACGACGCCGCCCGATACGGAGACGTTCGTCGACGCCGTGCTGCGCGAGCCGAACCTGCTGCGACGGCCGATCCTCGTCCGCGGCGAGCGGTCGGTGGTCGGCAAGAACGACGCGGCGATCCGAGCGCTTCTGGCGAGATGAGAGCGGTGGCCCGCGACGGCGCGGGCCACCGAAGGCCCGCTAGAGCGTGGCCTGCCCCGCCTGCCAGTTGCAGGGGGTGAGCCCGCCAGTTTGCAGCGCGTCGAGGGTGCGCACGACCTCTTCGACGTTGCGGCCCACCGCGAGGTCGTTGACCGTCACGTGGCGAATGATCCCTTCGGGATCGACGATGAACGTCGCCCGCAGCGGCACGCCCTCCTTGCGGTCGAGGATGCCGAGCGCGGTCGACAGCTCGCGCTTGGTGTCGGCGACCATCGCCATCGGCAGCTCGCGCAGCTCGGGGTGCGAGGTGCGCCAGGCCAGGTGCACGTACTGGGTGTCGGTCGATACCCCGAGCACCTCGGTGTTGCGCTTCGCGAAGTCCGGCACGCGGCGGCCGAACTCGGCGATCTCGGTGGGGCACACGAACGTGAAGTCCATCGGCCAGAAGAACACCACGAGCCAGCGGCCGCGCATCTCGGCGGCCGTGCGCTGGGCGAACTCCTCACCGGGTTTGGTGTCGACCACAGCGGTCAGATCGAATGCGGGAAACGCGTCACCGACGGTCAGCATGCCGGGAGTCTTATCCAGATTTAGACAGTGTCTAGACTCGTGGCGCGGCGGGTGGCGTGCGGCGACGCACCGCTCGTGGTGCTCAGCCCCGCGGACGAGCGGCGCGTGGGCTAGCGCGGCCGCGGAGCACGACCTCGCAGGCGCGGACGTCGAGCCCGGGCAACGGGCCGACAGGGCCCACGGTCACCGCCGCGTACGGGACGTCGTGGATGCGCCCGGTGCGATCATCGATGAAGTGATGGTGGCGCTCGAGGTTCGGATCGAACACGACCCGCCGCGGCGCGAGCACGTGCGCGCGCAGCAGCCCCTGGCGCACCAAGAGGTTCAGCGTGTTGTAGACGGTCGCGCGCGAGAGCGCCGGCAGCGTCCGCCGGACGCGCTGCCAGACATCGTCGGCCGAAGGATGATCGCAGGTGTCGAGGACGTAACGGGCGACGGCGACGCGCTGGGCGGAGGGCTGGATGCCCGCGTCACGCAGGCGCACCAGCAGGGCGTCGTCGGAGGCGGGCACGTTCTTCCAGCATAGCGCGCTGCGGCGGGTGGGGCTCGCCATCGCGTGGCCGCGTCGCGGGTACGCCGCCGCACCCGCGACGCGGCCCGAGCGCGTCGCCCGTCAGTCCCGCGGTCGGCGGACGTGGGCGAGCACCGCGTCGAGCGCGACGCGGGTCTGCTCGCCGCTCGCGAGGTGCTTGAGGGTGAGCGCGCCGGCGTCGAGCTCGTCGGTCCCGAGGATCCCGCACCAGCGCGCCTTCACGCCGGGAGCGTCTGCGTACTGCATCTGCTTGCCGAGCTTGGCCGGCTCGGGAAACACCTCGACGCGCAGGCCTGCGCTCCGCAGTCGCTTCGCGACGTCGAGCACCTGGGCGAGCTCGACGTCGAGCCAGCACAGCATGAGCTCGGGACCCGTCGTGAGCTCGGGATACATGTTGCGCTCGGTCATCACCAGGAGGATGCGCTCGAGCCCGAGCGCCATGCCGACCGCCGGCACCTTGCGCTTGCCGAACATGCCGATGAGCTCGTCGTAGCGACCACCGCCCGCGATACTGCCCGCGAGATCGTCGACCTGCACCTCGAAGATCGGTCCCGTGTAGTAGCCGAGGCCCCGCGCGAGTGCCGGCGTGAAGCGAGCGCACCGACCTGCGGACGTCGTGGCGAGCACGCGCAGCAGATCACCGAGCTGTGCGATCGCGGCGCGGCCCTCGTCGTCGACCAGCGCACGCGCGAGCACCTCGAGTCGAGCGGCATCGGTCTCGTCGCTCGGACGATCGAGCAGCGTCAGCAGTCGATCCGCAGCGACATCCACGACACCGCGCGCGACGAGCTCTGCGATCACCCCATCGCGACCGATCTTGTCGAGCTTGTCGACCGCCTGCAGCGCGGAGCCCTCGAGCGCGACGTCGATGCCCGCCGCGCGGATGAGCCCGCGCAGCAGCTTGCGGTGGTTCACGCATAGCCGATAGCTCGTGAACCCGAGTCGATCGAGCACGTCACACGCCGCCGCGCACACCTCGGCCTCGGCGATGAGGCTCTCGGTGCCGGTGATGTCGACATCGCACTGGTAGAACTCGCGGAAACGGCCCTTGCCCGGGCGATCGGCGCGCCACACCGGTTGGATCTGGTAGCGCTTGAAGTACTTGGGCAGCTCGCCGTACTGCGCGACGACGCGTGCGAGCGGCACCGTCAGATCGTAGCGCAGCGCCTGATCAGACAGCGCGTCGGCGTCGAGGCCTGCGGCGGGCGGGTCTCGCAGCACTCGCTGGAGCTCCTCGCCGCGGTGCAAGATGCGATAGACGAGCTTCTCGTCCTCGCCATATTTGCCGAGCAGGATCTCGACGTTCTCGACGGTGGGGGTCTCGAGCGGCACGAAGCCGTAGCGCTCGTAGATCTCCCGGACGATGCCGACGACATGGTTGCGCCGCGCGAGATCTGCAGGGAGGAAGTCGCGCATGCCCGACGGCGGCTTGGTGCTGATCGCCATGTCGGACGCGGTTGTATGCGAAAGCGCGCGATGGCGCCAGATCGAGAGGTCATCGCGGGGTCAGGGCAGGATCTCTTCGGCGCCGAACATCGCGAGTGCGTCGTTCATGGCGGCGACCTGGGTGCGCAACCAGTCGCCGTCGCGGGAGACCTGCTCGATGCGGACCTCGTCGAGGATGCCGTTCCAGTAGCGCGGATCGCTGCCGTTCGCGTTGGCGAGGAACACGTCCGTGCTGCCGTTGGCGACGCTCTGGCCGGCCAGCGCGCCATCGTCGACCTCGATGCCGTCGACGTACAGCACCATCTGGCCCGAGCCCGCGCTCCAGGTCATGGCGAGGTGGTGCCACGCTCCGGCTGGGAGGGTGTACGGCGGCTGCAGCTGCCGCGAGCCGCCGTAGCCGCCGTCCGTGCGCAGGCGAGCCTTGGCGGCGCCTCCGTCGGCGCCGATCATGAAGACGTGCTGGAGGCCGTGGGCGCCGACCGCCTTGCTGACGGCGCGCTCGTCGTTCTCGCTGTCGTGGAACACCCACGCCGAAACCGTGATCGCGTCCCAGCCATCGCTGTCGATGGGGCCGATTCGCACCGCGTCGTCCGAGCCGTCGAAGTCGAGCCCGAAGGTGGTGACACCGGACGCGAGATCATCGGTGGTCATGTCGCCGAGCGCGGTGGCGTGCCGATCCGCAGCCGAGCTGTCGAGGATCTGCGGCGCGTTGGCCTCGGGGTCGTCGTCGAGGTGATACACGGCCGCATATCCGGGCGACCACACGCCGTGGGCATCGACGCCGGCGGAGGCCCCATCGTTGCGCCAGTACATGTGGATGAAATCAGCGCTCGCGTCGAGCGCGGGGATCTTCACCCACACACTGGATCGGCCGCCGGGATCCCACCGCTCGATGTCGTGGCTCAGCACCGTCGTGCCGTCGGCGTCGACGAACCGGAGATCGTCGCCGAGCGGTTGCAGCTCCCCGTACGCGATGCGTGTGTCGTCGAGCACCACGAGCACCGGGACCTCCTGCAGCGGCCCGGCCACGCCGGCGGGCAAGGAGAGATCGATGCGGCGGCGCTTGGTCCAGCCGATGTCCCACCAGTCGACGCTGGGGCCCGCTTCGCCCGAGCTGCTCTCGGCGTCCATGATGGTGCTGCCCGAGGTGGGGTCCACAGTGCTGGAGTCGTCGGGATCGGAACTGGTCGAGGGAGCGGTGGCGGTCGACGTGCCCGTGGATGACGTCGCTCCGGGGCCTGCGCTGCTGTCCGCGGAGGCGGAGCTGGCTGATTCGGCGACGGTGCCGCCCTCGGCACCCGAGCTGTCGAACCCGCAGGCGACAGTCGTGGCGCACAGCAGCACCGCGCAACGTGATGTGCCGGACAGAGGTAACGCGCGGCGCCGAGGCACGATGGGATCCTAGCCGATTCGCGTGACGGGGCGGACGGCGACGTCAGATTCGTCGATTTCTTGCGTTCCAGGGCCGCGTGCAACCACCGTGACGTCATGGGTCTGCGATCGCTCGCAGCGGGCGTCTTGGCAACATCGGGCGCGGTGGTGTTGCTGGGGATGCCGAGCACGGAGACGCCGGCCGCGCTGACCTCCGCGTTGACGTCGCTGCCCTCGAGCGTCGCCGAGCTGCGGGCGCCCGTGTCGCCGACACTCGTCGCGACACTGCCTGTCCCCGCGCGCGATGACGACGGCGTCGCACGGGCGCACTTCCAACCCGAGCCGTGCGCCGGCGGCGAGGTGATCTACCAAGGCGCGTCCACCGACCGCCTCGTCGCGCTCAGCTTCGACGACGGACCGAGTCCGACCGTCACGCCCCGCATCGTCGAGGTCCTGCGCGAGCATGGGATCCGGGCGACGTTCTTCGTCCTCGGCGAGCAGGCCGAGCGCCACCCCGAGGCGCTGCGTGCACTCGTCGAAGGCGGGCAGGAACTCGCCAACCATGGCTGGTCGCACACCTCGTTCCGATCGCTTTTCCCCTCACAGATCGAAGCCGAGCTCGATCGCACCGCCGACATGATCGAGGCCGCCGGCGGTGCGCGACCCCGCCTGGTGCGGCCGCCGTATGGTCGCTTCCCCGAGTCGACCACCGCGCTCGCGAAGGCGCGCGGCGAAGATCTCGTGCTGTGGTCGGTCGACGGCGGCGACTCGGTGCACGTCGACGCGTCTACGATCGCGCGCACGGTGGTGCGTGACGCCGAGCCCGGCGCGATCATCTTGCTGCACGATCGCGAGCCGGCGACCCTGCACGCGCTGCCGCTGCTTCTCGCCGGTCTGGCGCGCCGTCGGCTCGAGGTGGTGCCGGTCTCGGCGCTGCTGGGGCGCGCAGCGACGTGTCGGTCGATGGACACCGGTTGAGGCCCGATCCCGATCGTGCCGAGCGGCGAAGCACGCGTGTCACGGCCCGAGCCTCGCCATCCGCTTCGCCGCTGCTCGGCGCCCGGGCTCGAGTGTCCGTGCTACGGTTGCTCGGAACGACGCCACGGTGTCCGGCCTCGCGCCGGGGTCCGGTCGTCACCGGCGCGCCCCCGTGGATCTCGATCACTACCATGAGCTGCCCCCGGCAGTGCAGGTGCGCCGATGCTCGCGAGGTTCTCGCTCTACGGTTTCCTCAAGAACCAGCGCTACCACGAGCCATTCTTCGTGCTGGCGCTGCGCGAGCAAGGGCTGTCGTTCCTGGACATCGGCCTCGTCGTCAGCGCGGGTTCGCTGTGCGTCAACCTGCTCGAGGTACCCTCGGGTGCGATCGCGGACGTCTATGGTCGGCGCCGCTCACTGCAGCTCGCGCTGCTCGCCTATGTGATCGCGTTCGCGATCTTCGGCATGGCGCCGGGGCTCGGCGGCGTGTTCGTCGCCATCGTGGTCTACAGCGTCGGCGAGGCGTTCCGTGGCGGCACCCACAAGGCGATGATCTTCGATTGGCTGCGTGCTGGCGGACGCGAGGCCGAGGCCTCTGACGTCTACGGCTACACCCGGTCGTGGTCCAAGCGGGGTTCGGCCGTCAGCGCGGTCATCGGCGCGGCGATCGTGCTCGGGATGGGCAGCTTCACGTCCGCGTTCTGGTGGGCCGCGATCCCCTACGTCGTCAACATGGTGAACCTCGCCGGGTATCCGCGGGCGCTCGACCGGGCGCACGCCGACCGCGGCGTGCGTGCGGTGGTGCGGGCGAGCGCGCGTGCCGTGCGTTCCGCGGTGACGATGGCGCCGCTGCGCAGATTGCTCGTCGAGTCGATGGTCTTCGACGGCAGCGTGCGGCTGGGCGCGAGCTATCTGCAGCCCCTCGTGCAGATCTCGGCGGTCGCGCTGGTCGCCGGCGGCGCGATGGCGGGCGCCAACGGCGAGGGCGGTGAATTCGCCGCCACCGTCATCGCCTCGGGTGCGGTGTACTTCGTGCTCGGGCTCGTCGAGGCCTCGGCGTCGGCCCGGGCCGGCGCGTTCTCGCGGTGGGCCGGCGGCGATCGGGACGCGGTGCGGTGGCTGTGGCTCGGGCTCCTCGTGACGTCGACCGCGCTGCTCGTCGCCGTGTTGCTCGGCGCGGCGTGGTGGGCGATCGCGATCTTCGTGATCCAGTCGGGCGTGGCCCGCAACCTGTTCCGCGCGGTGCAGCTCGCCCGCTACGACGCGCAGTGCCCGCCCGAGCTCGCTGCTACCGTGCTCTCGCTCGAAGGTCAGGCTCAGGCGGTGATGCTGGCCGCTGCGGCGCCGCTGGTGGGCTGGGCGATCGATGGCACCTTGGCGGCGCAGGGCGACGCGCAGGCGCTGTGGCCCGCGATGGTGCTGGGCGTCGTCGGCTCGGGGTTGTTCGTGGTGTTCGGACGTCGACGCGACGCCGCCGAATGAACGACAGGGCGGCGCGTGCTCAGGCGGCGGTGCCGAAGGTCGGCCCCTCGGTCACGCGCGTGAGGGTGTAGAGGCTGTTCTCGGTGCGCAGCACGATCCGCTCGGCGCTGCGCACGAACCCGAGCACCTTGCTGGTGCGGACCACGAGCGAGCGGTCGACCGAGACCAGGAGCATGCCCTGACCCACGCAGGGCTCGGCGACGACCCGCATCGGCGCCGCCGGGGTCGGGAAGCGCAGGAGGTTGGGGTCGGAGGGCTGAACGCTGACCGTGAAATCGCCGTGCATGTGCTCGGCATCGGTGCACGTCTGGGTCCAGGTGCGGCCCGGCCGCGCCCTCGGGGGATTGCCTTGCGATCCAGAGACGCTACACCATCTGTGATCCAACGATCGTCGCGGTCGAGGTCGTCCGGCGCCGTCAAGAAACCGCCACCGTTGGAGAACCGGCGTCGGTTCGCCAACGCCCGGTTGGCCCGCGCGCAGCTTCTGCCGCGCGACTTGGTGCCATGCATTCGGCTGGCCGTTTTCAGGGATCGGCGGGCTCGACCGATCGCTCCGCCACCGCTTCGTCCCCTGCGCGCGCGGCGTGGAGGTGGGCGAGGAACAGCCCGACGCCCTCGATCACCGGGATCGAGCGCGGCGACAGGAACACATCGAACGAGTGCTGGCCGCCGGCGACCACGGCGAACAGCACCGGGCTGCGCGAGACCTCGCGCAGGCTCGCTACGAACTCACGGGCGTCGTCGAGCGGCGCCATTGTGTCGGTCTCGCCGTGGATCACGAAGAACGGCGGCGCATCGGCGTTGATGTGCGAGCTCGGCGAGGCGTCGACGAACTTCTCCGGCTCCTCGGCGAAAAACGCCTTGATCACGAGGGGCTCGAGCAGCCGCGCGTGGAAACCCGGCGCCTGGCGGTGCGATCGATCGGTGAGATCATAGATCGCGTACAGCGGCACCGCCGCCGCCACACGGGTGTCGGCGTCCTCGAAGCCGGGCTGGAATCGGGGCTGGTCGGCGGTGAGGGCGGCCAGCGATGCGAGGTGTCCGCCGGCCGATCCGCCGGTGACCGCGATGAAGCGTGGGTCGACGCCGTACTCGTCGGCATGCGCGCGCACCCAGGCGATCGCGCGCTTGATGTCGACGAGGTGGTCGGGAAAGGTGGCCCCCGGGCTGAGGCGGTAGTTGACGTTGAAGCCGACGAAGCCGCGATCGGACAGGTGGCGCAGCAGCGGCACCCCTTGCTCGCGTTTGTCGCCGACGACCCAGCCGCCCCCGTGGATCTGCATGATCGCCGGCCGCAACGTGCCAGGCTGCGGCGGCAGGTGGATGTCGAGTCGCAGGCGGCGTCCGGCGACGCGCGCATACTCGACATTGCGGATCACCCGCGAGCGATCGAAGCGCAATGAGAACGGGTTGGCCAGGCGCCACCACGGGATCGAGAACTGGGTGGGTACCCCGGTGAGCTCGGTGAGGCTGGCCATGATCGGAGCCCGCGCCCGGCGACCCCTGAGCAACAGCACCGCCAGCCCCAGCCACGATGCGGCGGCGATGCCGAGGCCGATCTGGCCCGCCGTGACCGACAGCGCGCCGAGGGCGACGAGTCCCCCGGCGGCCGCGGCCTGCCACAGCAGGTGATACACGGCCAGCTCGGCGGCGAGCATCGACAGGAGCGAGCTCGGGACCACGAGCCACTGCGAGCGCCGGATCGGCCGGAACACGTTGGCGGTGAACGCCCCACTCACGAGCGCGCCCGCCAGGAGCAACCATGCCGCGAATGTACCCACGTCGGGCGGGAGCATGCGCCATCACGCGTCGAGTGGGGGCGGTGCGTGCGCTACGTGGGGTGCGCGACCGCGACCACCACGCCCGTCGAGGAAGGACTGAGAGAGCGACAGCGAATGGGAGGGGGAAGGCTCCGCCGGGCTTTGCCTGGTGGAAAGGGGACCGGGCCGGTCTCCCAGGTCCAGAAGGACTGGAGCTCGCAGGCGCGCGCCTGGGCCCATCTGCGCTACCGTGCGGTCGACGTGGAGCTCTCGACGACGCCCCGGGGCGAGCTGCGGATCATCACCGGCGCCGAGCCCATCGACGCCGCGCTCGCCGGTGCGTTCGAGCAGGGCACCGGCAACGGTCTGCTGCATCTGGGCACCGCGTTGCTCGGCGCAGAGTTGTCCGCGTCGCTCGCGTTCGGTCGCGCCCTCGCGCAGGCCTACTTCACACGGCTGGGCGCCGTGGCCGACGACGACACCACCGCGCCGCTGCCCGCGTGTGCGCCCGAGGCCGCAGTGCTCGAGGCGCTCGCCGCCGCCGTGCCGCCGATGTCCGGTGGCGAGTACGTCACGTCCGCGGTGCTCGCGGCGGCCTGGGCGGCGCTGCACGCCGCGATGTCCGTGCGACTCGCCGGCGAGGGCGGCACGCTGCAGGCGTGGTTCGAGCGCCACGCGCCGCCGTACAACACGCTGGGCAAGATCGTCTTCCACCTCGCCGAGCACAAGGCCGATCCAGCGCGGCCGTTCGCGTTCATGGCGAGCTGGGCTACGGGGATCGGCAGCGGCGCCCGCGTGCAACACGTGCCGCTGCAGCGCGCCGTGGAGTCCGCCCAGGACGATCGGCGCACGTTGCTGCGGATGCTGCGACCGCTGGCCACCGCAGCCCAGCGCAGCCCGTGGACGCGGACGCTCGTCGACAGTCGCGCGGTGTACCAGCCGCGGGCGTGGGCCGCCGACGAGGCGTTCGCCCTGCTGCGCGAGGTGCCGAGCCTGCGGGCGGCGGGCATCAGCGTGCGCATGCCCCCGGGCTGGGCCCACGGTCGACCGCCGCGGGTGCGCGTCGGTGCACGCGTGGGATCGCGAGCCGGCCGCAGCGCGGGCGGTGCGTTGGGCTTCGATGCGCTGCTCGACTTCGACGTGGCGCTCGCGCTCGATGGCGAGCCGCTCGCCCCCGACGAAGCGAAGGCGTTGCTCGCCGGCGCCGCGGGGCTGCGGCTGTTCCGTGGTCGCTGGGTCGAGGTCGATCCCGAGCGCCTGGGCGAGACGCTCGCGCGCTACGAATCGGTGCGGTCGCTCGCCGCCGAGGACGGGCTCAGCTTCGCCGAGGCCCTGCGTCTGCTCGCGACCGCGCCGGGCGACGACGACGTCGGCGATGGTGGCACCGAGCCGTGGGCGCTGGCATCACCCGGGCCGTGGCTCGCCGACGTGCTCGAACGGTTGCGCACGCCCGAGGGCAGGGCCGACAGCGATCCAGGCGCGGCGTTGCACGCCGAGCTGCGGCCGTATCAACGCGCCGGGGTGGGATGGCTATGGACGCTGTGGACGATCGGCGCTGGCGGCTGCCTCGCCGACGACATGGGGCTGGGCAAGACCGTGCAGGTGATCGCGCTGATGGTGCTCGTGGCGCGCCAGCCCGGCGAGGGCGCCAGGCAGCACCTCGTCGTCGCCCCGGCGTCGGTGCTCGACAACTGGGCGGCCGAGCTCCGGCGCTTCGCCCCGTCGTTGCGGGTCGCCATCGTGCATCGCTCGGGTGGCACCGAGGTGCCCGTCGACGATGCCGACGTCGTGCTGACGACCTACGCCACCGCGATGCGCCAGCCCGAGCTCGCGGCGCGGCGTTGGGCGGTGGTCGTGCTCGACGAGGCCCAGGCGATCAAGAACCCCGGCGCCAAGCAGACCCGCGCCGTCAAGCAGCTGCGCGCGCGCATGCGGTTGGCGCTGACGGGCACGCCGGTCGAGAATCGCCTCGCCGATCTGTGGAGCGTGTTCGACTTCGCCGCGCCGGGCCTGCTCGGCGACGCCAAGGCCTTCGCCAAGCTCACCAAGTCCATGGCCGAGACCTCGTACGCCCCGCTGCGCGAGCTGTGTCGGCCGTGGATCCTGCGGCGGCTCAAGTCGGATCGGCGCGTGATCTCGGATCTGCCGGACAAGACCGAGATCGACGTGTCGTGCGGCCTGTCGAAGGCCCAGGCCACCTTGTACCGCGACGCGGTCGAGTCGCTCGCCGCCGAACTCCGGACCGCGGACGGCGTGCGTCGTCGCGGCATCGTGTTGGCGTATCTCGTGCGCCTCAAGCAGATCTGCAACCACCCCTCGCACTGGCTGGGCGATGGCGCGTGGGCCGAGGCGGACAGTGGCAAGCTGGTGCGACTGCGCGCCATCGCCGAGGAGATCGCGGCCCGGCAGGAGAAGGTGCTGGTGTTCACCCAGTTCCGCGAGGCCTGTGATCCGCTCGCGGCCCACCTCGCCGGCGTGTTCGGTCGCGAGGGGTTGGTGCTCCACGGCGACGTCGCGGTGCGCAAGCGGGGCGCGCTGGTGCAGGCGTTCGCCGCCGATGATGGACCGCCGTTCTTCGTGCTGTCGCTGCGCGCCGGCGGGACCGGCCTCAACCTGACGGCTGCCAGCCACGTGATCCACTTCGATCGCTGGTGGAATCCCGCGGTGGAGAACCAAGCCACCGACCGCGCCTATCGCATCGGCCAGCGCCGCAACGTCCTCGTGCATCGCTTCACCTGCCGCGGCACGGTGGAGGAGCGCATCGCCACGATGCTCACGGACAAGCGCGCGCTCGCCGACGACATCTTGCAAGGCGGCAGCGAGATTCCCCTCACCGAGATGCCGACCGACGCGCTGCTGAAGCTGGTGCGGCTCGATGTCGGCCGCATCGGCGCGATGGAGTGAGGCATGGCGCGCGGTCGGATCGAGTTCCGTCAGTATGTGCCCCAGGCCACCCGCCAGGCCGCGGGCAAGCGCGCGGCCGCGGCGGCGGCGAAACGCGGCGGCGCATGGACGCCGGTGAAGGCCGAGCCGCGGACCCGCAACATCACCACCACGGTGTGGGGCGAGGCGTGGTGCGAGAACCTCGAGCGCTATCGCGACTACGCCAATCGCCTGCCCCGCGGACGCACGTACATTCGCAACGGGTCGGTGGTGCACCTCGAGATCGCCAGCGGCAAGATCGTCGCGAAGGTCAACGGGTCGTCCATGTACGACGTCGAGATCCGCGTGGCCGAGGTCGCCGCGGCGCGGTGGGAGGCGATCGTCGCAACGTGCGCCGGTGACATCGGCTCGCTCGTGGAGGTGCTCGAGGGCCGGCTCTCGGCCGCCGTCATGGGCGTGATGACGGCCGCTCGTACGGGGCTGTTCCCCGAGCCGCGCGAGATCTCGTTGAAGTGCTCGTGCCCGGACTGGGCGACGATGTGCAAGCACGTCGCCGCGGTGATGTACGGCGTGGGGGTGCGCCTCGATCACGCACCGGCGCTGCTGTTCGTGCTGCGCGGGGTCGATCCCGGCGCGCTGGTGAGCGTGGCGGCGACGGGTCGGATCGTGGGGGCGCTGGGCGAGGAGGACGACGGTGCGCTGGCGGTGGGGGATCTGGCGGACATCTTCGGCGTCGAGCTGGCCGAACCCACGACCGACGCGACCGACACAGCGACGCGCAAAGCCCCCGCTGTGCGCAAAGCCCCCGCTGCGCGCAAAGCCCCCGCTGCGCGCAAATCCCCCGCTGTGCGCAAAGCCCCCGCTGTGCGCAAAGCCCCCGCTGTGCGCGAGCCTGCGGTCACGACACGAGTACGACGGCGAGGATGATGCCAGCGAGGGCGACGCCGTAGCCGACCGTCAGCCCGGGGCTCGCATGGTAGTCGAGCGGCAGCTCGCTGGGTCCGAGGGATCGACAGAAGCGCCGGTGCTGCGACGACGCCGTCGCGGCGGCGACGCTGCCCAGCACGGCGAGGCCGACACCGATCCACGGCGACACGAGATGTGTCCCTTCCTGCACCATCTCGCGGGCGAACAGCCGCATGAACAGGCTGAAGCGGGCGACCACGAAGCCCAGCCCGATGAGGGCGATGGCCGTGCGCACCCAGGCGAGCAAGGTGCGCTCGGCGGCGAAGAACACCCGCGGATCCCGGATCTCGACCTTCACGTCGCCCATGGTGCGCGCATGATCGCCCCGCCTTGGCCCGATGCAAAGCGGTCGTGCGCGTCAGCGACCGAGCATGCCGCGCACTATCATCTCGACCGACTCGAAGTGCGCGATCGCGGCGGTCTGCCGGCTATCACGTGACCGGGAGGACTAGCCCCACGCGCCGCGCCAGATCCGACGTGAACACGCCGCGCGGATCGTACTGCTCCTTCACGGCCCGCCACCGCTCCAGCTCGGGATACATCGCCGCGAACATCGGCGCCTCGACGTACGAATCCTTGCCGAGATAGATCCGCCCACCCGCGTCGAGCACCATCGCGTCGAGGCGACGCAGCAGCGCCACGGTGCCTGCCCGGATCGGGAAGTCGATCGCGAGCGTGTAGCCGGCGCGGGGGAACGACAGCGGCCCCTCGCCGGCCGGGCCGAGCCGCTTGAGCACATTGAGGAACGGTAGCTCGCCGGCCGACACGATCGCGGAGAGGATCTCGCGCATGCGCCGGGCGCCGTCGGCGAACGGGATCACGAACTGGTACTGCGTGAAGCCGCGGCGGCCATAGCCCCGATTCCAGTGGGCGATCTTGTCGAGCGGATAAAAAAAGCCCTCGTAGTGGCCGATCGCCGGCGGAGCGGCGAGCATGCGCTGGATCACCGCGTTGACGACGCGGATGCTGAGCGCATTGAGCGTGAACTCGGGCAGCTCGAAGGGGACGACGAGCCGCGGCGGGCCCGAGATGGAGAGCGGCGCCGCAGCCATGCGCGGCGTGAGCTCGCCGAGCGTCGCGTGATCGCCCACCGTCAGGGTGCCGCGGCCCAGCCGCGCGCCGGTGGCCATCACATCGATCGTCGCGACCGAGTAGGGGTACGTCTTGTCGTGTTCGTCGAGCGCCGCGAGCATCGACTCGAGATCGTCGACTCGGATGGACCGCTGGCGGAAGTAGGTGGTCTCGATCCGCCGCAACCGCAAGGTCGCGGTGAGCACTACGCCGAGCAGTCCCATGCCGCCGAAGCAGGCCCAGAACAGCTCGGGACGCACCGTGCGGCTGGCTTCGACGACGTCGCCGTCGGCCAACAGGATCGTCATCGCGTCGACGCAGGTGTTGAAGCATCCCTGCACGTGGTGGGCCTTGCCGTGGATGTCGTTGGCGATGCAGCCGCCGACGGTGACGTACTTGGTGCCCGGGGTGATCATCGGGAACCACCCACGTGGGGCGAAGTCTTCGATGATTCGGGCGAGGCTGATGCCGGCCTCGCAGGTGAGCGTGCCGGTCTGCGCGTCGAAGGCGAGGTAGCGATCGACGCGGGTCATGCCCAGCACCTGGCCGCCGCCGTTGATCGCGGCGTCGCCGTAGCTGCGGCCGAGGCCGCGCGCGATCGTGCCGGTGCGGTCGAGCTGCGCGCGGACGTCGGCCGGCGTCTCGGGCCCGGCCAAGACGCAATCCGCACGGACGTTCGCACCCCAGCCGCCCAGCCGCGTGGTGGCGACGGCGCGCCGCATCATGCGCCCGGGAGCACTCGATCCGTCGGCCATGGCACCTGCACTCTAGCAGCCGCGGCGCGCCTCAGCCCGCGGTGCCAAGGCGGATCCGCACCGCGATGCCGTCGATCTCCTCGTTCGCGATCCCGTCGCCATCACCCAGCGTGGCCTGCTCGAGCCGAGCGGCGAGGACCTCGCCGGCGATCAGTTGGCGCATCGCGTCGGCGCCGAGCATCTGCGCCACCTCGCCCGTGGTCTCGATCTCCACCACGACGCGCTGGCTGACGTCGAAGCCCGCGTCCTTGCGCAGGTTCTGCACGCGGTTCACCAGCTCGCGCGCGAGGCCCTCGCGGCGCAGCTCGTCGGTGAGCACGGTGTCGAGCACCACGGTCATCCCGTCGCCGACCTCGGCAGCGCGCCCACCGAGTACCTCGCGCGCGACGATGACCTCGTCCAGCGTGATCGTCTCGCCGCCGCACCAGGCGCTGCCGTCCTCCTGCAGCGCCGCGATCGCGGCCCCGTCCATGGCGGCGATCGCGTCGGCAACCGCCTTCATGCGCCCGCCCAGCCGCTTGCCCAGCACCTTGAAATTCGCCTTCACCTTGACCGAGCACAGCGCCGAATCGTCTTCGGCGACCTCGAGCCGCTTGATGTTGAGCTCGCCCAGGATGTCGTCGCCCAGGGCGAGCACGGCGGCGCGGATCTGCGGATCGGTGCTCGCCACCGTCACCTGCCCCAGGGGTCGGCGCACCGGCAGCTTCTCGCGCTCGCGCACCGCGAGTCCTAGGTTCACCGCGCGGCGCACCGCGTCGACGTCCTGCTCGAGCGCCTCGTCGCGCAGCGTCGGATCCGGCGTTGGCCACGGGGTCAGGTGCACGCTGTCGTGCGCCTCGAGCCCGGTGTCGACCACCAGGCGCTGGTACAGCCACTCGGTCACGAACGGGATCACCGGCGCCATGGCCCGGGTGATCGTGACGAGCACGCGGTACAGCGTGGCGTAGGCTGCCTGCTTGTCGCCGCCGTCTTCCTCGCGCGCACGCCAGTAGCGACGGCGTCCGCGGCGGATGTACCAGTTGTTGAGATCGTCGCAGATGCGGGTGAACGCCGGCACCACGTTCGACAGCGCATAGGCGTCGAACTCGCGCTGCAGCTCGTCGGTGAAGGCGACGACGCGGCTGGTGATCCAGCGATCGAGCGTGGCCGTGGGCCGGGCCTGCAGATCGCCCTCGGTCGGCGACCAGCCGTCGGCGCGGGCGTAGGTCACCAAGAAGTTGTAGGCGTTGAACAGCGGCAGGATGACGGTGCGCACCGTGTCGCGCACGCCCTTCTCGGAGAACCGCATGGGCTCGGCCCGCACCGCCGCGCTCGACACGAGGTATGCGCGCAGGGCATCGGCGCCGTACTCGTCCACGACCACGCCGGGATCGGGATAGTTCTTGAGCCGCTTGCTCATCTTCTTGCCGTCTTCGGCCAGCACCAGGCCGTTGACGATCACGTGCTTGAACGCCGGCCTGTCGAACAGCGCACACGCCAGCACGTGCAGCGTGTAGAACCACCCCCGGGTCTGGTCCAGGCCCTCGGCGATGAAGTCGCCGGGCAGGTGGGCCTCGACATACGCGCGCTTGTCGGGATCGAACGGGTAATGGTTCTGCGCGTACGGCATGCTGCCGGACTCGAACCAGCAGTCGAACACCTCGGGCACGCGGCGCATCGTGCCGCCCGGGGTCTTGCGCGAGGGGAACGTGATGCCGTCGACGCTCTCGCGGTGCAGATCGACGATCGACCCCGGCGGAAGTCCGGCGAGCTGCTCGAGCTCGGCGACCGACCCGATGCACACCGCGTCGGTGGGATCCGCATCGCAGCGCCAGATCGGGATCGGCGTGCCCCAGTAGCGGCTGCGCGCCACGTTCCAGTCGCGGGCACCAGCCAGCCAGTTGCCGAAGCGGCCGCTGCCCACGTGCTCGGGCACCCAGTGGATCTCGTCGTTGGTGGCGACCAGCCGCGCGCGCATCTGCTCGACCTTCACGAACCAGGTCGACAGCGCCATGTACAGCAGCGGTTGCTCAGTGCGGTAGCAGTGGGGATAGGGGTGGACGATGACGTCCTGATCCACGACGCGGCCGTCGGCGCGCAGCCGCTGCGTGATGCCCTTGTCGGCATCTTTCACGTGCTGGCCGGCGAAGTCGACGACGCGCCCATCGAAGATGCCCTGCAGACTGACTGGGTTCACGAGCGGCAGGCCCTCGGCGCGCCCGACCTCGAAGTCGTCCTCGCCGAACGCCGGCGCCTGGTGGACGATGCCGGTGCCCGCGTCGGTCGACACATAGCCCGCGCCGACCACCCGGAACGCGAGGCGCTTGCCGTCCTTCTCGCGCAGATGGGCGAAGTAGGGGAACAGCGGCGCGTAGGGCCGACCGACCAGCGCAGCGCCGCGCATGGTCTCGAGGATCTCGACGTCGCCGACCTTGCCGCGCGCCTGGTAGTCGGCCAGACGTCCGGGCTCGAGGTAGGCGAGCTCGCCGGTCTCGACGACGCGGATCTTCACGTACTCGAGCTCGGGGTGCACGGCGAGCGCGAGGTTGCTCGGCAGCGTCCACGGCGTCGTCGTCCATGCCCACAGCGACGCGGCCTCGTCTTCGAGGGCGAAGCGCACGGTGAGCGACGGATCCTGGCGACGCTTGTGGCCCTCTTTGCGGGTGACGGGATCGCGCTCCTGCGGGCCCTGGGCGACCTCGAAGTTCGACAATGGCGTGCCCAGGGCCGGCGACACCGGCTGCACGCGGTGGCCTTCGTACACGAGATCCTGCTCCCAGAGCCGGTGGAACACCCACCACACGCTCTGCATGAAGCCGGGATCCATCGTCTTGTAGTCGTTGTCGAAGTCGACCCAGCGGCCGAGGCGGCGCACGGTCGTGCGCCACTGCTCGGTGTAGCGCAGCACGCCGGCACGACACGCGGCGTTGAATGCGGCGATGCCGTGAGCCTCGATCTCGGCCTTGCCGTGGACGCCGAGCTCGTCCTCGACGAGGCTCTCGATCGGCAGCCCGTGGCAGTCCCAGCCGAAGCGGCGCTCGACCGCGAAGCCGCGCATCGACTGGTAGCGCGGCACGATGTCCTTGATCGTGCCGGGCAGGATGTGGCCGTAGTGTGGCAGGCCGGTGGCGAACGGCGGTCCGTCGAAGAACACGAACTGCGGCGCGGTGCCGTGGCCACGGGCGGCCTCGGCACCGATCCGTAAGCTCCGGGCCTCGACCGCGTTGTCGTCCCACAGCTGCAAGATGTCTTGCTCTTGGCGGGGGAGATCGAGCTGCGCGGGGGCGGCTCGCAGCGTCGACGCTTCGCGGGATCGTGATGCCATGGCGTGTCTTCTCTCGCGCGTGGTGCGGCGTGGCGTCGAAAGCGGCCTGCTCGGGCGCGCCTTCCGACGTCCGCATCGGATGCCACATCCGTCGCGGCCGTGGCAAGCGCGCGGCAGCCCACCCGGGCGGCGGAGTGCTCGATCCGCCACCAAACCGGCGCCGGGAAGCCCGCGGCGGCGGTCCCCGCCAAATTGCCCCGGACCACCCTGCGGGGTACTCTGCTCATCGCTCGCCCCACGGAGTCCCATGACGCGCGTCTACCTAGCCTCGTCCGTTCTCGCCTTCAGCACCCTTCTCGCCGCCTGCGGCGATGACGGCGGTCCCCAGACCGTCGAGAGCAAGCCCTTCCGCGACCGCTGGCGCACCGAACACGAGGGCGAGTTCCTCGTCGCCGACGCCGCCGGCATCCCGCTCATCAGCAACATCACCATCGGCAATGCGCTCGGCTCTGATGGCAACTTCGTCAACCGCGGCGACGTCATCGTCGAGTTCAACGGCGACCCCAACACCATCAAGGTCGAGCTGCGCCGCTTCACCTCCGCCGACAACGAGGACGCCGCGGCCGACGACTTCGAGAAGCTGTCGCTGTGGGCCTACAACGCCAACACCAACTCGCCGCGCCGCCCGGCCGACATGGAAGAGAACGCCCGCTGCAGCGGTGAGGACGAGTCCGGGGACGCGTACGCCTGGCAGCAGGGCTGCGCGATCTACCTCTACTACGACGGTCAGACCCAGCTCGGGCGCGCCGGCGCCGACATCCGCGTCACCTTGCCGCCGGACTATCGCCAGAGCATCGCGATCTCCACGGCGGACGACGTGCGAGAGGACTCCTACCCGAACCGCGGCAATGTCTGCGTCAACGGCCTCGACGGCGCCGCCGACATCGAGCTGCAAAACGGCCTCGTGTTCGTCTCCGTGGTCAGCGCCAGCGCCTATCCCGCGTGCCCGGCGGACCTCGTCGACGACTGCGAGAACTTCGACGATCCCGAGACCGACGGCCCCGACGCCTGGTCGTCGGACTGCGGCTGCATCAACCTGGGCTACGATCCCGGCAGCGTGCAGGTCGAGTCGCTCTCGCCGTCGGCGGCGGACATCGTGGTGGACCTGCCCCAAGACTTGTGGACCAGCTTCCGGGCCGAGAACACCGGCACCAACTCGTTGCAGGGCACGTTCTGCCCCGCGACGATCGGCGACATCGGCGACGTCGAGTTCACCGATGGCGGCAACGACTCCGCCCAACCGTGGAGGCGCCAAGGGAGCGCCAACCAGCCCCCCGCCGCACCGGTCGGCGGCTTCCGCCTCGATCTCAAGTCCAACGGCTGCGAGGCGGTCGGCGCCGTCGAGTCGCCGGCCGACTGGGACCCCGCGGTCGTCGACCCCGACGCCGAGATCCGCGGCGAGATCGAGCTCTGCTCTGGCTGTCTGGGCGGCATGAGCTGCGAAGATCTGCTGCCGGGCTGATCCGCGACGGGGACCCCGGCGCTGGACTGACGCCCGCGGCTGTGTGCTCCCTCTGGGGGTCTACGGTGGCGGGCGTCGTCGCAGCTCACACCGGGCGCGGCTCGGGCAATCCGGGTGGCAGCCGCTCGATGAGTACCGCGCCGCGGATGTGCTTCAGCCCGCCGACGCCGGCCAATGGTCGACCGCCGATCTGCACCACTGCCGCGCCCGCGGCATGGGCGGCGCGCACGGTGGCCTCGCCCTGCGCGGCGGTGCACCGCACGACGCAGCACATTGGGCCCGCCATCGGCAGCTCGGGCGGCGGCCAGTCGACTGCGAAGGCGGCGGGCGCGAGAAATGGCCGGGCGGTGGCGGCGTGCTCGAGGACGCCGCCTGCGCACCACACCTCGACGCGGGGATCGGCGCTCCACGCCGCCTGGGCGGCTTCGAATGCGACGCGCGTCGCCTCGTCGACCGGGCCCGCGAACGAGTCGGGATCGCTCGCCGACCCGAGCTGCGCCCCCACCCACAGTCGATGCAGGTGTCGCCGCAGCAGATCGGTGGGGCCGGCGACGCAGGCGATCCGCACCGCGCGGGGATCCATGCCTGCGCGCCGCAAGCACGTGCGCGCCAGCGAGTAAGCGGCCAGCTCGCGATCGGCGGTCTCGTCGACCCACGCGACGCGGGCCACCGCCTGCTCGACGCCGACCACCGGCCACGGATCGGTGTCCACGTCGGGATCATGCGACAGCGCGCCTGGGGGCAGGAGCGCCGCGATGTCGGCCATGAGCATGGCGGTGGCGGAGCATGCACCGGGCTCGGCGAAAAAGCGCACCGGGCGGTCGGCCAGCAGCCACGACCACGCCAGATCGACGGCCTCGAGCGGCTGGTTACGGCGCTCGACGATCCGCACGCCAGCGGTAGGACCGCGGTCGGCCCGGTGCGGTCCGGAGGCCGCCATCGCCGCGAGTCGCGACTGCATCGCCCCGATGAGCTGCTCGCGGTCCCACGCCACGAGGTGGTGCTCGTCGGCGAGCGCCGCAGAGATCTCGTCGGCCCGCAGGGCGATGCGCTCGGCGAAGGCGGGGAACGCCCGACGCGCGGCCGCACGGATCCCGATCACGGCGTCAGTTGAACACGAAGATCGTGGCCAGGGAAACCACGACGCCGATCGCGACGCCGGCGATCACCGCGTACAGCACCGTGCGATTGCCGGTGACTGGCACGCCGCCGCCGCCGCCAAGCGGTGGATCGGTGCGGTCGGCCTCGGCTGCCCCCGGCGCCTTGATGAGCTCGACGTCTTGATGACGCGGTGGCACGCGACCACCGAGGCGACGCGAGATCTCGCCCAGCTTCACCACCAGCTCGTCGAACGTCGGCCGCACGTCGGGACGGCGGCTCATCATGCGACGGCACAGATCCGACAGCTCTTCGTCGAAGCCGGCGAGCTCGAGCTTGAGCTGCGGCCGCTCGGCCTTCAGGTGGCGACGGACGACCGCTGTGTAGTGGTCGTCCTGGCCGCCCTTGCGAAACGGCGGATGGCCGCTGCACATGTGGAACAGCGAGCAGCCCAGGGCGTAGACGTCGGCGCGCGCATCGACCTCGTCGCCCATCGCCTGCTCGGGCGCGAGATAGTCGGGGGTGCCGACGAACACGCCGGTCGCCGTGATCGACAGATCCTCTTGCAGCGCCTTGGCCAGGCCGAAGTCTGTGACCTTGACGATGCCGGCATGGGTGACGACCAGGTTCGACGGCTTGACGTCACGGTGCACGACGCCAGCGCGTTGCGCTTCGGCGAGCCCGACCGCCGACTGGCGGATCACCTCGGCGGCGTCGCCGGGGTGCAGCGGCCCCGATCGCTTGAGCATGCCGCCGAGATCCTCGCCGTCGAGGAACTCCATCGCGAGGAACGGTCGGCGCTCGTGCTCGCCGATCGCATAGATCTGCACGATGTTCGGGTGGTTCATCGCGGCTAGCGCGCGACCCTCGCGGAGGAACCGAGTCTTGAACTCGTTCGACTCGCGGTGCTTCGCCCCCAGGATCTTGAGCGCGACGCGGCGCCCGAGCTGGTCGTCGACGCCCTCGAACACCTCGCCCATCGCACCCTTCCCGAGCAGTCGAATGACCCGGAAGTGGCCGATGATCTCGGGGACGGGGGCGGACATCGCCACGGGCGAAACTATCACCGCCGGGTCGGCGAGCAAAGCTGACGGCGTCGATGCGGCCCTGCGGCGCGCGGACGATCCCGCCGTGGAGGGGCTTTGGCGGCCTCCATGGCCCGAGCCGTCGAAGCGGCGGGCTTCGTCGAGGCTCGCCCCGGGCCCGCGCATCGGCGGGGCGATGGACGCACGTGGCTGCGCCGGGCCCGCGAGCAGGCGCCCGTAGGTCCAGGGTGAGGTCGCGCGCCTCGACTCCGAGCGCTGCAGGACCGCGGGCGGCGATGTGGCGAATTGCGGCGATGCGGCGACGATGTTCGAGCAGTGGGCGGCCGTCCGTTCGCACAGTTCGCCCGTGATCGGCGTTCGGCTGCGCTCCGTGGCACTGGCCGATCGGCCACGAGCGAAGGGGTTAGGCTCCCGGGCAGTGGGTGAAGTCAACGTTTCGGGCTCGGGCCATCGCCTCACGATCGTGCTGCGCGGCAAGATCGATCAGCATCTCTGCACCGAGCTCCGCAGCTCCCTCGAGCCGTGGCTCGGTCACCGCAGCGCCGCCACCGAGGTGCTCTTCGATCTCCGCGAAGTCCACGACTACGACATCCTCGGTCGCGCCGAGCTCGTCGCGATGCATGCAGCGCTGGCGACACGCGGTCGCCGCTGCGCCTACGTGGCCGAGCACGCCCGCATCCGCGGCCTCGCGTTGCTGACGATCGGCGAGGTCGGCGATGGCGGATCCCGTGCGGTCGCGACCATCGAGCAGGGCGAGGCGTGGCTGGCGGCACGCGAGCAGGCTGCGGTCGCGAGCATCGAGCAGCGCGGGGATCCGCGGCGGCGATCGTGACGGATCGGCCGCTCGCGCGGCGAGCCTGCGCGTGGTCCCCCGATCAGGTCGGGTTCGCGGGGTTCTCGAAGCGCGTGTGCTTGCCGATGAACGTGAGATGCACGGTGCCGGTCGGCCCGTTGCGCTGCTTGCCGATGATGACCTCGGAGGCACCCTCGACGGCCTTGCGCTTCTCTTCTTCGGTCATGTACCGCTCCTCGCGGTAGATGAACATGATGACGTCGGCGTCCTGCTCGATGGCGCCCGACTCGCGGAGATCGGAGAGCTGGGGGCGGTGGTCGGCGCGGGAGTCGACGCCGCGGTTGAGCTGGCTCAGCGCGAGGATCGGCATGTGCAGCTCCTTGGCGATCGCCTTGAGGCCGCGCGAGATCTCGCTGATCTCTTGCTCGCGGATGTCGTAGCGGCCCTTGCCGCCGCGACACAACTGGAGGTAGTCGACGACGATGAGGCCGTGGCCAGGCCGCTTGTTCTCGCCCGGGGGCAGGGGGAACAGCTGGCGGTCCTGGCGGAAGCGGCGGGCGCGGGCGCGGATCTCGAGGATGGTGGGCGCGGCGCTGTCGTCGATGAACAGCGGTGCGCGGTAGATGCGATCGGCGGCGCGCACGAGCTCGGCGAATTCGTGCTCGACCAGCCGGCCGCCGCGCAGCTTGCTGGCGTCGACGCGGGCCTCGGAGCACAAGATGCGCTCGATGAGCTGCGCCGCGCTCATCTCGAGGCTGAAGAACAGCACCGGATAGCGGGCGGGGCGCTCCTCCTCGGGCAGGTGCAGGTGCCGCGCTTGGGTGATGCAGGCGTTCTGGGCGAAGTTCAGCGCCAGCGCCGTCTTGCCCATCGACGGACGTGCCGCGAGGATGACCAGATCGCCCGGCTGTAGGCCGCCGGTCATCTCGTCGAGCTTGGTGAATGTGGTGGGCACGCCCGTGATCGGGTTCTTGAGCTTGGCGCGCTCGGTGATGCTCTCGAAGACGCCGTGGATCAGCTCCTTGGCCGAGCGGTAGCTGCCGACGCGACCCTTTTGGTTGACCTCGAGCAGACGACGCTCGGCGTTGTCGATGAACTCACCGACGTTCTCGACCTCTTCGCGTCCTTCTTCGGCGATCTCCTGGGCGGCCACCACCAGGTTGCGCACGGCGGCCGACTGCCGCACCAGCTCGGCATAGGCGCCGACGTTGTGGCTGCTCGCGTAGCGATCCGCCAGCCGCCCCAACCCTTCGAGCCCACCGACCAGATTGAGCTCGTCGGCGGCCTTGATCTGCGTCTCGAGCGTGACGATGTCGATCGGCTGCCCACGATCCGACAGCTTCACCATCGCGCGGAACACCGAACGATGCGCCGGCACGTAGAAGTCGTCCTCGGTCACGAGCGCGACGACGTCGTTCAGCGCCTCGTTGCGCAGCAACACGCCCCCGAGCACGGCCGACTCGGCCTCCTTGTTGTGCGGCAACGGTCGCGACATGGAACCCCCGAGTCTCGCCGATCCCCCCACCCGACCACCACCACGGGATCGCGCCACCCGACCACCACCGCGGGATCGGGCGGCGTGCCCACCCCCCGATCAAGACCAGCCAGAAGGGTGCCCTCCGCGTGCGGGGGGCAAGCCGCGCGTAGCGCGTCCCGTTTCGCCCAAGCCCTACACGGGGGGAACAGAAGGCAATGCCCCCCGCGTGCGGGGGGCAAGCCGCGCGTAGCGCGTCCCGTTTCGCCCAAGCCCTACACGGGGGGGGAAAATCAAATCCCGACGACGGTCACCTTGATCATCGCCTCGATGTCCGACGCGAACCGCACCGGCACCTCGAACACGCCGACCGCACGGATCGGCTCGGGCAGGTGCACGAGTCGCTTGTCGATCGAGACCTTCTGGGTCTCGAGCGCATCGACGATGTCGCGGACGCCGACCGATCCGAACAGCTTCTCGTCCTTGCCGACCTTGCGCGCGATCGAGACCGAGGTGCCGCGGAGCTTCTCCGCGATCGTCTTGTACTCGGCGTGGATCCGCTCTTGCTCGCGGGCGATCGCACGGCGGTGATGCTCGTGCTCTGCGATGTTGCCGCGGGTGGCGACGAGCGCCAACCCGCGCGGCAGCAGGTAGTTGCGGCCGTAGCCGGGCTTGACCTTCACGACCTCGCCGGCACTGCCGAGCTTGTCGACATCTTTGGTGAGAATGACGTCCATGGTGGGTCTCCTTGTCAGCCCGAGGTGAAGGGCAGCAGCGCGAGCATGCGCGCGCGCTTGATGGCCGTGGTGAGCTGACGCTGCTGACGGGCGGTCAGGCCCGAGATCCTCGCCGGCACGATCTTGCCGCGGTCGGTGAGGAAGTTCTTCAGCATCTGCGGATTCTTGTAGTCGATGACGAGATCCTTGGTCTCGCCGATGTTGAACCGCTTGCGCGCCCGGGGCTCCCGGTCGCCGCGATCCTTACGATCACCACGGTCTCGATCACGATCGTCGTCACGTTCACGCATGGCTCAGTCCCCCTCCTGATTGAATTCTTCTTCGCCTTCGAACACGTCGCCGCGGTCGCGGCGAGAGTGCTCCTCGGCCTGACGGGTCGCCTCTTCGGCGGCCGCGATCTTGGCCAGCTCGTCCGGATCGGGGCCCGGATCGGTCGCCGCCTCGAGCAGCTCGTCGGTGACCTCCGAGGGCCGGGCCTCGGGATCGACGTCCTCGTCGATGAGCACCGTGTAGAAGCGGAGGACCTTGTCCGACAGCCGCATGAGGCGCTCGAACTCGGCGACGATGTCGGACCCGCCGAGGTAGCGCCAGTACAAGTAGATGCCCTTGCGGTTGTGGGCGATCGGGAAGGCCAGGACACGGGTGCCCCAGCTGTCGAGCTTCATGAGCTTCGCGCCGCGGGCCGCGAAGGCATCTTGCATGCGGGCGATCAGCTCGGCGACCTCGGGCCTCGAGATCTCGGGGCGGAGGATGATGATGGACTCGTACTCGCGTTGAGTACCGATGCGGGCGCGCTGGGAGAGCACGAGCCCCGCGGCGACGGGTGGCTTGGCCATGTGGCTCCTTCTGGACTTGGGCCCCCGCGCGTTCGCCGGGAGCAAGGAGAGGGTTGTTCGGAGGGCGTGGTTTAGGTGGATCCCGCGCGCATTGCAAGCGGGGTGCACGGTGGCCGCTACGCCCCCGGCTCGAGCTCCGGACGCCGTCGCCAGCCCATGTCCAGCTGCAGCTCGTAGCTGCCCATGAACGGGTGTGGCGGGGTTCCCCACTCGGCGGGGCCCAACATCGAGAAATACTGCGTGCCGTCTGGGCGCTCGTACAGGTGATAGATCGCACCCGGCCGGCGCCGGAAGTTGCACGACGCCCGGTGCAGCGCTGCGTCACGGTTCGCGGTCTCGAGCACCTCGCGGGCTTGGGCCTGCAGCGATCGGATCTGCTCCGCGATCACCTGCAGCTTCGCGTTGGCGACCGCGCCGAGCATCGCATCGGCCTCGGCGATCTGCCGCGCCGCATCGACGAGGTCGTGCACGGGCGCCAGCCGACTCGTCGGATACGGAGAGGCGTGCGCGACGCCGGTGTGCAGGGACCCTCGATGTCGGGTGATCGCTTCGTCGGCCATCGTGAACGGCGGGAGTATGGCACACGCCGCCGCAGCGCCCAGCGCCGGCAACGCGGTACACTCGGTGCATGTCGACGCGCGCTGAATCGGTGGGATGGATCGGGATCGGCCTGGCGCTGAGCTGCGGTGACGGTGGTGGTGGTCGCGACGAGTCGGGTCCCGATTCGGTCTCCTCGGGCGTCGCCACAGACGGCTCGACCGGCACCGCCACCGCGATGACCGCATCCGACTCGGGCTCCAGCACCGTGGGCGCGGACAGCAGCGGCACCATGAACGTCCCGATCTTCGACGTCGGTGCCGATACCGGGAGCGACGAGACCGGGCCGCCAGCGGACATCTGCACGGTCGACGACGGCGAGCTCAGCGGCGTGGGCCCGTGCGAGGTCGTCGCACCGCCCGACAGCTTCGCGCCGGAGGTGCAGTGGAGCTTCACCGGGCCCAACGGCATGGTCGCGTGCATGACCACACCGCTGGTCGCGAACCTCACCGACGACAACGGCGACGGCGCGATCGATCTGTGTGACATCCCGGATGTCGTCACCGTCATCGGCGCCCAGGGCGAGACGGGCAGCGGCATGATCGTGGTGCTCTCCGGCGAGACCGGCGAGCTGCAGCTCATGTTCGGCGTGGGCGTTCAGGGCGGCGTGACCCCGGCGATCGGCGACATCGACGGCGACGGTCTGGTCGAGATCGTCAGCGCCGCGGTCGGCGGGCAGCTCGTCGCGTTCGAGCACGACGGCACGCCCAAGTGGACCAGCACCATGGCGTGGGCCTCCAGCCAGACAGGTGCGCTGGCCCTGGCCGACCTCGACAATGACGGAGACGTCGAGATCATCGCCGGCAGCAGCGTGTACGATCACAACGGCGATCGGCTGTTCGCAGCGCCGTTCGACGCGCTGTACAGCGCATCGACAGCGGCCGATCTCGACGGCGATGGCGACCTCGAGGCGATCTTCGGCCATGCGGCCTATCACCACGACGGCACCGAGTACTACGTGCGGCCGGACATCCAGGCCCAGATCTTCTCGATCACCGCGTATCCCCAGGTCGCGAACCTCGACGGCGACCCGGATCCCGAGGTGCTCGTCGCCAGCGAATCGGGCATCTGGGTGCTCGAGCACGACGGCGCGGTCAAGTGGTCGAACTTCGCGCCCACCGGCGAGTCGAACGACTGGAACCGGCCGGTCAACATCCACGACTTCGACGGCGACGAAGAGCCCGAGTTCGCCATCAGCTCGTTTTTCCACTACGGCGTCTACGAGGTCGATCAGACCGCCGTGTTCGTGGCCGACATCGGCGATGTCAGCGGGCAAGCCGGTGGCACCGCCTTCGACTTCCTGGGCTCGGGCATCGCCCAGGCGATCTACGCCGACGAGAGCACCAGCTGGGTGTTCGACATCGACGGCAACGTGCTGATGTCGACGCCGCGCTCGAGCGGCACGTGGACCGAATACCCCACCGTCGCCGACATCGACAACGACGGCTCGGCCGAGATCCTGGTGGGTTCCGACGGCATCGGCAGCCCGACCCTCCAGGCGATCCGCGACGCCGAGGACCGCTGGATCCCCGCGCGCCGCATCTGGAATCAGCACACGTATCACGTGACCAACGTGCGCGAGGACGGCACCATCCCGCAGTTCGAGCCGCCGAGCTGGGAGACGCTCAACACCTTCCGCACCCAGGCGCAGATCGCCTCGGGAGGCGGTGTGTGCAAGCCGCCGGCGGGCTGATTCGCACCGAGGCCGGCCCTCGGTGGCGGGCAGAGTGGCCCGCTCGTGCTGCGCCGGAAGTCGGCCCGAGGGCGGCACCGGTCGGGCGGCATGTTACACCGTGCTCGAAGGCATGCGTACCGATCGAGAGAACTCCATCATCCGCACGGCTGCGTCCCGCACATGGCGAACCTTCGCGCTCGTGCTCGTGCTGGTGAGCGGCGGCTGGCTCGGTGTGCAGGGCACTTCGTTGGCCGGTCCGGCGGCGTCCGGCGGTGCCGTCGAGGAAGAGGACGAGCCGGTCGACGCCAACTCGCCCCAGGCGACGGTCGTGGACTTCATCGAGCTCGGTGATCGCGGCGCGTTCGAGGAGGCCGCGCGCTACCTCGAGCTGCCGCGCGGTGACGTCGATCGCGGGCCCGATCTCGCCCGGCGGCTGCACGCAGTGGTCTCGCGGCTGTCGTCGATCACGCCGGAGTTGTTGTCGGGCAAGGCGACGGGCGATCTCTCCGACGGTTTGCCGCGGGCCGTCGAACGCATCGGCACCGTGCCCGCCGCCGGACCAGACGGCGCGGTCACGCTCGATGAGGAGCCGGTGCCGGTGCTCATGCAGCGGCGGGCGCGGGGCGAGCCGCGCTGGGTGTTCTCGCGCAAGACGGTCGAGAACGTCGACGGGTGGTACGAGTCACTGCGCGATCGCTGGCTGATCGACAACCTGCCGCAGCCGCTGCTCCGCACCGGCTGGGGTGGCCTCGCGTACTGGCAGTGGCTGGCCCTGCCCGGGGTGCTCGTAGCCGCGTGGATGCTGGGCCTCGTGCTCGCTCGTCTCACACGCCGCGTACTGCGACCGCTGCTGCAGCGCACCAAGTCCGAGGCCGACGAGATCCTCCTGCGGCGGATCGTCGGTCCGCTGACGTTCGCGTGGGCGCTCGCGATCTGCAGGATCCTGCTGCCGCTGCTCTCGCTGCTGCCCCGCGCCGACGAGACCGCGCGCGACGTGCTCAGTGCGTTGTTCGTGCTGCTGGTGTTCTGGGCGGCCCTGCGCGCGGTCGACCTCATCGCCGATTTGCTGGCACGATCGGCGTGGGCCACCGCGCGGGCCGGCACCGCGGCGTTGCTGCCGCTGGGCGCCCGCATCGTCAAGGTGCTCGTGGGCGCGCTGGCGGTCGTCGCGGTGTTCGCCAAACTCGGCTATCCCATCGCTAGTCTGCTGGCCGGTCTGGGCATCGGCGGTCTCGCGGTCGCGCTCGCGGCCCAGAAGAGCTTCGAGAACCTGATCGGCGCGTTCGCCATCGGCGCCGACCAACCGTTCCGCGAGGGCGACTTCGTGCGCGTCGACGACTTCGTCGCCACGGTCGAGGCGATCGGCCTGCGCTCGACGCGGTTCCGCACGCTCGATCGCACGATCGTCACGATCCCCAACGGCAAGCTCTCGGAGATGCGGCTCGAGACCTTCTCCGTCCGCGATCGCATGCGCCTGCTCTGCACCGTCGGTCTGGTCTATGGCAGCACCGCCGCGCAGGTGCGGGCGGTGCTCGAGGGCCTGCGGGCGCGGCTGCGCGCACACCCCAAGATCTGGCCCGATGTCGTCAACGTTCGCCTCGTCGCCCTCGGCGCCTCGAGCCTCGACATCGAGGTGATGGCGTGGTTCACGACGTCGGTGTGGGACGAATTCCTCGCCATCCGCGAAGAGATGCTGCTCGAGTTCCTCGAGGTCGTCGAGGCGGCCGGGACCGAGGTTGCGTTCCCGACCCGCACGGTGCACGTGGTGGGGGCGACCGTGGCACCGCACGATGGGGCCCGATGATCGACACGCACGATCACCACGCCGTGCTCGAGGCCCAGGCGCTGGAGCTGTGGGAGTCGGGCGCGCTCGAGGATGCCGCGGGCAAGTATGCCGAGGCGATCGCGGCGTGCTCGGAGGGCGACTGGGAGCGCGGGCAGTATCACTCGGGACGCGCCGGCGTGCTCGCGGCGCTCGGGCGCAACGACGAGGCCCGCGGCGAATTCGAGCTCGCGCTCGCGCATGCGCTCGAGCACCACGGGCCGACCTCGCCCGCCGTGGAGGCATCGCTGACGCCGGGTCGCGCTATGCTCGGTGGATGCATGAGCGCCGCCCGGTCGTCCGCCCCGTCGGCTCGCGCATGGTGGCGTGCGCGCTGCTGATGTTCGCGCTCGCCTGCGATTCCAAGCCGACGCCCGCGCCCAAGAGCGACGCGCCCTCGCCGCTACAGCCCCGCGGCATCGAAGAGATGAAGCGCGTCCGCGGCGACGTCGAGAAGGCGAACGAAGCCGGCCTGCAGCGCAACGACGACGCGGTCGATCGCGCGGGGGATGCCGAGCTGGCCGGTCGCGGCGCGCCGGCCCGCTGAGCGGCACTCAGCCTTCTACGGGAGCGGCCCGCTCCCCGTTCCACCGGGCACAGCCCGGCTGAATCTTCCCCCTTTCGATCGCTGTCGCTCTCGCTGGGCACCAGTCTCACGCGACGCACGGCGTCCGAGCGGCTACGCTCGTGTCGACGTGCGGTCGCTCGGATTCACGATCCTGCTCGCGTGGGGCTGCCTGGCGGACGATGACGCTGCGCCGTCTGTGCCCGCGGATCTGATCGCACGCCACACGGCAGCCCGCTGCGACGCCGCGATGCGCTGCGAGTGCCGGCCGCCCGGGTGGATCGATCGGGAGATGTGCGTCGCCGAGATCCATGCGCGTCTCGAGGCGCGCCTCGATGCTCTACGTAGCACCGACGCGCGTCTCGACTCCGACTGCCTCGACAGCGTGCTGGCGTGGTGGCGCTCGAGCGACGCCTGTGCCGACCCGTCGACTGTCGCTTCGGTGCCCTACTGCGCGGTCGCGAGCGGTGAGCAGGCGGAGGGTGAGCGGTGTGCGTCACTGACGACCCACGCGTTCTCGGCCTCGTCGTGCGCTGATGGGTTGTACTGTGGCGCCGGCGATGTGTGCAGCGTGGCGCCGACCGTCATCGAGTTGGCCGCGGGCGAGCCCTGCGTCGATGCACCGTACGCGTGTGTCGACGGCACGTGGTGCGATGGAGACACTGGCCGGTGTGCGCCACGATCCTCGGCCAGGGCGCCGTGTACCGCGACGCAGGCGTGCGATGCCCAGACGTGGTGCGCGGGTCTCGACGGCGACACCCCCGGTGTGTGCACGCCCCGCGGTGGCACCGGTGCCGACTGCACGGGCGCGACACAGTGGGATCCGCGGCCCTGCGCGCCCGAGCAGATCGGCGAGCGCAGCTTCACGCGCTGGTGCGTCGACGATCGGTGCACCGGCCGCGTGCCGGCGGCCTGCGGTCCGTGGCCGTGAGCCGTGAGCCGTGAGCCGTGAGCCGTGTGCCGTGTGCTATGGAAGCATCGTCCGCCACGGTGCGGAGGATCCACGACGGCCTGGGCACGGGGCCCGGCGAGCGCTGATCTCACGAGAGACGACACCATGGCACACCGCAGCGAGTCTGGATCCGCCAACACGGGGCGCATCGCCGCAGCACTGGGCGTGCTCGGGACCGCCGTGGTCCCCGGCGTGGCCCAGGCCGCATGGGAGATGCGCGATCTCGCCGGCATGTCGGTCGAGATCTACACCCCCGAGTCGCAGAGTCCGATCGGCGAAGGTCGTGCGCTCATGATCCCGTTGCACGGCTGCTCGCAGACGGCGGTGCAGCTGCGCGACCACGGCAACTTCGAGCACACCGCCGACGAGCTCGGCGTCGTCGTGGCGATCCCACTCGTGCCGGGCGGCGGCGTGTTCGTCGGGTGCTGGGACTACTACGGCTCGCTGCACACGCGCACCAGCGGCCACAACGGCAACCTCATCGAGCTCGCCGAGACGATGCGCGACGATCCGAGCTGGAACATCGATCCCGCGCAGATCTATGTCGCCGGGCTCTCGTCCGGCGGGGGTCAGGCGCTGGTGGTCGGTTGCCTCGCGCCCGAGCTGTTCGCGGGGATCGGCGTAGTCGAGGGCCCGGCGCTCGGCACCTCGGTGTGGCAGATCTCGCAGGTGAGCACCACGGCCGGGCAGGCCGCCATGGTGTGCACGACGCTCGCGGGATCGCAGGCCACCGCGCTTGGCACCCAGCTCGCGGTGACGTTCACCGATACCGGCGATTTCACCGTCGCGCAGGGCTACGCCACGGTGAACGCAGAGATGTTCGCGATGTTGTACGGCGGCGGAGCGGCGCTCACGGGGGTGGCGTTCGACATGGCCGGCCTGCCCGGCACCGCGACCGCCGGCATGGGCAACGAATACGTGGATGCGGACGGACCGCGGCTTTCGGCGATGATCTCGAGCAGCGGCGTCGGCCATGCGTGGCCCTCGGGCTCGGGCGTGACCCCCCCCGGGCTGACCTTCGTCTCCGGCAACGGCCTCGACTTTGGCCGCTACCTCGTCGAGTTCTTCACCGCCAACAACCGCCGCGTGAGCGGCTCGCCGCCGGGCGACGACGGTGGCGGTGACTCGAGCGGCGGCCAAGGCGACGGCGGCGAAGCGAGCGGCACCACGGGTGACGACGACGGGACCGCCGCCGACTACGGCGGCACTGGCGAAGGCGAAGGCGAAGACGAAGCGGGCGGCACCGAAGGCAGTGGAGCCGAGGGCGGCGCGTCCGCGAGCGCGGGCCAAGACGACCGGCCGATCGAGCCCAGCGGCTGCCAGTGCACCGCGACCCCGGAGGCGCCCGGCGCGGGGATGCTGGGGTTCGTGGTGCTCGCCGCCCTTGCGCGACGCCGTGGGTCCGGCGGCCGATGACACCGCGGGCTGCTAGCGCAGCGCGCGGATCGTCGTGGTCACCGGTCCGGCGCCGATGTTCGCCACGAGGCACGTGCGCGGCGCTGCGATGCCCATCGCGGTCCAGCCCGGCGCGGGCTCCGAGCGCAGCTGGGCGCCCTGCAGCCGCAGCTCGAGGGTCACGCCGCGCGGCGTGAAGACGAGGACGCCATCAGCGGTCGGGCGCAGGCCGAGGGCGGCCGGCAAGAACCAACGCAGCACGCCGTCGCCACCTCTGCTGATGCGATCGCGGATCGTGATCGCGTCGCCGTCCCACGCGATCTCGCGGTAGTGGGTGCACTTGCTGCGGAAGCCGGCGAGCGCAGCGGTGATCCGATCGTCCTGGTAGCTGGCCGGACCGAGGCGCGCGCGGCCGCCGATGCGATGGCTTCGCCACAGCTCGTGCTGGTCGCGGCCGTTCACGGTGACGGTGTTGTGCGCGGCGGTGCTGCGGCTGTAGTCGCGATCGGGGCCCTGGGCGTAGGAGCAGACGCCGCCATCGACGAGCACGCGCACCGCGTCGTGGGCGAGTTCGATCGAGCCGCCGTCGGCGTGGATGTGGCCGACCTGGTGCGCCATGCCGACGCCACCTTGGTTCCACAGCAACGTGAACGGGCCCCAGACGCGGCGGGCGAAGCCGCTGTCGGAGGCGGTGGCGTGACCTGTCGGCAGCGGCAGTCCGCTGCGCGCGAAGAGTCGGCGTGGCGGCACGGGGGCGCCGAGCTGGCTGTCGCCCCACAGCGCGACATCGCCATCGGGGTGGGTGAACGCCGCGGTGGCGTCGCGCATGTGCACGGCGTGGTGGCGCAGGGCGTGGGCGAGCTGCGGCGCGCGGACCTCGGCGAGCGCGACGATCACCGCGAGCTGCTCGGCGAGCAGGCAATGGTAGCTCGGCGTGCGCTCGCGATGCACGCCGTCGGCGGCGAGCTGGTCGCGGACGATCGCGAGCAGCCGATCCGGCGCGTGCGTGCGGAGCTGGGCGGGCAGCTCGCCCTCGAGCGCGAGGGCAGCGGCGGCGAGCGCCGCCCAGTTGGTCCACAGATGGTTGCCGTCGATGTGGACCTCGACATGCGCGAGCAGGTGCCGCAGCTGCGCGCCGATCGACGCGAGGATGATCTCGAGCTGGCCGGTGTGCAGCGAGCCGCCATGGGATCCGAGCCAGCCGAGCCAGTGCAGCAGTCGCAGCGACGTCGGGTAGGGCTCCCAGCCGACGCCGCGGCGGTGCTCCTCGATCCAGTCGAGGATGGTGGCGCGCCCCTGATCGACGTCGAGGCGGCTGAGCCAGCCGTGGTAGTGCAGCGTGTACGCCCACAGTGGATCGTCGCCCGCGTCCCAGCCGACGCGCAGGGGATCGTGGGGCCCGTGGCCGACCAGGCGCACGCCGCCGTCCGCGTCGACGGTGCCCTCGGACGAGACTCCTTCGAAGCCCTCGGGGATCGCCGTGGCGTCGCAGCCGGGCCCGCGGCTGTGCACGGGCGAGCGGGCCGGACCGGCGGCGCGATGACGCGCGAACGCGACGAGCTGCGCCGGACGCAGGTGCACCGCCGAGCGCAGGGTCGGGCCGAGTCTGTCGAGCGCGCGGCGCAGGCGGGACATGCGGCGGCGCGATCGTAGCATCGCGCGGGGAATCGTCGGTACGTGAAGTGTGTGGCGCCCGCGGAAAAGCTGGATGTCAGAGTTCCAGGATCTCGATGTCGTCGATCCAGATACTGTCGGTGCCCGCGTCGTTGTAGACGTCGACTGCGAAACTGCCTGCGAAGTTCTGCACCGAGGCGGTGTCGTCGAGGATGGAGATCGTCCACGCATCGGGCTCGGGATCGGACGCGGGCCAGATCTTGCCCCGCATCGCGCTGTAGGTGGGGTGCACCTGCTCCACCTGGAAGCGCATGCGATAGACGACACCGGGCATCACACCGCCGGCCACGGGATCGTACGCGGCGTCGATCAGTGTCTCGACGCCGAGGACCTCGCGCCAGAAACCCAACGACTCGAGATAAAAGCCCTCGATGAACAGGGAGTAGCCCTCGCCGGGGGGCTCGGTCTGGTCGAGCGCGCCGCCGTTTTGCCGGAGGTACATGCCGAAGCCCTGCGCGCTCCAGTCGGAGAACTCGATCGACGCCCGCATCTCGATGTCGAGCTCGGCGAACCCGGGCAGCACCAGACGCGCGGTGCCATCGGTGACCCCCGCGAGCTGACCGCGTCCGCCCTGGACCGTTGCGGAGATCACGTTGTCGCCGACGATGGTCCAGGGGGCCGGCCACGGATCGCCGTCGTTGCCATCGAAATCCTCGAGGTAGAGGACGCCCTCGGGCAGCATTCCGCCGCCGTCGGTCATCGCATCGTCGCCGGTGGTGCTGGCCTCGCCTGTGCTGACCTCGCCCGAGGTGCCGCCGTCGTCACCGCTGGTGCTGACCTCGCCCGAGGTGCCGCCGTCATCACCGCTGGTGCTGACCTCGCCCGAGCTGACCTCGCCGGAGCTGCTGCCGTCCTGGCTCGTGCTGGTGCCCACATCATCGCTGCCAGCCCCGTCCGTGCTGGAGCCGTCGCCGCCAGTGCTGCCCGTCTCCGACCCGGCGCTGCCCCCAGGTCCCGTCTCGCCCTCGCTCGAGCCGGCGGTCGCGACCTCCCCGCTCGACGCGCCGCCCTCCGTGGGATCGCCCTGCGTCGTCCCGTCGCCGTCACTGGTGTCGGCGCGGGGTCCGGTCGACGTCGACGGTGTGGTCGCGGACGCCGTCGCATCGGCGTTCGGATCCGCGGACGTGCTCGTGGCTGTGGAGCTCGACGTGTCGCCGATCGGATCGGCCTCGTTGACGGAATCGGAGCAGGCGTTCGACATCATCGTCGCCGCGAAGATCCATGTTCGTCGAGCTCGCCCGAGGCCGCATGTGTCGGTGCGCGTCCTTGCGCAGTTCATCCGCGGATCTTAGCACGGCGTCGTGGCGCAGCCCCGCTCGCGAACATGCGCCTCCACGCCACGGTGCGTGCGCGGGTCCGCCCGAGATCGTGCATACCGTCGTCTACATCGCAGCACCCGACGTCTACATCGCCGCACTCGAGACACGCGTTCGTGACGATCCGGCCGTGGGCGGCCTGATCCCGGGCGTTCCGCGAGCCGCGTGAGATCCGAACGCGTGCGGTGCTCGCACGGTTCCGCGCGCCGACGCGGGTCAGAGTCGGGCAGTCATGGGCGGTGGAGCCCCGCGAGCCCAGGGGCACGCCGCGCGAATCTGCCGAACCACGCGTCGATCAGCGAGAAGTCGTCCGGCGGCGTCTCGCCGAAGAACCGCCGGCGTCGAGGGTCGCCGGCGTCTCGGCGTCGCCCTCGGCGAGATCGATCGAGAGCATCGCCGCGAGCAGATCGGCGCGCAGCAGCGTGACCAAGGCGCCCGCCAGGTCGCCCGCGGTGCGCTGCGCGATCGCCCGCTCGATCGTCGGCGATGCCTCGGCGCGTGCGCGGGGTGCCTCGATGCTCGCGACTTCATCGGCCGCAGCCGGTGCGGCGGAGCTCGACGTGCTCGCCCATGGTGCGACGGCGACGACGGCGGCGAGCACCGCAGCCGCCGGCCACCACCGCGGCGCGGGCTCGGCCGCCGCGCGCAGGGCAACCGCGAGGCTCGCCATCGACGGCCACCGACGCGCCGGATCGCGCTGCAGCCCGCGCTGCAAGACAGCCCGCACCCGCCGAGGCGGCGTTCGCAAGGCCATCTGGCCCGGGAGCGCGCCGTGCAGCGCCTCGTGCAGCGCGACGCAGAATGCGTACTGATCGGCGCGCGCATCGATCGTCCGCCCTGCCGCTTGCTCGGGCGCCATGTACCGCGGCGTGCCGCCGACGATGGGCCCAGGACCGCCGCGCAACAGCCCGAAGTCGGCGACGAGCACCCGACCATCGTCCGCGATCAACAGGTTCTCGGGCTTGATGTCGGCGTGCACCAGCCCGGCGTCGTGGATGGCGACGAGCCCCGCCGCCGCCGCCTGGTAGCGGGCCAGGATCTGCGCGGCCGTGCGATGCCGCCGCTGCCACTGCCGCAGTGTCTCGCCGTGGATCTGCTCCATCACGAGGAAGACCTGGCCGTGGGACTCGACCACGTCGTACACGGCGACGACGTTGGGGTGACTGAGCGCCGCCAGTGCCCGCGCCGCGGCCCGCAGGGCGCCGTCGTCGCGTCCGGTGCCCACCGCCTTGATCGCGACCGGCCGATCGAGCTCGCGATCATGGGCGTCGTAGACCACCCCGAAGCCGCCGGTGGCGAGGACGCCGCGCAATGTGTAGCGGCTGACGTGCGCCGGCATGGGCGATGGTGCCGCCAGGAGCATCGCCCACTTCGCGAGCGCGGGGGCGCCATGGGACTCCCCGAGCGCGCGGCTGTGGGGATCGGCGCAGAGCTTGCCCACGGCGGCGAGGACCTGCAGGCAGGCCTCGCAGCGATCGGCGTGGGCCTCGAGCGCAGCGGTGCCGTCGGAATCGAGGCGCCCGGAGATCCAGGCCGCCACCACCTCCGAGTCCGCGCATGCGTCGACCACGTGCGAGCAGACGTGCTCCGGCGCACGCGGTTGCAGGCGGCGTCGGTGCGACCGGGCCTGGCTACAACCCTAGCCGGACCGGTGACCCGAACCGACGCGGCGCGATCGGGCAGACGTCGGTGATTCCGGCGCCCTAGGGCGCTCGCGTGTCTGCCCCACAACTTGCACAACCGCGCGCCGATGCGTTCCGCGATCTTCCTCTTCCTCGTCCCGTTTTTCGCCGCGTGCACCGTCGAGTCCCCTGCACCCACCGGCGACGGCGAGTCCCGCGGCAGCCTGGGCAAGGCCGATCTCGTCGGCAGCTGCGAGAAGGGCGGCCAGGATCTGTGCGGTGGACCCGGGGCCGGCAACTGCTGGTGTGACGAGCTCTGCGTCGACTTCGGTGACTGCTGCGGCGACGTCGAAGAGGTCTGCGGCATCGAGCCGCCCGAGCCCGAGGGCCAGCCGTGCGGCGGTCTGCTCGGCCTGCAGTGCGAGGAGGGCGAGTTCTGCGCCTTCCCCCCCGAGGCGATGTGCGGCGCGGGCGATCAGCTCGGCGAGTGCGCGTGGCAGCCCGAGGCGTGCACCCAGATCTACGCGCCGGTGTGCGGCTGCGACGGTCAGACCTACGGCAACGGCTGCATGGCCGCGTCGGCGGGCGTGAGCATCGTGGGCGAGGGCGAGTGTGCCGACGAGGGCGACGTCTGCGGAGCGATCGAGGACGCGTACGCCCAAGAGCTCGCCGAGATCCGCGCCTGCCAGAGCGACGATCAGTGCGGCCAGGAACTCGTGGGCACCAGCTGTGGCTGCACCCGCAACCTGGTCGCGCGGCTCGACGCCAACCTGAAGACCTTCGAGACGCTGCGCTCGGAGGCACAGGAAAACCAGTGCGAGATCGGCGGCATCAGCACCTGCGACTGCCCGCCGGCCGAAGGCTTCGCGTGCAACGCGGGCGTGTGTAGTTGGAACTACCTGTAGCCTGCCGACAGGCGGCGGTGGCACGGCGCGCCACGGCGTCTGAGTTTCGCCGAATCTCAGCGCAGATCCGCGAGGACGGCCCGGTGATCCGAGAGCCTGTCGTCGACGAGCACGGCGGCGCGCATCACCTGCAGCGGAGGTGCGGCGAGGATCCAGTCGAGGTGCCGGCCCAGTCGCGGGTAGGTCGCGGGTCCCGGCGTCGGCGGTGCGTCGTGGCCGATGGCCGCCGCGAGCAGGCCGACGGGACCGCCTGGCGTCCACGGGGCGTTGAAGTCGCCGAGCACGAGGTGGGGTCCGGCCCAGTCGCCGAGCTCGTCGACGAGCTCGTGGATCTGGGCCTCGCGCATGCGCGCGCTCGCGTGATCGAGGTGCAGCGAGGTCACCGTGAGCCCACCGATCGGTGTCTGCACGTGGGCGATCGTGTAGCCCTTGCGCCACCGCCCGTGGGCCGAGAACGCAGCGCCGCCAGTGTCATCCACGCCGATGTCGGGCGCCGCGAGCAGGGCCGTGCCGTAGCGTAGTCGATCTTGGACGGACACGAAGGGCGTGGTGGCGATGACCGCCAGTCCGGCACGATCGGCGAGGTGGGCGACGTGGTCGAAGTCGCCGGCCCAGCGCGAGCCCAGCTCGGCCTCCTGCAGCGCGACGACATCGGGCTGCTCGCGCTCGAGCATCTGCGCGACGGTGTCGAGGTTGCGGCGATACCAATCGGCCGAGCGGGCCTGCGTCTGCGTCCAGGCCCGCCCGCGGCCGTGGGCGAGGTTGAGGGTCATCGCCCGCAGCGTGCCCGGCGTGCGCGCGATGCCACGTGCGTGGCCGAGCCGCGCCGCGCAGCCGAACGTCGTCGACGCACTCGCGGGCAGGGTGAGGCACCCGAGCGCGCCGTTGATGAATCGGCGTCGGCTGGAGACGACGCCCATGCGCGCGAGCTTAGGCGCGCGATGTGGCCCGCGTCATCTCCGGGGCGCGATGATCGCGTCATCCAGCCGGGGGCGGCGCGGCGCCCTCGGCCGTCATCGCCGCGAGTTGGCCGCCGCGGGGATCGTCGGGGAAGCGGGCGCGGAAGACGTCGGCGTGGTGCCTCGCCTCGGCGTGCACACCGCGACGCCAGCACAGCATCGCCAGATTGAAGCGCGCGTCGGCGTGGGTCGGATCGGCCCGCAGCGCCGCGAGGTAGCCACTGCGAGCCCGGTTGTAGTCGTCGCGGTGCTGATGCACCAACGCGAGATCGTACTGGGCCACGGCGTCGTTCGCGTCGCGCTGCACGAGCGGCTCGAGCACGGCGGCGGCACGATCGTGCCGCTCGAGCAGGATCGCCAGCTTGGCCACGGTCAGCGCGGCGTCGCGGACCTGGGCGCCGTGGGCCTTTCCGCCCAGGGCCTGTGCCCCGGCCTCGGCGGTGCGCAGGGCGGCCTCGGCCTGGGCGAGCGCACCGTCGAGATCGCCGCTTCGCTCACGCGCGGCCGCCTGTGCGAGCAAGTCCGTGACGTCCGGTGCGACCCCCGCCGCAGGCTCGGCTGCAGCGACCTGGGCCGGTGTGCTGCCCTGGACGAGCGTCGACGGCGTCGCGTCGCAGGCCACCGTCAGGCCGATGCATGCCAACAGCGCGAGCTCGGGGCGGCGGGCGGCATCGCGCATCGTGATCGGGAGTATCCGACAGATCGGCCCAGCTGCGCGTCGGCCCACGGCGCGGCGCTTGTCCCGACCCGCCGCCGTGGCCTACAAAGAAGGGTCCCGAAAGGGGCCGTCTCCGAATGCACCGACCGACTGCGAGCCTGACCGTCGCGATCCTCTCGCTCCTGCTCGGCAGCGGATGCAGCGATGGCGTCGCGCTCGCGACGAGCACGGCATCGGCGTCGATCGGATCCGCGAGTGCGTCGAGCGGTGAGGGCACCGGCACCGCCGAGTCGGGCACCGCCGAGGGTACGGCGTCGGCGGACACGACCATCGATCCCGACGAGTCGTCGGACGACTCGTCGTCGGACGACTCGTCGACCGACGACTCGTCGACCGAGGGCACCACCGGCGATCCGCCGAATGCTGGTGGCCGCTCACAGTCGCAGCTCGTCAACGTCGGCGGCCGCATGTCGAGCCCGGGCTTCGACATGATCCACACGCTGGGCCAGCCCAGCCAGCTCCAGTCATCGCACAGCTCCACCCACTACCGTCTGCAGGGCGGCCTCGTCGGTGCCAACGGGAACCCGCCATGACCTCGCTCCCCTCCACGCTGCTCGCTTCGGTCGCCCTCGCCCTCACGCTGCTGACGCCGGTGGGCGAGGCGAACGCGGCGGTCCCCGGCTCGCTCACGCATCAGGGGCGGCTGTTCGACGACGCCGGTGATCCGATCAGCGGCCCGCTCGAGGTCGTCTACACGATCTACGATGCCAGCAGCGGTGGCAGTCCGCTGTGGACCGAGACGCTGACGATCGATTTCGACGACGGCTATTTCTCGGCAGAGCTCGGCGCCACGGCGGCCCTCGACGCGTCGGTCGTCTTCGATGGCAGTGCGCGCTTCCTCGGGGTCGCCATCGACGGCGACACCGAGATGACACCGCGCGGTCGCGTGGGCAGCGTGCCGTATGCGATGGTCGCCAACGATGCCAACGGCGACATCAACCCGGCGTCGGTGAGCATCCCGGGTGTCGGCGTGGTGATCGATTCCGACGGCCAGTGGGTCGGCGATCCGAGCGGTCTGGTCGGGCCTGCCGGGCCTGCCGGGCCTGCCGGGCCTGCGGGTGCTGCCGGTCCTGCGGGCGCTGCGGGCCCAGCCGGTCCCGCGGGTCCCCAGGGCGTGGCCGGCCCCGCGGGTCCGGGAGGGCCGCAGGGCGCGACCGGTCCCGCAGGCCCCACGGGCCCCACGGGCGCGACCGGTCCGACGGGCGCTGCGGGTCCTGCCGGCGCCGTCGGTCCCGCGGGTCCCAGCGGTCCTAGTGGGGTGCTCTCGTTCGTGGCGACCTCGGGTCTTGGCAACGCACCGGCGGCGGCTACTGCGTTCATCGGTCCCACGGTCAACGTCACCCTCGGCGCCGGTCAGCGTTCGCACCTGGTGATCACCAAGGCGCTCGGCTCGAACGTAGTCGGCGGTGCGTCGGGGCTCAACGTGTACGCGTGCTATCAGAGCACCATCGGCGGCTCGCCGCTCGTCACCCAAGGCGGCGGCATGTTCGGGCTCACCGCGGCGCAGAGCCAGCGGCAGCCGGTCGGCATCAACTACGTGTTCTCGGGCCTCGCCGCGGGCACGTACACGATCGGGATGTGCGGCTCGGCGTTCGCCCCGGCCAACTGGAACAACAACGAGTGGGGCTACGTCAGCGCCCTGGTGTTCTGAGTGATTGCGAGG